>JAZRUE010000031.1:0-7804 GCA_045652345.1 Faecousia sp. | reverse complement strand
GCTTCCAGGATGGCCTTCAGGCCATTGTCCACACATTCCATCGCGTAAACAACTGCCTCCATCACGCCGGTATGACCCACCATATCGCCATTGGGGTAGTTGCAGCGCAGGAACTGGAACTTGCCGGATGCCATAGCGGCAGCCATCTTTTCGGTGATCTCCTTGGACTTCATAGCAGGAGCCTGCTCGAAGGGAATCACATCGGAGGGTACTTCTTCGTACACTTCCAGTTCTTCGCAGACCTTGCCGGAGCGGTTGCCGTTCCAGAAATACGTCACGTGGCCGTACTTCTGGGTTTCGGAGCAAGCATACTCGGAGATTTTTGCCTCGCACAGCACTTCTGTCAGCGTGTTGGTGATGACGGGGGGCTGCACCAGATAGTTTTCGGGAATATTCAGGTCGCCGTCGTACTGGAGCATACCGGCAAACTTCACACCGGTGTAGCCGGGACGGTCGAACTTATCAAAGTCTTTCCGGTCGAAGGCCAGGGAAATTTCCTGGGCGCGGTCGCCACGGAAGTTAAAGAGGATCACGCTGTCGCCATTTTCAATCTTGGCAACGGGAGCGCCGTTTCTTGCCACCACGAAGGCAGGCAGATCCTGGTCGATACAGCCGGTTTCTGCCCGGAAGGTTTCCACAGCTTCCAAAGCAGAGGCAAACTGACGGCCCAGGCCCTGGACGTGGGTTCTCCAGCCCAGTTCCACCATGCCCCAGTTGGCTTCATAGCGGTCCATAGTGATCTGCATACGGCCGCCGCCGGAAGCGATGGCGTAATCGTAGCCGTCACCGGTCAGTTCTGCCAGCACATCTTCCAGCATGCCGATATACTCGGGAGCGGAGGTGGCAGGCACATCACGGCCATCCAGCAGGATGTGGCAGTAAGCTTTCTTCACACCGGAAGCCTTGGCCTGCTTCAGCAGGGCGATCAGGTGATGAATATTGGAGTGAACGTTGCCGTCAGACAGCAGGCCCATAAAGTGCATCGCCTTGCCTTCCTTGGCATTTTCCACCAGGTCCAGCCAGGTGGCAGAAGCAAACAGTGCTCCGTTTTCGATGGACTCGCCAACCAGTTTTGCGCCCTGAGAGTAGACCTGACCACAGCCCAGTGCGTTATGGCCCACTTCAGAGTTGCCCATATCCTCATCGGAAGGCAGACCAACGGCAGAGCCGTGGGCTTTCAGGTAAGTATGGGGGCAAGTAGAAAGAAGATGGTCCAGAGTGGGGGTGTTGGCCTGCACGACTGCGTCACCGCTGCCGCCATCGCCTTTGCCCACGCCGTCCATAATAATTAAAACAATAGGTTTCTCCATAAAAGGATTCCTCCGCTATCTCTATTCTATGTGCCAGGGACATTATTTCAGTTGTACTATTCTACTACATTTGGGGCGGTTTTACAACTGTTTTTCGCGTTTTTCCCGGCTGTGAAAGGAAAAAGCCCGGTCAAAACCGGGCTTTTCATACATTTGTTCGATAGTTTGTTAAGATTCTTTTAAGATTTCAGCGCAGATTTGATGGCAGAAAGCAGTTCCTCATAGGTCTCAAAAGCGGGATATTGGGGATAGTCTGCCTTGATTTTTTCGGTGCTGCGGAACAGGAAGCCTGCCTTGGATGCGCCAATCATACCCAGGTCGTTAAAGCTGTCGCCGGCGGCGATGGTGTCAAAACCCATGGCCTGCAGGTGGCGAACTGTGGTTAACTTGGACTGCTCCACCCGCATACGGAATCCGGTGATTTGGTCTTCTTCGTTGACAATCAGTTCGTTGCAAAAAATGGTGGGCATACCCAATTTCTTCATAAGAGGCTGGGCAAACTGGGTGAAGGTATCGCTGACAATGATCACCTGGGTCAGACTCCGCAGCTCGTCCAGGAATTCCTTTGCGCCCTCCATGGGATCGATCTTTGCGATGGTATCCTGAATATCCTTCAGGGTCAGGCCGTGCTGACGGAGAATATCGATCCGCCAGGCCATCAGTTTATCATAGTCCGGCTCATCCCGGGTGGTCCGGGTCAAAACGCTGATGCCGCTCTCCTTTGCAAAGGCGATCCAGATCTCCGGCACCAAAACACCTTCCAAATCCAAACATACTACATTCATTTTGTTTCTCCTTATCTATAGTAGTGAGAGGGAATCTGATGGATAGCAGCATCGGCTATCCGCAACCCCAGGCGGGCGGCCAAAGCCGACTTTTCTTCATCGCCGTCAGCAATCAGCATATGGGTGGCGCTGCCTTTGCGGAATATTTCTTCCAGTGCGCTTTCCCAGGCGGGATAAGCAAAACCATCGAAGCACCCGTTGGCAGTAACGGTGGCGGCAGCGCCCAGCACACCTGCTTCATCATAAGCACCGTAAAAGCGCCCGCCAGCTTCCTGCAAAGACAGATACTTGGGGAAAAGACCCATGCAGGAAGGCTGGGTTTTGAGTTCCGGATTGATAAGGCCCAAATTCATATCATAGACCTTATATTTCAGCCGGGAGAGGGTTAAAGGCACAATGGGGATCCGCATTTTTGGCGAGCCTTCCTCTATATGGATTTCTCCTCTGGGCGTGTCAAACCGCGCCCGGTTGAAATCCGCCACAGAGCCGTCAGCAAAGCGGGCCATCACCCCGGAGCCGTATAAGTACCGGAAGCCGAAAGAAGCGTAGAGTTTTTCACCGATGGGATTGGAAGTACCCAGCACCATCGCAGTAACTCCCTCATTTTCCAGAGTTTCCACCAGTTTCCCAAAGAGTTTTCTGCCCAGGCCTGTCCCCCGGGCCTCAGGGGTGGTAAACATAGCCGAAAGGCCTGCCAAATGAGGGTCGTGATGGGGGATCGTGCCGTGGATCGCGCCCAAAAGTTTGCCCTTTTCCTTGGCAAGCAGCACAATATCCCGATTATAAGCAATCTCTTCTCCATTCAGTTGCGGCCTTTCCAAAAGCCGCTCTTCAACCCCAAAGATTTTCTCCAGCCAGGAGAGCATTTCCTCTGCAGCAAAGGGGGCAGTACAGGTAATGATTTCCATTGTTCCACCTATGTAAGCAGATCCCGCAAGGTTCTTGCGGGATCTAACTTTCTTATCCAAAGTAAATATCGTACCACACCAGGAAGGTATAAACGGTCCAAACCTTTCTCCACAAATCGGAGTTGCCGCCCAAATATTCCTGCAGGAGGGCGTTCAGTTCGTCCATATTAAAGAATTCCTGTGCGGCGGCACCGCTGAACTTGGCAAACAGATCCTGATTATACCGCTCATCTGCCAGCCAATGGCGAATAGGCACGATGAAGCCCAGTTTTTTCCGATTTGCAATCTCCGGAGACAGCATCTTTTCTGCGGCAGCACGGAAAGCCACCTTATTCTGCTCCTCGTTGACCTTGAATCTGGAAGGCACACGGGAAGCAATGTCGAAGATCCGCATATCCGTCAGGGGCATCCGCACTTCCAGGCCGGCAGCGGTACTCATCTTTTCGATGTTCAGGTAGATATCGCCTTCCAGCCAGATCTGGATGTCCACATCGCACATCTTTGCCAGGGGGTCCAGGCCCTCATTTTCTTCGTAGATGGACTTGACCAGATCGATGGGCAGAACGCCTTCGTAGTAATGCTTCAGCAGTTTCTGCTTTTCTTCTTCCTTCATAATATTGGTGTTGCCAACATAGAAGGTCTTCAGGTTGTCACCGTAGCGGGGGGCATTGCGGTACATATTGTAGCCGCCGAAGAATTCGTCAGCGCCTTCACCGGAGTAGCACAGCTTGGTGTGCTGGGCGGTTGCACGGCAACCCAAAGCAAATACCAGCGCAGAGGCGTCACCGATGGGCTGTTCCATATTCTCCATGACCCAGGGCAGAATGCCGAAGTAATCCTCCGGTCCGAAAATGCAGCGGTTCATCTTGATGCCCAGATAATTGGCAGTTTCCAGAGCCATGCCGGATTCGTCAAAGCGCTTATCCTCATAGCCGCAGGAGTTGCAGAGCTTGGCATCGGACATAGACAGCACATAGGCAGAGTCCACGCCGCCGGAAAGGAAGGATTCTGCCGTCTCGTCGTCGGTCTTGATCTCCTTCATGATTTCCTTGAAGGTTTCGTGGATCTCGTCAGCCCAATCTTCCAGAGATTTGCTCTCATCAGGATGGAATTCCGGACGCCAGTAGCGGGTGATGTTCACCTGGCCGTTTTTAAAGGTCATATACCGGCCGGGCAGCAGCTTTTTCATGCCCTTGAAGAAGGTATCCTCTCCTGCCACATAGGTCAGGGTCAGGTACAGCTGCAGCATTTCCCGATTCAGTTCCTTCTTGAAGCCGGGCTGCTCCAGAATCTTGCGCAGATGGACACCGAATAGCAGTTCGCCCTCTTCGGTCACATAATAATAGAAGGGCTTGGTGCCGAAGCAGTCACGGAGGCAGAAGATCTGATCCTGCGCTTCGTCATAGAGCGCAAAGGCGAACATGCCGTGCATATGCATAGCCATTTCGCCGCCCCACTTTTGATAGGCAGCCTTCAGGATCTCTTCTTCCCGGGCTTCCCGGGTCAAATCCGTGGGAATGCCCAGTTCCTCACACAGGGGCTTCCAATTGCGGATATGGCCGCTGTATTCCAGCACCTTCACCTGGGTTTTCTGCATTAAATCAATCATAGTCTTCACCTGTATATAAAAATTTAGGGTCGCTTTTGTATGGATCCATTATACTCGAAAGCCGCATGGATTTCAATAGGTATTCGCAGGAAGGTTTATGTCTCATTTACAGCCTTTTTGTAAAACAGTTGCCGAACTTTTGTGCAAAAAGGCTTGACTTTCTTTTCGTTGACAGGTAAAATAAACACGGTATGGTGTACGCTGCAGAAGTAGGACTTCCTGCTCCGGCGTTTCATATTTATCCGGCACGGGCCGGAATTTGGGATTTGCGCCTTGTGGCGTTTCTATTTGGACAGTCCCGGGTTTTCCCGGATCTTTTACAAATTTAACACATAGGGCTCACTTTGCCCACCTTCCCGGCTTGGCCTATTCTATAAAGGAGGTGCGCAGAAAGAGTTATGGACTTAACGATTGCCATTATTGCTATCGTCGGTTGTGCTGCCGTAGGCATTGCCTTGGGTTTTGCCCTGGGCGTAGGCTACCGGAAAAAGTTCGCAGAACGGGAAATCGGTTCTGCTGAGCAGGAAGCCACACGGATCATTAACGAAGCCATTCGCAGCGGTGAGAGCCGCAAGAAGGAAATGCTTCTGGAAGCCAAAGACGAAATCCATAAATCTCGCACAGAATACGAGAAAGAAGTCAAAGAGCGTCGCGCTGAGCTGACCAAGCAGGAGCGCAGACTGCAGCAAAAAGAAGAAACCCTGGACAAAAAAGCAGAGAATTTCGAGCGCAAGGAAGAAGAAATGGCTGCAAAGCTGGCAGAGGTTGCCCGCGCCAAAGAAGAGGCCGAGGCTGTTCGCCGTCAGCATATTGCCACCCTTGAGAAACTCTCCGGCCTGACCCAGGAGCAGGCAAAGCAGCATCTTCTTGCCACTGTGGAGGAGGAAATCCGCCACGAGACCGCAATGAAGATCAAGGAAATTGAGCAGGAGATGAAGGACGAGGCCGAAGAAAAGGCCAGAGAAGTGATTGCTCTTGCCATTCAGCGCTGTGCCGCTGACCACGCCGCAGAAGCCTCCGTTTCCGTGGTTCCCCTGCCTTACGACGAAATGAAGGGCCGCATCATCGGTAGAGAAGGCCGGAACATCCGGACTTTGGAAACCATCACCGGTGTAGACCTGATCATTGACGACACCCCCGAAGCCATCACTGTCAGCAGCTTTGATCCCGTCCGTCGGGAAGTGGCAAGACTTGCCCTGGAAAAGCTGATCGTGGACGGCCGTATTCACCCCACCCGCATCGAAGATATGGTGGAAAAGGCCCGCAAGGAAGTGGACCGCACCACCCGGGAAGAGGGCGAACGGGCTTGCTACGAGACCGGTGTGCATAACCTGAATCCTGAACTGGTGAAGGTTTTGGGTCGCCAGAAGTACCGTACCTCTTACGGTCAGAACGTGCTGAATCACTCTATGGAAGTTGCCCATATCGCAGGCCTGATGGCTGCAGAGCTGGGCGTGGATGTAGCCCTTGCCAAGCGGGCAGGCCTCCTGCACGACCTGGGTAAGTCCATCGACCACGAAGTGGAAGGCAGCCACGTACAGCTGGGTGCTGAACTGGCCCGGAAGTACAAGGAAAATCCCGTTGTTGTTAACGCCATCGAAGCCCACCACGGCGATGTGGAGCCCAAGACTGTGATCGCTGTTCTGGTGCAGGCCGCCGATGCCATCTCCGCTGCCCGCCCCGGCGCACGGCGTGAGAATGTGGAAAACTATATCCGCCGACTGCAGAAGCTGGAAGAGATCACCGGTTCTTACCCCGGTGTAGAAAAAGCATTCGCCATCCAGGCAGGCCGGGAAGTCCGGATTATGGTCAAGCCCGAGGAAGTCACCGAGGACAATATGATCCTGCTGGCACGGGACATTGCCAAGAAGATCGAAGCCGAGCTGGAATACCCCGGCCAGATCAAGGTCAATGTAATCCGGGAAACCAAAGCTGTAGAATACGCAAAATAAAAAGAGGCACTTTATGCACTGCCCCAGTTTGTACAGACAGTACAAACTGGGGCAGTTTAGCTTGGGGGCGTATTGTTATCTCAAAGAAATTCGTCGTGCCCTCAAGATAAGGGAAGGCGCCCCCTTGCTGACAACATTGACACCAGCGGACAGATTCTGCTGGGCAATACATAGCATTATAAAACGAACAGCGAGGTGAATTTCACCTCGCTTTTGCTTATGTCCCATTTTGTTCGATAGTTGCATCCATAATAAGAACGTGATAATATAAAACAAACAACTGATGGAGGCGCACAAAATGAAGACAATTCAGTTTGGCAATTACTGGCAATCCAATGGCGCAAACAAGGAACCTGTTGAATGGCTCGTTCTTAAAGAAGAGGCCGATAGAATGTATGTACTTAGCAAGTATTGTCTTGATTGCATTCCTTATAGCGACGGTCACAAAACAGCATGGAAGAATTCTGTTGCAAGAAAATGGCTGAATGAAGAATTTTTGGGCGAAGCATTTTCTTCCGAGGAACAAGACCGTATTCTGTTATCTGATGTAAAAACCGCCAGTGGTTGGTGTGCCGCTATTCTGGACGGTGGCACTGCAGTGCAAGACAGAATATTTCTGCCGAGCATTGCGGAAATGATTTTGTTTTTTGATAGCGAAGAATGGCATGATGTTATTGCGGAGCAAAAAAGAATGTCCAAACCCACGAACTACGCCTACGAAAGAGGTTGCTATATTTATCCGCTTATATATGACTTGGCAAAGCATCCTGACTTCTATATGTATTATATGGGGGAGGCTTTTCAGGCGGATGTGCCGTATTGGCAATACGAGACGGAACAAGAGCGCAGCGCTGAAAATGAAGATATTTACGAAAAGGATACCCAGCAGAAACGTTGGGGATGTTGCTGGTATTTACGCACATCAGGCGGGGGAATTAACTGGGTATTTGCGAACGGAAGCATTTCCTGTAGCACATCGAAAAATCGTGATGGTGCGGCCATTCGTCCTGCTATGTGGATTAAAAAATAATGTCTATGTGATCAATAAAACTCCTTTGTTTATTGCAGAGGAGTTTTTGTTTTGGGCAGTATAGCCGTCTTTGTTTACAGATACTAACAGCGTAATTTGTAAAATTATTGTAGGCGACCCTTGCCTCCCTCTTTGAGGGAGGTGGCATTTGCAAAGCAAATGACGGAGGGAGTGTTGTATGTACGATGGGACACTCCCCCAGTCACGGCT
>JAZRUE010000030.1:0-1889 GCA_045652345.1 Faecousia sp. | reverse complement strand
ACTATCCATATCCCCCCGGTTCGTGTATAATAGACGAAACGGGGGTGTTATTATGGAACAATGGAAAAACAACGCACGAAGAGAGCCTATTATCGTGGATCTGGACACTTTGGTTCCCAAGGATCATCTGCTTCGCAAGATTGAAAAGGTTATGGATTACGAGTGGCTGTATGGGCGGCTCGACCCGCTTTACTGCCATGACAATGGCAGACCAGGCACCGATCCGGTGGTGCTTATCAAGATGGTACTCATCCAGCATCTGTTCGGTATTCCGTCCCTGCGCCAGACTTACCGGGAGATCCAGGTGAATCTGGCTTACCGGTGGTTCCTGGGCTATGGTCTGCTGGACGAGACCCCACACTTTGCCACGGTGAGCTATGCCTTCTGCAAGCGGTTTCCGGAGGAGTTGACCTGTGAGATCTTCGAGCATATCCTGAACAAGGCGCTCAACAACCGCATGGTCGATCCCAGTGTTGTTTTTATCGATGGAACCCACATCAAGGCCAGCGCCAACAAGAAGAAGTACCAGAAGCAAAAGGTCGCAGAAGCGGCTAAGATCTATGCCGGAAAGCTCCGGGAAGAGGTGAATGCCGAACGGGAGAAGCTAGGAAAGAAGCCCATTGAGGACGGTGATAACGACGATGATCCCAAGCCTCCCAAGGGTGGCAAGCCCAAGGGAAAGACCGTTTCCACCACAGATCCGGACTGCGGAATGTTTGTAAAAGGCGAGCATGAGCGGCAGTTTGCTTACGAAGCCCATACCGCCTGCGATAAAAACGGCTTCATTCTGGGCGTGGAAGTGACCGCAGGCAATGTCCATGACAGTGTTGCATGGGACAAGGTATATGACGAAGTGACGGCGAAGCATGATGTGAAGTTCGTAACGATGGACGCAGGCTACAAGACCCCCTGGATCGTAAAGAAGACCTTTGACGACGGCAGAATCCCAATCCTTCCTTACAGCAGACCCACAAGAAAGAGAACCGGCTACAAGCCCTGGGACTATACCTACGACCCCGTAAAAGACCATTTTATTTGTCCACAGGGTCAGATCCTGCGGCACACCACCACCGACAGAGACGGCAAACGCACCTACCGCAGCACGCCGAAAAATTGCACAGCCTGCCCGTGTAAGGCGTGGTGCGGTGCAAACGATAAGGGGCAGAAGATTCTGACCACCCACATCTGGCAGGAGTATCTGGACTTGGCAGATGAAGTGAGGAAGAACGAGTACGCCCGGATGCTCTACCGGCAGCGCAAAGAGAGCATTGAGAGAGTATTCGCAGATGCCAAGGAGAAACACGCCATGCGTTATACTCACCACAGAGGTCTGGCCGCAGTGACACGATGGGTCAGGCTCAAATTTGCTGCCATGAATCTGAAAAAGCTGGCAAACTGGAGTTGGAAAAACTCCTTATTTTTATTTATAGGCTTCTATTTTCCATATTTCTATCACAAAACCCCTGTTTTCTTAAAATGAAAACAGGGGTTCTTTGACAGACTGAAATGGGCTTCCGCTTTTGGCGGAACCCCATTTTCTGATCTCAATCATCCCGAAGGGATACCATATCTTGCCCATAGGGCAAACATCACTTTGCGTCAGCAAAACATCACATTTCCTCCAGGAAATGCATCACTTTCCCGGCAGGGAAAACATCACTGAGGTGCAGCCTCACCCTACCTTATTCTCATAGGTCTCGGCGTCGCTGGTCTCGTCTGCGCCGAAGTAGGCGTCCAGGACGGCGCGGGCCACACGGGCCATATAGGCACCGGAGCCGGCCTTCTCGCCGTAGACCGCCACGGCGATCTCGGGATCGTCCATGGGCGCGAAGCAGATGAAGGCGCCGTTGGAGGAGCCGCCGGTCTCATGCTCGGCGGTGCCGGTCTTG
>JAZRUE010000029.1:0-20077 GCA_045652345.1 Faecousia sp. | reverse complement strand
GAACAGATAAATTGGTGTAGGACATACGGAATATTCATAAGGATTACATCCAAACTCTTTGTAAAATGCTCGCTGATAGCCGTCCACACTCTCGTATCCTGTGTCAAACGCAACATCAATTATCTTTACTTTTTCATCTCGCAATCGGAGTGCAGATTTAGACAATCTCAGCCGCCTGATATAAACTGCGGGTGTCATATGGAGCAAATCCATAAAAAGTCTATATGAGTACCAGGTTGAATACTGTGATACATTCGCAAGGTCAGCCATTGTAATATTTGTATCAAGGTGCATTGAAATGTAGTCCTGCATTCTTTGAACCGCTTCTATATGCCCATCCATTCCTGTTCACCTCCTTATGCTCATAATTATAGGGAAACGCGCAAGGTCTTTCTCGACTTAATTTGCTAAATAGTGCAGCCGCCCTACATATGGGGTGGTGGTGAAAGCTGTTACACAAATTCAAGTTTATCTAACCGATAGCAGTGTATCATAAATAATTCAAAATTACAATGTTCCGCAAAAGCACGAGTTTCGGGCCATTTTTAGATCATTTCAGAGGTAGGATATTTGCACAATCGTTTTTCAACCCTTTTACGCTCCCCACAATGAAGCCGTTGGATTAAAATTGAAAGGACTACGACAAAAAGGCATAGTCCTTTTTGCTTTACGCCAATAGGAAATGGATGCCATTTCTTTCAACGCCTTGATATATTGTTGCAATTGCACAGCTTGTGTGGTATGGTAAATTCACAAAGGGAGAAGCGTATGCAGACGGGAGGGAAAATATGAAAAGGAAAAAAGCAAAAGTGATTCTTATTTTGTCCGTCTGTTTTGTGCTTCTGCTTGCGCTGGTGTTGTGGATCGCCTGGGGAAATACAGCGCTGGAAACGACTACCTACCAGGTGGCATTGCAGAAATTACCTGCTGCCTTTGACGGCTACCGGATCGCCCAAATTTCTGATTTGCACAACGCCCAAATGGGGGAGGGGAACGAAAACCTTCTCCATATGCTGAAAGAAGCCAAGCCGGATATGATCGCCATCACCGGTGATCTGGTGGATTCCCGGGATACGGACGTTTCGGTGGCTCTGCAGTTTGCCCAAAAGGCCATGGAAATTGCCCCTTGCTATTATGTGCCAGGCAATCACGAATCCCGCATATCCCAGTATGCGCAGCTGAAAGAGGGGCTAATGGACCTCGGTGTGGTGGTGCTGGAAAATCAGTCCGTGGAAATAGAGCGAAAAGGGGAAACCATTCTCCTGCTGGGGGTCAAAGACCCCAGTTTCCAATCCGGGGATATGGCCGATCACTTGCAGGAACTGACGGAAAACCGGGATGCCTTCACAGTGTTACTATCCCACAGACCGGAATTGATGGATGTTTACGCAGAAAATAAGATTTCCCTTGTGCTGACGGGCCACGCCCACGGCGGACAGTTCCGCCTTCCCTTTATAGGCGGCCTGGCAGCCCCGGACCAGGGGCTTTTTCCCCAATACGATGCAGGCCTTTTCCAAAAAGAGGAAACAACAATGGTGGTCAGCCGGGGCATCGGCAACAGCATTTTCCCTTTCCGCTTTAACAACCGCCCGGAAGTAGTGCTGATTGCATTCGTGCATGGAGAAACGCCCGAACAAGGGTAAGGCGTGTGGAAGGATTTTTGCTAAAATACAGCGATACCCTGCGACGAAAGCCGCAAGGTATCTTTAAATAAAAATGAAAACGAATAGGTTATTGAACTGGGACGCTTTTATATCCATACATAATTATGTGGAAATCTGTCGTACATCATGATATGATGTATAAACAACCCCATCAGCACACTCGTTTGCTGCAAAACTGATTTGATTTGAGGTGGATTATGGAACAAGTGGAACTGATTCGCACCGTCACGGCTGCTCAGAACGGCGACAGCGATGCGTTAAACACATTGTTTAATACTTTCTACAATGATGTGTATTACTTCGCCCTGAAAACAGTCAAGGATGATGACCTTGCCTGCGATATTACACAGGAAACCTTTGTGGAGATCATCAACACCTTGGGTGATTTGAAAGAGCCGGTTGCTTTTGTGACCTGGATGAAGAAAATTACATACCATCAATGTACCCGGTACTTCAAAAAGAAAAAGGACGTCCTTGTGGACGAAGACGAGGAAGGCAATACCGTTTTTGATACCCTTGCCGAAGATCGGGCAGAATTCATTCCTGATGAAGCCTTGGACAAAGAGGACTTCCGCAAGACAATTATGGAAATGATCGACAAGCTCTCTGAGGAGCAAAGAGCTGTCGTTATGATGTTCTATTTTGAGGAACTCTCCATTAAGCAGATTGCCGAAATACAGGGCGTGTCCGAAGGTACGGTCAAGAGCCGCCTGAATTATGCCCGGAAGGGCATCAAAGCATCTGTGGAAGACTACGAAAAGAAGAACAACATCAAGCTCCACAGCGTTGCGATTCTGCCTCTGCTTTTGTGGCTGTTCCGTGGTTACTTTGCCAAAGCTATGCCTGCCGCATCGGCAAAGGCGGTGGCAGCAGGGGTATCTGCCGCTACAGGTACTGCGGTTTCTGTTTCTGCTGGCACGGCTACGGCAGCTGCGGCTACCACAACCGCAACTGCAGCAGCAACCGCTACGGGCATCGGTGCGAAAATTGCGTCCATTCCTATCGTTGCCAAGATCATAGCAGGCATCGTCGCCGCTGCCATTGTGGTGGGCGGTGGTCTGGCGGTGGCAGACCTTGCAGATTCCCTGGAGAGTGCGAAATGCGATACCGCAGGGCACAGTCTGCAGGGATGGAAGGTCCATATAAGCGCCGGGGACTATGCTCCCGGTGAAACGAGAAATACCTGCGCCAACTGCGATTACTATGAATCTAAAATGCAGTATGACAGAATGTTCACCCATTATGCTGGCATTGTGGAGCATCTGCCCTTCTTTGAAACTGCCCAGGCGCTGCAAAATGACCTGGGGGCTGTGATCACAGCCGCCGTGTTCAGCCAGGGGGTGGACCCTGTCAACACCTCCGGAGGGGACGGCAGGGTGGTACGCAGTATTGCCGTTTCCCAAATGGATGCCTTTACCACCCAATGTATGGGCGCTACCTTTGACTACACCGGGATCGAAAGAATTTGGGTCTTACATGAGTCCCTGTGTTATTACGATGCCGCCACAGATTCCCTTCAGATCTATGCCAGCGGCATAGGCGGTGGCGATGAGAATGCGACCAGAGAAGTTGGTTTTACCACCGAGGACCATATCCATTTTACAGTGCAGGTGACAGATACCTTCCAGTATTATGGCGGAGGAGAGAGGCAGAACACCTTCACCTTTACTGTGGAGGCCACAGATGGAAAATATATCCTTACATCCCACAGCGCGCAGTAAGCAAAATGCAGCTGTAATTCTTCCCGATTGAGAAACCCCTGCAGCAATTTGCGGCAGAGCGTTTTTTGTTGCATAAAAACAAAAATGTGCTATACTAAAGAAAAAACAGATACCGGAGGGATTTTTATGATTTCCTGCACAGAGTTTATTCCTGCCTACAGCGAGATTTTTACCTATTTGACCCGCAAGTTCGGCAGGGCAGAGGTAGATCGTTTTTGGGACTATCTGTTTAAGCCTGACGGCAAGGGCATTCCGCTTATCAATTTCGTGGAAAAAGAGGGCATCCGTGGCTGCTACACCTACTGGTCCGGCAGTCTGAATGAAGAGGCAGCAGACTTTTCTATGTATGTAAATGAAAAGCGGGGATTTTTCTTTTTGGATATGCACCGGTGTCCTTCCAAAGGCCGCCTGCTGGAGCTGAAAGAAACCGACGGGGTAGAACCTTTTCCGGATTATTGCCTCCATTGCGATTACTACCGCCACGCAGTAGAAAAGACGGGTTTAAAGTACATCTATAACTTCTCCGGTATGGACAGAGCTGCCTGCTCCATTCTGATTTATGACCCCAAGATCTTCGATGGACGGGTGATTTTGGACGAAGATACCACTGCCATGCACCGCACAGCCGGGGATAACGAGTATTTCCATAAAGATTTCCATAACAGCATGAATATGGGCGTGGAGTACTTAGGCAAAAACTACGGCACAGAAACGGTGGAGGAGTACCTCCGTGGCTTTGCAGAACATGTTTACGGCAACCTGATCAAGGATATGCAGGAGCGTGGGCTTGCTGCCCTGGAGGAGAAAATCCTGGACACCTATCAAAAGGAAAAGGCTTTGGATCTGGTGAAAACCACCCTGACGGAAAAACGCCTGGAAGTGGAAGTTTCCGCTTGTCCTGCCGTTGCCCACCTGAAAGCCACCGGCCGGAATATCTCCTCCTGGTATGTCTGCACCACCACCGTGGTGATGGAAGCCCTGGCGGAAAAAATCGGCGCCAAGTTCTCCATGGACAGCTACGACGAAGAAACCGGCAAAGCAAGCTACTGCATTTACTACTAATTGACAATAAAAAGCCTCCCTTGTGCAAAGGGAGGTGGCAAAAATCTTTGATTTTTGACGGAGGGATTGTCAATCCCCCAGTCTTTTTGCTGCGCAAAAATCCAGCCCCCTTTACACAAGGGGGCCTTTTTTATAGCTTTTTCTGTCTGAGTATGCCCTTATACAGTCCATCCACACAGCGGCCTGCTTCGGTGTAGCCCCGGCTTGTGTAGTAGGCTTCCAACGTTTCATTGCCAATGGCAGAGTCCAGTCGCATATAGGCTCTGCCCTGGGACTTGGTGTATTCTTCTGCTTTTTCTAGGAACAAAGAGCCAATGCCCTGCTTGTCCACCCGGGAGGCGAAATGGTGCAGATAGTAGGCATTTTCCGGGTCAGGCCACCGCTCATCCTCGTGGAACAGCGCCCCCACACAAACGATCTCCCCATTCTCTTCCAGAACGAACAGTTCTTCCTTTTGCCGCCGCATTTCATAGTAGGAAAGGGGATACCGCTCGTCATATTTGGTATCGTTCCATTGGTGGATGCCCACTTGGTCCATCCAGGAAACTCTTCCCATAATAAGCTTAAAAATTTCTTGAATTTCCTCCGGCTTTGCCTGCCGGAAACGATAGGCTTTTTCCATAGTGTCACCTCATTTTGCTTACTATAGCACACTTTTCTTCAAAAGGGAAGAGAGCTTTTATAAGTGAGAAGTGAGAAGTGATAAGTGAGAAGTTTTATCCCCCGGGGGGGCTTACGCAGGGGATTTTCTTGTGCTATAATGCCCTGGTAAATGCAAAAGGAGTCCTTTTATGGGGAAATTACTGGAATTACAGAAAATGAAAAGGCGCAACCGGGTAACCCTTTTGAGCCTTGTGATAGCAGTCTTGGTGCTGGCGGTGGCTTGCCTGTTTGCAGGCTCCTCCGGCATGACCGTGGCAGAAGGCTTCCAAGCCCTCTTGGGGAAGGGAACGCCTGCCCATAGCCGGATCATTTGGAACATCCGGATTCCCCGGGTGCTTTCTGCCATCGTAGCCGGTGCAGGCTTGAGCGTGGCTGGTTTGATTATGCAAAGCACCCTGAATAACGCCATGGCATCTCCCTCCACCCTGGGTGTATCCAACGGCGCAGTCTTTGGGGCAAACCTTTCCATCATCGTGTTTGCCGGTGGCTTTTTGTCCACAGGCAATAATGCCCTGCGCTTCGATGTGGGCGCAAACCCCTATGCCACTTCCTTTTTGGCCTTTGTGTTTGCTATGGCTTCCGTCCTGCTGATTTTAGGTCTTTGCTCTGTAAGAGCCTTTTCGCCCAATGTGGTGGTGCTGGCAGGTGTGGCTATGGGCGCTGTTTGGACAGCGGCTACCACCGTTTTGCAGTTTTACGCCACCGATGTGGGGCTGGATGCAGCGGTGGTGTGGAGCTTTGGCGACCTGAGCCGTGCAACCTATCCCAAGGTTGCCATTATGGCTGTGGTGGTGGCGGTAGGCATCGTCTATTTTGCCTTGATGTCCTGGAAATTCAATGCCCTTTTAAGCGGGGAAGCCACCGCCAAGACCATGGGTGTCCGCACCGGTGCATTGCGGTTTGTATCCTTGCTTTTAGGCTCTATGATCACCGCAGTCTGCGTATCTTTCTTAGGTGTCATCGGCTTTGTGGGCATCATTTGCCCCCATATTGCCAAGCGGCTTTTGGGACAGGATCACCGGATCACCATTCCGGTTTCCTGCCTGATGGGAAGCGTGCTGCTTTTGCTGGCAGACACTTGCTCCCGCATGATCGGTGGCGGCTCTGCGTTGCCGGTGGGTGCCATTACATCTTTGCTTGGCGCACCTTTCTTCCTGGCTATTATTTTTAGCAGAAAGGAGAGAGGACAATGCTGAAAATCGAAAACTTGCATTTTGCCTACGGGCGCAGCAGCAAAGATGTGCTTTGCGGAGCTTCTTTGGAACTGGCGCAGGGGCAGGTTGGCATTCTTCTTGGCAAGAATGGCTCCGGCAAGACCACCCTTTTTAAAACCCTTTTGGGCATTGAAAAGCCGAAAAAGGGCAGCATCACCCTCCGGGGAGAAAATCTTTTGAAGCTTAGTCCCATCCAGCGGGCAAGGCGGATCGCCTATGTGCCCCAGGATATCCGGTTTGGTGATCTGACGGTTTTCGACTCGGTGCTGATGGGTCGGATCTCCTACTTTGGCCTGCAGGCCGGCAGGGAGGACTACGAAGCCACAGAAAAACTTCTTGGGGATATGGGCCTTTTGGAACTGGCCCACAGAAACACAACTGAACTGTCCGGTGGTGAGCGGCAGAAGATCGCCATTGCCCGGGCCATGGCCCAAGAGCCGCAAATGATGGTTTTTGACGAGCCTACAGGCAACCTGGACATTGCCAACGAGCAGCTGATCATCCGGGAAGCCAAAAAACTGGCAAAGGAAAAGAACATTGCCATTTTGTCCTCTCTTCACGATTTGAATCAGGCCCTTGCCTTGGGTGACAAATTCTTCTTCCTGAAAGAAGGGGTGGTCAAATATGCCGGCGGCAAGGAGATCTTCACCCCGGAAGTGGTGAAGGATATCTTTGATGCGGATGTGGAACTGATAGAAATGGACGGACGAACCGTCATCGTCAACAAATTTTGAGTTTGTTGGAAACAGGAGGTAAACCCAATGAAAAGAATCCTTTCCTTTCTCCTTACAAGCATTCTGCTTTTCAGCCTTTGTGCCTGCGGTGTGACGGATGCTCCCAAGGGGGATGTGACCGTTACGGATATGGTAGGCAGAGAGGTGTTGGTTCATCCCGGCAGTTATCAGCGGGTGGTCTGCGTTGGCGCAGGCGCTCTGCGGATGTACTGCTACATCGCAGATGTGGAAAACCTTGCCGGTGTGGAGGATATTGATAATACATCTCTTTCCCAGCGTCCTTCCATGTTTGACAGCGTAGCACGGCCCTATATGCTGGCCTATGGGGAGACCTTTGAAAGCCTGCCTTCCTGCGGCCTTGGTGGCCCTATGGCCCAGGCACCGGATGTGGAAAAGATTTTGGATTGCAACCCGGATATTATCATTTCCGAGTTTGAAGACGCGGAAGTTGCCGCCAATCTGCAGGAGCAGACCGGTGTGCCGGTGATCACTTTGGGAACGGGTGAAGACGGCGTTTTTGACGAAGAATTCTTTACTTGTATGACCTTGCTTGGCACGATCTTTGGCAAGGAGCAGAAGGCAAAAGACCTGATCGCCTTTATTAAAGCAGAACGGGCTGCCATCGAGGAGCGAGTGGCCAGTATCCCGGAAGAAAGCAAGCCTTCCGTGTATATCTGCGGCCTGGGCAACTGGGGCACTACCGACCATCTGGTAACTGCTGAAAACTATGTCTCTTTCCGGGTTGCCGGGGTGAAGAATGTGGTTTCCGGCTTGGGTATGACCGGTGTTGGCCCGATTGAAGAAGAAAAGTTCGTGGAACTGAGCGAAAATATGGACATTCTCATTATGGATGCCGCCGCTGTGAAGAACATCAAGCCCCTCTATGCAGAAGATCCTACGATGTTTGATACCTGCAAGGCCTGGCAAAATGGGGAAGTCTACCTGGAAATGGCCTACAATGCCTACTACACCAACTATGAAATTTCTCTGGCAAACACTTGGTTTATTGCCAAGACTGTCTATCCGGAAGCCTTCCAGGATGTGGATATGACCGCCAAGTTAAATGCCATCACCAAGGCATTTTTGGGAGAAGAACTGGCAGAAGAAATCTTTGCTTGCCCCTTTAGCTTTGGCGGTTACGGCAAACTGGATATCCAGGCTGTATTTGGATAAGGAGAAACAATGGAAAAGAAAGATATTATCGAGTTTTTCGACAGATGCGCCCCTTTCTGGGATGCAGATATGATCAAGAGTGACCGGATCATCGGCAAGATTCTGGACAATGCCGAGGTAGGCCCTGGCATGGATGTTTTGGATGTGGCCTGCGGCACGGGTGTTATGTTCGATTACTATTTGGAGCGGAATGTGGCATCCATCATCGGCATCGATATTGCTCCCAAAATGGCGGAAATTGCAGCCCAAAAGTATGGGGATAACCCCAAGGTGGAAGTGATCTGCGGCGATGTGGAAGAATATGCCTTCAACCGGAAGTTTGACCGGATCGTGGTCTACAATGCATTTCCCCATTTTCCCTATCCCAAGCGGCTGATCAAAGTCCTGGCAGGCCTTCTCAAAGAGGAGGGCAGACTGACAGTTGCCCACGGTATGAGCCGGGAAGCCATCGATAACCACCATAGCGGCGCAGCCAGCAAGGTTAGTAACGGCCTGATGAGCGCAGAAAGCCTGAAGCGGATCTTCGATTCCCACTTCAAGGTAGAAGTGACGGTCTCCAATGACTATATGTACCAGGTCAGCGGTGTGAAGCGGGATGTGCTGGCAAATTCCCACAGTGGCATAACCCATTCCCACGAAGGCCTTACGCATACCCATACCCACGGGGAGGAAAACCATCACCACCTACCGATGGAGAATGCCACCCCAATGGAAGAACTGCTGGTGATGATGAAGTATCTTGTGACCCATAACGATGCCCACGCCCAGGAAGTTGCAGATTTGGCACGGGAAATGATGCGCTCCGGCAAGAATGTAGCCTACGATGAAATTATGGATGCTGTTTCCGATTTCGATATAGCCAACGCCAAACTGGCTGCCGTCTTGGAAAAACTACAAATGGAATGAAAAACAAGCCCCCTTGTGTAAAGGGGGCTTGTTTTTATTGCAAGGAAGTCTGTGTGGTGTAAAGGTCTGCGTAAACGCCGCCCTTTGCAAGGAGTTCCTGGTGGGTGCCGCATTCAGCAATCACACCGTCGGCAATGGATACGATCCGGCTGGCGGAGCGGATGGTGGAAAGTCGGTGGGCGATAATCAGGGTGGTGCGGCCCTGGGAAAGGGCATCAAAGGCCCGCTGAATCTTGGCTACTGTCACGCTGTCCAGGGCGGAAGTGGCTTCGTCCAAAATCAGAATGGGGGGATTCTTCAGGAAAATCCGGGCAATGGCAATTCTCTGCTTTTGTCCGCCGGAGAGCAGGGTGCCACGCTCGCCCACATAGGTGTCAAAGCCCTGGGGCATAGCCAGAATATCCTCCAGGATTTCTGCTCTTCGGGCGGCCTCCACCACTTCGTCCATGGTGGCATTCGGCTTGCCGTAGCGGATATTTTCAAACACGGTATCTGCAAAGAGGAATACATCCTGCTGCACAATGCCGATGTTTTTGTGCAGGCTTTGCTGGGTCACATCCCGGATATCCAGGCCATCGATGGTGATGCTGCCCTCGTCCACATCATAGAACCGGGGGATCAACTGGCAAAGGGTGGTCTTACCGCCGCCGGAGGGGCCAACAATAGCAATGGTCTCACCGGGAGCTACGGCAATGGACACATCTTTCAGCACATCCAAATCTTCTTTATAGGCAAAGGAAACACCCGTCACCACGATTTCGCCCCGGACATTTTCCAGAGCAACAGCATCTTCCTTGTCCTGCAAGGCGGGCTCGGTGTTCATCAGCGCGTGGAATCGCTTCAGGCCTGCAAAACCGTTGGCGAACATTTCCGAGAAGCCGGAGAGCTTTCGCATGGGGTTGATAAAAGCGGTGATGTACAGAATGAAGGTCAAAAGATCTTCGTATTGCAGCTTATTTTCCACCATAATCAGGTAGCCGCCGAAGCCGATAATCACCACATTCAAACTGCAAAGGAAAAATTCCATAGAACTGTGGAACATACCCATAGCCTTGTGGAATGCCCGCTTTGCGCCCACATACTGGCCGTTGGCCTTCCGGAAGCGGACGTTTTCCTGCTCCTCGTTGGCAAAGGCCTTGGCAGTGCGGAAGCCGGAAAGGCTGGATTCGATCTCCGTGTTGATATGTCCCGTCTTTTCCTTTACGCCCTTGGAGACCTTGCCCATGTGTCGGCGCATACCCATCACCACTGCCAGCAAAACGGGAATGGTGATGCCTACCACCAATGCCAGCCGCCATTCAATAAAGCCCATAATCACCAGGGCACCGACAATGGTGGCCGCAGAGGTGATGAGATCTTCCGGCCCGTGGTGGGCAAGCTCCGTCAGGTCAAAAAGGTCGGTAGTCAGCCGGCTCATCAGCTGTCCGGTGCGATTCTTGTCGTAAAAATCAAAGTTCATTTTTTGCATATGGGTGAACAGATCCTGCCGCACATCGCCTTCCACCCGGATGCCGAAGGTGTGGCCAAAGTAGGCAACCACAAATTGCAATCCCGAGCGGATCAGATAGCCGACGACGCAGGCGGCAATCAGCCAGAAGAAAGTTGCAAGGGCTTTGTTGGGAAGCAGCTCATATAGAGCGTGACGGGTCACCAGGGGAAAGCACAGATCAATGACAGAAATGGCAATGGCGCAGGCCATATCCAATGCAAACAATCCCTTATGCCGCTTAAAATAGCCCAGGAACATCATAATTGGGGATTTGGTCTTTTTCTTTTTCATAGAGTCCCTCCGTTCATTAAGAATAATTATACAACAGAAAGAATTTTTTGACAATAAGAGAATTTCTGCTATACTGAATAGAAAAAAGGGGGGGGAGCCTATGGAGATTTTACAGCAAAATGCGGATTTTGCGGTGTGCATCAAGCCGGTAGGTGTGGATTCCCAGCAGGGAATGTGTGCCCTTTTGGAAGAACAACTGGGGGGCGAGGTTTTCCCCCTTCACCGGCTGGATCAGAATGTGGGGGGCGTGATGGTCTACGCCCGCAATAAGAAAGCCGCAGCTGACCTGTCCGGCATCATCGCCCGGCAGGAAATGATCAAAGAATATGTAGCTTGCGTTAGGGGAACACCTCCGGAAAAAGCCACCTGGGAAGACCTTTTGTTTAAGGATAGCAGCAAAAACAAGGTCTTTGTGGTAAAGAAGGCCCGCAAAGGGGTCAAGGCTGCCAAGCTGGCCTTTACCCGGCTGACCGCAGGCGAAGAAAGCCTGGTACACATCCGGCTGTACACCGGCAGAAGCCACCAGATCAGAGTCCAGTTTGCCAGCAGGGGATACCCCTTGCTTGGGGATGGCAAGTATGGGGCAAAGGATAACCGGAAAGCCCCTATGCTGTTTTGCGCCCGGCTCACTTTCCCTTATAAGGGAGAAAACTTGCAATTTTCTGCTTTGCCTGCCTGGGCGCAGGGGCAGACCCTGGAGGAACTTCATGAAGAAAGCAACCCTTAATATTCTGCTCAGTATGGGCATTTTCGGCACCATCGGCTTTTTCGTCGATGCCATCCCTCTGCCATCGGGGGTGATCGCCCTTTTCCGGGGTGTGCTGGGTCTTGCCTTTTTGCTTTTGGGCATGGTGGTTACCAAACAAAAACTTCGTTTTTCTGTTATCAAAAAGGAATGGCTTTTGCTGTGCATTTCCGGTGGGGCAGTAGGCTTAAACTGGGTGCTTTTGTTTGAAGCCTATAGGCATACCACCATCCCCACCGCCACGGTGTGCTACTATTTGGCACCGGCTTTTTTGATGCTGGCAAGTCCTTTTTTGGGGGAGAAACTTACGGCAAAGAAAATCCTGTGCCTGCTGGGCTGCTTTGTGGGTATGGTGCTGGTCACCGGCATTGACGGCGGCAACCTGATAGGCATTGCTTTCGGCGTTGGTGCGGCGATTTTGTATGCTTCTGTGATGTTTATGAACCGGAAGATCACCGGGGTCAGCGATTATGAGCGGACCGTCACCCAAATGGCTGCGGTTATTCCGGTGGTGGGCGTGTATGTGCTGTTTTCCGGCGGTATGGACTTTACCCCTATGGAACCGATCCATTGGGTTTTGCTGGCGGTGGTGGGCATTGTCCATACGGGCCTTGCGTATTTTCTCTATTTTGGCGCAGTGGGCAAACTTCCCGCAACTGCCGTGGCGGTTTACAGTTACTTAGATCCTTTGGTAGCGGTGGTGATCTCCACCGTCATTTCCCTCATCTGCTTAGAGCCTGTCAGTGTCTATGTCCTCATCGGCGCGGCACTGATCTTAGGCAGCACCCTGCTTGGACAATTGAAAATGGATAATTGACAATGGACAATGATTATACCAATACGGCAAAATAATCAATAAAAAGCCTCCCGTTCGGGAGGCTTTTTGCTATACCAAAGAGAATTTATAAAGATATTCATAAAGGGGCAGCATGGCCTTTAGGGTTTCGGCTGCCCGTTTGCCCAATTCCGGGCCGAACATATCTTCTCCCACCGGCTCGTCCACATCGCAGGCAATATACTTTTGCCAGGCGAAATAGGGCAGCAGCTTGGGATCTTCCGGGGTTTGGGGCGGCCGCTTATAGGTGCTGGCGGTCACTTCTAAGCCGGTGTCCTTTTTCAGCTTTCGCAGGATTTTCAGAAATTCCTTGCTGTCAGCGCTGATGCTCTGGCGGAAGGCTTTCAGGGCAGCCACCTTGGGCTGCAGCCAAATAAAGCCATAGCTGACCCCCTCCGGACGGATCTCAAAGTACAAACAAGGATGTTCCGCCCACCACTCCACATCCTTGCGGATGCAGATCCAAAGGCTTTCCTTGTAGGGCAGGGGATGGTGCATTCTGGCATCCCGATAGATCCGGGAAACCTTCAAAAGATTGCCGGGGCGGTCCTCCAAAATGGAATAGAGGTCCTTGCCCAAGTCCTTCATAGGCTCATAAAGGAACGTCACATATTCCGGCTTATGCTCTGTAAACCACTCTTTGTTATTGTTCATCCGGATGCCCCAGAGAAAATCCACCGTTTCCGGAGAAAATCCCTTAAAAGACATAGGGCAGTTCTCCTTTCAATGTGCAGGGCTCGTAACTGTTGTCGTCGATCTCAAATTCGTACCGGTTGCAGGCATTGATAATGGTGGTATCTGCGTGGGTGTGGATCCGGGGAACCTGGTGATCATAGCTTTGATGGACGTGGCCGTGGATCCAGTACCGGGGATGATAGGTGTCGATAAAGTCCCGGAAACATTCAAAGCCCTGGTGAGCCACATCCGGCAGGTCGCCATAGCCGGCCACCGGAGCGTGGGAAAGAACAATATCCACACCGCCATATTTTTTCAGCTTCTTTTTCAGCTTCTTAATCCGCTTTTGCATCTGCTTTTCGGTGTACTGATGCTCACCGGGGTGATACTGCATACAACCGCCCAGACCCAAAATCCGCAGACCTTTGTAAACCACGATAATATCTTCCACGCAGTCGCAGCCCAGAGGGGGATTGACTTCGTAGCTTTCGTCGTGATTGCCGTGGACATAGAGAACGGGGCAGCGGGCCATGGTGACGATGAAACTCAGATAGTCTGCATCCAGGTCGCCGCAGGCCAGGATCAGATTGTATTTTTTCAGCATGCCGTCCACATAGTGGTCGTACAGTGCCTTGCAGGTTTCATCGGATAATGCTAAAACTTTCATAGATTACCCTCCTTTATGGGTGGGATCGTGTCCCGATAGATGCCCAGTTCCCGAACCATAGATTGGGAATAGGGGAGAATTTGCTCAAAGGTGGGAATTTCGCCCACCACATTGTCACAGAACCAGTCCATATGCAGCAGGTCCCGGGGATAGAAATGCCGGGTGCCGTCGTTTTTCACAGTGCCGTCCTGGGCCACGATCTTTCGGAAGAAAGGATCAATGGTGCCATTTTGCAGACCTTGCCGCAGGTGGCTTGCCAGTGCCAGCAGACCTTCCGGCAGACTGTCGGAAAGCTCCACGTCGATCACACCGGAGTCCATACCCCACCAGTAGTTTACCGCACGGGTAACGTTTTTACCGCTGTTCCAGGTGCCTTTCAGCACAGAACGGACAACGTGCTCATATAGTTTGCCCCACATCCAGCAGGGAGAGCCTAAATGGCGCAGAGTGCCGTCTTCCTGAATGGTGTAGGTGCCGTAGTTGCTGTGTTCCAGGTACCCGGCGGTAGGAATATCCCGGTTGGAGATCACCGTGATGCCCATATCCCGGAGGCTCTTGACCGGGTCTGTTTCCTGGCAGGACCAGCGAAGCACCACTTTTGCCCGGGGATTGGTCAGCTGGGCGCCCAATGCAAAGGCGTTGATGGAGGCAGGCACACCGAAAATGGGGTAGCTGCCCACATAGCCGATTTCATTGTTGTCACTCATGGCACCTGCAATGGCGCCGGTGATGAATTTGCCCTCATAAACCCGGCTGTAGTAGGTACGCACACTACTGTAGGGGGCGTCCACGGAGCAGTTCAGGAACCGCACTTTGGGGTACGCTAAAGCCACCTTCAGGGTGGTTCTGCACATTTGGGGGGTGGTGGTGAACACAATGTCCGCTCCGTCTGCCACCGCCTTGTGCAAAATGGCTTCCGTCTGTTCCGGGCTGTCGGCGTGGAAATAGCTTTGCACCGTTACCTGATCGCCCATGGCTTCCTGCAGGTGCTGAGCGCCCATGGCGTGTCCTGCATTCCAGGTGCCGGCTTCCACCGTCCTTTGATAAACAAAGGCCACATTCAGATGATCCCTGCCGGTGGGAAGAAAACGGCTCAGCAGGCCGGTTTTTTCTTCTGCAGGCTGGGTTTCCACCTGGGCAGGCTGCTCGGTGGAAAGAAGGTTGCCCCAAAGATTCTGCAGGGACTTTTTCAGGGTGTCCCCATCCATTTCGCTCAGTTCCCGGAAGGAGTAGACCTGCAGCCACTGGAGCAGGGCATCCTCGGGGAGCATATCCACATCCTGGGTTTTGCAGGCCAGGAAGGCCTCTTTGAAGTATTGGAAATTGGAATTGAAGACTTTTCGCTCCCGGTCGGACCAGGGTTCTTTCAGAGATTTGCCCAGCTTGGCGAGGAGCTTTGCATAGGAGCCGGGCGTCTTGAACTGTACCTCGTACATACGGGAAACTTTATAAAATTCCAAAAATTCCAGGTAAGCCTGCACTTCCGGCCTATCGGAAGGGGCGGGCATAACCCGCTTGACCATACCGGGAATCCGGGGTGCGCCAAACCAGCGCAGCACACTCAGGCGCTTGTTGCCTTCCTGCACATAGAAATTGCCCAAATATTCATAACACAGAATCGGATCCCGGATACCGGAATCGGAGAAGTGGGCATTGCATAAGTCCATCCACTTGGCGGCAAATTCTGTGTCATCTGCTAAAAGAGGAAGAAAATCCGGGGTAAAGGCGTGAATCCGCCCTGCAGACTTGGTGCCAACGATCTTGCTCGTGGGAATTTCCACCAGGCCCACATCCACCACACTTAAGATAGAATCTTCGCCGATAATATCATCCAAAACCGCAGGATAGGGAGAAAGTCCCTTGGCGGTTTGTTCTTTATACGCTTTTTGAGCAGCCTTGTATGCTTTTTGGTACTCGCCCTGAATATCTTCCAGTAACATAGAATCACCTCGCTCCTTATATAATACAAGAAGACCCATAGATTTGCAAGAAAAAATGGATAAGGGACAATGGAAAGTGCTTGTTTTGGATTTGGTCATTGTCCATTTGGTTTATTTGAAGGATGGAAAGAGAAAAGCACCTGCGGAGGCAGGTGCTTTTGTCTTATAAATGACTTTCGTTAATTAAGATATGCACATCGTCCAGCTGCTTCTGGGTGACACCGGTGGGGGCATCCATCATCAGGTCCTGGGCATTCTTATTCATGGGGAAGGTGATAACTTCCCGGATGGATTCTTCGCCGGTGAGCAGCATCACCAGACGGTCCACACCGGGGGCAGCACCTGCGTGGGGAGGTGCGCCGTAGGTGAAGGCATTGTACATAGCGGGGAACTTAGCCTTCACATCTTCTTCGCCCAGGCCAACCATCTGGAAAGCCTTTACCATGATCTCAGGATCGTGGTTACGGACAGCGCCGGAAGCGGACTCGTAGCCGTTGACAACCAGGTCGTACTGGTCAGCATTGATAGCCAGCAGTTTTTCGTTGTCGCCTTCTGCATCCAGCAGAGCCTGCATACCGCCCTGGGGCATGGAGAAGGGGTTGTGGCAGAATTCCAGCTGGCCGGATTCTTCGCCCATCTCGTACATGGGGAAGTCCACGATCCAGCACATTGCATACTGTTCTTCGTCGAAGTGACCGGGCAGGCGCTTGCCCATCATGGTGCGGATCACGCCGGCGGTCTTCTGTGCGGTCAGCTTCTTGGGGGCAGCAGCCATACAGACGAAGCTGCCGGGCTTCAGGGAAAGGCGCTCCACAAAGGCGGGAGCGACATCCTGCAGGAACTTGGAAACACCGCCGGTGAGGGCGCCGGTCTCGTCCACCTTGACCCAGCAGACCTTGTTACCGGTCTGCACTTCCACATCGTTCAGGAGCTTATCGATCCACTTGCGGCCCTCTGCGAAGTTGTCCACAGCCACAGCCTTGACGGTGGCATTCTGGAAGGGACCAAACTCGGTATTTGCCACCACATCGGAAATATCGGTGATCTCCAGGTCGATACGCAGGTCGGGCTTATCAGAGCCGAAGCGTTCCATTGCTTCATTGAAAGGAATGTGACGGAAGGGAGCGCTGGAGATCCGCTTATACTTGCCGAACTTTTCAAAGACGGGAACCAGCACTTCTTCCAAAGTGGTCAGCACATCGTTCTGCTGTGCAAAGGCCATTTCCATATCCAGCTGATAGAACTCACCGGGGGTCCGGTCTGCACGGGCATCTTCATCCCGGAAGCAGGGAGCGATCTGGAAATAACGGTCGAAGCCGGAGGTCATCAGCAGCTGCTTAAACTGCTGGGGAGCCTGGGGCAGGGCATAGAACTTGCCGGGATGATTCCGGGCAGGCACCAGGTAGTCACGGGCGCCTTCCGGGGAAGAAGCGGTCAGGATGGGAGTGGTGATCTCCAGGAAGCCCTTTTCGGTCATCAGACGGCGCAACTCGGCAACCACCTGGCAGCGCAGGATGATGTTGCTCTTGACCGCAGGATTCCGCAGGTCCAGGTAGCGGTACTTCAGGCGAACGTTCTCGTCTGCATCCTTACTCTTGTTGATTTCAAAGGGCAGCTGGCTGTGACGGCACTTGCCCAAAATCTCGATCTTCTCAGGCACCACTTCGATCTCGCCGGTGGCCTGCTTGGGGTTCTTGCTTTCCCGCTCCCGGACAGTGCCGGTGACGGAGATGGTGGTCTCTTTGTTCACGGACTTGACGATCTTCATCATTTCTTCGGTTTCCACAACCACCTGGGTGGTGCCGTAGAAGTCCCGCAGAACCAGGAAGGCAAAGTTGCTGCCCACTTCCCGGACATTTTCCATCCAGCCAACCACGGTCACATTCTGGCCGGCATTTGCAAGGCGGAGTTCGCCGCAATTATGTGTTCTTCTTTGCATCATAAGGATTCCCTCTCGGTGTATAAATTTAGCGGCTCTATTTTCTCACAAATAGGGCCAAAAGTCAACACCGACCGCATAATTCGGCCTATGGATTTTCCGGGGATTTGGTAGAATACACATATTTTCTAAAAAAATACCCGTTTTATAGGAGAAAATGAAAAAAGTTCTATTTTTGCACATTTTAAGGTTGATTTTACGGGTCATTTGGAATACAATAGTTTGGCACGTGAAAAATTGGGAGGGATTTTATGCTGCACATCGTTTTGGTTGAGCCGGAAATTCCTCAGAATTGCGGCAATATTGCCCGCACCTGCGCCGCCACCGGAAGCACCTTGCACCTGATCCACCCTTTGGGCTTCGATGTATCGGAAAAAGCGGTGAAGCGGGCAGGCCTGGACTATTGGCATCTGGTGGATGTGCGGGAGTATGAAAACCTTGCAGACTTCTTTTCAAGAAACGATGTAAAGAAAATGTACTGCCTTTCCACCAAAGCACCCCGGTGCTACTGCGAAGCGGACCTGACGGGAGATTGCTACCTGTTCTTCGGCAAGGAGACCAAAGGTCTGCCGGAAGACTTCCTGGAAGAACACCGGGAAAGCTGCGTCCGTATTCCTATGCGGCCGGAGGCAAGAAGCCTGAATCTATCCAACAGTGTGGCCATTGCTGTGTATGAAGCCCTGCGCCAGCAGGCATTTCCCAATTTGCAGGATTATGGAAAAATGCGGGTCTGACCCGATTTATAAATGGAGGATGAACTATGAATTACAACAAGAAATCCATTGAAGACATCGAAGTAGCCGGCAAGCGCGTTCTGTGCCGCTGCGACTTCAACGTTCCCACCAAGGACGGCAAGATTACTTCCGACAAGCGGATCGTGGCCGCGATGCCCACCATCGAGTACCTGGTAAACAAGGGTGCCAAGGTGATTCTCTGCTCCCACATGGGCAAGCCCAAGGGTGAGTGGAAGCCCGAACTGAGCCTGAAGATCGTGGCTGACCGTCTGTCTGAGCTGCTGGGCAAGGAAGTTGTGATGGCTTCCGATGTTGCCGGTGAGGATGCAAAGGCTAAGGCTGCTGCGCTGAATAACGGCGATGTGATGCTGCTGGAGAACACCCGTTACATCAAGGGCGAGACTAAGAACGATCCCGAACTGTCCAAGGCTCTGGCTGACCTGGCTGATATCTTTGTAAACGATGCTTTCGGTACTGCTCACCGTGCCCACTCTTCCACCGCCGGCGTGGCTGACTATCTGCCTGCTGTTTGCGGCTACCTGGTTCAGAAGGAAGTTGGCATCATGGGTAAGGCTCTGGCTGATCCCGAGCGTCCTTTCGTTGCCATTCTGGGCGGCGCTAAGGTTTCCGATAAGCTGAATGTTATCAATAACCTGCTGGAAAAGGTAGACACCCTGATCATCGGCGGCGGTATGGCTTTCACCTTCCTGGCTGCTCAGGGCTACAGCGTTGGCGCTTCCCTGGTAGACAACGAGAAGATCGACTACTGCAAGGAAATGCTTGCTAAGGCTCAGGCTAAGGGCGTCAATCTGCTGCTGCCCGTTGACACTGTGGTTGCTGACGGCTTCCCCAGCCCCATCGATGCAGAAATCGCTGTTTCCACTGTTGACTCCACTGCTATCCCCGATGGCAAGATGGGTCTGGACATCGGCGAGAAGGCTTGCGCAGAATTTGCTGCTGCTGCCAAGGCTGCCAAGACCGTTGTTTGGAACGGTCCTATGGGCGTGTTCGAAAACCCCGTTCTGAGCAGAGGCACCAAGGCTGTTGCTCAGGCACTGGCTGACAGCGAAGCTGTGACCATCGTTGGCGGTGGCGACAGTGCTGCTGCTTGTGAGCAGCTGGGCTTTGCTTCCCAGATCACTCATATTTCCACCGGCGGCGGCGCATCCCTGGAGTTCCTGGAAGGTCTGGAACTGCCCGGCATCGCTTGCCTCCAGGATAAATAATAGGAAAAGCGAAAAGAGGAGATAAGAAATGAACAGAAAGTATCGTAAGACCGTTATTGCGGGCAACTGGAAGATGAACAAGACTCCCACCGAGACCAAGGAGTTCATGACCAAGCTGAAGACCATGCTGCCCAAGGGCCGTTGGTGCGACATCGCACTGTGCGTTCCCGCTGTGTGCATTCCTGCCGCTGTCCGCGCTATGCGTGAGACCAGAGTTGGCATCGGTGCTGAAAACTGCAACCCCAATCCCAGCGGTGCCTACACCGGTGAGATCGCTACCAATATGCTGGTAGACGCAGGCTGCAAGTACGTCATCATCGGCCACTCTGAGCGCCGTGCAATGGGCGAGACCGACGCAGATGTCAACGCCAAGACCCTCGCTGCCCTCGAGGCAGGCCT
>JAZRUE010000028.1:0-24693 GCA_045652345.1 Faecousia sp. | reverse complement strand
TGTACTGCTGTTCGTACCATCAGCCCCAAGAAGCCTAACTCCGCTCTGCGTAAGATCGCCCGTGTGCGTCTGACCAATGGTATGGAAGTTTCCGCTTATATTCCTGGTGTTGGCCATAATCTGCAGGAGCACTCTGTGGTTATGATCCGTGGCGGTCGTGTTAAGGACCTTCCCGGTGTGCGTTACCACATCATCCGCGGCACTCTGGATACCCAGGGCGTGCAGGGCCGGATGCAGTCCCGCTCCAAGTACGGCGCAAAGCGCCCCAAGGCTGCCAAGAAGTAATCTTCTGTCTGCCTGAAATCTTTTATTTGACTCTATGCCCGTTCGCAAGGCAAGGCCTTGCCGAGGTTTTATATATAACCTCTGGCAGGCACCACGAAAGAATCACTTTCGAGTACCGATGAAATCATTTTAATTATGAAGGAGGGAAGAAAAGTGCCCAGAAGAGGTAACGTTCCCAAAAGAGAGGTTCTTCCGGATCCTCAGTATAACTCTGTTCTGATCACCAAGCTGGTTAACAGCATCATGCTGGACGGCAAGAAGGGCGTAGCCCAGAAGGTCGTTTACGGCGCTTTCGAGATCGTTGAGAACAAGACCGGAAAGAATGGCCTGGAAGTATTCCAGCAGGCTATGGAAAACATTATGCCCGCCGTTGAGCTGAAGGCTCGCCGGGTTGGTGGCTCCACCTACCAGGTGCCCATCGAAGTTCGTCCTGAGCGCCGTCAGACCCTGGGTCTGCGCTGGCTCACCAACTACAGCCGCAACCGTAGTGAAAACACTATGAAGGAGCGTCTGGCTGCTGAAATCATGGACGCCGCTAACAATACCGGCGCTGCCGTGAAGAAGCGTGAAGATACCCACAAGATGGCCGATGCCAACAAGGCATTCGCTCATTTCCGTTGGTAATAGAGGAGATACTATATGCCTAGACAGTATTCCCTGGAAAATACCCGTAACTTTGGCATCATGGCTCACATCGATGCCGGTAAGACCACCACTTCCGAGCGTATCCTGTTCTACACCGGTAAGAACTATAAGATCGGTGAGACCCATGACGGCTCTGCCACCATGGACTGGATGGTTCAGGAGCAGGAGCGTGGTATTACCATTACTTCTGCCGCAACCACCTGTTTCTGGAAGGGTTGCCGGCTGAACATCATCGACACCCCCGGCCACGTTGACTTCACTGTTGAAGTTGAGCGTAGCTTGCGCGTGCTGGACGGCGCTGTGACCGTTCTGTGTGCTAAGGGTGGCGTTGAACCCCAGACTGAAACCGTTTGGCGTCAGGCTGACGAATACAAGGTTCCCCGTATGATCTATGTTAACAAGATGGACATTATGGGTGCCAACTTCTACCGCGTTCTGGAGATGATCGACGATCGTCTGAAATGTAACGCAGTGCCCATCCAGCTGCCCATCGGCTCCGAGGCTTTCTTCAAGGGCAACATTGACCTGGTTGAAATGAAGGCCAACGTGTTCTATGATGATATGGGTAAGGATGTCCGCGTGGAAGAAATTCCCGAGGATATGATCGACCTGGCCAACGAGTACCGTGAAAAGCTGATGGATGCCGTATCCACTTTCGATGACGATCTGGCTATGATGTATCTGGAAGGCGAAGAAATTCCCGTAGAGATGATCAAGGCTGTCATCCGTAAGGCTACCATTGCCAACGAGATGGTTCCCGTTGTCTGCGGTACTTCCTACAAGAACAAGGGCGTTCAGCAGGTGCTGGATGCTGTGGTTGACTATATGCCCAGCCCCCTGGATAAGAAGGGCATCAAGGGTGTCAACCCCGACACCGAAGAAGAGGATTTCCGTCCTGCTTCCGACGAAGCACCTTTCTCCGCTCTGGCATTTAAGATTGCCACCGACCCCTATGTTGGTAAGCTCTGCTACTTCCGTGTGTACTCCGGTACCCTGGAGAAGGGCACTACCGTTCTGAACTGCACCAAGGGCAGCAAGGAGCGTCTGGGCCGTATTCTGCAGATGCACTCCAACCACCGGGAAGATATCGACATCGTATACGCCGGTGATATCGCCGCTGCTGTTGGTGTGAAGAACACCACCACCGGTGACACCTTCTGCGATGAAGATCATCCCATCATTCTGGAATCCATGGTGTTCCCTGTGCCCGTTATCAGCGTTGCTATCGTGCCCAAGACCAAGGCTGGTCAGGAAAAGATGGGCATCGCTCTGTCCAAGCTGGCAGAAGAGGACCCCACTTTCCGGACCTATACCGATCAGGAAACCGGCCAGACCATTATTGCTGGTATGGGCGAACTGCACCTGGAAATCATTGTTGACCGTCTGCTGCGTGAATAGAAGGTAGAAGCCAACGTTGGTGCTCCCCAGGTTGCTTACAAGGAAACCATCCGCGGCAGCGTGGAACAGGATACCAAGTATGCTCGTCAGTCCGGCGGTAAGGGTCAGTACGGTCATGTTAAGATCCGTGTGGAACCCAACGAAGCAGGCAAGGGCTACGAATTTGTCAACGCCATCGTGGGCGGTGCTATTCCCAAGGAATACATTCCCGCTGTTGACGCTGGTATCCAGGGCGCTATGCAGGCAGGTGTGCTGGCAGGCTACCCCGTCGTGGACGTAAAGGTTACCCTGTTCGACGGTTCTTACCACGAAGTTGACTCCTCCGAAATGGCATTTAAGATTGCCGGTTCTATGGCATTTAAGGAAGCCTGCCGGAAGGCCAACCCCGCTATCCTGGAGCCCATCATGAAGGTCGCTATTGTTGTGCCTGATGAATATATGGGCGTTGTTATCGGCGACGTTACTGCCCGCCGTGGTAACATCCTGGGCCAGATCACCCGTACCGGTTCCGTTCAGGTGGACGCAAATGTGCCTCTGAGCGAAATGTTCGGCTACGCTACCGACCTGCGTTCCAAGACCCAGGGCCGTGGCCAGTACTCTATGGGGCCCAGCCACAACACTGAGCTGCCCAAGTCCAAGACCGAAGAAATTATCAAGCTTCGTTCTAAGGGCTAATTCCCAAACGGGAAAAATAACTCTTGTAATTGTACGGAAGTTATTATATAATGACCGTATGAGCGCATAAATAAGTTCAATTAAAAAAACAAAATAAATTAACTACAAAACAGGAGGAAATTTCAAATGGCAAAGCAGAAATTTGAAAGAACCAAGCCTCACGTCAACATTGGTACTATCGGCCACGTTGACCACGGCAAGACCACTCTGACCGCAGCTATCACCAGATACCTGTCCCTGAAGGGCTACGCTGACTTCGAAGACTACGCTTCTATCGATAAGGCTCCCGAAGAAAAGGCTCGTGGTATCACGATCAACACCGCTCACGTTGAGTATCAGACCGACGCTCGTCACTACGCTCACGTTGACTGCCCCGGCCACGCCGACTATATCAAGAACATGATCACCGGTGCTGCTCAGATGGACGGCGCTATCATCGTAGTTGCTTCCACCGACGGCCCCATGGCTCAGACCAAGGAGCACCTGCTGCTGGCTCGTCAGGTTGGCGTGCCCGCTATCGTTGTGTTCATGAACAAGGCTGACCTGGTTGACGACGAAGAGCTGCTGGAACTGGTTGAGATGGAAATCCGCGAGACTCTGTCCAGCTACGACTTCCCCGGCGACGATATCCCTGTTATCAAGGGCTCCGCTCTGAACGCTCTGATCTGCGAGTCCAACGACCCCTCCGCTCCTGAGTATGCTTGCATCAAGGAACTGATGGACGCTGTTGACTCCTATATCCCCACTCCCGACCGTAAGGCTGACATGCCCTTCCTGATGCCCGTGGAAGACGTGTTCACCATCTCCGGCCGTGGTACTGTTGCTACTGGCCGTGTTGAGCGTGGCCAGATCAACAAGAACGACAAGGTCGAAATCGTTGGCCTGCGTGAAGAGAAGAAGGAAACCACCGTTACCGACATCGAAATGTTCCACAAGCTGCTGGACTACGCTGAAGCTGGCGACAACATCGGCGCTCTGCTGCGTGGTGTAGACAAGAAGGAAATCGAAAGAGGTCAGGTTCTCTGCAAGCCCGGCTCCATCAAGCCTCTGGTGAAGTTTGCTGGCCAGGTTTACGTTCTGTCCAAGGAAGAAGGCGGCCGTCACACCCCCTTCTTTAACAACTATCGTCCTCAGTTCTACTTCCGTACCACCGACGTTACCGGCATCATTTCCCTGCCCGAAGGCGTTGAAATGTGCATGCCCGGCGACAACGTTGTTATGAACGTTGAGCTGATCACCCCCATCGCTATCGAGAAGGGCCTGCGTTTCGCTATCCGTGAAGGCGGCCGTACCGTTGGTTCCGGCGTTGTTACCGAAATCTACGAATAATCAATAGCTAATTCACAAATAAAAGGCCGTTACCTCCGGGTAACGGCCTTTTTTAATGCACAATGGATAATAGATAATGAATGTGTCGGCAAGCCGACTGATTTAAATGTCATAGACAGATGTGGGCATCCGCCCCTACGACTAAAACGGATATTATACTTGTAGGGGACGATGCCCACATCGTCCCGATAAATCAAAATGACGCTCTTTTTAGAGCGTCATTTGTTTCTTTTGGGGTTAGAGGTCTGATCAAGAAGATAGTCAATGGATACATTATAGAATGTTGCTAACTTTATCAGCACATCTGTGGGAATATCCCGTTGTCCCAATTCGTAGTTGCTGTAGACCTGCTGGGAGCAACTTAAATAGTCTGCAAGCTGCCGTTGACGCAGATCTCTGTCTTCCCGCAAATTGCGAATCCGTTCATACATTCGTACCACCTCTGTAGGTAGCATACCACACCGCATTTTGTTGTATTGACAAATACCGCAAAATGCAGTAAACTATTTACACCCTCGCAAGAGGAATCGACAGGGGAGAACCCAAAAGGAGAGATAGCATATGTATTCGAATATAGGCCAGAAAATTAAGAAAATCGGAATAGTACTTGGATGCCTGCTTTTGACTATAGGTATTATCGCTTGGTTTTACCTTATAACAAATGGTTCAAGTCGATCTGCCAAAGAAGATGATGTAAATGGTTGGCTTGCCTTGTTAATGGGAATTCTGGGGTTTGTTCTATCATGGTTCATCTACGGCTTCGGTAAGCTGGTTGAGGATGTGGGAGCGATTCGTCAACACCTTGAGTCTGCGAATCGGACGGATACGCCTGTTGGAAAAAGAGAGCAGAGAAAATGCATTGTATGTGGAATTGAGCAGGATGTCAATGAAAAGTATTGCCAATTCTGTGGCTACAAATTTTGATTAACAATCCATACAGTATGGATATCATAAAAACCCCTGCCCAATCGGGCAGGGGTTTTTATATACGACACGGGTCTGTAAGCCGGGTTCTGTTTTGACAGCCATCTATCTAAACCTACCGTTGCCGATAGGTTTTAGCCGCCTCCTCGGAGCGGTCGGGCAAACCTATTGCTCCTCCACGGCGTTGCTTCGGGATAGAGTTTACATCGTAAAACCCATGTTACCATGGGCCGGGTGGGCTCTTACCCCACCTTTTCAGCCTTACTGCACAGTTTCAATGAAACTGCGAAGCGGTATATCTCTGTTGCACTTGTCCTGAGGTCACCCTCGGCGGGCGTTACCCGTTATCCTTGCCCTGTGAAGCCCGGACTTTCCTCACCCGGTGCCTTTCGGCATCCGGCCGCGGCTGTCCAACCCGGTCGCAAAGCCTATTCTAACCTAAAGACTGGGAAATGTCAAATATTCCTTGAAAAAGTGTGTGGAAAAGGCTATACTATAAGCAAATAAAGGATTTGAGGTGCCGCTATGGGAACCCGTTTTGATACATATTTTGAAGGTCTGCGTGGAAAGAATATCCTTGTAATGGGCTTGGGCGTAAGCAATCGCCCCCTTGTTCGCCTGCTTCTTTCCTACGGCTGCACCGTCACCGGTTGTGACCGCACCCCCAGAGAAAAACTGGATCCCCAGGTTCTGGAGCTGGAGCAGTTGGGCTGCAAGCTGAAGGTGGGGGAGACTTACCTGGATGATCTGCAGGCAGACCTGGTATTCCGCACCCCCGGTATGCATCCGGATATCCCGGCTCTGAAGAAACTCCGGGATGATGGCGCAAAGGTCACCAGCGAAATGCAGGTGTTCTTCGAACTGTGCCCTTGCAATCTGCTGGCAGTCACCGGCTCTGACGGCAAGACAACCACTACCACATTGATTTCTGAAATGCTGAAAGCCGACGGAAAGACTGTATGGCTGGGTGGCAACATCGGCACACCTTTGCTGTCTTCTATTCCTCAAATGGAGGCTGACCATTGGGCAGTTGTGGAGCTTAGTTCCTTCCAGCTGATGGATATGACCTTAAGTCCTCGGGTTGCAGTTATCACGAATTTGGCTCCCAATCATTTGGATGTCCATAAGGATATGGCAGAGTATGTTTGGGCGAAGCAAAACCTTTATCGGTATCAAAAACCGGGGGATATTTTGGTGCTGAACGCAGATAATGCCATCACAGCAGCTTTTGAAGGTGTTGGGAAAACACTGTACTTTTCACGGCAGAAAACCCTGAAAAAGGGTGTATACTTAAAGAATAATGTGATTTTTCGAGACGATACTCCGGTGTTGGAAACTGGAAAAATTCTGTTGCCCGGTGTCCATAATGTTGAAAACTATATGGCCGCTATCGGTGCTCTCCAGGGCATTGTCAGCGATGATTCCATCCGCCATGTTGCTGCCAATTTTGGCGGCGTAGAACACCGGATCGAGCTGGTGCGGATCGTAAACGGTGTCAAGTATTATAACGACTCTATTGCTTCTTCTCCCAGCCGCACCATCGCAGGCCTGAAGAGTTTCAACCAAAAGGTCTTACTGATCGCAGGTGGCTATGATAAGCACATTCCCTATGATGTGCTTGCCCCGGAGATCTGCGAAAAGGTAAAAGTGCTGCTTGTAAACGGTGCAACCGGTCCCCAGATCCGTCAGGCGGTGGAGCAGGCGCCTGCCTATGTCCCGGGCAGTCCCTTGATCGTTGACTGTGCCGACTTTACGGATGCAGTGCATAAATCTGTGGAAATGGCAAAAAAAGGGGACATCGTCCTGATGAGCCCTGCCAGCGCCGCATTTGATCAGTTTAAAAACTTCATGGAGCGGGGCGCGTACTTTAAGAAACTGATAAAGGAGCTCTAAGTATGGTTGCGTACGAACCTCAAATTGCATACCAGGGGAAGTTTTGCGGTGCGGTGATCGTGGCAGCAGGAAATGCTTCCCGCATGGAAGGAATTGACAAGGCGCTGGCTCCTTTGGGCGGCGAACCGGTGATCCTGCATACGATCCGTGCGTTCCAGGCTTGCCCGGCAATCGGGGAAATCGTGATTGTTACCAGGCAGGATTTACTGGAGAAAATTGCGGATATGGCAGAGCCTTTTTCTAAAGTAAAAGGGGTCGTAGTAGGCGGTGCAGACCGCATACAGTCCGTGCTGTGTGGACTCCAGGTTCTTTCAGAACGGGTGCAACTGGCCGCCATTCACGATGGGGCAAGACCGCTTATTACATCAGAACTGATCGTCAAAACGGTATCTGCTGCCGATCAGCACGGTGCAGCTGCTCCTGCGATTCCCGTTAAGGATACAATTAAAAATGTGCAGAACCATTGGGTTTTAAGCACTTCCGACCGCAATTCTCTGCGGGCGGTGCAGACCCCCCAGGTGTTTTACCTGCCTGATCTGCTGACTGCTCTTTCTCAGGCCGTTTCTGAGGGCGCGGCAATCACAGATGATTGCTCTGCGTTGGAGCGAATGGGCATCCCGGTGTACTTGGTAGACGGACAAGAAAGCAACATCAAAATCACCACGCCGATGGATTTGAGAGTTGCGCAGCTACTGTGGGAGGACAGACAATGAGAATTGGACACGGCTATGATGTGCATCGCCTGGTTTCCGAAAGGGAACTGATTTTGGGCGGTGTCCATATCCCTTATGAAAAAGGTCTTTTAGGACATTCCGATGCGGATGTGCTGACCCACGCAGTGATGGATGCGCTTTTGGGTGCCGCCGGTTTAGGAGATATCGGACGGCATTTTCCGGATACAGATCCCCAATATAAGGGCATTTCTTCCCTGAAACTCCTTGCTCATGTGGCAGAAAAACTGGATTTTGTCGGTTACCGGGTTGGCAACGTTGACATAACGGTTATTGCACAAGCACCGAAACTGAAGGACTATATTCCTCAAATGCAGGCGAACCTTGCAGGTATTTTGGGTGTGGAGACCGACTGTGTCAATGTAAAAGCTACCACGGAGGAGCATTTAGGCTTCACCGGTGATGGCTCCGGTATTGCTTGCCACAGTGTCTGCCTTATTGAAAAAATCTAACAAAATACGGCACAATTCTTCCTCCCGGGCATAGGCTGACCCGGGAGGTATTTTTATGGAAGAATATTTGATCACTTTCCGTTCGATTACCCCTGCCCAAAGAGGAGAAAGTCTTCTGCGCAGGGGAGGTGTCGCATGCAGTTTGAAACGCACACCGACCTGGCTGCAGGAAAAAGGTTGCGGTTACAGTTTGCGACTGACCAAAGACCAGGTGCTCGCGGCAGTGTCTATGCTGCGGGTTGCCCAAATTCCTTTTCAAAAGGTTTACTATCAGCCGGAAAAAGGAAGAGCGGAGGAGGTAAGACTGTGATTTATTTTGATCACGGAGCCACATCTTTTCCAAAACCGGCTGCAGTAACGCAGGCAGTGGCGCAGGCAATGAAATCCTGCGCCAATCCGGGCAGAGGCGGCCATAAACCGGCTATGGAGGCGGCGAAGATGGTGCTTTCCTGCCGGCAGAGCGCAGCCGCGCTTTTTGACTGCCAGCCGGAGCAGGTGGTGTTTACAGGCAGCTGCACCCAAGGGCTGAATACGGCAATTTTCAGTCTTTTGCCGCCGGGGGGACGGGCGGTGGTTTCCGGTTTTGAACACAATGCGGTGACCCGTCCCCTGTATGCTTTAGGCGCGAATATTACGGTGGCTGGCAGAAAACTCTTTGACTGGGAAGATACATTGCAATCCTTTGAAAAAGCTCTGCGCCAGGGGCAGGATTTGGCAGTGTTTACCCATGCATCCAATGTGTTCGGCTATATTCTGCCGGTGGAGGAACTATCTGCCCTCTGCTGCCGCTACGGCGTACCTTTTGTGATCGATGCTGCCCAAAGTGGTGGGATTCTGCCGGTCAGTATGGAAAAACTCCAAGCAAATTTCATTGCGATGCCCGGTCACAAAGGCCTTTTGGGACCGATGGGAACCGGTATTTTGCTATGTAAAGATCCTCCCAAACCTTTGCTTTACGGTGGAACGGGAAGCCTGTCCCGGGAGCAAAGAATGCCGGATTTTTTGCCGGATGCAGGAGAAGCAGGTACACTCAACGTGTCGGGAATTGCAGGATTGCAGGCAGGTATCTGTACCGTGATGAGCAGAGGCCTTGCTAACATCTTCCAAAAGGAGCGACGCCAAGCGGCACTCTGCGGCCGGGAACTGGAAAAATTGGGCTATCAGGTATTCCGGGGAGACCATCAACTGGGTACTGTTTCCTTCGTGGCAAAAACAGATTGTGAAGAACTGGCAGAGCACCTGGGAAACAGAGGAATCTGCGTCCGCGCCGGCCTTCACTGCGCTCCCTTTGCCCATGAAAGCGCAGGCACTTTGGACACCGGAACGGTGCGCATCAGTTTCGGCTGGGACAACACCGACTTGCAGAGGAAAAAATTGTTGGAAACACTGGAAAAATCCGCAGTTTAACTCTAAAAAAATTCCCATTTCCTATTGATATCAGCGACAAAATCCGTTATAATGGAACGGATAATAGGATAGGTATGCCATCGGCAAAAGAGGTATACAAATTTGGGAAATGGGGGAAGGCTTATGGAGACTCTGCAAGCCCTATGGAAACAGATTACGATCATGGGGTGGTCGGATATTCTGGACATTATAGCCGTTGCATTTTTGATCTACTGGTTAGTGCCGCTTTTCCGGTCTACCGGTTCTGCCCGTATTGCCAAAGTGGTGGTAGCATTGCTGCTGATCACTTGGCTGACAGGCATCCTGAAAATGCACACGTTGAATTTCATACTGTCCGAACTTTCTCAGGTTGGATTGATCGCCATTGTGGTTTTGTTCCAGCCGGAACTGCGCCGAATGATCGACCATTTGAGCAATATGAAATGGAAGAGGCTATTCGATCCGGAAGAAGAAAACGACGTGATGGTGCCCGTTATTCAGCAGACTGTCCAGGCCTGCGAAGTCATGAGCCAGGAAAAGATCGGTGCGCTGATCGTTTTCGGCCGTACCAGCCACCTGGATGAGTACTATAAAACCGGCACGTTGCTGGATGCCCAGGTTTCTGTGCAGCTTATCCGGAATATTTTCTTCCCCAAGGCCTCCTTGCACGATGGCGCTATGATCATTCAAAATGAACGGATCACGGCTGCCGGCTGCGTGTTGCCCCTTTCTGAAAGCGAACGGCTCCATGCAGACCTGGGTACCCGTCACCGTGCAGGTGTCGGTATGAGTGAGGCTACCGATGCAGTGGTGGTTATCGTGTCTGAAGAAACCGGTGTAATTTCCGTAGCGGTGGGCGGCATTCTGAAGCGCCACCTGGCACCCAAAACTTTGGAGCGCCTTCTGCGGAATGAACTCTGCCATGAACAAAAGGATCAGCCGGATAACCTGATCGTTCGGTTGCGTCAGAAACTTCGCATAGGCGATAAGGGAGGTAAGCAGAAATGAAAAACAAGATTCTTTCCGCATTGCTTTCCCTGGTGGCAGCTTTTGGTCTTTGGCTCTATGTGATTACTGTGGTCAGCCCCGACTCAGAAGCAAGCTTTGATGTGACTGTGGAAGTGGACAATGAAAACGCCCTTCATGAAAAGGGTATGATGCTGAATCCCGATCAAAAACTGACTGTCCATTTAAAACTGTCCGGCAACCGCTCTGACCTGATAAATTTGACCGATGAGAACATCACCGTAAAGGTGGATGCGTCCAAGATTCTGGAATACAATCCCAATCAACAGGTGCAATTGAACTATTCTATTGCTTATCCCGGCAATGTGCCCAACAATGCGATAACGGTTGTGAGCCGGAATCCTGATTATATCGAGCTGGACATATGGCCTTACTCTGAGAATACAGTACCCCTGGAGGCCACCTATGTGGGCGAACGGGAAGACGGCTTCTTCATCTCCGGTGCGGTGTTTGGCTCTCCTGAGCTGCATATTTCCGGACCTAAGGAAATGGTGGATCGGGTAGCCGTGGCAAAGGTGGAGATCGACCTGACTGGCGTGAAGGAACCGATCTCCCAGGAGATGACCTTCCGCTATTATGATGCAGAGGGCAAAATCGTGGATGGCGAATATATCGTCAGCGAAGAGCTTGGCAGCAAGCAGCAGGTAAAGGTCGATTTGGTGGTACAGCGGGGCAAGGAAATTCCTGTGACTGTGCAGCTGATTCCCGGTGGCGGCGCTACAGAGAAGGATTGCGTAGTGCAAATCAGCCATGAAACAATTTGGGTCTCCGGCAGCGAGGAAAACCTTGCAAACCTGACTCAGATCGAATTGGAGCCCATCAATCTTTCCGCCATTAGCGGTTCTGCAGAGCTGGAACGCAGAGTAACACTTCCCACGAATGTGAACAACATAACCGGTGTGAGCAAGGTTATCGTCAAGGTGTCGATCAACGGACTTAGCACCAAAAAGGTGTCTGTCAATAAAATCCTTCCGCTGAATGCCGGTAATTTCAATGCGACGATTATTACAAAGAACCTGGAAGTGGTCTTCCGTGGTCCTGAAGAATTGATCGACGATCTCACCGCTGAGGATGTAACAGCTTATGCGGATTTCAATAAGCTGTCTATCAACGAAGTGCCGCTGACGTTTAAATTTTCCAACAGATTTGAAGGCATTGTAGGTGCAATCGGCACGCATAAGGTGCAGGTGACCATCAACGCCAACGGACAGACGGGCTAAAGAAAAGGGGAGAATGGTTATGATTAAAAGTATGACCGGATATGGCCGGAGCGTGGAAACAAAAAACGGCCGGGAATTTACCGTGGAACTTCGTTCCGTAAATAACCGCTATTTGGATTGCTCTGTGCGTCTGCCCCGCGTGCTGACTTTCGCAGAGGAAGCTGTTAAGCAGGCAGTAAAGTCTGTGGTATCCAGAGGTAAGGTGGATGTGTTCATCACTCTGCGCACTGAAGGCGGTGAAGAAGCCCAGGTAAGCCTGAACAAGACCGTTGTGGAAGGCTATCTGGCAGCAATGCGTCAAATGGTCACCGAGTGTGGCGTAAAGGACGATATCAGCGTTTCTACCCTCTCCCGGTTGCCGGAAGTTTTCTCTGTTGAAAAGCCCCAGGTGGATGAGGAAGAACTCCTGAACGACCTGATGGCTGTGGTAAAGAATGCCCTTGCCAACTATGATGCAATGCGCACCTTGGAAGGACAAGCTTTGGATAAGGACCTGCGCAACAGAGGCGCTGCTATTTTGGAATTGGTTTCCCAGGTGGAAGCAGGAAACGGACAAACCGTAATTGACTACCGCACAAAACTGGAAAACAAACTCCGGGAAGTGCTGGAAAATACCTCTATCGACGAAAGCCGGATTCTCACCGAAGCCGCCATCTTTGCGGATAAGGTTGCTGTGGACGAAGAAACTGTCCGACTGCGCAGCCACCTGAAACAAATGGAAACCATGCTTACTGCCGGCGGTGCTATCGGCAGAAAGCTGGACTTCCTGCTGCAGGAAATGAACCGGGAAGCCAACACCATCGGCTCCAAATGTACCGATGTAAAACTGGCCCGCATTGTGGTGGATATTAAGGCAGAACTGGAGAAGATCCGGGAACAGACACAGAACATCGAGTAAGAGGGCTTATATGAAACTTTTGAACATAGGTTTTGGCAGTATGGTTGCTGCAAGCAGAGTGCTGAGCGTACTGGAGCCGGAATCTGCACCTATCAAGCGTGTGGTGCAGGAGGCTAAAGAGCGGGGGATGCTGATCGATGCATCCTACGGCAGAAAAACCAGGGCAGTCATTCTGATGGACACAGACCATGTGATCCTATCTGCACTGACACCGCAGGATTTGGCAGAGGAGGAGAAAAATGGGTAAGGGAAAACTGTTCGTAATCTCCGGTGCATCCGGTGTGGGCAAAAGCACAGTGCTTGCCGCTGTGATGGCCCAAAGGGAAGATCTCTTGTTTTCCGTATCCGCCACCACTCGTCCCCCCAGACCCGGTGAGGTGGAAGGAAAGAACTATTACTTTGTTTCCAAGGAAACCTTCCATTCCATGATCGATAACAAGGAATTCATCGAGTATGATGCCCATATGGGCAATTACTACGGCACACCCATTGGTCAGTTGGAAGAGAAACTCCGCCGGGGAAATGTGATTTTGGATATTGAGCCTGTGGGTGCTTTCAATGTACGCAGAATGAGGCCGGATGCGGTGCTGATCTTTATCGCACCTCCTTCTCTGCAAACCCTGGAACAGCGGCTCCGTGGCCGTGGGGATACGGATGAAGAACAGATCCGTCTTCGTCAGGAACGGGTGGCTTGGGAAATGGAACAGAGTGAAGCCTACGACCATATCGTGATTAATGACCGGGTGGAAGATTGCGCCCAAGAAATGTTAAAAATTATTGCCGCTGTTGCGGATTAAAAATGGAGGAAATAATTATGCTGTACCCCCCTGTAGCAGATTTGCTGAAGAATGTTGAGAGCCGTTACCTTTTGGTAAATGTGGTTGCCCAGCGGGCAAGACAGATTGCCGCTGAAGCAGAAGAATATCAGGAAGAGCTGCCCGAAAAGCCCGTTACTCTGGCAATTTGGGAAGTGGCAGAAGGCAAGCTTTCCGCTGGCCTGAAGGAAGAATACACCAAGTAAGAAACGCGCAGAAAGAAAGGGAGGAGGGGCTTTATGATTGCAAAAGTTGCTGTAAGTGCGGCTAATTTTGCCATTGACAAGCCTTACTCTTACCTGATTCCCCAGAGTGTTTCCCTGCAAAGCGGTATGCGGGTGATCGTTCCCTTTGGCCGTGGAAACCGGCTATGCGAAGGCATCGTACTTGGGATTGAACCCCATAGGGATGAGAATCTGAAGTCTATTGAAACCGTTCTGGATACAGAGCCTTTGGTGGATGAGCAGATGCTTCGCCTTGCCGCCTTTATGCGTCAGAGATATTTCTGCACGTTCTATGAGGCTGTTCGATCCATGCTCCCGGCTGGACTGTGGTTCCAGGTGAAGGATACCTTTCATCTGACCCAGGATCGATCCTGGCAGGAAAAGCCTTGCCGCAATCCGGTGGCGCAAAGAATTTTGGAAGCCATTTTGGAGGCAGGTGGAACCTGGGACGGTCATTCACTGCGGCAGCTTGCCACGGATGAAGAGTTTGAAAAGGCAATCGCCTATCTTCTGAAGAAAAAGTGGATTACCACGGACCGGGATTTTACCAGAAAGACGGGAGATAAGACCGAGCAGGTGGCCACATTGGCAGCTTCCCCGGAGGAAGCAATGGACTATGCTTCCAAGCGCCCCAAGAGTGCCATCCAGCAGAAAAATGTGCTGGAACTTTTGTGCAGTATCGGCAGCGCTTCCGTAAAGGAGATTTGCTACTTTACCGGCGCCAAGCCCAATACATTGCGCCGGCTGGCAGAACTGGGCTATGTGATGTTAACGGAAAAACCGGTGCTTCGCTGCAGAGAGATTGTTCCGGCGGAGATTGACCGGGATATGAAGTTGAACGAGGAGCAGACCCTGGCCTTCGATGGGCTTTTTGCCCAGCTGACGGCGCCAAAGCCTGGGGCAGCGCTTTTGTATGGCGTAACCGGATCCGGCAAAACTGCTGTTTATATCCGCCTGATCGAAGCTTGCTTGAACAGAGGAAAACAGGCAGTTTTATTGGTGCCGGAAATCGCTTTGACACCCCAACTTTTAGGACTGATGGCCGCTTGGTTTGGACCTGCTGTGGCAGTTTTGCATAGCAGCCTGCCCGCTACGGAGCGGTATGACCAGTGGAAAAGAGTCCGCAGCGGAGAAGCCAAAGTGGTGGTAGGAACACGGTCTGCGGTGTTTGCGCCTTGCAAAGAACTGGGCCTCATTATTTTGGATGAGGAGCAGGAACACTCGTATAAATCGGAGAATTCTCCTCGCTATAATGCCAAAGAAGTGGCACTTTGGCGGGGACTAAAAGAAAATGCCTTGGTTCTGCTTGGGTCTGCCACACCCTCGGTGGAGACGATGTACCATGCAAAAACCGGGGATTATACACTTTACACCATGAAAAACCGCTTTGGCGGCAGAAGTCTGCCCAAGGTGGAAATTGTGGATATGCATCGGGAACTGGAAAACGGCAATGATGCATCTGTCAGCTATACTTTGCAGGATGCCATCGGGCAAACCGCAGAAAACGGCCAACAAAGCATTCTGTTCCTGAATCGCCGTGGCAACAGCCGGGCTCTCGTCTGTGTGGATTGCCGGGAAAGTCCGGAGTGTCCCCGCTGCAGCGCCCGTTTGACCTACCATAGTGCGAACAATCGGCTTATGTGCCATTATTGCGGACACTCCCAGCCGGTGACGGATCGCTGCCCAACTTGCGGCGGGCCTATGAAGCAGGTTGGCACCGGCACACAAAAGGTGGAGCAGGAGCTAAAGGAACTGTTTCCCGGAATGGAAGTTGCTCGAATGGATGCGGATACTGTCAATGCGGTGAATACCCATGAGGTCATTCTGAATCGGTTCAGGCAGGAAAATATCCCGGTCTTAGTGGGCACCCAAATGGTGGCAAAAGGCTTGGATATGCCGAATGTGACCCTGGTAGGTGTTTTAGATGGAGATCTCAGTCTGTATAGCGACAGTTATCGGGCGGCAGAAACCACTTTCAATATGCTTACCCAGGTGGTAGGCAGAGCCGGCCGTGGACAGCGGGAAGGAAAAGCCGTTATTCAGACTATGGCTCCATCCCATAAGGTAATCAAACTGGCATCTGAGCAGGATTATGATGGCTTTTATGAAACGGAAATATCTTTGCGCAAACTGCAGAATTTGCCGCCTTTCGGGGATCTCATTTATTTGACTTTTACCGGTCAGGAAGAGAGCAGTGTTCTCAGAGGCGGCGCCAAAATGGCTGCTGCTTTGCAAAAATGCCTGCAGCAACCGCCTTTTGATAAGCAGGCTTGGAGTTTGCTTGGTCCGGCTCCCTGCCCGGTGCCAAAGATCAATTATCATTTCCGCTATCGACTCACCTTGCGGTGCAAAGCGGATAAGCCCTTGCGGGAACTGATCGCCCATTTGATGCGACAGTTTGCAAAGGATAAAGAAAACCGGGGTGTCACTTTGTTTGCGGACATCAACGGTTTTGATTAAGAGGTATATTATGGGATTAAGAAAGATACTTACAGTAAAAGAGCCGGCTTTGCATAAGACTTGCCGGAAAGTGGAAAACTTTGACGGGAAACTCCACAAATTACTGGATGATATGACAGAAACGCTGATCGACTCCGGTGGCGTTGGTTTGGCAGCCCCTCAGGTTGGTATTTTGCGCCGGGTGGTGCTGGTGGATACCGGCGATGGGATTTTGGAACTGGTGAATCCCACCCTCGTGGAGACCGACGGGGAACAGATAGGGGCAGAAGGATGCCTTAGCGTACCCGGCAAGTACGGCCTGGTGAAGCGGCCTTACTATGCAAAAGTGCGGGCCCAGGACAGAATGGGCAACTGGTATGAAGCAGAAGGGGAAGAACTGATTGCCCGTTGCTTCTGCCACGAACTGGATCACTTGGATGGCATTATTTACACAGAAGTGATGGAGAGATACCTGACGGAAGAAGAACTGATGGCAGACTAACGGAGGAACTATTATGCGCGTGGTTTTTATGGGCACACCGGATATTGCGGCTACCTGCCTGAAAAGAATACTTGCAGACGGCTTCCAGGTGGTAGGCGTGTACACCCAGCCCGATCGCCCGAAAAACCGGGGTATGAAACTGTTTCCTTCTCCGGTGAAGGAAGTGGCTTTGGAGCATAACTTGCCTGTTTTTCAGCCGGAGAACTTCCGGGAAGATGAGACGGTTCAGCAATTGGCAGAGCTGAAGCCGGATGTGGTGGCTGTGGTTGCCTACGGACGGATCCTGCCCCAAAAGGTGCTGGATATTGCCCCCCTGGGCTTTATCAACATCCACGCCAGCCTGCTGCCCCGATACAGAGGCTCTGCTCCTTACCAGTGGGCAGTGCTGGACGGATTGGAAGAAACCGGTGTCAGCGCCATGTATCTTTGCCGGGAGATGGATGCCGGCGATGTGATTGATGTGGCAAAAACGCCCATCGACCCCAATGAAACTGCCGGAATGCTTTTAGATAGATTGGCAGTGCTGGGCGCAGAACTTTTAAGCAGCACCCTTTCCAAAGTGGAAAGAGGAGAAGCAAAGGGTGTTCCGCAGGACGAGAACCTTGTTTGCTATGCCCCTATGCTGGATAAATCCATGTGTCCCATTGACTTTACAAAAACCGCACAGCAGGTTCATAACCAGGTTCGGGGATTGCATCCCTGGCCGGTTGCAACGGCCTGCATCGGCGGCAAAAACATGAAGATCCACGAAACTGTTCTTGCAGAAGGCCAGGGAGAACCTGGGCAGATCCTGGGCTTGACCAAAACCGGCCTTTTGATTGCCTGCGGTGAAGGAGCAGTGGAAATTCGCTCTTTGCAGGCAGAGGGCGGGAAGCGGATGAACGCCGCAGATTATTTCCGCGGACATCCTCTGGAGGTTTGAAATGGGAGCAAGACAGACCGCTTTGCGGGTGCTGATTGCCTGCCGAAAAGAGGGTGCGTGGTCAAATAGTGTACTGAAAACTTACCTGCAGCAGGATGGCTTAGATCGCCGGGAGGCGGCCTTGGCTACCCGGTTGTGCTATGGCGTGCTGCAGAACAGACTGAAACTGGACTTCTATTTGGAGCAGCTCCTAACCGGGAAAATAAAGGATCTGCACCCGGTTATTCGGGATATTCTCCATTTGGGCCTTTATCAGCTTTACCTTTCCGATAAGATTCCTGCCAATGCGGCAGTGAATGAATCGGTGTTGCTGGCAAAGAAAAATTGCAAAAAGCAACCCTTTGCCCCGGGCCTTGTGAATGGCGTTCTGCGCAATGCGGTCAGGAGGGCAGAGGAACTGAAGCAGCCGGAATCTTTGCAGGATAAGTACAGTCATCCCCAGCCTCTTATCGACCTTCTAACCCGCGCCTACGGCATGGAGCGAGTAGAAAGAATGCTGGAAGCTGACAATAGCGCACCTCAAACAGTGGTGCAGGTAAACACCCTGAAAACCACCACAGAGGAACTGATTGCAGTTTTTGAAGGGGAAGGCATAGAGGCAAAGCTCCACGGCTGGATGAAAGACTGCCTGGTACTGTCCGGTACAGGCAATTTGGAATCTCTGGAAAGCTTTCGTAGAGGACTGTACTATGTGCAGGATCCAGCGGCAAAACTCAGCGTTTTGTGTGCTGACATTCCTCAAAACGCCAAGGTGTTGGATTGTTGCAGTGCCCCCGGCGGCAAAAGCTTTGCGGCAGCAATGGTGCTGAAGGGAACGGGAAGCATTCAGTCTTGCGATATTCATGACCATAAAATTCCCCTGATTGAAAAAGGTGCAGAAAGATTGGGCATCTTCAATTTGTCTGCCTGCCGTCAGGAGGCGGAAGTGTTCTGCCCCCAGTGGGAAAAACAAATGGATGTGGTGATTGCGGATGTGCCTTGCTCCGGTTACGGCATCATTCGCAAAAAGCCGGATATCCGCTATAAAAACCCAGGGCAAATGGCAGAACTGCCTACTTTGCAACTGGCTATTTTGCAGAATCAGGCCCGCTATGTGAAACCCGGCGGTGTGTTGCTTTATTCTACCTGCACGCTGCTTCCCCGGGAAAATGAAGATGTAATCCAAACATTTTTGAAAGATAATCCCGGGTTTTATTTAGAAAAAATAAACCTTCCGGAAGTTTTTTCGGAAAATGAAACCGGTATGCTTACGCTGCTTACCGGAGAGTATGATACAGATGGCTTCTTCATCTGTAGACTAAGGAGAAACCAATGACAGAGCATTTACGGTCTATGACACTGGAGGAACTTTCTCAGGTCCTGAAGGATCTGGGACAGCCTGCCTTTCGGGCAAAACAGGTGTTTACCTGGCTACATAAAGGCGTCACTTCCTGCAGTGAAATGACCAACCTGCCCCAAAGTCTGCGGACGGCATTGGAGGAAAAATATCCTTTGCTGCCTCCCAAGGTGGTCCGCAAACAACAGTCCCAAAAGGACGGCACAATGAAATATCTTTGGATGCTTTCCGATGGCAACTGTGTGGAAACGGTGCTGATGCGCTACCACTACGGCAATACGGTCTGCATCTCCACGGAAGTGGGCTGTGCCATGGGCTGTGCGTTCTGTGCCTCCACTTTGGGTGGTCTTGTCCGTCGGCTGGAGCCCCGGGAGATGCTGGAGCAGGTGATGTTTACGCAAATCGACTCCGGCCTGCCCATTTCTCACATTGTGCTGATGGGCATCGGAGAACCTCTTGATAATCTTCCCAATGTGCTTCGCTTTTTGCATCTTGTAAACAGCGAACTGGGTATGAATATTTCTATGCGGCACATCAGTTTATCCACTTGCGGCCTGGTGCCTAAGATCGATAAACTGGCAGAAGAAAAACTGCAGCTGACCCTTTCTGTTTCTCTTCACGCTCCCAATGATGCAGTCCGCAATACCATTATGCCGGTGAATAAGGCGTATCCTGTGGATGAACTTCTAAGCGCTTGCCGCAGGTACTACCAAAAAACCGGCCGCCGAATCTCTTTTGAGTACGCTATGATCGACGGTGTGAATGATACGCCGGAAGCGGCCAGAGAGTTGATCGGCAAACTCAAAGGCATGGGCGCCCATATGAACTTGATTCCTCTCAATCATGTGGAGGAAAGCCCTTTAAAACCCAGCAGCAAGCAGGCAGTCAGCAACTTTCAGAAAATGCTGGAGGATGCAGGAATCCCTGCCACTGTCCGTCGCAGCCTGGGCGGAGATATTGATGCTTCCTGCGGGCAACTTCGCAGAAAATACACCCAATCCCAGGGAAAGGAGTAATTCATATGCAATACTGGTATTTGACCGATATGGGATGCGTACGCAGCACCAATCAGGATGTGTGCGCCGTTGAGCAGTTGGATAAGAATACACTTTTGTGCGTAGTCTGTGATGGTATGGGCGGTGCAAAGTCCGGCAATGTGGCCAGCACATTGGCGTCTGATATGTTCTGCCAGGAACTCAGAGACTCCTGGAATGGAGATCTGGAAAGTGAAAAATTCCAGGTGGCCCTCCATAATGCGGTAAAGACTGCGAACTTTACTGTCTATGATCAGTCCCAACAATTCCAGGAATTCTCCGGAATGGGTACCACGCTGGTGGCGGCCATTGTGCAGCCGAAGAAAGCTGTTGTGGTAAATATCGGTGACAGCCGTACTTATCGGATCAATCCCGATGGCATTACGCAAATCACCCAGGACCACTCTTTGGTGCAGATTATGGTGGACCGGGGAGAGCTGACGCCGGAACAGGCTAAAGTGAATCCCAGCAAGAATCTGATTACCCGCGCTGTTGGTACAGAGCCTGCGGTTATGTGTGATATTTTCCCGCTGAAATTGGAAAAGAACGATTATCTGCTCCTTTGCAGTGACGGCCTTACCAATCTTTTGGATGACCAGGAGATCCTTTTTGAAGTGGTTCACGGCGGACAACCGGAGGATTGCTGTGAACGACTTTTGGAAATCGCCAAAAAGCGGGGAGCCCCGGATAACGTGACCTGCATCTTGGTCAGCGTATAAAGGAGAAGAGTATGGATAAATACATAGGCCGCTTGCTGGATAACCGATACGAAATTTTGGAAGTGATCGGTTCCGGCGGCATGGCGGTTGTTTATAAAGCCCGTTGCCATCGTTTGAATCGACTGGTAGCGATTAAAGTACTGAAAGATGACTTCCTGGGGGACGAGGAGTTCCGGGACCGCTTCCACGGCGAAAGCCAGGCAGTTGCAATGCTCAGCCACCCCAATATCGTTTCTGTTTATGATGTGTCCACATCCCTTTCCGGTGATGTCGATTATATCGTTATGGAACTGATCGAAGGCATCACTTTGAAGCAGTACATGGAAAAGAAGGGCGTGCTGAACTGGAAAGAAACGCTGCACTTTGCAATCCAGATTGCAAAGGCCTTGGAGCACGCCCATAGCCGGGGTGTTGTCCACCGGGATATTAAGCCCCATAATGTCATGGTGCTGAAAAACGGCGCAGTGAAGGTTGCTGACTTTGGCATTGCCCGGATGATGTCTGAAGGCAATACCCTGACAAAAGAAGCGCTGGGCTCTGTGCACTATATTTCTCCGGAGCAAGCAAAGGGCGGACGAATCGACAGCCGTTCCGACATCTATTCTTTGGGTGTTGTGATGTATGAAATGATGGCTGGCCGTCCTCCTTATGAGGGAGAATCTCCCGTTGCAGTGGCCATTCAGCATATAAATGGCGGCGCTGTGGCACCGTCTACCCTGAATCCCAGTATTCCCCGGGGTATGGAGCAAATCATTCTTCGGGCTATGGCCCACGAAATCGAAAACCGATATGTATCTGCAACCCAAATGCTGACAGATATGGATGAATTCCGCAAAAATCCGGAGATTCTTTTCCAGTACAGCATTCCTGCAGTGGATGAGGCAATGAAACTTCGGAAGCCCCTGGTGCTGGAGCCTATGCCTCCTCGCAGACAGAACCGGCCTACGGCTAAACCCACTGCTGCACCGGAACCGGCAAAGTCCCGCCCCATTCGGCAGGCAGAAAGCAAGCCTAAAGAATCTGAACAGAAAAAGAAACAAAGGACATCTCCCATTGTAATCGTTGCGATTTTGGTTTGCTGTCTTTTGGCTTTCCTGATGTTGGGCCTGCTTTTCTGGTTTGTATCATCCAACTGGGATACTGGCATCCAGCCTATGGTAGATGTTCCTACACTGAAGGGTAAGTATTATGATCAGCTACCGAAATATAATGATTTGGAAATCGTTATCGGTGACTATGTTTACCACGACACCTATGAAGAAGGCAAAATCGTTTCCCAGGATGTAACTGCCGGATCGAAAGTAAATAAGGGCACGGTCATCACTGTGGACATCAGCTTGGGCCAGGAAATCGTTGTAGAAACCTACTATATGCCCGATATTGTGGGCGGTACCAAGAGTCGTGCGGAAAGAGCCCTTGCCGATTTGAAGGAAACTTTGGACCTGGAAATTACCTATATGGAAATTTCCAGCAAAGAAAATCAGAAAGAAATTGTTTTGTCTACCTCTCCTATTGCAGAAATTGAACTGAAGCAGGGAGATAAGATCATTGTCTACGTGGGCAATGGTAAGCCAGACCCGGAAGAGGTGCTTATGCCCGGCCTGGTCGGTTATGGACGCGACGAGGCAATTTATGAACTGAGCAAACTGGGCTTCCCTCAGCCTACTGTGACGATAGTGGAGAGCACAGAAGTAGAAGAAGGCAAAGTTATGCGGCAGTCTGTGGATGCTGGCACGTTAATTCTTAACAGCACAGTTATTGAGCTGGAAGTTGCCGGCGCCCCGGATCCCGGACCTGATGGGCCTACAAATGTTGCAATGCCGCTGCTGATTGGCAAGGACCTGGAAGCAGCAAAGACCATTTTAACTGAGAAGGGCTTCCCGGAACCGATCATCAATGAAGTGTACAATAGCCAAGCAGCCGGCACGGTTGTGGATCAGACGCCCGGTGCCAACGGTTTGGTTTCTACGGAAACGGTTGTAGTGCTGGAAGTTTCCAAGGGTCCCAAACCGGCAGAAACCACACCGCCTACTGCAGCGCCCACATCCGCACCCACAGAAGACCCCGCTCCCATTGACCCTGGTGCATAAGATGGCGAAAAAAGAACAAGGACGCATTGTTCGCTCTCTAAGCGGTTTTTATGATGTGCAGACCTCCTCCGGCGTTGTTACGTGCCGGGGCAGAGGTGTCCTGCGTAAGGGTAACCAATCGCCTCTGACCGGTGATTTGGTAGAGATTTCCGTGGAGCAGGGGAAAGGGATGGTAGAGAAAATCCTTCCCAGGAAAAACCGGTTTATCCGGCCTGCAGTTGCCAATATGGATGCGCTGGTAGTCTTTGCTGCCAATGTTAATCCGGTGACAGAACCCTATTTGATCGACCGTGTGGCAGCCATTGCCGGCGATCAGGATGTGGAAGTGATTCTGTGCCTGAATAAGTGCGATTTGGACCCTGCCATAGATTTAGAGCGCATTTACCGAAATGCAGGATTCTCTGTGATCCAGGCAAGCGCCCAGACCGGGCAAGGCGTGGAGCAGCTACGGGAACTGATCAAAGGCAAGTTTGTGGCATTTACCGGCAACACGGGCGTGGGAAAGAGTAGTATGCTCAATGCCCTTTGCCCGGAACTTAGCCTTCCCACCGGTGAAGTTTCTGAAAAGTTGGGCCGCGGCCGTCACACAACGCGCCATGTGGAACTGTTCTGCTTGGAAGAGGATACCTATGTGGCAGATACCCCGGGATTTTCTTCTTTCGATACGGACCAGATGGACGTAATCTTGAAGGAAAATCTGCAGTATGCTTTCCGGGAGTTTGGCGCTTTTATGGGCAGTTGCCAATTCCACGACTGCACCCACCGGGCAGAGCCGGGATGTGGGATTCGTCAGGCAGTGGAGGCGGGTGCTATTGAGAAGACCCGGTACGATAGCTATCTGCGACTTTATGAAAAATCCAGCCAGATAAAACTTTGGGAATTAAAGTAAAATAAAGGGACTTGCTTTGGTGCATAACATAAGCAAGTCCCTTATATTTTGTCGATGCACAAATTTTGAGGAGATGAATACCTTGGAATGAGGCGGTTAAACCCGTCAAAAAAACTTGGAGGTATTTACTATGAATAACAATGGTTTCTGCGGTGGGAATATGTGCTGGATCATCATCCTTCTGATCCTGTTCTGCGGCTGTGGCAATAACGGCATCTGTGGCAACACTTATCAGAATGACCGTTGCGGCTGCGACAACAACTGCGGCTGCTGCTAAATACAGAAAGGGACCCCCATTAGGGGGTCCTTAATTTCTGCTTTTTCAAAGAAAAAGTGTAAAAAATAATTGACTTTTCAGGGAAAAGACTATATAATACACTGGTCTGTGAATGCAGACATATCCTTGCTTCCGGCGAGACCGGAGGCCTAACGTCCAAAAGGAGGTGCAAACAACATGGCTAAGATCACCGGTAAGTACGAGGTGCTCTACATCATCGACCCCGCTCAGGGCGAAGAGGGCATCAACGCACTTGTGGAAAAGTTCAAGGCAATGGTGGAGGCGGAGGGTACCGTGTCCAACGTTGACGAGTGGGGCAAGCGTCGTCTTGCTTATCACATCAACGACCTGGCTGAAGGCTACTACGTCCTGATGAACTTCGAAACCAAGCCCGAGTTCCCTGCGGAGCTGGAGCGCGTTATGAAGATCACCGAAGGCGTTCTGCGTTGCCTGACCACCGTCGTGGCAGAGTAAGGAGGCAGTCTCATGCTCAACCACATCACCATTATGGGTCGTTTGACCCGCGATCCCGAGCTGCGCCGTACAGGCAGCGGCGTCGCCGTAACTTCTTTTACGCTGGCAGT
>JAZRUE010000027.1:0-16828 GCA_045652345.1 Faecousia sp. | reverse complement strand
AGAATCCGTTGCTGAAACCAGCGAAGAATTCATGGATAAGTTCTTCGGCGGCGAAGATTTCACCTATGCCGAAATGATCAAGGGCATGCACAAGGGCGTGCTGGACCGCACTTTGTTCCCCGTTCTGTGCGGCTCCGGTGTGAACTGCCTGGGCAGCCTGATGCTGATGGATCATATCATCGACCTGCTCCCCAATCCTGTTGAAGGCAACTATCACAAGGCAACCAAGGCTGACGGCACTACCGAAGAGTTCGTCGTTTCTCCCGGCGGTGTTCCCTCTGCTTTCGTATTTAAGACTGTTTCTGACCAGTACGGCAAGTACTCCTTCATCAAGGTTCTGTCCGGCGACATTACTTCCGATACTGTTCTGGTCAATGCCCGTACCGGTGAAACCGAAAAGCTGGGCCGTATGTATGCTATGTGCGGCAAGAAGGCTACCGAAGTGAAGAGCCTGACTTGCGGCGACATCGGTGCCATCGGCAAGATGGACAAGGTTAAGACCGGTGATACCCTGTGTGACCCCCGTAAGGTGGTCAGCCTGAAGGGCCTGCCCTATGCACCTACCTGCTACTCCATGGCTATTTCTCCCAAGACCAAGGGTCAGGAAGAAAAGGTCGCTGCAGGTCTTGCCCGTCTGAACGAAGAAGATCCTTCCTTCGCCGTATACAACAATGCTGAGACCCACCAGATGGTTCTGTCCGGTGCAGGCGATCAGCAGCTGGATGTGCTGGTTGCCAAGCTGAAGAGCCGCTTTGGCGTGGACGCCGTTCTGTCCCCGGCAAAGATTGCTTACCGCGAAAAGATCAAGAAGACCGTCCAGGCCCACGGCCGTCATAAGAAGCAGACCGGCGGTTCCGGCCAGTTCGGTGACGTTTGGGTCCGCTTTGAGCCCCATGAAGAGGGTGACGATCTGATCTTCGATGTAGAAGTTGTTGGCGGCGCTGTTCCCAAGAACTTCAACCCCGCTGTTGAAAAGGGCATCCAGGAAGCCATTCTGAAGGGCCCCCTGGCCGGCTATCCCATGGTTGGCCTGAAGGCTGTTCTGTACGATGGTTCTTACCACCCCGTTGACTCCAACGAAATGGCATTTAAGCTGGCTGCTATCTTGGCATTCAAGGAAGCAATGCCCAATGCAATGCCCACTCTGCTGGAGCCCGTGGGTGCTCTGGCTGTTACCGTTCCTGAAGCCTATGTGGGCGACGTAATGGGTGACCTTTCTAAGCGCCGTGGCCGTCCCATGGGCATGACCCCCGATGCTGACGGCAATACCGTGGTGGAAGCCGAAGTTCCCATGGCTGAAATGAGCAGCTATGCTATCGACCTGCGCGCTATGACCCAGGCCCGTGGCAGCTTCACTCTGGAATTCGTCCGCTATGAGGAAGTTCCCAAGGCTAACCAGGCCAAGATCATCGAAGAATCCAAGAACGAAGACTAACATATAAGAGGTGCGGAATTTCCGCACCTCTTTCTTTTTTACCCGTCGCTGGATGCGACGGGCATTTTTGTGGTAAAAAGGGAAGAAAAAGGAAAGAAAGGCTTGCAATTATGGCATTTTTCTCATATAATAAACTGATTGAATTTTTGCTTTTTGTGAGGGAATTGGAGTGTATTTAAAATCATTAGAAGTGCAGGGCTTTAAGTCCTTCCCGGATAAGACCTTGATCCGCTTTGGCGATGATATTACCGCCATCGTTGGACCTAACGGCTCCGGCAAATCCAATATTTCCGATGCCATTCTGTGGGTTATGGGTGAACAGAGTACCAAGACCCTTCGTGGCGCCAAGATGGAAGACGTGATCTTTGGCGGAACCCAGAAGCGGTCTGCGGTTGGTTTCGCAGAAGCCACCTTGACCCTGGACAATGTAGACCGGGCGCTGCCTTACGATGCGGACGAAGTGATGATCACCCGTCGGTACTACCGCAGCGGTGACAGTGAGTACTACATCAACCGTCAGTCCTCCCGACTGCGCGATATCCACGAGCTGTTTATGGATACCGGCCTGGGCAGAGAAGGCTACTCCAACATCGGTCAGGGTCGTATTGACGAGATTTTGTCCTTAAAGAGCGCAGACCGCCGGGAGATCTTTGAAGAAGCGGCTGGTATCTCCAAGTACCGCCACCGTAAGGAAGAGACCGAGCGGAAACTGATGCACACAGAAGAAAATCTGATCCGGATTGGAGATAAGATCTCCGAACTGGAGCTGCAGTTGGAGCCTTTGCGGGTCCAGTCTGAAAAGGCGAAGAAGTATCTTACTTACCGGGATGAACTGCAGGGCATTGAAGTTGCCGTGTGGCTGGACAAGTTGGATAAATTGTCTGCCGATGCCCAAAAGGCATCTGAGGACTATGTAACTGCCTCTTTCGTGCTGGAGCAGGCTAACGAAGAACTGACAAGCCTTTATGCCCAAACGGAAAATCTGGCAGCTGCTTTGCGTCAAAAGAGCGAGCAGGTGGAGAGCCTGCGGGTGCAGGTGAGCATGCTGGAAGGCGCCCGTCAGCAGCTGGAAGGACAGATCACTGTTCTGCAGGGCAATATTCGCAATCACGAAGAAATCATCCAGAGAAGCCAGGAAGACCTGGACGGTCAGGAGGATCGGAGCGGCGGCATTCTTGCCCAGTTGGAGCAAAACGAACGCCGCATGGAAGAAATTGCGCTGTCTTTGGCAGAAAAGCAAACCATTCTGGAGCAGTACCAGCAGGAACTGGCAACCATGACCGCCAATGCCCAGGGTATGACCCGGCAGTTTATGCAGTTGCGGGGAGAAGAAGTCCAGTATACCGGTGACTTGTCTGCCCGGGAAGCAGACCTGCGCGCGCTGGAAGAAAGCGGTGCATTGTCTGCTGCACGGCAGGCAGAACTGGAGCAGGACCTTTTATCCGGCCGGGAGCGGTTGGATGTTGCCCGCCGGGATCAATCTGCTTGTTGGGAAGAACTGAAAAAAGCCCGGGAAGAAGTCCTTGCTGTCAATAATGCCATTTCCGGCTATACCCTGCGCCAGCAGACCCGGGATCAAAGAGTGCAGGAACTGGCCCGCAAGGCGGAAGAAAATAAGAGAAAACTGGATGCTGTCCTGGCCAAAGCCAATGTATATAAGGCTATGGAAAAGGACTTTGATGGGTATCATAAGTCTGTTAAGACTGTTATGCAGGAAGCCCAAAAGGGCGTGCTGCGGAATATTCACGGTCCCGTTTCCCAGCTGATCCGTACGGAAGATGCTTATACCGTGGCAGTGGAAATTGCCCTGGGCGGCGCTTTGCAGCAGATCGTTGTGGATAATGAAGAAGCCGGTAAGGCAGCCATCCGTCATCTGAAACGGATTGACGGCGGCCGTGCTACCTTCCTGCCTCTTTCCGTGATCGAAGGCAAAAAGCTGAATGAAAAGGGCTTGGAAAGTTGCAATGGCTTTGTAGGCGTTGCCGCAGATCTGGTAACTTGTGACAAAACCTACCGGCAGGTGGTGGAAAATCTCCTGGGCCGTGTGGTCATTACCCGGGACCTGGACAGCGCTGTAAGTCTTGCCAATAAATATGGCAATCGTTTTAAGGTCGTATCTTTGGACGGCCAGGTGGTCAACCCCGGCGGTTCTATGACCGGTGGTTCCGGCAGTAAGGAAGCCGGTATGCTCAGCCGTGCCAATGAATTGGAAAAACTGCTGAAGCAGCAGCAGACCCTGCAAGCACAGCAGGATGAACTGGATGCAGCTTATCAGGAAGCCAAGCGCAGCGCGGATGAAGTGCAGTTCCAGTTGGAGGCTGCCAAAGATCAGCTGGCAGAAGCTGAAAAATGGGTGCTGACCTTGGAAGGCAAGGAAAAGCAGCACGAGATCTGGGTGCAGGCCATTGAAGAAGCATTTGCCGCAGCCACCCGGGAAAAGGATGCCCTTACGGAGCGCCTGATGGCAGATCGGGAGCGCAGTGGCGCTTTGCAGGCCCAATTGCAAATGCTCCAGACCCAGCTGGAGAAGACCCGGCAGGCACTTGCCAATCTGCAGGATAGCCAGGAAGAAGCAGAACAGGAAGTTTCTGCCCTTACCCAAAAAATGCAGCAGTTGCGGACAGATATGGCCGCTATGGATGCAGAACGGTTTACCGTTCAGGCACACAGTGCAGACCTGCGTGGATTGCTTGCTGCCGCAGAAGGGGACAAAGAGAGAAAACTGCGGGATATGGACGCCATCCGGCAGGATATTGCCCGCATTGAAGCAGAGATTGCGGCACTTCGCCTGAAGCATCAGGAAAACGACGAAGAAATCGGTCGTGTGCGGAGCGAAATGGAAAAGACCCAGTCCCAGTACGCCCGGAACGAGGCAGAAAAGACAAAGGCCGAGGGAGACATCCAGGATAAGAACAAATTCATTGTGGATATGTCTCGAACCTGCGCGTTGCTGGAAAGCAAGAAAGAAAGCACCGCCATGGAAGAGCGGAACACCATCGACCGTCTGTGGGAAACCTATGGTCTTACGCCCAGCACCGCCCAGGAAAAGCGGGCCCCCATCGAATCTGTTGCTGCAGCTACCCGCCGTATTGGCGAGCTGAAGCGGTCCATTTCCGGCTTGGGAACTCCCAACCTGGGTGCGATCGAAGAATTTGCCCGGGTCAATGAGCGTTACACCTACCTGACTGAGCAGCGGGACGATGTGCTTACTTCCAAGCGGTACCTGGAGGGCATCATTAAAGACATTACCGGACAGATGACCGAGATCTTCGTGGAAGAATTCAAGAAGATCGATACATACTTCGGCCAAACCTTTGAAGAAATGTTTGGCGGTGGTAAGGGTCAGCTGGTGCTGGAAAATCCGGAGGAGCCGCTGACCTGCGGCATCGAAATCCGGGTACAGCCTCCCGGAAAGCAGTTGAAGACCATCACCCTTCTTTCCGGTGGCGAAAAGGCCTTCGTTGCCATTGCGCTGTATTTTGCTATTTTGAAAGTGCGGCCTACGCCTTTCTGTATGCTGGACGAAATTGATGCGGCATTGGACGACCGGAATGTGGAACGGTTCGCCACTTACCTGCGCAATTTGGCAGAAAAGACTCAGTTTATCGTCATCACTCACCGTCGTGGCACCATGGAAGCATCCGACGTGCTTTACGGTGTTACCATGCAGGAGCAGGGTATTTCCAAGCTGCTGCGGTTGGACCTGAATCAGATGGAAGAACAACTGGGCATTATGGAGTAATTTACTATGGGATTTTTTGAAAAAATCAAGAAGGGCCTGACAAAGACCCGGGAATCTGTGGGAAGCCTTATTACCGGTGTGTTTACCGGCTTTTCCCAAATTGATGACGACTTCTATGATGAGCTGGAAGAAAGCCTGATCATGGCGGATATGGGTGTGCAGACCACCACCGAGGCGGTGAGCCGCCTGCGGAAAAAGGTGAAAGAACTGCACCTGAAGCAGCCAGAGGAAGCCAAGGAAGCCCTGAAGGAGATCCTGACGGATATGCTCAATGTGGAGTCCCTGGAGGTCAATCCCGGCGGCAAGCCCTCTGTGATACTGGTTATCGGCGTAAATGGCGTGGGTAAAACCACCACCATTGGCAAACTGGCCAACCGTTTCCAAAAGGAAGGGAAAAAAGTGCTTTTGGTGGCGGCAGATACCTTCCGCGCCGCTGCAGCGGACCAATTGGAAATCTGGGCAGACCGTGCTGATGTGTCCATTGTGCGCCAGCACGAGGGTGCAGACCCCGCATCTGTGGTCTTTGATGGCATCCACGCCGCCAAGGCAAGAAATGTGGATGTGATCCTCATCGACACCGCAGGCCGCCTGCATAATAAGCAGAACCTGATGAACGAGCTGAATAAAATCAGCCGGATCGTGGAGCGGGAACTGCCGGATGCAGCCAGAGAAGTGCTGCTGGTGCTGGATGGCACCACCGGTCAGAATGGCCTCATCCAGGCAAAGCAGTTCAAAGAAATTGCCGGCGTGACTGCCATCGCTTTGACCAAGCTGGATGGCACAGCCAAGGGCGGCATCGTTATTGGCGTGGCAGATAGCCTGCAGATCCCCGTGAAATATATCGGCGTGGGAGAAAGAGCCGAGGATTTGATGCCCTTTGAAGCAAGAGAATTTGTGGAGGCACTGCTGTAATGAAGATTGTTTTGGCTAGCAAAAATGCCCACAAGTTAAGAGAGATCAGCCGGATCACCGAGAAATTCGGCTTTGAACTGGTGCTCCAGTCCCAACTGGGGATTGACCTGGATGTGGAAGAAAACGGCTCTACATTTGAGGAAAATTCTTACATCAAGGCCCACGCAGTGATGGAAGCTACCGGTCTGCCGGCTTTGGCAGATGATTCCGGCATTGCAGTGGATGCACTGAACGGAGAGCCGGGTATTTACTCTGCCCGCTACGGCTTTGATGAAAGCCTGGACGATTGGGGCAGACTGTTACTGCTGTTAAAGAATACGGAAAATGTGCCCGATGGCAGCCGCCAGGCCCAGTTCGTCTGCGTGATCACCCTTGTGATGCCCGATGGACAGACCATTCAGGCCCGGGGCGAGGCTCACGGCGAACTACTCCGCGCACCCAAGGGCGAGGGTGGCTTCGGCTATGATCCCATTTTCTACTATCCGCCTTTGGGCAAGGCTTTCGCAGAACTGTCTGCAGAGGAGAAAAACCAGGTATCCCACAGAGCTGTGGCCCTGATGCGTTTTAATGAGAAACTGAAGGAGGCAGGGTATGCTGACAAGTAAAGAACGGGCAGAACTGCGGGCCCAGGCCAACACCTTGGACACCACTTTGATCGTGGGCAAGGGTGGCGTTACAGAAGCAGTGATCGCTGAGGCAGACAACCAGTTGACTGCTCGGGAATTGGTAAAGGGTAAGGTCCTGGAGGGGGCGATGATGACACCCCGGGAAGTTTGCGATGCTATTTGTGAAGAAACCGGCGCTGATGGTGTCAGCGTGATCGGTACGAAATTTGTGATCTACCGTTTTAGCGATAAGCTCCAGGCGGAGCGCAATCAGGTAGGCAGAGCCAAGCGGAAAGAAGTAAAAGTGAATCCCGTTCGGAAAGGCGCCCAGGCCCGTCGGCAGGCGGCAAAGAGAGTGCGGGAGCAGAGAAACGAACATTTCCGCCAGATGGCTATTGAGCGCTCTATTGAAAGAGCCAAAGAGAGAAAACTCAGAGGAGAAGAATGATTCTCCTTCTATAAGGGGGTGGCAATGTGAAAATGGGTATCTATGGCGGGGCCTTTAATCCGCCTCACTTAGGGCATATCCGTGCTGCAGCCTATGGCGCCGAAGCGCTGGGATTAGATAAAGTCCTTTTGATCCCCACCAACATTTCCCCCCACAAACAGTCTCCCCAAAACACCGCTTCTGCCCAGCAGCGACTGCAAATGCTGGAACTTGCCACGAGCAACCTGGAAAAACTTCAGGTCAGCGATGTGGAAATTGCCCGGGGTGGTCAGAGCTACACCTATGAAACCATCCTGCAGCTGCACCGGGAAAACCCAGATGCAGAACTGACCCTCTTTATGGGAACGGATATGTTCCTGACCCTGCTGCAGTGGAGAAATCCCCAGATCATTCTGGAAAATGCTGCCATTGGTGTCTTTTATCGGGGCGACCGGGATGAAATTGTCCAAGTAGGCCAGCAGGCAGAGCGGGTGAGGGCAATGGGTGCCAAAGTCCATCTCATTGAGAACCCCGTCACCCAAGTCAGTTCCACTCTCCTTCGCAGTCTGCTGGTTTTCGGCTGCGCCGGGGATTACCTGCCGGATGGCGTGGAAGACTATATAAAAGCAGCCGGACTTTACGGCACCGGTACGGCTTACAAAAACCTTTCTTTACAAGAACTGGAAAGCGCCGTATCTGCTTTTGTAAAGCCGGAGCGGATGGCCCATGTGCAGGGATGCCGGGATATGGCACTGGCGCTGGCAGAAAAATGGGGTGCAGACCCGGAAAAAGCCCAGCGGGCGGCGCTGCTGCACGATGTGACCAAAGCCCTGGACGGATCTGCCCAGTTGACATTATGTGACCGGTGGGGTATACTGTTAGACGATTTTTCCCGGAATCATCCCAAAACCTTGCATGCCTTTACCGGCAGCCTGGTGGCGGAAAAGATTTTCGGAGAAGACCCCCAAGTGGTCCGGGCTATCGCATCCCACACAACGGGAAAACCGGGAATGAACCTGCTGGATCAGATTATTTATATTGCGGATAATATGGAAATGACCCGCACTTATCCCGGGGTAGAGAAGGTGAGAAGCCTTGCCTTTGAAAACCTGGAAGAAGCGGTAAAACTGGGTATTTCCAATACCATAGAAAACTTAAAAACCAGAGGCGAGGGCATCCATCCGGATGGATTGGCGACCCTGAACTGGTTTAAGGAAAAGGAGAAGAAATTATGCTGACTGCAAAAGAAGTTGCATATGAAGTAACCAAAGCGTTGGATAGCAAAAAGGGAATGGATGTCCAGCTGCTGAAGATCGATAAGGTCTCCAGCCTGGCGGATTATTTCCTGATCTGCACCGGCACTTCCAACACCCATGTCAAAACCCTCTGTGACTATGCAGAGCATACCATGGAGCAGCTGGGTGAGCCTATGCTGGGTCGGGAAGGCCACCGTGGCAATGCCTGGGAACTGCTGGACTTTGGCTCCGTGGTGGTTCACGTTTTCACCCAGGAGGCCCGGGAATTCTACTCCCTGGAGCGCCTTTGGGCAGATGCGGAAAAGGTTGACCTGAAGGATATTGTGACGGAGGAATAAAAATGCATTACGATTATTCTGCCATTGAAAAGAAGTGGCAAAAATACTGGGAAGAGCACCAAACCTTCCATACAGATGTTTGGGATTTCTCCAAGCCCAAGTATTATGTGCTGGATATGTTCCCTTACCCCTCCGGCGTAGGTCTGCACGCAGGTCACCCGGAAGGCTACACCGCTACGGATATTATGTCCCGTATGAAGCGGATGCAGGGCTATAATGTGCTGCACCCCATGGGCTATGACTCCTTCGGCCTGCCTGCGGAGCAGTATGCCGTGGACACCGGCAACCATCCCAACGGCTTCACCCAGAAGAATATTGAAACCTTCTCCAAGCAGTTGAAGGAACTGGGCTTTGACTATGACTGGTCCAAGCAGGTTGCCACCTCTGATCCTGACTTCTACAAATGGACCCAGTGGATTTTCAAGAAGCTTTATGAAGCCGGCTATGCCAAGCGGATCGAAATGCCCGTCAACTGGTGTGAAGAACTGGGTACTGTGCTGGCCAACGACGAAGTCATTGACGGTAAGAGTGAGCGTGGCGGCTATCCCGTTGTGAAGAAAATGATGATGCAGTGGGTTATTGACCAGCCCGCTTTTGCAGAAAAGCTGCTGGAAGGCCTGAATGAAATTGACTGGCCCGAATCCACCAAGGAGATCCAGCGTAACTGGATCGGCAAGTCTACCGGCGTGGAGGTAGATTTCAAGCTGGTGGGCGGCGGTGAATTCTCCATCTATACTACTTGTATCGAAACCATTTACGGCATCACCTTTATGGTGCTGGCCCCTGATGGCAAGATCACCGAGCGGCTTTTGGATCGGGTAGAAAACCCGGAAGAAGTCAAGGCTTACATCGCAGAAGCAGCCAAAAAGAGCGAAATCGACCGTACGGATGCCAGCAAGACCAAGACCGGTTGCCCCTTGAAGGGCGTGTATGCCATCAACCCTGTTAATGGCAAGGAAGTGCCCGTGTTCATTGGCGACTTCGTGCTGGGTAATTACGGTACCGGCGCAGTTATGGCTGTTCCCAGCCACGACCAGCGTGACTTTGAATATGCGGTGGCTCACAACATTCCTATGATCCAGGTCATCGAGGGCCGGGAGACTACCGAATGTGCTTTTGAAAAGCAGGATTACCTGGGCAAGGGCTGCAAGCTGGTAAACTCTGAAGAGTTCACCGGACTTACCGTAGAAGAAGCCAAGGAAGCCATCACCTGCAAGCTGGAAAAGATGGGTGTTGCCAGAAGAAAGAATAACTACCATTTCAGAGAGTGGATCTTTGCCCGCCAGAGATACTGGGGTGAGCCCGTTCCCTGCGTGTATACCGAGGATGGCGAAACCCACTTCCTGCCGGATGAAGAACTGCCTCTGGTGCTGCCCGTGCTGGAAGACTATAAGGGCCGTGGGGGCAAAGCACCGCTGGAGAATGCAGAGCAGTGGAAACACTACGAGGGTAACGGCATCAAGGGCCTGCGGGAAACCTCTACCATGCCCGGCTCTGCCGGTTCTTCCTGGTACTATATGCGCTATATCGATCCCAAGAACGAAAATGCGTTCTGCGATCCCAAGCTTTTGGAGCACTGGATGCCTGTTGACCTGTACATCGGCGGTCCTGAACACGCAGTTGGCCATTTGATGTATTCCCGTATCTGGAACCGGTTCCTCTACGATAATGGTCTTTCTCCCGTGAAAGAGCCCTTCAAGAAGTTGGTTCACCAGGGTATGATCCTGGGCGAAAACGGCATCAAGATGGGCAAGCGCTTCCCGGAATTCGTAGTCAATCCCAGCGATATCGTCCGGGATTACGGTGCAGATACCCTGCGTCTTTACGAAATGTTTATGGGCCCCCTGGAAGTTTCCAAGCCCTGGAGCACCACTGCAGTAGCAGGTGCCAAGAAGTTCATTAACCGCGTTTGGAACTTCTTCACCGAGAAGGAAAACCTCACCGAAACCGATGACGGCAAACTGACCAAGCTGTATCACCAAACCGTGAAAAAGGTCACCGGTGACTTTGAAAACCTGGCCTTCAATACCGCTATCGCCCAGATGATGGTCTTCGTGAACGAAGTGTATAAAGTTGGCTCTTGCCCCAGAGAATATGCCGAGGGCTTTATCAAGATGCTCTCCTGCATCACGCCCCATGTGGGTGAGGAGATCTGGCAGGTGATGGGCCACGATAATACCATCGCCTATGAACCCTGGCCTACCTATGATGAAGCCAAGTGCAAGGACACCCAGATCACCATGGCTGTTCAGGTCAACGGCAAGATGCGGGGTACTGTAGAAATGGAGGCGGACCTTGATAACGAGCAGGTGATCGCCAATGTTCTGGCAGATGAAAAGATCGCCAGATTTTTGGAAAAGCAGGGCGGCAGTATTGTTAAAACGATCGTGGTAAAGAATAAGCTTACCAACCTGATCGTGAAGTAAAAGGGAAGTTTTTTAGGAAAACCCCGGAAAAGGGGAGAAAATACCCTTGACAATTCCGCAAATCAGAATTATAATGTTCTAGCCTGCATAGCAGGTCTGTATGCATCCTGGACTTAGCCGGATGCCATCGGAGGGAGGGAAAACCATGTCTGAAATTCGCCTGAAGGAAAACGAATCTCTGGAAAGCGCTCTGCGTCGTTTTAAGCGTAGCTGTGCTAAGGAGGGCGTTATTGCCGAAGTGAAGAAGCGCGAGCACTACGTCAGCCCCAGCCTGAAGCGTAAGCAGAAGTCTGAAGCTGCCCGTAAGAACAAGAGAAAGTTCTATTAATTTCTCCCTCATTAGCGTGCACTAAAACCGCCAACCGTCAAAATGCAAGTTTTGGCTGTTGGCGGTTTCTTTTTATGCAAGTGCAACTGAACTCGCAAGGTTTTACGGTTTGTGAAAAAAGGGAAGCTTGCTTCGAAGGCATTTTGACTTGCTGCGCAACTCGCCCTCTACCGTACCATCTGTACGCCTACGAGTGCGAGTTGCTTGTCTTGCCGTCTTTATTGCCCGCTAAGTGTGCACAAAAGCCGCCAATCGTTACAAACGATTGTCGGCTTCTTTTTCTCTTCCGGGCGTGTTGCGAAATATGCTATTTTACGGTTTGCCGATTTTGGTTGCCGTCAGGGGACATTAGAACCGTCCCCTTGTCTCTCAATCTCTTCAATGGCACCTACAATTAAAGACTCTCCGCAAAATTTTATACGGATACAGCCTCCATTTTGCATTGGATATTCGCAAAATCCTCCATAAGATGTTATCTGCACTGGTCCGGTAGGAGCAACCTTGTATACATCATAATATGTAGATTCTCCTATGGTAATGGATTGAAAATCCTCCATTTTGTAGTAGTTTATCATAGTTCCCCCGCCAAGTTCATTTGTGTTTGATGTTGAATTACATCCCAAAAACAAAGCCATAGACATAAAGCAGGTAACCATACAAATAACCCAGTATTTTATCTTCTTCATTGCCAATTCTCCTATTTAACTACTGCGAAATAGACTGTCTTGCTATCATAGTAATTCACTACAGCAGCCACCTCTTTTACTATGCCATATTCTTGCAAAAGAAAATCATCAACTAAGGGGGCATCCCACGAAATCACACTTGGGTTAGGCCCTTCAATTAACCTTGTGCTGCAAAAACCAGGTTTATGCGACCATCTTCCGTCATTATGCTGTACCATAAAATGATAATCTTCGTCGCAAGTGCGCAGTGCGATTCTATATTCATTGCTTTCAATTGGCGAATCATACGAATCAATAATCCGCATCGTTCTACCGTCTTTTTGTGCATCAGCTAAAACCATTGCCGCTACATTGTCAACATCAAAATTCTCTACTGCGCCAAAACACCCTCCTACATGTTTCCACTGTTTTTCTCCGAGTGCATATGCATAACAGTTATAGTCCATCGCATCGGATGGAATATATGGGGATGCGGCCCCCACAGGGACACCCCCATAGCCGACCCACATACCTCTTCCAGCAATAACACATGCCGTACCCGAAGAATCCTTGAACACTACCGGATTGTTATTACAGTAGGCAAACATATTGTAGCCGAGATAGCCCTGGCCGGTGGAAACGAAGGCGTCTGGGCTTATGAACTGCCGGATGGTGGGGTTATAATACCGGCTTTGGAGGTAGTAAAGGCCTGTTTCGTGGTCGTAAACATAGCCACGGTAGGTCAGGGGATTCAGGGTGCCGAGGGTGGCTGCCATGGTGCCGCCGGTTTGGAGCAGTACGCCAAAGGCTGAGAGGGCTCGAGCCCAAACAGGTTTTCAGGCAGCTGCATTCCCCAACACCTCAGAAAATCCCTTGATAATACACAAAGTATTGTCTGCGCGATTTTCTTTGTCTTGGAAAATGCAAATGGCTGAAAACTGCAAGGCACCTCTCAGCAAATAATTTTTGATTGGTTTTTGGCGCAGATGACGCCGCCTTGCTGGCGCAAGGCAAGGAAGATAAGGCAAAAAGCGGCAAAAAGGGCTGCTGAGAGGCTATTTCGGTTCGAGTCCTCTCAGCCTACGCATCGTAATGATAGTTTACCATTACTGCCCCGGTGCTGTCAAGAATGGCAACCTGTTTGTACGGCGGGAGTGCGGCATCGCCTCCCCTTGTCATGGGAGGTGGGTGAGCGGTAGCGAACCCGGAGGGGTAGTTCTCTCCTTTCGTCTTCGCCTCACGGCGAATCCACGCCCTGCCCGACCCCCGCCCCTTTTGTGTGCTCCCCAGACATTTTCCCCGCTGCCGGAGTCGGTTTTTGCAACAGAAAAAAGGGGACGGCTAAGCCGCCCCCTTTGGGTTGCTATAGAATTACCCTAACACACAGAACCGTCCCCTGTGCTACGTATTAGAGAAATGCCCGCATTTCGTGGGTCAGTTCTTCTTCAAGATTGATCAGCCGCTTGGTGATATCCTTGGACACTTCGTCGGCGGCTTCATACTGGTTAAGATATTTGTTCAGGGACTTTACGCCCATATTGCACCCGTCGGTCATCAGGTTTGCAATGGTGGCATCGCTGTAATCCATGGTCATTTTCATCCCTGTTTTCATTTTGGACATAGCTTTTGCCATAGGGTTGGGGCTCTTGCCCTCATCGTGGTATTTCCCTAAGAGACTTTGAATTTCCCCCTGGAGTTGTTCGTGCTGTCCTTTGTTCTTCTCCAGAATGTTATAAAGCTTCTGACTTTCCACTTTATTCAGCACATCATAGATGGAAGCAATCCCCATCTTAATGCCTGCATCGCATTCCCGCAAAAGCCGGATCGTATCTTGTTCAATCATAGAAAAACCTCCTTGGTTTTTTGTTAGTATATCCGGTTATTTTTGATATATTCTGTTGCAACGAGAAAAAGAATGTGATATAGTTATACTGTATATGTGGAAATATGTGTTAATCGAAAAAGCACATAAGAAGGGAAGAGGAGCTTCATGAAAAATCTGCTTGCTTTTGACCTTGGCGCCAGTAACGGCCGGGCCATTTTGGGTCAGCTGGAAAATGGCAAACTGACCATGCGGGAACTGCATCGTTTTGAAAATAATTTTATTGAAATGAACGGTGTCTACTATTGGGATTTGCCCTATTTGTTCAGTCAGCTGAAGCAGGGACTTCTTGCTTTTAAGCAGGCCAATGTGGGTGAACTGGACTGCTTTGGTATTGATACCTGGGGTGTGGACTACGGTCTGCTGGATCGAAACGGCCACCTGCTGGGCAATCCCCGGGCCTACCGCTACAGCGTGGATGAAGACTTCCAGGAAGCCTGGAAGGTGGTGGATTTCTCCACTCTCTTTGCCCGCACCGGTATTGCCAATATGAACTTTAATACAGTTTATCAGCTTTACCGCCGGAAGCGGCAGGAAGATGTGGCCCTTGCCAATGCAGATAAGTTGTTACTTATGCCGGACCTGCTGGGTTACTTCCTGACAGGAGAGGCAAAGAGCGAATACTCCAATGTAACTACCACCATGCTTTATAATCCCACCACAAAGGATTGGGATTGGGAAACGATTGAAGCCTTGGGTCTTCCCAAGAACATTTTCACGCCCATCGATCAGGCCGGTACCCTTCGGGGCAATCTCCGCCCGGAACTGGCGGAAGAGCTGGGATTGAACTGTGCGCCCTTCGCAGCCGTAGGCACTCACGATACTGCATCTGCAGTGGCAGCTATTCCCGGCAGCGGCAGTTTTGCCTTCTGTTCCTCCGGTACTTGGTCTTTGTTTGGTGTAGAGACTGATAAGCCGATCCTGGAAGAAAAAGTCCGGGATGCCAACTTCTCCAACGAAGGTACGATTCAAGGCGGCTTCCGTCCCCTCAAGAATATTATGGGTCTGTGGCTCATTCAGGAATGCCGTCGGGAATGGCTGAAAGAAGGCCATAACTTCGGCTGGAACGACATCGTTGCTTTGGCAAGAGAGGCAGAACCTCTGCGGAGCATCATTGACCCGGATTACGGCGAATTCTTTGCCGGTGGCAATATGACTTCCAAGATCCGTGCCTTCTGCGAAAAAACCGGTCAGCCTGTTCCTGAAACACCGGGCCAGATCGCCCGTTGCATCTACGAATCTCTGGCGCTCAAGTACCGCTGGGCTTTGGAGCGCCTGGAAGAAATCAAGGGTCAGCGTATTGATTCTTTGAACATTGTAGGCGGTGGCATTCAGAATAAACTTCTGAACCAAATGGTAGCAGACTCTCTGGATCGTCCGGTGATCACCGGCCCCATCGAAGGCGCTGCTATGGGCAACCTGTTGGCTCAGGCCATGGCCCTGGGTGAAGTGAAAGACCTTGCTGAGCTGCGTCAGGTAGTTCGCAACAGCGAGGCTGTGGAAACCTATACCCCCAACCACACTGCTGATTGGGAAGAAGCATACGAAAAACTGCTGAATTTGCTCTAAGAGAATTAAGAGAATAGGAGATAAAATTATGAGCATTGATATGACCAAATGGGAACAAATTGCCCGGGAAAATGTAAATAACCGTCCTGCAGGCCAGGGCCGTCTGGCCGGCAAGATCACCATCGTGACCGGTGCTGCCCAGGGCTTTGGCAAGGGCATTGCGGAAGAACTCTACAAGGAAGGCGCAACGGTTGTGATTGCCGATATGAACCTGCCCCTTGCGCAGCAAGTAGCAGCTGAAATGGGTGAAAGAGCCTATGCTATCGCTGTGAATGTTTCCGATGAGCAGAGCGTGGCGGATATGGTTGCCGAGACAGTAGAGAAGTTCGGCGGTTTGGATATTATGCTTGCCAATGCAGGCGTTGTCCGTTCCGGTCCTATTGCGACTTTTGAAAAGAAGGATATGGACTTCGTAACTGCCGTTAACTATACCGGTCTGTTCCTGACCTGTAAGTATGCCGCCATCATTATGGAGGCACAGCACGAAGCAGCGCCTGAAAAGACCTTTGACATCATTGCTATGTCTTCCAAGTCCGGTCTGGAAGGCTCCAACAAGAACTTTGCTTATGCAGGCTCTAAGTTCGGCACCATCGGCCTGGTACAGAGCTGGGCGCTGGAACTGTGTGCCTATAATATTAAAGTCAATGCCATCTGCCCCGGTAACTATCTGGACGGTCCTCTGTGGAGCGACCCGGAAAGAGGTCTGTTTGTTCAGTACCTGCAGGCCGGTAAAGTTCCCGGCGCCAAGACTGTGGAAGATGTCCGCCGCTTCTATGAATCCAAGGTGCCTATGAACCGCGGCTGTCTGCCTGTGGATGTGGCCCGTGCGGTTATGTACTGCGTGGAGCAGGTTTATGAAACCGGCCAGGCCATCCCCGTTACCGGCGGCCAGGTTATGCTGAACTAAGAGGTTTGCTATGATCGATATTTCTGTTTTAAATTTGCTGAATGCCCCCACCAAGGAAGAGCGGTTGGCAAATCTGGCAAAGATCCTGCCCCAGACCCAGTTTCCTCCTCAGGTGAGCCAGTACATAAACAATCATATTCATACCACCTATTCTTTCTCTCCCTATTCTCCCACCGCTGCAGTCTATGCGGCCCGGATGGAGGGCCTTTGCACCGCTGGTATTATCGACCACGATTCCATTTCCGGTGCTGAGGAATTTTTGGAAGCAGCGAAACTGGTGGAAATGCCTGTTACCATCGGTATGGAATGTCGGGTATCCATGGAAGGTACCCGGAT
>JAZRUE010000026.1:0-10823 GCA_045652345.1 Faecousia sp. | reverse complement strand
CAGTTTTTTGAATAATTCGTCTTAGCAAATTTACTCAAGAATTTTCGTTGGCTGTTTTTTCGCTTACGCTTAAACAATCCATATAATTGTCCAAGGTGTTCATTTCGTCTTTGCGTTATTCAATTTACAAGGTACATCGCCAACCGCGCAGCGGTGAGCCTGGTTATTCTAACACGGCACACCAGCATTGTCAAGAACTATTTTTTCATTTCTCAACATTTTTCTGTGTCCGTTCCGGAATTTCAGCCCTTTCTCGCAGGCCTCGAGTATACTAACAGAACAGCATCGGAAAGTCAAGCATTATTTTGCTCTTTTTTCACACTTTTTTCCCGGAAAGATTGACCCCAAAATCGGCAGGGCTACCCAGAGCACAAATGCCCCTGCCGCAAGGACAAAATAAGGCATATGCCACCGAAAAAGTACCCCCATCCCGGATAGTACGCCCCCTACCAGAACGCCATACTTACCCCAACCGCTCTTTATCCGCTCTGCCAAGTAACCGGCTGTGCTAAAAAGCAGACTGTAAAGGCCATAGAATCCTACCGTTGCACCTACGCTAATGAAAGATTCCAAACGGCTGGCCACTCCAAAAAGACGCACACTCTCCCCTGCTTCGTAGAAAGGCCAGGAAACCTGCTTTGCTGCATCCAAAGAAAGATTGCCTTCTACCCACAAGGTAATCAGAAGTACCATACCCAAGAGCGCAGGAATATAGAGGCTCACCTTTTTGTCTTTTTCTCTTGGCAGGAACTGGACGGCACAAGGCAGGAGGAAGATAAACCAGGAAAGGAAATCGGGAACTTCCCATTTGGGCATCAAATAGGAAGGCTGGACATTACGAAGGCCAAAGGCCAAAAGTATACTATATAATATAGTAACCAGCCAAAACAACACCCCCACACCTTTGGATGCCCGGTTTGCTCCAAACCAGGCAGCAGCAGTTGCCAGAGCAAGCAATGTCAGAGGTACTGCAGGCCAAGCCTTTCCGGTGGGCCAAATAGATGCTGACCACTGGGCAGTGGCAGCACAAACCACTGCCAAAAAGCAAAATTGCAGCAGACAATACAACGGCCATGTCAGAAGCTTATCGGTGGGCCGTGAGAAAACCGCCCAAAGCGCCAGCAGGCAGACTGCTGATGCCGCCAATACCGCGGTCCAGTTCTGTCTGCCTGCCAGGTACACAAAGGGGCCACTCATAGAAACTACCAACCAGCCTCCCAGTCGGTAGGAAGAAAGTTTCTCATTCATCAAGGTAGGCTCTGTCCTCCTCCATTGTAAGTTTTGGGATTTGCGTATTTTCCGCTCGATAATCCTGCAAGGTTAGTCCCGGTCTGTGTGTACGAAGGTAGGTACTTGCCTTCTCAAGGTCCGGTTTTTCTTCCACCCGGCACACACTGCAACCGGAACGAAGATGGGAGTAAAAGGCAGGGAGCAGTTCTTCGCTTTCCGCCTGCAACAGAAGGTAATCCACCGTTTGCAAAAACACCTGTCCGGGAGCAGACTCTTTTAGATCCGAAACTGCTTCCTCTACAGTTTTCCCTTTTCCAAACCAGCCGCCATCCGTTTCTATCCGTATCTGCTCCCCTTCCAATGATACATACAGTGTCTCGGCAGGCTCCAAAGTTGCCACATCCGTTCCCTGAAAAGGTAACCATCCCAAAGCCGTCACCAACAGTACTGCAAAAAGGCTTAAAATCCATTTCATTTTTGATTTCTCCTGTCCACCGGATTCAGGTCCGGATTGCGGAACTTTCTCTTTTTCAAAAGGGGGCGCCAAAGGTGCGGTTTTCTGTATTTGGAGAAGGGTGCAAGGTAGTCAACCCTAAGGCTCGTAAGACCGGACAAGTGAATAAGCAACGCAATCAGTCCTACGGTTACGCCGAAAAGGCCACCGATTGCCCCTAAGACCGCCAGCACAAACCGCCACACACGGATACCGTCTGCCAAATCCCGGTTTGGTTGCACGAAACCGCAAACGCCTGCAATGCTGACTGCAATGAGAGCCGCCGGGGAAATGATTTTGGCTTCCACCGCCGCACTGCCCACCACGATACCACCGATAATAGACACACTTTGTCCAATCGCCTGGGGCAGGTGGACGCCGGATTCCTGCAGTAGTTCAAAAGCGATCAACAAGCCCAGCACTTCCCAAACCGTGGAAAAGGGCACGGATTGCTTGCTTTCAATAACTGACCGCAAAAGGGGCAACGGAATCATTTCCTGGTGGAAAGTTGCCATAGCAATATACACCGCAGGCAGGAGTAAACTCAAAAGAAGGGCTCCATAGCGCAGAATGCGGATGCCGGAGGCCAATATAAAATCCCGGCCGCTATCCTCCGGGCTTTCCATAAAATAGCCCAAATTTACGGGCGCAAGGTAGCCCAAAGGGATTCCATCCACCAAAAGTCCCACTCTGCCATCCAGAAGGCCCTGGCAAAACCAATCCGTCCGTTCAGTGTACTGGATAAGGGGGAAGGCAGTAACCCGGCTGCCGGTGACATATTCTTCCACACTTGAGGGAGACAGCAAACCGTCAATATCGATGGCTTGCAACCGCTTTTTCATTCTTTCCACCAGTTCCGGGTTTGTAATCCCCTTGACAGACACCACCGCCACATTCGTCATACTGCGCTTTCCTACCTGCATCTCAAAAATACGCAGGTTAGGCGTCCGCAGATGGCGGCGAATCAGACTGGTATTGGAACGGTGGGTTTCTACAAAGGCATCCTTTGGACCTTTTACGGTATTTTCCACTTCCGGTGGAGAGATGCCCCGCTTTTCGCCGGTCTTGGCTTCAAAAGCGATGGCACCCACTCCGGGAAACAGCACCACGCAAAAACCATTTACCAAAAACAGTGCCACCATATCCATATCTTTACAGGGTCTTGCCACGCAGTTATAGATTGCTCCCTCCATCGCTTCCCGATAAAGCTGCTCCATACTTTGACCGGACAAGTCCTGAGTGATGGGTTTTATCACATACTCTGAGATGGCATTGCCGGAGGTCAGCCCGTCAATGTTATATGCGTATAGAACAAACTCGCCGCACTGCAGTTTACGGCAGAAAAAATCTGCCGCCCCTTCAAACTGTGCCTGGATTTTCTCGTTGGTTATTTCCATATTCCTCACCTATTGGGTATCTTGCCCATTTGCCCATAAAATATGACCGCTTGATTTTTAGGCAAAATCTGCTATGATATACCCAAATCATTTGGAGGATTTCCTATGAAAAAATGGTTAGCTCCTATTTTCAGTATCATACCCTTTCTTTACGGCGTGCTGGTAACCCAAAGCACGCTCCGTATGCCTGCAGCAGCCTTTATTATGGGGCCTTTACTGGGCGTAGTATTTCTTGTGCTGTGGTGCCAACTGGCAAAAATTGCGAACTTTCATCTCTGCAATCAGAAACTAACGCTTCTGTATATGCATATACCGGGCATTATCGCATTTGCTCTTTTGGCTATTAACACCGCCTTTCAGGGCACTATCCTGCCCGATTGGCTTCTGGATCTGCTGCTTTACTATTTGATGCCCGCATTTAATTTGGCAAAATTTCTTGCACCAAATCCCTATATTCTCTATGTGCTTTGTCTTCTCTTTATGGTCTGTTCCGCCTATTTGGGCTGTAACAGCAAGCGCCGCAGTGTAAAATAAAGGAGTTACCCTATGTCACACACTATTGCTGCCGTTTCTACGGGCAATCAAATAAGCGCCATCGGCATTTTGCGGCTAACAGGCGATGACTGCGCCCAAATCGCCGGGCAAGTCTTTACCCCGGATAACGGCTTACCCCTTTGGGAAGCACCCAATCGGAAATTGATTCTGGGTACTCTGACGGACAAGCAGGGCCGCACCATTGACCGCTGTATGGCGGTTTACACCCGGGCACCCCACACCTATACAGGCGAAGATACCGTAGAATTTCATTGCCACGGCTCCCCTGCTGTGCTGGCTGCCGGGTTGGATGCCCTCTATAGCAAAGGTGCGCTTCCTGCCAAGCGGGGAGAATTTACAAAGCGTGCCTTTTTGAATGGACAGTTAGATCTGACCCAGGCAGAGGCCGTGATCGACCTGATTGAAGCAGATACCGCCGATGCCGCTGCCAACGCTGCAGGTCAGGTAGGCGGTGTTCTGCAAAAGAAACTAAACCCCATTTATAATGATCTTACAGATCTTTGCAGTCATTTCCATGCGGTGCTGGATTACCCCGATGAGGATATTGATGATTTCCGTTTGGAAAACTACACCGGCACTTTGCGGCAGAATGCCAAGGCCCTTTATGCCCTGCTCCAAACCTATGGGCAAGGCCGGATTCTTCGGCAGGGTGTTGCCGCCGCCATCGTAGGTAAACCCAATGTGGGCAAATCCAGCCTGCTCAATGCGCTGGCCGGTTATCAGCGGGTCATTGTTACGGAGATCGCAGGCACTACCCGGGACACTGTGGAAGAATCTGTGATGGTAGGCGCTACCCGCCTGCGGCTCATCGACACTGCCGGCATCCACGAAACGGATGACCGGATCGAAGCTATGGGTGTGGATCGTTCCCGGCAGGCGGTGCTGGATGCAGATCTGGCTATTTTCGTTTGCGACGGCTCTAAGCCGCTGACGGAAGAAGACCGCGAAGTCATCAACCTTTGCTTGGATGTGCCAAATGCCATTGCCCTTATTAACAAAGCTGATCTGGGTGCTGTGGTAGCTCCCTCCGATCTGCCTTTCAATATGGTAATTCCCGTTTCCACCCTAACAGGGGACGGTCTTGACCAGTTTGCCGATGCTGTAGATGCCCTGTTCAAAGGAGAGCTGCCCTGCGATGGCAGCCTACTGACAAACGCACGGCAGTACGATGCCATTCGCCGCAGTTACGAAAGTATGCTCCGTGCTATGCAGGCTATGCAGCTGGGACAGACCCCGGATGCGGTGCTGACAGACATTGAGCTGGCTATGGAGTCCATGGGCGAAGTCACCGGTGCAACCGTCCGGGAAGACATTACCGCCAGAATTTTTGAACGCTTTTGTGTAGGAAAATAATATGATCTATTTAGACAATTCTGCCACCACCAAGCCTTGCAAAAGTGCGGTGGAGGCAATACAACTGGCCTTAACAGAAGGCTGGGGAAATCCCAGCGGTCTTTACGGCTTTGGCCTGGATGCTGCCCGGGCATTGCAGCTGGCAAGACGGAAAGTGGCTCTTGCCTTGGGTGCAGAGCCGGACCGGGTGTTCTTCACCTCCGGCGGTACGGAAGCCGACAACTGGGCCATTATGGGAACCATCAAGCGCTTTGGCAAGCGGGGCAAGCACATTGTGACCACCGCTATGGAGCACCACGCCGTTCTGAACTGCATGCACGAACTGGAAGCCCAAGGCTTTGAGGTGACCTATCTGCAACCGGATGCTATGGGGAATATTTCTGTAGAAAGTTTGCAAAACGCCCTGCGGAAAGACACCATTCTGGTTTCTGTTATGATGGTAAACAATGAAACCGGTGCAGTGCTTCCCATTTCCCAAATGGCGAAAGTTACCCACAAGAATAACCCCGATACAGTGTTCCACACCGATGCGGTGCAAGGCTTTTTGAAAGTGCCCTTTGCTGCCAAGACATTGGGTGCAGACCTGATTTCCGTTTCTGCCCACAAAGTCCACGGCCCTAAGGGTGCAGGCGCACTCTATATCGCCCCTAAGCTTAAGTCCTTCCCTGCTCTGCTTTTGGGCGGTGGTCAGGAAAGCGGTTACCGCTCCGGAACAGAGGCAACTCCTGCTATTTTAGGCTTTGCTGCTGCCTGCGAAGTGGTGCACCCCACTTTCCGGCAGGACAGCGCCCGGGAAAAGGCAATGCTGGATCGGCTTTGCGAAGAATTATGTAAACTTGACGAGGTCGTGGTAAATGGCGCTCACGATGCGCCCCACATCTTAAACCTCTCCATTCCCGGAGTGCCTACCCAAAATTCTTTGAATTTGCTGCAGGACAAGGGCATCTGCGTATCTGCAGGCTCTGCCTGCGCGAAAGGCCACCGCAGCCACACCCTGACGGCTATGAAATTAGACCCCAAAGTGATCGACAGTTCTTTCCGCATTTCCCTGAGCCGGGACACAACGGAAGAAGAGATCGATGCACTTTTGGATGGAATTCGATCTATCTTAGACTGGAAAAACCGATAAAAAAATCGTGCTGCGAATTGCAGCACGATTTTTCAGAGCGTCAAAGAACCCCCAAACCGTCAAAATGCGAGATGAAATAGCAATCCCTTCCCAAAACCTTTCTCCTGGGGGGAATGTGGCAAGGACCTTTGATTTTTGTCGAATAAAGGGCAAAAAAGCTTGCTCCGCAAGGCATTTTGACTTACTGCGCAACTCTCCCCTCTCGAGTATCTATATACACTTCGGGGTCGAGTTGCTTGTCTTTGGTGCCTCTTTGACCTCTGTCAGTCTGTCAAAAATGCATTTTGGGACAGACTAAAAAATCGTGCTGCGATTTGCAGCACGATTTTTATTATTTAAATTAGTATGCAACGCCCCAGTAGATCATCTTGCCGGCGGGCTTGCCGCAGCAAGCGCAGGTGTCGCCTAAGGTTTCCTGTGCGAAGGGGATGCAGCGGGAGGACATACCGGCCTTTTCCTTCATGGCCAGCTCGCAATCCAGTTCGCCACACCACATAGTCTTGACGAAGCCGCCATTTTCTTCCTGCAGAGCCTTTGCTTCCTCGATGGAGTGGGCTTCATAGATATGGTCTTCCAGGTTCTTCTTAGCCTTTGCGAACATACCCTGATGCACCAGTTCCAGCTGCTGGGCAACGGCAGTTTCCAGATCGCAGAGATTTACGACTACCTTTTCGCCATCGTTACGACGAACCAGGACGCACTGGCCGTTTTCCAGATCGCGAGGACCGCACTCTACACGCAGAGGCACGCCCTTCATTTCGTACTCGGCACACTTCCAACCCATAGAGTTGTCGGAATCGTCCATCTTTACACGCAGGCCGGCAGCAATCAAACGGTTCTTCAGTTCCGTTGCGCCTTCCAGAACACCAGGCTTGTGCTGCGCGATGGGCAGAACTACGACCTGAATGGGAGCCACCTTGGGAGGCAGAACCAGACCGTTGTTGTCACCGTGGGTCATAATGATGCCACCGATCAGGCGGGTGGAAACGCCCCAGGAAGTTTCGTGGGGGTTGGTCTTCTGGTTGTTCTTATCGGTGAAGGAAATATCAAAGGCCTTGGCAAAGCCGTCACCGAAGTAGTGGGAAGTACCGGCCTGGAGAGCCTTCCGGTCGTGCATCATACACTCGATGGTGTAGGTAGCCTCTGCACCGTTGAACTTTTCCTTCTCAGTCTTCTGGCCACGGGTGACAGGCATAGCCAGCACATTCTCACAGAAGTCTGCATAGACATTCAGCATCTGTTCGGTGAAATCCTTGGCTTCTTCTGCAGTTGCGTGGATGGTGTGGCCTTCCTGCCACAAAAACTCTCTGTGACGCAGGAAAGGACGGCTGGTCTTCTCCCAGCGAAGGACGCTGCACCACTGGTTATACTTCATGGGAAGATCCCGGTGGGACTGCAGCACATTTGCAAAATGCTCACAGAACAGGGTCTCGGAAGTGGGACGGATGGCGTAGCGCTCTTCCAGCTTCTCCGTGCCGCCATGGGTGACCCAGGCGCACTCGGGGGCAAAGCCTTCCACGTGATCCTTTTCCTTCTGCAGCAGGCTTTCGGGAATCAGCATAGGCATATACACATTTTCTACGCCTACCTTCTTAAATTCCTTATCCATAATTCCTTGGATATTTTCCCAAATTGCATATCCGTAGGGGCGGTAAATAAACACACCCTTGATGGAAGAGTAATCAATGAGCTGTGCTTTTTTGCACACGTCAGTGAACCATTGGGCAAAGTCCACTTCCATATCGGTAATCTGTTCTACCTTCTTCTCTTTTGCCATTTTGTGAACCTCCAAATAAGGCTTATTTCCACCCTATATTCTATCACATCTGTCAAGGGTTTGCATAGGATGAATTGCATTCTTTTCTATTGGAGGCATCCTATGGTACAAATCACCCTGCTTTTGGACCCGGCGGTGGCCCATTTTTACCGGCAGATCGCCCAAGAAGCCGGCTTATCCTTGGAGCAGGTGCTGTGCGATGCCCTGTTTAAGTTGGCAGGAGAATTAAGTCTGGAAGCAATCAAAGGTTGCAATTCAAAATAACCTCCGTTATAATGAAGACAAGATCTCTTGCGGAGGTAACATTATGAAGTCCATCCGAAGTATATATAAAATCGGCAAAGGTCCTTCTTCTTCTCACACTATGGGGCCGGAGCGGGCCGCCAAGCTGTTTAAGGAGCGGTATCCCAACGCAGACCGCTTTCAAGTAACTCTTTACGGCTCACTCAGCAAGACCGGTGTGGGTCACGGCACCGACCGGGTGATCCGGGAAGTCCTCTCCCCTGCTCACACCGATATTATCTTCTCCCCTGAATTTCTCGCGCACCCCAACACCTTGGATCTGCGGGCATTCGAAAAAGATACAGAGGTTGGCTTTTTGCGGGTGGAGTCCATCGGCGGCGGTGACATCCGCTATGCCGGGCAGGAATCCCACGCAGAAGAAGAAATCTATGTGGAGCATTCCTTTGCGGAAATTGCGGATTTCTGCAAATGGCGGTACATCGACACCCTTTCTGAATATGTGGAACTGAACGAAGGTCCGGAAATTTGGGACTTTTTGATGGACGTTTGGCAGACCATGAAAAATGCGATTTCTGAAGGTCTTGCCGCCAGCGGCACACTCCCCGGTGGACTGAATGTGCAGAAAAAGGCAAAGTTCCTTTATGAGCAAAAACCCCATGAAGATGTGGCTGCTCTGAAGGAATTTCAGACCATTGCAGCCTACGCCTATGCAGTTGCCGAGCAAAACGCAGATAACGGCACAGTGGTAACTGCTCCCACTTGCGGTGCTTGCGGCGTGCTGCCTGCGGTTCTGAAATACGCCCAGGACGTTCGCGGCTTTACAGACGAGCAGATCATTCGCGGTCTTGCCACCGCCGGTATCATCGGCAATCTGACCAAGACAAACGCCTCTATTTCCGGTGCAGAATGCGGCTGTCAGGCGGAGATCGGCACTGCCTGCTCTATGGCAGCTGCCGCCCTGGCAGAGTAGTTTGGCCAGAACATTGACCAGGTGGAATATGCCGCCGAAGTGGCTATGGAACATCATTTGGGTCTGACCTGCGACCCCATTTGCGGTCTGGTGCAGATCCCCTGCATTGAACGAAATGCAGTTGCCGCTGTGCGGGCCATGAACGCCTGCACCCTCAGTTATTTCCTCACCGGCTCTCGCCGCATCAGTTACGATATGGTCTGCCGAGCCATGAAGGAAACGGGCATCAACCTGAACCACCGCTTCCGGGAAACCAGCGAAGGCGGCCTTGCCAAACTCTACACACGGAAAAAATAACCCCTGCCCCCACCCAAAAGGTGGGGGTTTTTATCTGCGTGACTATTGAAAAAACCAAAATTATCCGTTATAATGGCATTTGACTAAACAAAGGAGATTCACATATATGAAATTAGGTATCGTGGGACTTCCCAATGTGGGTAAATCCACCCTTTTTAATGCAATTACCAATGCAGGTGTGCCTGCTGATAACTATGCTTTCTGCACCATTGATCCCAATGTGGGCGTGGTGAGCGTTCCCGATGAGCGGCTGCAGTGGCTCTCTGACTTCTATGTTCCTAAAAAGACCACCCCGGCTGTGATCGAATTTGTGGATATTGCAGGTCTTGTGAAGGGTGCTTCCAAGGGCGAAGGCCTAGGCAACAAGTTCCTGAGCAACATCCGCACCACGGATGCTATCGTGCACGTTGTCCGTTGCTTTGAGGACTCCAATGTTACCCACGTGGAAGGCAGCACCGATCCCCTGCGGGATATTGAGATCATCAACCTGGAACTGGTGATGGCGGACATCGAAATGGTGGAGCGCCGGATCGACAAGGCACAAAAGGCCATGAAGGGCGGCGATAAGAAGTTTGCCCGGGAAGCAGAGCTGTTCACCGGATTGCTGGCCCACCTGAACGAAGGCAAGCTGGCCCGCACCTATACCGACGATCCGGAGGATCAGGTTCTCATTGCTACCTCTGACCTGCTGACTCTGAAAAAGACCATTTATGTTGCCAACCTGGCAGAAAACGAGATCAACGAGCCGGAAAACAACCGTCACTATATGGCTGTGAAGGCTCTGGCTGACGAAGAAGGCAGCCAGCTGATCCCCATCTGCGCCAAGTTGGAAGCAGATATTGCGGAACTGGACGATCCCGACGAAAAGGCCATGTTCATGGAAGAACTGGGCGTGAATGAGTCCGGTTTGGACAAGCTGATCCGCAGTTCCTATGCCCTGCTGGGTCTGATCTCCTTCCTGACTGCAGGCTCTGACGAATGCCGTGCCTGGACCATCAAGAAGGGCACCAAAGCACCGCAGGCCGCCGGCAAGATCCACACCGACTTTGAGCGTGGCTTCATCCGGGCAGAAGTGATCGCCTTTGAAGACCTGAAGGCCTGCGGCACTATGGCAAATGCCAAGAGCCAGGGCAAGGTCCGCAGCGAAGGCAAGGAATATGTGATGAAGGATGGCGACATCGTCAACTTCCTGTTTAATGTATAAGCAAAAACTGCCCGGGAAAACCGGGCAGTTATTTTGAAAATAATCTTGAAAATTGCGAAAAAAGTGGTTGACAAACCACTGCCTTCGTGTTACTATATCCAAGCGGTTGGGGAATACCCTTTCCGTTCTATATGCGCGAGTGGTGGAATTGGTAGACTCGCTAGATTCAGGTTCT
>JAZRUE010000025.1:0-14025 GCA_045652345.1 Faecousia sp. | reverse complement strand
CTGCAGGCCAGAACTTCTTATACTTTTCCTCGTGATTGCCGTCCGGGTCATAGCCACAGAAAGTGATATAGTTGCTCAGGGCATCCAGCCAAACATAGGTCACATGGCCGGGGTCAAATTCCAGGGGAATGCCCCAGGTGACGCTGGTACGGGAAACGCACAGATCCTGCAGGCCGGGCTTCAGGAAGTTGTTGATCATCTCATTCTTCCGGCTCTCCGGCTGGATAAACTGGGGATTTGCCTCAATGTGGGCCATCAGGCGGTCGGCATACTTGCTCATCTTGAAGAAGTAAGCCTCTTCCTCTGCATCCACACAATCCCGGCCGCAGTCGGGGCACTTACCCTCCACCAGCTGGCTCTCTGTCCAGAAGGATTCACAGGGAGTGCAGTATTTGCCCACATACTTACCCTTGTAGATATCGCCCTTTTCGTACATTTTGGCAAAGATCTTTTGCACCTTTGTCTTATGTTCCGGATCGGTGGTGCGGACAAAGCGATCATAGGTAGTGTTCATTAGATCCCAAATGTCCTTGATCTGACCTGCCACATTATCCACATATTCCTGGGGCGTAATACCGGCGGCCTCTGCCTTCTGCTGAATTTTCTGACCGTGCTCATCGGTGCCGGTTTGGAAATACACATCGAAGCCTGCCTGCCGCTTATAGCGGGCAATGGCATCAGCTAACACGATCTCATAAGTATTGCCGATGTGGGGCTTTGCCGAAGTGTAGGCAATAGCCGTTGTAATGTAATAGGGTTTCTTTTCCATCTTTCTTCCTCCATAACAAATAATCATTTTCTCCATAGCTGGCGAGAGATTTTGGCCCAAATGAAAGTTTCCAAAATGCAGACATACTTTGTGTATTTCAAATTTTGGAAACTGCACAGTTGGGACAAAAAATCCGCCAGAAAAAGAAAATCGCCCTTGGGGAAAGCACAAGGGCGACAAAAATTGACGCGGTACCACCTTGATTTACACAGAAACTCTGTGCCTCAAACACGCTTTAACGGGCGCACCCGAAAATGCCTACCTATCGACATTTTGGCTCCCAGGCCATCTTGGGCTGTTTGCGCCGTACCCCCTCTCACCTACCGGGGCTCTCTTGACGGAATCCACAGCTTACTCTCCTGCTCAAAGCCTTTCCATATCGCAGTTATTATAGACCCAAAAGGCAGAATTTGTCAAGCATTACCTTTCTTTTTGGTCAGCAGCAAGGCAACGGCAACTGCGCTGATGCCACCGATTAATTTTGCCACAATCACAGCGGGGAGCATTTCCGGGGCAAATCCGGCAGTAAAGCCTAAATGGTCGCCGAACACAAAGGCTGCACTCACCGCAAAAGCGATATTCACCACTTTACCCCGGGAATCCATATCCCGGACCATCCCAAAGGTGGCAATGGAATTTGCCAGGGTGGCGATCAAGCCCCCCGCTGCCACCTCATTGATGCCCAAGACCTTGCCAAGACGGGCCAAAGGCTTTCTCAGCACCTTGGTCAGCACATGGACCAGGGGGAACGCACCTGCCAGCACAATGGCGATGGCGCCTACCGTGGAAAAGCCTTCCTCAATGGGTGCAAGGCCGGGGATAATGGCAAAGCCGGTAAGGGTCTGCACAATGGAGGCCACCAAGCCAACTGTAATCACCGCCAACACGCCTTTTCCAAAATAGCCGAAGCCTTTGATCATAGCCTTTTCCCACTTGAGAAGTCCCAAAGTAATCAGACCGCCAATCAAAATGATGGGGATCAAATTCCGCAGGACCATCAAAATAGGGAATCCTGCCACCAAGCCGCCGACAAACACGCCTAAAGGAATGGTGATGATACCTGCCAGCACACCCTTTGCCAGAGCAGGCATATCCTTGGAAGGCAATATACCCATAGCCGCAGGAATGGTAAATACAATGGTGGCACCAAACATACTGCCGCAGATCACGCCACCCAGGGCTGCTGCCTGGGGGTCTGTTGTCAGTTCATTGGCAAGCGGGCCGCCGCCCATATCGTTGGCTAAGATCGTGCCAGCGAACATAGCCGGGTCTGCTCCCAAAAAGCGATACACCGGCACAACTACCGGCTCCAAAAGATTGGCCAGCACCGGAGCAAAGGTAATGATACCGATCATTGCCAGAGCCAGGGCGCCCATGGTCAGAATACCCTCTTCAAACTGCTTCCCTAAGCCAAACCGGTTGCCGAAAATCCGGTCCAGAGCGCCCAGTACAGCGAAGAAGGCCATGACCCAAATCAGTATTTCGTGCGCAGACATCTATCTGCCTCCTTAACATATGCAATAGTGGCAGCATGCCACTTTCCGGCCAAATTTCAAGGGTTGTCCTTTTCCCCATCCAAAATGGCCACTACAGCCGCATCCACCGGGGCTTCCATACAGAAGCGGGATGCCACCGTTCCTGTGACCAGCAGCACCTTATCTCCCGTGCCTGCACCCACCTGGTCGGCGGCTACCACCTGCCCCCGGAGGGTCTGCACCACCAAAAAGGTCTGCCCCTGCAGACATTGGGCCTTTCGGCTGGACCAAACCGAGCCGGGTACTGTTCCAATTATCAAGTCGTTCCCTCCAATATTTCCCTTGCCAAAGGGGTCAGTTTCATGCCTGGGCCGGGACGCACGCCTGCCTTTGCCATTTCCCGGGCCTGCTGGGCAGTAATGAGTTTCGGGGTCGTGCCGTCGGTAAAGGTGATGCCCCAACTTTTCAGTTCCCGTTTTTTTCCTGCCAGCACAGCCCCCAAAGGCCGGTTGCCGCTCACCTCCGGCAAACCGGGGGCATACAAAAGCACGGGCAGTCCCTTTGCCAGAGCCTCCAGCACCTGCTCATTCCGAAAGCAGAGCAGTTCTCCCAGGCTCAGAGAGCCGATCACCACCCCATCATAGGGGGCATCTTGCACATACTGGTAGCCAAGGGGCGGCTCTTTGCCCACCAAAAGCATCTGCTTCATAGAAGGATCCTTCCCAGGTCTCCTTTTTGGAAGCCGCAGGCATTGGCTTCATCGTAGTCCAAATGGACAAAGGTGGTAAACTCCGGGCTGACCCGCACCACCAAATCCTCAAATATCACCGGCCGTTCCGTGAAGGTCTGCAGTTTTATCACCTGCTTGTCCTCCACCCCAAAGTGCTTGGCATCGATTGGGGTCATATGGATATGGCGCTGGGCAGCAATGACCCCTTCTTCAATGGTAATATGCCCCTTGGGGCCGATCAATTCTGCCCCCGGTGTGCCTGCCACATCTCCGGACAGCCGTATAGGCGGGATGATTCCCAGGGTTTTGCCGTCGGTCAGGGATATCTCCACCTGGGCTTTTCCTCTGGCAGGGCCCAGCACCGCCACATTTTGCAATTCTCCCTTTGGGCCTTTCACCGTAAGCCGCTCCTGCGCCAAAAACTGCCCCGGCTGAGAAAGGGGGCGGCAAGGGGTCAAGTCGTGGCCGAAGAGAATCCGGGCCTGCTCCTTATTCACATGGACATGGCGGCCGGAGGCCTCCAGCTCCACAAAAATCCCCTTAATAACTTTTTCTGTGATCTTCTCCAGTTCCATAGGCTGCCTTTTCCCTTAACATCAAAATATACAGCATACTGCTAATCCGGTTGAGTGCCTGCAAAAGGTCTTCCCGGGTAGGTATTCCCTCCCGGTCTGTGAAGGCGTGCTGCGCTGCCAGTTCCGTTTGCCGGGCTACCACCCGCAGGTAGTTTAAAGCCAAAACGGTCTTACCGTCTTCAAAGCCGGGCATAAAATGGGGAATGCCGAAAATCTCCTGGGGAAAGTGGCTTTGCTTGCGCATTTCGGCTTCTGTCAGGCCGCACAGTCCGGACAAGTGCAGTGGTTCTTCCAGCACATCGCACCGAATAAGTTGGCGAGCCAAGGAAAGAATTTCCTCCAATTCCCGTTGCAAATGGGGATGCTCCTTCCCTGCCAGCAGCAACTGGGCTTCCAGGGCATCCACCCACCCCCGAAAAGCAATTCGCGGATGGGTTTTTGACACCAAAACATCCCCATTCAAGTGGGTCATATGCTCCGGCTTTTCTTCCGTAAAGCCGCCCCCCAGGATTTGCCACCGTTCCTTTTTGGCTTGTGTGGCCGGGAGTATTTCGATTCTTTGAGCCTGGAGAAAATCCCTGGCCTCACTGGTGAGGGTATCCCCCGCGCCCAAATAGAACACCCGCTTTTTATCCCGGTTGCGGATGTTCTGCTCCACCATTTTTCGGGTGTAAAGCATTACTTACCTGCAGCAGTATTGGTCTGCTTGCCGTGGGGCAGGATGTTATCCACTTCTGTGTGGGGGCGGGCAATCACATGGACAGAAATCAGTTCCCCCACCTTTTCAGCAGCGGCAGCGCCTGCATCAGTGGCAGCCTTTACAGCACCCACATCTCCGCGGACCAGCACAGTCACCAGACCGCCACCCACCTGCTCTTTGCCCACCAGCTGCACATTGGCAGACTTAACCATGGCATCGGCGGCCTCAATGGCGCCTACCAGGCCCCTTGTTTCGATCATTCCCAAAGCATTTGTATTCATAACATTTTTCTCCTTAACCTAATCTTTCCAGTAATTTACTGGTAATCAACTTTACAAGGGTATCTTCTTCCGGGCAAAGCGTCTTTTCTTCCGGCTTTCCCCAGGCCACCCGGCGGATATTGATAAGATCCATGGGGGAAATATTATTGGATGTGGAGCTTCCCCCCACTGCACCGCACCCAAGGGTCAAAGCGGGAAACAAGGCAGTGGTTGCCCCAATGCCGCCCAAAGCGGATGGGGTGTTCACCAAGAACCGGGAAACGGGGATCTGCAGCGCAAATTTTCGCACCACGCTTTCCTCTTTTGCGTGGATGGAGAAGGTGTGTCCGCTGCCCTCGTGGGAGAGGACCTCCACCGCCTTTTGCAGAACTGCATCCTCGCTTTCCATCACGAAAAAAGCCAGCACCGGGCAAAGTTTTTCCATAGAATAAGGCCGGGTTGGGCCAGCCTGCTGCTCCCTTGCCATCAGGATCTTCGTTCCATCCGGCACAGAAAAGCCCGCCTTTTGGGCCAAAGTGCAGGCAGATTTGCCTACGATATCCGGATTCAATGTGCCATTTGGCTTGAAAAGCAGCTTGGCAAGGCAGCCTGCTTCCTTTTCATCCATCAGATAAAAGCCCTGCCGTTTTGCTTCTGTCAGCACCGCCTGCTCTGTAGATTTCTCCACGATGATGCTCTGCTCCGAAGCGCAGATGGTGCCATAGTCAAAGTTTTTGGACTTGGCGATGCAGGCAAGAGCCTGGGGAATATCTGCAGAAGGGTGGATATAGGCCGGGCCGTTGCCTGCGCCCACACCGATGGCTGGCTTGCCGGAAGAATAACAGGCACGCACCATAGCCGGACCGCCGGTTGCCAGCAAAAGGCTGATTTGGGGCGCTGCCATCAGTTCCTGACAGCCTGCCATACTCCCCATAGAAAGGCAGCCGATACAGCCCTCCGGTGCCCCTGCCTGCCGGGCCGCCTGCATTACCACCTGGGCTGCCCGCATGGTGCAGGAAAGGGCCTTTGGATGGGGTGAAAAGACAATGGCATTGCCGCTTTTCAGGGCAATTAACGCCTTATAGCAAACCGTGGAGGTGGGATTGGTGGAGGGCACAATGGCCCCAATCACGCCCACCGGCACACCGATCTGCCATAGTTTTTCCTCGGTATCCTCTTTTAATACGCCCACGCACTTCATATCCTTGATGGCTTCATACACATCCTGGGAAGCAAAGCGGTTTTTCTCCGTCTTATCCCGGGGATTTCCAAAGCCGGTCTCCTCACAGGCCTGCTTTGCAAGGGCTGCCGCTTCCTTTTGGAAAGCCTGCGCTACCGCCTTGCAAATACCATCCAGTTTTTCCTGAGAAAACCCGGAAAGAATTTGCTGGGCCGCCCCGGCTTTGGCGCAGAGATCTCTTGCTTCCTGCCGGGCCATTAAATCTTTATCCAGTTCCATACTTATCTCCTCTCAATGGGCTTCGCCGCCACCTGGGCCACCGCTTTTCCGAAGGCATCGCAGGCAGCCTCACAAGCCGACTGGGTTCCCGTCAGCAATCCCCCACCGAAATTGGTTTCACTGGGTGGGGCATACAGCTTGCAAAGGGTCACATCTGCCGCCTTCAAGGCAAAATCTATGGCATACATACTCTCCAGCGGTGGCGCAATCAAATAAGCAATGGGCGTTCCCTCCCGGACACCGGCCTCCTTTGCCAAAAAGCTTCCGCACCGGCTCACTGTATGCGCAAGGTAAGGTACGCCACCGGTTTCCTCAAAGCCCAGTCTTTCCAAAAGCCGAAGGGCGGCATCCATACCGCTTTCTACGATTCCCGGGGTAGCGCCTGCCAAAATACCGATCACTTCCCCGGCATTGGGGGTGGAAGCATTGGCCGCTCCCCCATAGAAGCTGCGGCCGTAGGCAACCTCCACATCGGCGGCTTTGGTGGCTTCATCCAAAGCAATATAGGTGGCATCATCGCAATCGGTGGTCAAAAAAGCCAGACAAGGTCTACTTTCCGGCACGCCCAGTTCTGCACATAAACTTCTGCTGGCGTTGGGCAAATACCGCACCGCCAAAACCTTGACCCCCATCTTATCCCTCCAGCACCAGGCCCACACCGGAGACCTTCTTTTCCAGGATTTTGGCAATCAGATTGGCCACATGGGCGCCCGCCTCCACCGCAGGGGTTCCCTGGGCGTGAATATTGGATACCACCGTGCGGCTGGACTCGCTGACACCGGTGTGGGGTTTATAGGTGATATAGCAGGACATACTCTTGTCCGTCACCAGGCCGGGGCGCTCACCTACCAGCATGCAAACCACTTCGCAGCCGGTCACATCCCCGATGGCATCGCCTGCTCCCACCCGGCAATAACGGACAAAGGGCACTTTTCCTACGGAAATTCCTTTGGCCTTCAAGCCTTCCCGGATGGCTTCCAAACAGTCGACCGCATTTGCCATAATGGCCGCAGAGGAAAGGCCGTCCCCTACCACCAACTGCACTTTGGCGTTGGGCTCCAGCACTTCCTTCAGCACCTTTTGGGTGCTTTCCGGGAAGCATCTGCCCAAGTCCGGCCGGGTCAAATACATATCCTTACTTTCACAGCAGGTCTGCACCGGTAAAAAGTCGTGTTCTTTGGCATACCCCTCCGGCACTTGAGAAAATACCGCATCCTGGGCTGCTGCGTGGTCTGCCCGGAAACGGAGCATAGTCAGAGTCTTATAGCGAGGGCCTGCTCTTCCGCAGGCAAGGCGGGCAGGGGTCCTCTCTTTCAGCCTTCCAAAGGCTTCTTTATCCTTTGCGTTCTCCGTCAAATAAAGTTTTCGCAGATCCAGCGCTGTAATATCCGGCACAAATTCCCCGGGGGCATAATTGGTCTGCTCCTTTTCCGGGCCGGGAGTTTGGGGTTTGTACTCTCCCCCTTTTACCTGGGGCGAAGGTGCAAGCCCGGCTAAAATTTCCTCCACAAGGGCAGTTAATTCCTGTTTATTCATACCCTTCCCCCTTAAAACAGTAAGCTTGAGCCGTCACCGGCTTTTTTCGTCAGTTTTCCGTTTTCCATAAAGCCCATCTTTTCAAGCCACTGCTGGAATTCGGGAATGGCAGTCTTCCCTGTCAGTTCCCGAAGGGTAGCTGTTTCCCGGAAGCCGGTGGTTTGATAATTGAGCATAATGTCATCCCCGTGGGGAATGCCCATAAAGTAATTGCACCCGGCCATAGTCAGCAGCGCTGCCAGGTTTTCAATGGCATTTTGGTCTGCTTTCATATGGTTGGTGTAACAGCAGTCACAGCCCATGGATACGCCGGTGAGTTTGCCCATAAAATGATCCTCCAGGCCCGCTCTGGTGACCTGCCGGGCATCGTACAGATACTCCGGACCGATAAAGCCCACCACCGTATTGACAAGGAAAGGAGAAAACCGCTTGGCAAAGCCGTAGCACCGGGCCTCCATAGTTACCTGGTCCGTATCAAAATGGGCGTTTGAGGAAAGCTCCGACCCCTGGCCGGTTTCAAAATACATCACATTGGGGCCTTCTGCCGTTCCCTCTTTGAGTAGAAGCTGCCTTGCTTCTTCCAGGGTTTCCGCGCTAAAGCCAAAGGCCTCGTTGCCCTTTTGGCTGCCTGCGATGGACTGGAAGATCAGATCGCAGGGCGCACCCGCCTTCACCGCCTTGATCTGAGCGGTTACGTGGGCCAATACGCAAATTTGGGTGGGAATCTCCCAATGCTCCTTGATTTCCTGGAATCTTCGCAGAACTTTTCCCACCTGCTCCGGAGAGTCCGTCACCGGATTCAAGCCGATCACTGCATCCCCTGCGCCGAAAGAAAGGCCCTCCAGGGTGGAGGCAGTGATGCCATCCGGGTCATCGGTGGTGTGGTTGGGCTGCAAGCGGCAGGAAAGGGTTCCCGGCAGGCCGATGGTAGTATTACAGTGGGCCGTCACCGGCATTTTGTTGGCGCAGTAAATGAGGTCCAGGTTGCTCACCAGCTTGCACACTGCCGCCACCATTTCTGAGGTCAGGCCCCGGCTCAGCTTGCGGATATCTGCGCTGGTGGTGGCTTCATCTAAGAGCCATTCCCGCAGTTCCGCCACGGTCCAGTTCCGGATTTTTCCATAGACACTTTCGTTTACATCGTCCTGGATGATCCGGGTCACTTCGTCCAGTTCATAGGGAACAGCAGGATTCTCCCGCAAATCTGCCAATGTGACCGCAGACAGCACCACCTTTGCCGCCACCCGTTCCTGGGCAGTTTCCGCGGCAAGACCTGCCAGTTTATCTCCGGTCTTTTCCTCGTTGGCCTTTGCCAGCACTTGCTTCAAATCCCGGAATTCATAGGTTTTTCCCAATAGGGTTGTTTTCAGTTTCATAGATTACCTCTTTCAAAGATAAGCGTTTTCATCACGACGGGAATACAAGGCCCCACAGGAACACCCACATCCAAATAGCACTGCCCCGTTGGAGCAAGACCATCCAGGCACAAAATGGGGGTTTGGGGTGGCAAAAGTAGGCTAAGGGCATTCCCCAGCGCCATAGCCATATCCTGCTCCAGGCACACATAGACCCCCTTTGGGCAAGCCTGAGCAAGGGTCTTTGCCAGTTCCCGAATCTGCCCATAGGAAGGACTTTCATAACCGGGCAGGGCCAAAACGGGGGGTGTCTCAAAGGCTTCTTCTTTTTGGGGTATGTGCTGTGCCAAATTTTTCTGTTCCCCGGCTGTAAACACTGCCACCGGCAGATTCTTCAGAGGCAATTTCACGCCCCTTGTAAACACCGTACTGCCGGAAAGCATGGTGGCGTGGCATCCCGCTCCGATTACCGTGGAGCGGATGGCCTTGTGGGCAACGGCATAAGGCCCGCTGCAAAGTTGGCTCCCACGGATGGTTTTTCCAAGCATTGGACCCAAATCCCCATAGGCATTGTCCTCCACCTCCCTTTCCACACACTCTGCAACACCACCGGAAAGGGACACCAAAACCTCTTCTTCCGGTGGCTGCCAAATACTTCCCGCTTCTTTGGTGGAAAAGGCATCCAAAAGGGCTGTCTTTTCCTTTCTGCCTGCTGCTTCACAAAGCACGTCGCAAAGAAGTCCGGAAAGTTTTAAAAATTCCTCTTTTTGTGGGATATCCTCCACCTTTATACCAGTAACTCCTGCAAGAACCGGGGAAACATAGGTTATGCGCCCTTCCCCGTCCCGTTTGAGCAGACGGCCGCCCACATTCAAGCAGCCGGTACGCAGGATTTTCCCGTTTTCTATAAGGCACAGATTGCTCGTGCCACCTCCGATGTCCATGTGAAGGACGGGAAGGCGCTCCTTTTCGGACAGTTCCATTGCCCCTGCCCCCTTGGCAGCCAGTATGCTTTCCAGGTGGGGGCCTGCAGTAGTCACCACAAAATCTCCGGCAAAATCGGAAAGGGTCTTTAGGACTGTTTGGGCATTCTCTTTCCGGGAGGTCTCTCCGGTGATGATCACCGCTCCCGTATCCACCTGCGACTGATTTATTCCCGCTTTTTGATATTCTCTCTCCACAAGTGTTCGTATTTTCTCTCCGTCAACAAGGTTTTCCCCCACAAGTGGCGTAAAGTGTACCGGGCTTTCGTATAAGATTTCCCGCCCGGTGATCTCCATTTTGGGAACGGAAAAGCCGCTGGCCCGGTTGGCCACCTGCAGCCGTGACAGAATCAGTTGGGTGGTGGTTGTTCCTACATCCAGGCCCACGGAAAGGAGGGTCTTATCCACGGCCCGCCACCTCATTAAGCAGTCTTGCCACCAACGCCTTGTCCACCGGTTGGGGATTGGTTCTGCAACAAGGATCTTCCAAAATAGCCTCCGTAAGCTTTCCCCGGTTCTCCCGGAGCTTTGCGGGAGAAATTCCCGCTTCTGCCAAAGACCCTGGCAGCTGCAATTCCCGGCGAAGCCGAATAAGGGCATTTTTCAGATTCCGTACCCCCATACTTTCCACCGCTCCCCCCAAGCCTGCATTCCGGCTTAAAGCTGCATACTTCCCCCCGGCTACCGGGCCATTCAAAGAAATGACTGCCGGCAGCAAAATGGCGTTGAGCCTGCCGTGGGGAATGTGGAACATACCGCCCAATGCGTGGGATGCGGCGTGACACAAGCCTAATCCTGCCTGGGTAAAGGCCAGCCCTGCCATACAAGCGCCGTTATGGATGTCCTGCCGCACCTGGATATTGCCCCCAAAGGACTGGCTCAAATTGCCGTAGACCATACAAAAACTATCCGTGGCCAGGGCATCGGTGATCGATCCCGCCCCGGTGGCCACAAGGGCCTCCACTGCGTGAGAAATGGCATCAAAGCCCGTATCTGCAATCAGGCCTTTCGGCAGACTTTCCAGTAGTTGTCCATCCAGGATTGCCGCCTGGGGGCGAAGCTTTTCATCCACCAGCGGGTGCTTTACCCCATCGTGGGTAAGGATGGCAAAATCCGTCACCTCTGAGCCTGAGCCGGAGGTGGTGGGAATGGCAATCAAAGTTGCCTCCACCCCGGAAAAATAGAGCATGGCCTTGGCAAGGTCCATACTGCTGCCACCGCCCAAAGCCACAATGGCATCGGGCGCAAAGGCTTTCACCACCGCTGCCCCCTTTGCCGCCAAGGTTACATCCGGGTCAGGTTTTACTTGGGAAAAGTACTCCACTTCCTTTGCCCCGGAAAGGTCTGCCAGCTGCCTTGCTTTGCCCTTTTCCATAAAATAAGGGTCGCAAACCACCAAAAGTTTCCCCTGCACCAAATCTTTCAGGATGTTTAAAGAACCCATTCCGGCGTAAATTGCCGTTTTACAAGAAAATACTTCCACGCTTTCACCGCCTCTATGCTTTAACAGCAGTATTTCCCAAGAAAGAAAAATGATGTATGAAATTGTAGTAGAAATATCAAAACAAATGTGCTATGATAACAGAAAATGGGAAAGGGGTGTGGGACTTGCGTATTCTTGGCATTGACCCGGGCTACGGCATTACGGGTTTCGGCCTGATTGAGCACATAAGAGGGCAAAGCCAGCTTGTGCAATGCGGCGCCATCACCACCCCTGCAGGGATGGATTTTCCAGCCCGGCTGGAGATCATCTACAACGATATGACAGAGCTTCTGAAAATGAGCAAACCGGAAGCCATCGCCATTGAAGAACTGTTCTTCGGCCATAATGTGACCACCGCCATTGGGGTGGCGCAAAGCCGGGGCGTGATTTTGCTTGCCGCTCAGCAGGCGGGCATCCCCATTTATTCCTACAAGCCTATGCAGGTCAAGCAGGCGGTGGTTGGCTACGGCAACGCCACCAAGCACCAGGTGATGGAAATGACCAAACGGCTCTTGGGGCTGGACAAGTCCCCCAAGCCTGACGATGCGGCTGACGCAGTGGCCATTGCGCTGTGTCACGCCCGATCCAGCACTTCCCTGCTGAGTCAGCTACAAAAATAAGGGAGGTAAACCTATGCTTTACTATGTTTCCGGTCCTGTGACCGTGTTAGAGCCGGGCCTTGCAGTCATCGACTGCGGCGGCGTTGGCTACGGCTGCCGGGTAACGGCCTATACTGCTGCCCAGTTAAAACTGAATCAGAGCGCAAAGCTGTTCATCACCGAGTCCATCCGGGAGGATGCCTTCGATCTTTACGGCTTCATCAGCCGGGAGGAACAGCGGTGCTATGAACTGCTTACTTCCGTTACCGGTGTTGGCCCCAAGGCCGCCATGGCCATCCTTTCCGCAGGCCCGCAGAACTTCACCCTGGCGGGAATGACCGGCGATGAAAAGCTGCTGACTGCCGCCCAGGGCATAGGCAAAAAGATTGCTCAGCGGATCATTCTGGAGCTGAAGGACAAGATGGGCGGCGCAGATATGACTTTGGACTTCTCCGGTCCCGCCGTCTGCCCTGTGGTCACAGACACCGGCGCTATGAACCTTGCCCACAAGGCACTCCAGGAACTTGGCTACTCTGCTTCCGAAGTGGCCATGGCCCTGAAGGGTGCAGACCCCAACGCCACCACCGAAGAACTGGTACGATACGCCCTGCGGGCGATGGTTATGAAAGGATAAGATCCTATGAGTTTAGAGTTTTCTGAAGGTTTGGACCGGCCTATTATCAGTCCCACCTTTGCCCCCCAGGATGCAGGAGAAATCGGTCTGCGGCCTAAGCTGCTCAGCGATTACACCGGTCAGGAAAAGGCAAAGGGTAACCTTTCTGTATACATTGAAGCCGCCCGCCTGCGCAACGAACCTTTGGATCACACCCTTTTATATGGCCCACCCGGCCTGGGCAAAACCACCCGGGCAGGCGTCATCGCCAACGAAATGGGCGTGAACATCCGCATCACCTCCGGCCCGGCCATTGAAAAGCCCGGTGATCTGGCGGCACTGCTGACAAATTTAAATCCCGGAGACATCCTCTTTATCGACGAAAACCACCGGCTGAACCGGGCAGTAGAGGAGATCCTCTACCCCGCTATGGAAGATTTTGCCATCGACATTATTGTGGGCAAAGGCCCTTCCGCCAACTCCATCCGGCTGGATCTTCCCAAGTTCACCCTGATCGGTGCCACCACCCGGGCAGGTCAGTTGTCTGCCCCTCTGCGTGACCGATTCGGTGTGAGCCTGCGGCTGGAGCTGTACACTCCCGAGGAGCTTTCCCGGATCGTCACCCGCTCTGCCACCATTTTGGGTATGCCCATCCAAAAGGAAGGCGCTATGGAAATCGCCTCCCGGAGCCGGGGTACACCCCGTATCGCCAATCGGTTCCTGCGCCGCGTTCGGGACTTTGCCCAAATTATGGGAGACGGCACCATTACCAAGGACGCGGCTGACCTGGCTCTCAAGCGGCTGGATGTGGACGAGCTGGGCTTGGACACCATCGACAGACGGATGCTCACCGCTATCATTAAAAACTACGGCGGCGGTCCGGTAGGTCTGGAAACCCTGGCAGCCACCATTGGGGAAGAAGCCATCACATTGGAAGATGTGTACGAGCCCTACCTGATGCAGCTGGGCTTCCTCACCCGCACCCCCCGGGGCAGATGCGTCACACAACTTGCCTACCAGCACCTGCATATTCCCTACAGCGGACAGGAAACATTCGATATTTAACCGTTTATGGCCCCCTCTGACGAGGGGGCTGTCAGCCGAACAGGCTGACTGGGGGAGAGATCCCTGTATTTTTTCTCTCCCTCCGTCGAAAATCAACGATTTTCGCCACCTCCCTCATCAGAGGGAGGCTTATTTTGTCCTTTTCGGTGATAGCAAATCGTTTATAGCATTCCCCCGTCTTTTTGTAAAAATTCCCAAACATTTTTACCGATAATAAACCTTTTTACCCGTTGTTTTTTGCATTATTTCACAGAAATACCATTGACAACCGTCATTTCCTTGTGTATAATTCGAGTTAGGGGTATACCCCCAATTATTATTCACCCTGCGTTACAACCAACACTTATGGAAATATCACGGGGCACAATCAACCGAAGAGAGGTAAAATCCAATGTACGAAGACAAGACTTTAGTTTGCAAAGA
>JAZRUE010000024.1:0-9222 GCA_045652345.1 Faecousia sp. | reverse complement strand
TGCATTTGCAGTCGGCTTTCTTTTATTGTAGCATTGCTTTTTTCTTATGCCTTCGCAGGATAATGAAGAAGGTTATAAGCTGCGCCAAGAACGTAAGAAGCCAGGAAATGGGATAAGAAACCAGCAAACCTTCCGGCGTATGGAACTGGGGAATCTGGAAAACAGAATAAATCCAGCCAATACGCAGCACGCAAACACCCAAAACAGAAATAATCATAGGTGTCACAGAAGATCCCAGTCCACGGAGAGAACCGGTTGTGGCATCCATCATACCGCACAGGAAATAGGGCAGGCAAACAAAGCTCATTCGCAGAATGCCGTCGGCAACGGCCTGGGGAGAGTCCGTAATATATGCCTGTAGAAGCCAGGGAGCAGCGAAATAGGCAATGCCGCCCATAGTTATACCAAGTACAGCTGCGCTGGCAACACAAAGCAAAATGATCTTTTTGACTCGGCCATACTGCCGGGCACCCACATTCTGTCCCGTATAATTCATGGCAGTTTGGGAGAAAGAATTCATGGATATGTAGACGAACCCCTCAATATTGCCTGCCGCTGCATTGCCCGACATGAACACCGGGCCAAAAGAATTGATGGAAGATTGAATCAGCACATTGGATATGGAGAACATAGAGCCTTGCAGTCCCGCAGGAATACCGATGGAGATGGTCTTAATAAGAGCCTTCTTATAGATTCTCATTTTCTTCAGTTCCAGACGGCAGCCATCGGTCCGGCGGCACAGCGCCCGCACCACCAGGAACGCAGAAAGCGACTGGGAGATAATCGTTGCCAAAGCAACACCCTCCACATTCATTCCGAATGCCCACACAAAAATCACATTCAGAATAACATTCAAAACACCGGCAACGGCCAAATAAATCAGGGGACCTTTTGTGTCTCCCGCCGCCCGCAAAATAGCGGAACAGAAGTTATAGATCATTGTAAAGGTGATACCGCCAAAATACACCTGCATATAGAGGGTAGCAAGGGGCAAAATATCCTCCGGCGTCCCCATCATGATCAAAAAATCCTCCGCGAAGACCACCCCAACCACTGTCAGGATTGCGCCGCCGATCAAAGCAATCGGCAAGGACGTATGGACTATGCGATGCTGCATCTTTTCATCCCGGCTGCCGATGGCGTGGGCCACATTTACACCCGAGCCGGTAGAAAGACCGATAAACAAGCTGACAAGCAAACTGGTCAAAGAGCCGGTGGCGCCCACGGCGCCTACGGAAAGGCTGCCACGAAAACGGCCCACCACCACGAGGTCAGCCGCATTGAAAAGCAGCTGCAATACACTTGCAAGGATGATCGGTACGGTATAAGAAATAATGCTGCCCAAAAGAGGGCCGTGAAGCATATCCTTATTATATCTTTTCATATGGCTCGCCTCCGGAAACCTTGGCTAATTTCCCTTGCAGTATACGCCTTTCCTTACCCATTGTCAATGGATAGTTTGCCTTTCTCTCATATTCGCAAGGATTTCGTTTATACAATATAATAATATATGCGCAGTTCTTTCCCGTTGCATTGTATACATCTGTATGGTATACTTGTGGCAATTCCCTGCTGTGCAAACAAGGAGGCATCTCTATGGAAAACAAACTGCATCGAAAATACGGATTGTTTACCGCCATCTGTATGGTAGTTGGCATCGTGATCGGTTCCGGTGTTTTCTTTAAAGCCAAGAATATTCTGAAAATGGACGGTATTGACCTGACCTCGGGTATTATCGCCTGGCTCATCGGCGGTGCTATTATGCTGGTGTGTCTGCTGGCTTTCTCCTTTATGGGACAGAAGTACGAAAAAGTAAACGGACTTATGGACTATGCAGAAGCTACCGTTGGTCCCACCTACGGCTACTATATGGGCTGGTTCTCCTCCACCATTTATTTTCCTGCTATGACTTCCGTTCTGGCATGGCTGTCTGCAATGTACACCTTAGAATTTATCACCGGTGTGTTCCCTAACTTTCATATGGTTGTTACCGGCGAAAAAAGTTGCACTGCCGGTCCCGAATGCATAGCCCTGACACTTTTTTACCTATGTGCCTGCTATGCGGTGAACGTACTCTCCCCCAAGCTGGCAGGCAAACTGCAAGTCAGCACCACCATCATCAAAATGATTCCTCTGGGACTTATGGCAGTTGTTGGTGTGATTGTAGGCCTTTTCTCCGGACGGCTTGTGGAGAACTTCTCTGCTCCCCCCATCACGAGCGCGGCTACGGGAACCAGTCCTCTCTTCGGCGCTGTATGCGCCACCGGCTTTGCTTATGAAGGCTGGATCATTGCCACCGCTATGAATGCGGAGATTAAGGACTCCAAGAAAAATCTGCCCAAGGCTCTGATTTGGGGCGGTATCGTCATCGTGGCTACTTATGTGCTTTACTTTGTAGGCGTTGCCGGCGGCGCAACCACCGCTGACCTGGCAACCACCGGCACCACCGTTGCATTCCACAATGTATTTGGCCCCGTTCTCGGCAACATTCTGAATCTGTTTGTGGCTATCTCCTGCATAGGCACCATGAACGGTCTGATGATGGCAAGCTCCCGGAGTCTATACGCACTGGCTGCCCGCCGTCAGGGTCCTTCCCCCGATATTTATGGCCATGTAGACGAACGGACCAATATGCCCAACAACGCATCCGTTATGTCTCTGGTGATCATCGCCGCCTGGTTCGTTTACTACTTCCTTTCCAATTTGGCAAACACCTGGGCCGGACCTTTTGTGTTCGACTCCTCTGAGCTGCCCATTATCACCATCTACCTGATGTATATCCCCATGCTCATCCAGTGGATGCGGAAAGAAAAAGAGCAGAACGTCCTGCGTCGGTTTATTATGCCCATCCTTGCCTTGTGCGGCAGCGTGTTTATGGTCGTTGCCTGTATCCTGGGTCACGGAATAGGTTGTGTGTGGTACTTGATCGTCTTTGCCGTAATCATGGCCCTCGGCGCTCTATTCCGAAAAAAGAGATAATAAAAAGCGGTCGACTGTTTCGAGTCGACCGCTTTTCTTTGGCTTTTGCGCCACAACACGATTATCATATCATAACACTTTCCTCTCTGTCAACGGGTGAAAGGCATTTTCAGTAGTTTACACAAGCGGTTTCTGTGTATTTTGTACAACTTTCCAACTTGTTTTCTCCATTTCTTTGTGCTATATTATAGTCAGAAAGGGTGATACCAATGTACTAGGTAAAAATCCTTCCCAAAATGAGATAAATCATCAAATCTCATTACGGTAAGATCCAACTGAATAAGCGAAAACTCTGTAAGGTAAGAAGAAACCCAATCGGACTTGCAATATGCAAGACAACAGTCAAGCAAGAAACGCAAATCAGTAAGGTAAGAAATCAACCGAAAGAATGACGCAAAGAAAGATTTTACCGCAAGACAAAGCCTGCCATAGGAAATGTTCCCACATATGAGCTGCTCGCTTATGGGCAAATGATGATGAAGATGTAAATGTGCGTGAATGGATTTCATAAGATGGAAAAGGCAATGTCTAATCCGCAGAAAGCGAGGTTACCCAATGATTGAACCCAAGAACGAAATGAAATAGCCCCTGACGGATGTAAAGAAATCTGTCAGGGGTTATTTCATTGTGTTTTTGAAAGCAAACCCGGCAGGGGTACTCCCCTGCCGGGTTTATTTATGGGTCTGACTTAGGGAACCAAGGGCATCTCCGTCATACGAAGTTTTGCGTTGCCGTAAGGGTACAGCTCTTTTTCTTCCTCTTCCCCAATAGGTTCACAAGAAGAAGGTATACGTGCACAAATGTGTTCAAAGAAGCGTTCCTTGCCCCAGGGGATCTTTTTCATCTTTGCTTTTACAACGACTGCCGGTTTTTCCGAGGAGAACGGATATTCATCTATATCCCGTTCTTCACATTCCAGCCGAACATCGCAGTAGCCATAATTCCAGTCGCTCTTTCCAATGTACTCATAGTCGCAGTAGGGGAATTTCCGTTCTACGCCGTTTGCTTCATATTCGTACATCTTCTTATCGTAAGCAATGGGCAAAGAGAAGATCAACGAACCCCGTCTTACACTTTTTAGGTTATGAGGACGGTCCACAAATTCCGTTTCAACATCATAAGCGACCCGAATTTCTTTGCACTCTCCCTTTTCCAGGTGCAAAGCAACGGTAGTTACCTCCGCTCCCTGTCCATCCACCTTTAGGTTTCTTGCAAAAGAGGGAATGCGAATTTCAAAGTCAAAGTTTTCCTTTGCCTCAATGTTGTACAGGAATTGGTTCTTAAACGGATACTCTGTAATAATCTCAACATCACACTTTTCGCATTCCAACTTTGCCGGCACAGGGACTGTATTGAAAACAGTATTGCCGCTGTAAGCAAAGGCAGACAATGTGAACTTTGGAAATCCCTGTGACAGATTTGCAGTGCAGCATCCGTAGTGGGGTTCCAGGCCAAACAAATGGGACTGTGCCCAATTTGTTGTAAAAACAGAATGATGCGGATAAGAGAACTTAATACAATTGATTTGGTTGGATTGCTGATTATACTGATGAACCCACATATCATCGCTGAAGGTTGCCGGCAAAGCATTGAATGTTACCGTTTCCAATCTTTCCAGCCACTTTCTGTCTCCCGTGTAGGCAAACAACTGCTCAAAGGAAAACATCAGCTCCACAATGGAACACAACTCTGTTCCGTTGACAGGGCTAAGTCCGGCAAGATGCTCGTCCCCTGTAAATGCACCCACTGCCGTTCCGTTGTATTGCCGTAAAACGCGGTAGAGGTATTCTGCCCAGTTCTGATATTCGTCCCCCAAAAGGCTGTGGGAAACAGCTTCATACTTTAACAGCATTGCGATGCTGACAATATGCGTTTCGAATTTAGAGCCGTCCGCCAACGGTGTCTTCCAATACTTGGGCATCTGAGCAGGATCCATTCCCTGCTCTTTCAAAATCCTTGCAAGATTCTTCAGCCAAGGTGCGCCGGTTCTTTCCCAAAGGAAGTTCATAGCAATAAAGCATTCAAACCAGCGGGAAGCACCCCAACGGAAGAGTTTGATCTTTCCGGAAGACAACAGATCATAGTAATTCTTCAACAGTTTGTAGATAACATCCGGGACACGCTCGTCTTTGGAACATTCATAATATACAGTCAGGGTTTTGGAGATAAGCTGCACCGCCCAAGTGTCATAAGTAGGAATATCTTCCTCCTTACAGGGGCAAATCCACCCATCCTCTCTCTGGTTATTGATGATTGCGTCAACATATTTCTTGGCTCGCGCGATCATATCCTCGTTTTTCAGCAAATAGGCCAAGGGAATGAATCCATCCAGCCAATAGGGCACTCGCTCCCAGCCTTCACGGGGACCGCCGATCCAGGCGCTGTCACGCACATCCGGCCACACCTTATCCAGATTTCCGCTCAGTCCTTCAGCCTGGATTTCAAGTTGTCTTTTCAGCCATCCCTGCGGACAGATCTCATTTGTGGAAAAATAATGCCATTTTTTCATAGCAGTCGCCCCTTTTCGATAATTGATATTTGTACTATATCACATAATATTTTATCTGAACATAGCTGTAATTCCATTTTTCATTGCAAATATCACACATCTGTGCTACAATCCAAGCACAACTATAAAGGGAGGACAATCATGGAAGGCATTGATTTATCTGTTTCCATTTCCTACCAAGGTGCATCTTTTCGCTATTTCAATAAACATGAGTATCATGTAACCCGCCACTGCAACTGCGATGTTTTGCTTTTGGTCTTTGAGGGTGTTCTAAAGTTCTCAGAAGATGGCGAACCGGTGGAGGTACATCCCGGCGAATATTACATACAAAAAGCGGGAGGCTTCCAGGAAGGAATTACCCCCAGTGAAGAACCCAAGTACCTATATATACATTTTCAAGGAGATTGGACAAAAACCGGCAATTATTTGCCCCGTCGGGGTACTTTCGATTATGAATTGCTGAAACCGCTGATGGAAAAGATGCATCGCACTGCAAGCTGTAAAGAGCCTTATGTCATACAAGCAAGCTGCTTCTATTCCATCCTTTCCTCCTTGTACCGTCACTTGGCAGACCCATCCACCGCGGAGAAAGTCTATCAGCATTTGGTTCTGCATTATAATAAGCATATTAGCCTTTCCTCTCTGTGCAAACAAGTTGGTTGCAGCAAAAACTATGTTATAAACCTGTTTAAGCAAAAATACGGCATCACACCTTTTGCCTGCCTTACTGCGATTCGTTTGGAAAACGCAAAAGAACTGCTACTGTCATCAACGCAAACTCTTGATGAAATTTCCAATGTATGTGGGTTTAGTGACTACTCCCATTTTTATAAGACCTTCAAAAAAGAAACAACCCTATCCCCTTACGAATGGCGAAAGCGCAAGCAAAATAACACGCATTAAGTACTGATCCGACAATTAAAGCCCGGCAGGGGTACTCCCCTGCCGGGCTTTACAGTCTGTCAAAAAACTTGTTTTTGACAGACTGGCAGAGGTCAATAAAGCCGTCAAGACAAAGAAAACGGACCCGTAGCGTACATAGGTACGTGAGGGTCCGTTTTCTGATGTAAGTCAAAACATCTTGCGCAGCACATAGTTTACTCATTCAAAAGTCTGTGCGCCCTATATTGGTTCTTTGCTGCCTTAAACCGCCAACCATCAAAATACTGTGTTTTGACGGTTGGCGGCTTTAGTGCCTCTCTGAATCGCTTAGATCTTGGGGGCGTTAGCCAGCAGATACTTTTCTGCTTCGGGGTTCCACAGGCCGTTATTGGCCTTGCACATACGGTCCAGTTCAGCGAACATGGGATCGGTCTTGCCCTTTTCTTCGAAGTCTGCAATAGCAGTCAGGGGCAGGTCGATGTGGTTGTAGATCAGCTTCTTGCCACCGGGGATCTTGGGCAGATTCAGGGTGGTATCGATAACTGCATTCAGGCCGCCGATGTGAGTAACCAGCGCGGAAGGATTCAGCTTGCCGGCATTCATCATAGCGATGGCTTCCTGCATATCGTTGGTGTTACCGCCGGAAGTGCCAACCACGTGGGTGTACAGATAGTGGACATTGTACCAGTTGAAGGGAGCCTTGAACTGGCTGTCAGTGGGGCCTGCGAAGAAGTTCAGGCAACCATCGAAGCCCAGGATGTCGTCAGCCTGCTCGATAACGGGCTTAACGGGAGCGAAGCAAATCACATCGTCGTATCCGGTGCCGCCGGTGAGGCTGCGCAGGTACTCGGTGGCATTTTCCATACGGGTGTTTACATAGTGCAGCTCGATGCCGTTCTTGGCTGCTTCTTCCACAGTGTAGATGGAAGCGGCACGCTCCAGTCTGGCTTCGTCGATATCGGTGACAACCAGCAGGCTGGGACGGCGGTCGCAGTGAAGAGCGTAGTCAATGGCAGCCAGACCCATAGGGCCAACGGAAGCCAGCATAGCCATCTTGCCGCCTTCCTTGATGCCCATTTCGTGGACATAGGAACCGGCCTTGGTGTGGTACATGGCGTGGAACGTACCGATGACGCAGCTCAGAGGTTCAGCCAGAGAGCCGTAGTAGTAAGTATCGGAATCGTAGGGCAGCAGGCAGTTCATCAGCAGGGTTTCGATGGGCACATTGCCGTACTGGCTGTTGCCGCCACAGAAGCTGTAGGAGTAGCCGGGAGCCATCTGAGAGCCCTTGTAGAAGTGGGCAGGCTGAATAACGAACTTATCGCCAGCCTTGTACTTATGCTTCCAGTTTTCGCCAACTTCCACGATATCACCGCAGAACTCGTGACCTACAACAGTGGGATTTTCATCACAGTTGTCGGGAACGCGCTTATGGTCGCCGCCTTCGATGGCAGCCTTATAGGTGGACATACAGATGCTATCGGACACGACCCGGATGCGAACATCATCGGGACCAATTTCGGGCAGGGTTACATCATCCAGCCGCAGGTCCATTTTACCGTGAATTCTTACTGCTTTGGTATTCATTACATTTCCTCCTAAATTTAGCGGTTTTCGTGGGCGATCAGTGTCCACGTAGCGTCTATCAAATTGGCAAACATGGGATTTTCCATGGCCTTAATTACGAAACTCTGCCGGGGGGAGTTGATATCCTCGCCGGAAATTTGGAACATACCATAGTCCTCGCAGAGCTTACGCAGACGAGTCAGTTGGGCTTCGGTGTTCCGGGTGGGCATATAGGTAATGGCCTTTACGCCCTGCTCCTGCAGGCAGACAAACAGTTCGTCCAGATAGTCATCTTCAAACTTCTGGGCTTTCTTATCACCGGTGACACTGTCTCCCACATCGCCCAAATAGGCATAGCAGAGGTAGGCATCTACCTTTTTGCACAGCTCCACCATCTGCACAAGTGTGGGACACTCCGTAGTGGCAGGAATGAATATCTGGGGAACAAAGGCGCTCTTCAGAATGCCCAGCAGATCATACTCATAGAACGGGTATTCCTTATCCAGCATTTGGGCTTCCTGCTTAGAAGAAAGGGTCAGGCCCATTTCCTGAAGCTTACAAACCATAGCCTCTCCCCTGCCCACCTGGGCGGTCAGCTTCTTGGCCAGGGCATACATCAGCTGCCGTTCGGTGACACCGCCTTCTTCGGCTGCCATAGAAAGAGGAAGTACATCCTTTTCATAATCCAAAGCAATCTCCGGCAGAAGGGCGTTGATCTTCTCCACCATCTTGCGATTTCTCTCATGACGGGCCTGGCGGTAAGGACGGAAGAATTCTGTCAGGGTGCCAATCTGGTCATGGGGTACGCCCTGAATGGTCATATAGCTGACGCTTTCCTGATCCGGGTTGTTGGTGCGGCGGCCTGCGATCCGGGTACCTTCCATGGATACCCGACATTCCATACCGATGGTAACAGGCATTTCCACCAGTTTCGCTGCTTCCAAAAATTCCTCAGCACCGGAAATGGAATCGTGGTCGATAATACCGGCGGTGCAAAGGCCTTCCATCCGGGCCGCATAGACTGCAGCGGTGGGAGAATACGGAGAGAAGGAATAAGTGGTGTGAATGTGATTGTTTATGTACTGAGGCACCATAGGAGGAAATTCTGTCTGAGGCAGGATGGCTGCCAGGTTGGTAAACTCCTTGATGTTGTGGGTAAACAGCGCCTTAACGGGCTCCAGCGGGAATGCCGCGCCGGGAGGCATCATCTTGTGGGGCTTGCCGTCAACGATGTTGTAGCCCATCCAGAAGCGGGTGCGCAGCTCGCAGCCGGTGGCGGTGCGACG
>JAZRUE010000023.1:0-57356 GCA_045652345.1 Faecousia sp. | reverse complement strand
CCTTTCCATGCTCACGGGCTACTGCGCGGGCTGGAGCTTAAAGCAGCTCATACAGGAAGGCCTCGGCGGAGTCCCCGGAAAGATAACGTCCTCTCCGGCGAACCATCTTTCAACGCTCTGCAACCAGATGGTCAATTTCCTGGGCATTATGCAGAACGAGTGGGCCGGCGCGCAGGCATTTTCCTCCTTCGATACGTATCTGGCCCCGTTCGTCAAGGTCGACAACCTGTCCCAGAAAGAAGTTAAGCAGTGTGTGCAGTCCTTTGTGTACGGCGTGAACACGCCGAGCCGCTGGGGCACACAGGCGCCGTTCTCCAACATCACCCTGGACTGGGACTGCCCTCCCGACCTGCGGGATCTGCCTGCCATCGTCGGCGGCAAGGAGATGGACTTCACCTACGGTGACTGCAAGAAGGAAATGGACATGGTCAACAAGGCCTTCATCGAGATCATGATCGAGGGCGATGCCAACGGCCGTGGCTTCCAGTATCCCATTCCCACCTACTCCATCACCCGTGGCTTTGACTGGAGCGAAACTGAGAACAATAAGCTTCTGTTCGAAATGACCGCCAAGTACGGCACCCCCTACTTCTCCAACTACATCAACTCCGATATGGAACCCAGCGACGTGCGCTCCATGTGCTGCCGTCTGCGGCTGGACCTTCGTGAACTGCGGAAGAAATCCGGCGGTTTCTTCGGCTCCGGCGAATCCACCGGCTCCATCGGTGTTGTTACCATCAATATGCCCCGTCTGGGCTACCTGGCCACCGACGAAAAGGACTTCTACAAGCGGCTGAACCACGTGATGGACATCGCTGCCCGCTCCCTGAAGATCAAGCGCAGCGTGATCACCAAGCTGCTGGATGAAGGTCTGTATCCCTACACCAAGCGGTACTTAGGCACCTTCAATAACCACTTCTCCACCATTGGCCTTGTGGGTATGAACGAATGCTGCCTGAATGCCAAGTGGATTCGTTCCGATATGACCCATGAATCCGCCCAGAAATTCACCGCCGATGTGCTGAACCACATGCGGGAGCGCCTTTCCGACTATCAGGAAAAGTACGGCGATCTGTACAACCTGGAAGCCACCCCTGCTGAGTCCACCTCCTACCGTCTTGCCAAGCACGATGTGAAGCGTTACCCCGATATCATCACCGCTTCCGAAGGCGAGGACACCCCCTACTACACCAACTCCAGCCACCTGCCCGTTGGCTACACCGACGATATCTTCACCGCCCTGGATATTCAGGACAACCTGCAGACCCTGTACACCTCCGGCACTGTCTTCCACGCCTTCCTGGGCGAGAAGCTGCCCGACTGGCAGGCCGCAGCCAAGCTGGTTCGGAAGATCGCAGAAAACTACAAGCTTCCCTACTACACTATGTCCCCCACCTATTCCATCTGCCGCAAGCACGGCTACATTGCCGGTGAAGTCCACACCTGCCCCGAGTGCGGGGAAACCACCGAAGTTTACAGCCGCATCACCGGTTACTATCGCCCCGTGCAGAACTGGAACGCAGGCAAGACTCAGGAGTACAAGCACCGCAAGACCTACAATATCGAGACCAGCGTGCTGACCCACGGTGCTCCCGATATGGGCGAGCTGCGGATCATCGAGGAAGCCAAGGCTGAATGTGCCTGCGCTTCCGCACCCACCAAGGTGATGCTCTTCTCCCGCGTGACCTGTCCTAACTGCCGTGTAGCAGAAAATCTGCTGGGCAAGGCCGGTGTGGAATACGAAAAGATCATCGCTGACGACAACCTGGATCTGTGCAAGCAGTACGGCGTCAAGGGCGCTCCCACGCTGGTGATTACCGATGGGGAGAACGCAGTGAACTACTACAGTGTTCCCGAGATCAAGAAGTATCTGGCAAGTCTGTAAAAAGCAAAAAAGGGTCGGGATTTCCCGACCCTTTGCCATAAGGAGAAATGATTATGTATGATATGATTGTTGTAGGCGGCGGCCCTGCCGGTTTGACAGCGGCCATTTACGGCCTGCGGGCCGGTAAGACCGTTCTGGTTATCGAAAAGAACGGCTTCGGCGGACAGATCGCCTACTCCCCCAAGGTGGAAAATATTCCCGGCACCAAAGTCATCAGCGGTGCTGAATTTGCCGACCACTTGACCGACCAAACCATGGCCCTGGGCGCAGATATGGAACTGGAAAAGGTCATTCGTGTAGAAAAGACCGGAGAAAGCTTTGCTGTCCACACAGAGGAGGGCAGTATCTTTGAAGGTAAGACCGTGATTTTGGCCGTAGGTGTAAAACATCGCACCCTGGGTCTGCCCGGAGAAGAAGAACTGATCGGCAACGGCATTTCCTTCTGCGCTGTCTGCGACGGTGCTTTCTATGCAGGCCAGGAAGTGGCTATGATCGGCGGCGGCAACTCCGCTTTGCAGGAGGCTTTGCTCCTCAGCGAAGTCTGTAAAAAGGTCACTGTGGTGCAGAACCTTGCAGGCTTTACCGGAGAAAAGAAGCTGGCCGATGCCCTGATGCAAAAGGAAAATGTGACCGCCTATTTCAACACCGTGGTTTCTGCCTATGAAACCACCGACGGCGCTCTTTCCGGTCTGCAGCTGCACAACGACCAAACCGGGGAAGATTCCCGGATCTCTGTAGACGGTGCTTTCCTTGCTGTGGGCCTGATGCCGGAAAACGATCCTTTCAAAGAACACGCCGACCTGAATAACTGGGGCTACTTCGACTCCGCCGAAGACTGCCGCACCAAAACCGAAGGTCTGTTCGTTGCCGGTGACTGCCGCAGCAAGTATATCCGTCAGGTGGTAACCGCCTCTGCTGACGGTGCCATTGCCGCCATGGCCGCCTGCCGCTACTTAGATTAAGTTTGCATAAGAAAACTGCCACTCTATCGAGTGGCAGTTTTCTTATGCATCTGCAAAGCCTTGCTTGTCCACCAGGTCCAGCACCTGCTGACCCCTCAAGGTCAGGGCCATACTGCCCCGGATGGGGTAGGCAGCATACCGGCTGTCCCACTGCCCTCCCAGAGGCATATCATAATCCAGGGTGATCAGACCCTTCTTTTCCAGGCAGGTAAGGATCAGGCTATAGTCCTCTCCGTTTTCTTCTTCCGGAAAATAAACGGGGCGGGGGTCTCCTGCACTGCGTGCCACCGGCAGAAAGGGAATCTGCGCCAAAAGGTCCAGCAGTTCCCATTCCACTTTGCTTACCACCAGGTGTCCGGCACAGCCGCCACAAGTTTCGCAACTTCCGCTACAATGATTACAGCCCATAGTTATCCCTCAAAAAACAATTCGTAATCCCGGTTGCCGATGCCCAAAGCCTCTGCATTTTCCAAAAGCAGGATGCCCTTCCGGCTCTCGATTCGCTCCACCATATGGTCTCTGCCCGGGTCCTTGGAGGCATAAATCAAATCCACGCAGGCCTGATCGATGGCCACCGGGTCTGTAGAAATCAGCACGCCGATATCCTTCATACAAGGGTCCTCCGGCTTGGAGAAGCAGTCGCAATCCACACTCAGGTTCTTCATCACATTGATATAGATGGCCTTGCCACCGAAGAAATCCACCACGCTCTTGGCCGCATCTGCCATAGACTGCATAAATTGTTCCGCAGTAGAATCCCAGGGATGGTCCCCATCTCCTGCGCCGTGGATATACTTCTTGCCGTAGGAAGATGCATAGCCTATGGACAGTTGCTTCAGCGCACCGCCAAAGCCCCCCATGGGGTGACCTTTAAAGTGGGACAGCACCAGGGTGCTTTCGTAGTTTGCCATATCCTTGCCCACATAATTCTTTTGGATTTGCTTGCCTTCCGGAATGTCCAAAACCAAATCCGGGCCCTGGGCATCCAAAAGATCCACGGGGAAATATTCCAGCCAGCCGTGGTTGCGCAAAGTCTGCATATGATGCTTTTCATCGTGACGGCCGCCCTTATAGGCAGTATTGCATTCTACGACTGTGCCGCCCACGTGGTTTACGATCTCTTTCCAAAAATCCGGGCGCAGGAAATTCTGGTTTCCAGGCTCACCGGAGTGGACCTTGATGGCCACATTGCCGGGAAGGCTCTTTCGCAGGCGCTTATACAGGCCCAGCACGGACTGGGGGGTGATTTCAGAAGTAAAATAGACTTTGGATTTCATAACATTCCCACCTTTCTACTTAGGCTGAGAGAGTTCGAGTCCTCTCAGCCTATATTATAATGGTCAAAAAACCCTATTGCAACCATATTTTATGGATAATCCCCCGGCCTTGCCGATAGAATGATACCGGGAGGGATGTTTATGAAACGAAACTGGAAGCAACTTCTGCTATTTTGGGCCATTCCCCTGGCAGTAGGCGGTTTGGGCGCTCTGGCCGGTGGCGATATGATGGCATACCGGGACTTGGTGCAGCCGCCCCTTTCCCCACCGGGGTGGCTGTTTCCCATTGTTTGGACGATCCTTTATCTGCTGATGGGCTACGGTAGCTACCGCATCTATACATCCGGAGCCGACCCCAAGGAAAAACGAAATGCCCTGATTTTATACGGTGCCCAACTGCTTCTGAATTTCCTTTGGCCTCTTTTCTTCTTCCGGCTGGAATGGCGGCTGGCTGCCTTTTTCCTGCTGCTGGCGCTGTGGGCGCTGATTCTGCTGACCATCCGGGCCTTCAATGCCATCGATGAGCGGGCATCGGATGCGCTTTTGCCCTATCTGCTTTGGGTCTCCTTCGCCGGGTACTTAAATTTAGGGGTCTATTTGCTAAATTAGTTATTTATTTTTGGAAAAACAGTGCTATACTGAATACATACCCCATAACACAAAGGAGGATTTCCCCATGGCAAATAAATATGCAGGCACCCAAACCGAAAAGAATCTGATGGCCGCCTTCGCCGGCGGATCCGAAGCAAGAAACAAGTACACCTACTTTGCTTCCAAGGCCAAGAAGGAAGGCTATGAGCAGATTGCCGCTCTGTTCCTGGCAACTGCCGACAACGAAAAGGAACACGCCAAGCTGTGGTTCAAGGAACTGGGCGCTCTGGGTAACACCGCTGAAAACCTGGCATCTGCCGCTGCCGGTGAGAACTACGAATGGACCGATATGTACGCAGGCTTTGCCAAGACCGCTGAGGAAGAGGGTTTCCCCGAACTGGCTGCCCGTTTCCGTCTGGTTGCAGAAGTGGAAAAGCACCACGAAGAGCGCTATCGCGCCCTACTGAAGAATGTGGAAACTGCAGAAGTATTCAAGAAGAGTTCTGTGAAAGTATGGGAGTGCCGCAACTGCGGTCACATTATGGTTGGCACCGAGGCTCCTGAAATTTGCCCCACCTGCAACCATCCTCAGGCTTACTTCCAAATTCACGCTGAGAATTACTAAGAGGGCACTAAACCCCCAAATCGTCAAAACGCCAATTTGATGATTTGGGGGTTCTCCTATTTTGCACATTTCACAAGCGCAGATAGGCATCTGCTTTCAAGAGAAATCAAGGCTTGCTTCGCAAGGCGTTTTGACTTACTGCACAAAACAGACCCTCACGTACCCTCGTACGCTACGGGTCTGTTTTGCTTGTCTTTGGGGCTTTATTGCCCTCTTTCTGCAGCTGCGGATGGCTTTCTTTTTCCTCTTGCCATCCTCTTTCGGGGAAATTTTATCGAAAACCCAAATTGGGGATTTACTTTTTATGACAAATCGTGTATGATAGGGGCAACAGAGTAGGACACCTCGCGTGAAGTGCTGTCAAAATGGGGAGTTGAGTGACAGACGAAGGGCATCCGCCCGCGATGAGGCATCCGCACCCGCTGCGCCATATTGGAGCTTCTCCTTTATGTAGCAACGATACTCGGCTTTGGCTGAGCCTATCTGCTTCCATATTCTACTCCCCCAACACATCCGTGGTTGGGGATTTTTTATGGGGCAGGCGAGGGTATCTGTTTATAAAAGGAGGCTTTTTTATGCAAAAGAAACTACTATCTACCAAAACCCTGGCATTCTGCGCACTGCTTGCCGCCCTCAGCGTGGTTTTAGCCCGCCTGATGGGGCTGATGCCGGATGCTAGTTCCCGTTTTTCTATTGAGTCCGTCCCGATTTTTCTTGCCGGTATGCTCTTTGGCCCCTTGGCAGGCGCCCTTGTAGGTTTCGTGGCAGACTTTGTAGGCTGTCTGTTCTCCGGCTATGGGTATAACCCCATTTTCTGCATACCGCCTATTCTATACGGTCTGTTTGCAGGTCTGTTCCGTCATTTTTTAGCAAAGAAAGTCAGCCTTTGGCGGTTGCTGGTGGCCTTCCTGCCCCCCATCGTGATCGGCTCCTTGCTGTATCAAAGCGCAGCCCTTTCCTATATGTACTATGAAGGCAACTTCACGGAAGGCTATGTGTATTTTCTAAGCACCAGATCCCTACAGTTCGCCATTACCATGGTGCTGGATGTTGTGATTATTCGGCTGCTGTTCCAAACCAACATATTCAAGTCTGCCGGGCTGTGGCCTCCCGTGAAAAAACAGAAAGAGAAAGGAAACATCAAAACAATGAACGCACAAGAAGCGATTGCATATATCCACTCCGTATTTTGGAAGGGAAGTATTCCCGGACTGGGCAGAACCCAGACCCTTCTGGAAAAAATGGGCAACCCGGAGAAAAAGCTGAAGTTTGTCCACATTGCCGGCACCAACGGCAAGGGTTCTACCGCCGCTATGACCGCTTCTATTTTGCAGAAAGCGGGCTATCGTACCGGTCTGTACACCTCCCCTTATATCTACCGTTTCAACGAGCGTATGCAGGTAAACGGTGAACAGATTGCCGACGAGGAACTCTGCCAAATCACCGAGTTTGTCAAACCCCTGGCGGACTCTATGGAAGAATCCCCCACAGAATTCGAACTGGTCAGCTGCATCGCCTTTGAATACTTCCTCCGGCAGAAATGCGATATCGTGGTGCTGGAAGTAGGTATGGGCGGCGCATTGGACTCCACCAATGTCATTCCCTGCCCCGAAGTGGCGGTCATCACCAACATTGGCCTGGACCACACAGAGGTTTTGGGCGACACCGTGGAAAAGATCGCAGAAACGAAATCCGGCATTTTCAAGGAAAACGGCCACGCAGTGGTCTACCGCAGCACACACTCTGTGGAAGAAGTGTATGAACGGGTTTGCCGGGAAAAGAATGTAACCCTCCGGAAAGCAGACTTCGAGAGCCTCCAGGCGAAAGAGCACGATTTGTTCGGTCAGGTCTTCGATTGCGGCAACCGGAAGGATCTGTTCCTGCCCCTGCTGGGCGATCACCAGCTCCACAATGCCAGCGTTGTGCTTTCCGTCATCGACACCATGATCGGCAACGGCTGGAACATTACAGAAGATCATATCCGTCAGGGTCTGCGGGATGTCAGCTGGCCCGGCAGATTCGATGTGGTCAGCAGAGATCCTCTGTTTATCATTGACGGCGGCCATAACCCCCAGTGTATCGAAGCCCTGGTTAAGAACATCCAGGATTATCTGCAGGATAAGACCGTGGTTGCCCTTACCGGCGTTTTGGCAGATAAGGACTATGGCGAAATGTACCGCCCGGTGATGCCGTTGGTTCACCGCTTTGTCTGTGTGACCCCTCCCAACCCCAGAAAGTTGGAAGCAGCCGAACTGGCAGAGCATCTGCGTAATGCAGGCGCAGACGCTGTGGCTTGCGACAGTGTGGAAGACGGCGTCAGAACTGCCCTGGCACTGGCCGGAAAAGGCGGCGTTGTTCTTTGCTTCGGTTCTCTGTACTCCATTGGCTCCATCCGTGACAGCCTGATGGACATCCTGAAATAAAGCAGCATAAAACCGGGACGGTATTCCGTCCCGGTTCTTTTTATCTTTTTCCCAATTCTTTATTGCGCTCATAGGCCTTCCGGTAGGCCCGGACAGCCGTTTCTTCCAAATTTTCCTCCTGGAAGACCCGCACCCCTTCAATGGTAGAGCCGCCGGGGGAACAAACCTCCTGACAGAGCCTGGCAGGGGTCTTTCCAGACTCCATAAGGAGTTTTCCCGTTCCCAAAAGCATTTGGGCGCCATACAGCCTTGCTTTTTCCGGGGGAAGTCCCAGTTCCTCTGCGCCTTTGCAAAGGCCTTCCAGTAAAAGGGCCCCATAGGCAGGACCACTGCCTGCCAAAACCGTTGCAGTATCGATGTATGCTTCCGGCAATTTATCCAGCAGTCCACCAAACCGGAACAATTCCACAAAGAAGGCCTCCGCTTCCGCTGTTACACCCCGGGAGCAATCGTAAAGGATCACGCCCTCTCCCACTTCCACCGGGGTGTTGGGCATCATACGAATCACCGGATACGCGCCCCCAGCCATGGCCTGCAAGGTGGCAATTTCCATGCCTGCGGCCATACTTACCAGGGTAAACGGGGTTTCCCTTGCGGCCAAAATCGGGGCGATGCCAGAAAGCAGGGCTTCCATTCCCTGAGGTTTTACACCTAAAAACACAAAGTCACACTGCCGGGCAATTTCCTCCGGGGTGCTTACCTTGCAGCCCACCTCTGCCGCCAAGGCCTGGCTTTTGGCCTCTGTGCGGTTGGCTATGTATAGATTTCCCGGGACAAAGGCCTTGCTTGCGGCCCGCACCAGGGCGCCACCCATATGTCCGGCGCCGATAAATCCAACTGTTTTCATAGAATCTCCTTTCCGAGCCGCATAGGCTCGGTTTTTTCTTTACTCTCATTTTATAGGTGGCAGCGCACAATTGCAAGCACATTTTCCCGGTTCGCTTTTTTTCGAAAAGTCTTCCCGTTTTTTTACCATTTATAAGGTTTGTGAAACCTGTCTAATTTTGTCACCTTGTACTTGTGCAAGTACATAAACTTCTCCAAACTTCCGCCGAGCGGCTTGACAAGTACTTGTTCAAGTACTATTATGGGCTTGCAACCAAAGAAAACCAAGGAGGCGAAATTCATGTGGGGAAGCATTCTTCTCCTGGGCCGCAGGCCCATATACTTGGGGGTATACCCCCCGAATACAGATCTGCAGGGAGCAATCCCCCGGGGTTGGTGCATGGGCTGTGGCACCGAAGTATTCTCCCCGGCAGCCTACTGCCCACAATGCGAAAAAAGAAGGAGAGAGGAAAATGAAAGGCTATATCACCGGGAGCACCAGTCCCTGCCTGCTCTGCACACGGGTGCAGGATCCCCGAAACTGTGAAAACAAAAACTGCAATGTATGGCGAACCTGGTTTCTCGCCCGATGGGAGGGGATCCGACAGTCCCCCCGGCAAAAAATGGACCGCACACCCCTAACTCCGGCAGGCATTTCCGTAGGTGGCCGCACCTACAGCCATCCGGATCAAACAAGAACCTACTTACAAACTGACCCCTGCCATACCTGCAAGTGTCCCCCGGCCCTTTGCACCGCACCTTGCCGGGTACGCAGAGTATGGGAAGAAGCGAAAGGAGCCTATCATTATGAATTGGAAAGAAGAAGCAACAGAGAAACTCCGCAAATATGATGCCATGCGGCTATCCGTTCAAAACCTGCCGGAAGAACTGAAACGGCTGGAGCACGCCGCCTGCTCCATTCGGGCGGCACGGACGGACGGCACGCCCGTGAAAGGCGGCACAAACCGACGGGAGGATATGCTTTTGAGCAATTTGGTCTGCCGGGAAGAACTGCACAACGCGCTGGATCAGGCCAAGCTCTGGGTATCCACCACCGACCGGGCTCTGGGCGCTCTAACCCCGGAAGAAAAACTGATTCTTTATCGGATGTATATTTGTCCGGAACGAAACGCTCTGGAACGGCTTTGCGGGGAGCTGGGTGTGGAGCAATCCACCGTTTATCGCAAGCGGGATCAAGCCCTTCATCGCTTCACAATGGCATTCTACGGCATTCCGAGTTAACCTTGGGGCAGGCTTTCCTGCCCCTTTTGCAAACTTTTTCGGAAAAAGACTATGAATTTTCTATGAATCATGATATAATGACCGTAACTATGTATGAGGTGGCCTTATGAAACGGTTTTTCCGCATATTAGCCGCTCTGCTGGTAGTTGCCGCTTTGTTTTCCGGGTGCGATCTTTCCCAATTGGAAATAGAAAGCAAAAACGGCGATGCGGCAAAACGGCCCAATCTTATTGAAAACTACGAGCTGAAGGTTTTTCTTTTGGAGCAGGATGCCCAGACCCAGGAAAATCTTTTTGCGCTGTACTATGCCATTACCCATTTTGAGCAGACTTGCTACCTGCCCTACCCTATGCCCCAGGAGCGGACGCAAGGTTTGCTTTCCCTGCTCTGCTACAGTTGCCCGGAGCTGTTTCAGGTCGATCTGACCCTGCCCACCACTTACCGCAATTATGAGGGCAACCCCAATATCATTGCCGTGGACCTTCCCTACTGTATGGATCAATCCACCTACGACACGCTGCTGACCCAAGCAAAAAATGCGCTCTCCCGCTTTGACACCGCCGGGATGACAGTTTTGGAAGCAGAGAAGTACATCTACGACAAGCTCTGCCAAACCATCACCTATTCCACCGCCACAGAGCATTGCGGCAATGTGTACGGCGCGCTTGTGGAAGGGCAGGCCAAATGTGACGGCATTTCCAAGGCCATGGCGTGGGCAATGGAGCATGGGGGCTTCCCCTGCCTGACCGTCAGTGGGCAAAGCTATGCCGATGGCATCGGTCATGCCTGGAACATTGTTCCCATAGACGGACATTTCTACCACCTGGATCTGACCGCCGACATCCCAACGGATGTGCCTCACGACTCATTTTACCCCGCCTATAATATCAGCAGCAGCTTTATCCTTTCTATTTATGCCCCCAGCACCTATTTCAACATCCAACCGGAACCCAGTATGGAAGCCAGTTACCACGCCTTGGCCGGCAACTACTTCGATGCAGAAGAGGATTGGAAAAGTGCTGTTAAGAAATTATTTGTTGCCGCTTACAAGCAACGCGGCACCTTTATCGTCCAATTCTCCTCGGATGCCGCCTTTGCTCTTTGCAAGGACTCTCTGGAATCTCTGTTCCGGGAAGCCGCCCGAAGCGCAGGCATTCAGCAATGGTCCTGGACGACCACCTACCTTAGTCAATACCGCCTGATTCACGTTCAGGTGCAAAAATAAAAAAAGAAGGGATCATCTATGAAAAAGTTCAAACTAACGAACAAAGAAAAAAGCTGGATCCTCTATGATGTGGGCAACTCCGCCTTCATCCTGCTTGTGGCCACCCTGCTGCCGATTTACTTCAATTCCCTTGCAAAAGACGCCGGTGTCTCCGAGTCCGATTACCTGGCCTACTGGGGCTACGCAGGCTCCGTTGCCACCATTCTTGTTGCCATTATCGCTCCCCTTTGTGGCACACTGGCTGACCGGAAGGGCTTCAAAAAGCCTCTATTCCTTGGCGCCATGCTGCTGGGCGCTGTTGGCTGCATTGCTTTGGGCGGTGCCTGGAGCTGGCTGTCCCTTTTGATTATTTATATTGCTGCAAAAGTGGGCTTCTCCTCCAGCCTGGTATTCTCCGATGCTATGCTGCCGGAAATCACCACCCAGGATCGGATCGACCGGGTATCCACCTCCGGCTACGCCTACGGCTACATTGGCTCCTGCATTCCCTTTATTCTGTGCCTTGTTCTGGCCCTCTTCTATGAAACATTCGGCATTTCTCAAGTAACCGCGCTGATCATCGGCTTTGCCCTTACCGGCATTTGGTGGATTCTGTGCTCCCTTCCCCTTCTGTTTGGCTATAAGCAGACCGCCTATCAGCCTCCCGTAAAGAACGCCTTTGCCCACACCTTTGGCCAACTGTGGAAGACCTTTAAGGAAGCACGGAAGAAAAAGCATGTTTTCCTGTATCTGCTTGCCTTCTTCTTCTTTATCGACGGCGTATACACCATCATCGACATGGCCACCGCCTATGGCGCATCCCTGGGTCTTGATACCACCGGCCTGCTTTTGGCTCTGCTGGTAACCCAGATCGTAGCATTCCCCTGCTCTATCATTTTCGGTCGGCTTTCTTCCAAAGTGGATACCGGCCTTCTCCTAAAAATTTGCATTCTCTGCTATACCGGCATTGCCCTCTTTGCCGTATTCCTCACCACCTTGTGGCAATTCTGGACGCTGGCAGTTATGGTAGGTATGTTCCAGGGCGGTATTCAGGCCCTCAGCCGTTCCTACCTGGCAAAGATCGTTCCCGCTGAAGAAAGCGGCAAATTCTATGGCCTGATGGATATCTTCGGCAAGGGTGCCTCCTTTGTGGGCACCACCCTGATCGCCGTTGTCAGCCAGCTCACCGATGGTATTGTGCTGAAGTTCAGCATTTTGAACAACGGTTCTGAAGCTTGGTCTTTCACCATTTTAAATAAGGGTCTGGCCGTTGGCTCTTTGGCCATTCTGTTCGCTATCGGCTTCTTCCTTTTCTGCAAGGCAGACAATCTGTGCCGCAAGCAGAAAAACATCGACTAACACCTACTTGTAAAGGAGCAATCACTATGGTATATCCCATGACTGTGGCAGGTCTGAAGCGGGAACTGCCCATCTGCAAAGTAAATGACAATCTGTATATTGCCGGTTTCGTAATCTTTGGTGATCAGGAACTGACTGTGGCCTGCGCTCGGGAACTGCTGAAGAAAGCTCCTGAATATGACTACATTATCACCGCCGAGGCCAAGGGCATTCCCCTGGCTCACGAAATGGCCCGCCAGACCGGCGCCCCCAGGTACTTCCTTGCCCGGAAGGGTCCCAAGCTGTATATGACCGCCGTGTTTGGGTCCTCTGGCAAGTCCATCACCACCGCCAAGGAGCAAAAGCTCTACCTGGATACTGCCGATGCAGAACTGATGAAGGGCAAGAAAATTTTGATCGTGGATGATGTGATCTCCACCGGTGAAAGCCTGCTGGCTCTGGAAGCCCTGGTAGAAAAAGCCGGCGGCATTATTGCCGGCCGTATGGCTGTACTGGCAGAAGGCGATGCCCAGGACCGGGCAGATCTAATCTACCTGGAAAAGCTGCCGCTCTTTAACCCCGACGGAACCATTATGGAATAATATAAAGGGTGGCTTTCCCAAAGGAAAGCCACCTTTTTACAGGTGCTTTTATGAATTATGTAAACTGCAGTTTATGCCCGCGGCAGTGCGGTGCAGACCGCACCCAAGGGAAATTCGGCTATTGCAAAGCCCCCGCAGGAGCGGTGGTATCCAAAACTATGCTTCACAAATGGGAAGAGCCCATTTTATCCCCTAAGGGCAAAAGCGGCGCTATTTTCTTCGGTGGTTGTAATTTAGGCTGTATCTATTGCCAAAACTATGCCATCAGCCGAAATCCCCAGGGAAAAATTCTGGATGGCCCTGCCCTGCGGCAGGAAATGGAGACTTTGATTTCTCTGGGCGCGGAAAACATCGACCTTGTTTCCCCCACTCCCTACCTGCCCACTGTTTTGGAGGCTCTGGAAATGCCCCTTCCTGTTCCGGTAGTCTACAATACCGGCGGCTATGAACGGAAAGAAGCCATTGCCGCTTTGGCGGGGAAGGTGGATATTTACCTTCCCGACCTAAAATATGCCGATTCCCAATTGGCGGGCAGTCTTTCTGCTGCCCCGGATTATTTTTCTGCGGCTACCGCGGCGATTGCAGAAATGGTGGCACAAGTAGGGCCGCCCCTTTTCCGGGGAGAGCAGCTTGTGCGGGGCGTGGTGGTCCGCCATCTGATCCTACCGGGACAAATTGAAAACTCCCTGAAGCTGCTGGACTGGATCGGCGATACCTTTTCTCCGGGACAGGTGCTGGTAAGCCTGATGCGGCAATACACTCCCACGCCCGGCATGGCGGCCCCTCTGGACCGCCCCATCACGGAAGACGAATACCAGGCGGTCCTTAGTTGGATGTTCCTGAACGGCATTGAGGGCTTCACCCAGGAAGCCTCCGCTGCCACAGCAGACTATATCCCCGATTTTTAATAGTGGACAATGCTTGCACGGGGTTTGCCGCATCGTGTTCGCTTGGCGTTTTTCCTGAACTTCCGGCTTTGCAAGCTATGGCTGTTTCACATTCTTCATAAGGATCTATTATTCATTTTCAATTGTCCATAAAAAAAAAGAGGTGCTTATCGCACCTCTTTTTTATTCAGCCTTTTTGTTGGGTCTGTGGCGGCGGTGGTGGGGTCTGCCCCGATGTTTGTTTCCTTCCCGGGGTGTAACCTCCTCAGCAGGGGATTCTTGCTTGGAGGCCTCTGCAGGCTTTTCCTGGGCAGGCTTTCCCTTCTTGCGGCGACGATTTCTGCCACCACTTCTTTCTTCCGGCTTTTCTCCCGGCACTTCCGCTACCTCCGGTTCTTCTCCCACCGGAGGTTCTTCCATAACCGGTTCAGAGCGCAAGCGCACCGGCTCAAATACAAAGGGCTTTTCTACCGGCTCCAACCGACGACGGCTCTTGCCGCCGGAGATGGGGGCCCAATCCTCCGGGATGGGAGGATCATTCTTCTTTGCTTTGCCGCTACGGAAAACGGCGATTTCCTCATTGCGGAAAACTGCCACCGTTTCCGGATTTTCTTCCATACGAACCTTGACTCTCTGCCGCAGCAGATTCAGTTCCACAATGGTACCCCGGCCATCCGGCGTATCCACAAAAGAATCCACCTTGGGGCTGTTCTGAATCAGGTCTTCATAGGCATCCTGCTCATACTTCAGGCAGCACATCAGTCGGCCGCAGGTGCCGGAAATCTTTGTGGGGTTCAGGCTCAATGACTGGGTCTTTGCCATTTTAATAGACACGGGCTGGAAATCATCCAGAAACGTGGCACAGCAGAAAGGTCTGCCGCAAATGCCCAGGCCACCCACCATGCGGGCCTTATCCCGAACGCCAATCTGCCGCAGTTCAATGCGGGTGTGGAATGCACTTGCCAGGCTCTTTACCAGTTCCCGGAAGTCCACCCGCTCATCAGCGGTAAAGAAGAACAGGATCTTGCTGCCATCGAAGGCACATTCTGCGCTGACCAGCTGCATATCCAGTTCCATTTCTGCGATTTTCTCCAGGCAGAGGGTATATGCCCGCTGTTCGGTTTCCAAATTTCTGGCCACTGCCTCTTCATCCTGGGCATTGGCAAGCCGCAGCACGGGACGCAGAGGGGATACCACATCCTTCACGGGGATGGTATGATTGCCCCCGGTGCAGGTGCCGTATTCCGGGCCTCTGGCGGTATCCATAATCACATGGTCACCCACGCGATAGGTCTTTCCCGCGGGGTCAAAATAATATACTTTCTGGCCGGGACGGAATTGGACATCCACCACTTCCACCAGATTGTCGGTTTTCTTGATTTCTTCCATTTTTATCTCCTTAAACAAGGGTTTTATAACGGGCTATTCTGTTACCACAGAAGTTGCCACTGCAAGTTGGCGCACACGGATGCCACGGACACATTTGCCTTCAGGTAAGTAACGGCTTTCTCCAGTTCCCGAATGCCATTTAAAAGCTGGCCAGGATCTCTCCGGCTCAAAGCCTTGATCTCCTGGGTCAAAGCAGGCAAGCCATTGCGGCAGGACAGCGCATTTTGCAGAAGATACAGCCACTGCTCCACTTCCTGGAGGGCTTGGTCTCTTTTTATCTTCTCCATGCCTACCATCAGACGGGTCATTGCCATAGAATCCTTTTCCAAGAACGCCTTGGCAAAGGCCTTTGTCCGCTCGGAAACCACTTCTCCCTCTTCCAAAAGGGCAATTGCTTGACCCAGGTAGCCGCCGCTCCGGTCTGCCGCAGCCTTACGCAACTCCGGATCTACGCCGGGGAATCGCTTTTCGAGCTGGGAAAGAAGGAGTTCCTGGGGTAAGCTCTCCATCTGCAAAAGGGTGCAGCGGGAACGAACGGTAGTAAGAATCTGCTGGGGATTTTCCGCAAGCAGCAGGAACAGGCCATAAGAAGGCGGCTCTTCCAGAATTTTCAGCAGGGCATTTTGCCCTTCCGGCCCCAATTCCTGGGGGAAAATATAAACCTTTTTGTCTGCCTCGTTTGGCTTGATATACACATCTTCCCGGTACTGCCGAACCACTTTCACCGGAACGGCTTTACGGTCCGGGTCAATTACAGAAATAATATCCGGGTGGTTATCCGTCATTGCCTTGCGGCAGGCAGGACAATTCAGGCAGGGCTTATTTTCCTGCCTGCATACGGCGGCCGCCGCCAAAAGCCGGGCCAGCGTCCGCTTGCCGGAGCCCTGCGGCCCACTGATGAGATAGAAATGAGAAATCCGCCCGCCGTCCACACTGTGGCGCAGGTTTTCCTTTAATCGGGCATTGCCCAAAAGTCCTTCGAAGCCCATTTCTTTCTCCTTGCTGATTGCATACTGGTTTTACTTTGTTTCCATTAACCCCACAGAGCAGACAGCATAGGAATAACCTGCTTTTTCCGGCTCATAACCTGGGGCAAAAATACGGTGTTTTCCTTAGGGGTGACGTTAAACGCCTGGCAAATAACATCGTCGCTTCCCAAGTAGATGATTTGGGTGCCTTCCTTTAGTACATCGGTGAGCATCAGAATCATCATGGAGAAGCCCTTTTCCTTGGCTGCTTTCTCCATCAGCGCCAGGAATTCTTCCTTCCGCTCCAACATAGCAGGGCTGTCCACGCAGATCATTTGGGCAACAGCCAAATTGTGACCGGCAATGTGGAATTCCTTATAGTCGGCATAGAACAATTCCTCTGCGGAACGGGCTGTGCCGGTGACGGAGAAGATTTCTTTGCCCAATTCTTCCAAAGAAACATTGGCGATCCGGGCAAGTCGAGTAGCCGTGTTCTTATCCCGCTGGGTGCAGGTGGGAGATTTGAACATAACCGTATCGGAAAGGATGGCCGCGGCCATCATACCCGCCATCTTTTCAGAAGGCAGAACGCCCTGCTCCTGATACATGCCCGCAATAATCGTGTTGGTAGAGCCTACAGGCTCATTGCGAACATAGATGGGGTTGGTGGTTTGGATATCCGCCAAGCGATGGTGGTCGATAATCTCCAAAATATCTGCTTCTTCCAGACCGGGAACAGACTGGGCGGCCTCGTTGTGGTCCACCAGCACCACCCGCTTTCTGCGGGGACGGAGCAAGTGATACCGGGTCAAAAGGCCTACGACCTTTTCATTTTCATCCAGAATGGGATAGCAGGAGTGTCTGTGCTTCAGCACCTGCTCCCGCACCTCATCCAGCCGGTCTTCCAGGTGGAAGGAAATGATATTGCCCGTACGGCAAATGCGGCGGATGGGGGTAGACTGGAAGATCAGGCGGGCTGCCCGATAAGCATCAAAGGGCGTGGTGATGATGCAGGTAGAGGATTCCACCCCCCGCAGTTCTTCTCTGGGTTCTGCCTGGCATAGAATCAGGCAATTTACCTGCATTTCCAGCGCTCTGGCGATCATATCCGGCTGATCACCGCAGATCACGATGCTCTGGGGATTGTGGAACAGCAGATTCTCCCGGCTTTGGGGCAGGGCAATGGTGACCTGGCCGGAAATGTAGTCCGTGGTCTGTCCGGCAGTGCCTATGAGCTGTCCTTCCAGAACAGACAGCAAATTGAACAGGGGGACCGGTTCCAGGAAGCCGGTGTTGGCCATTTCCATATTGTAGCTTGCTACGTCTTCCCGGGAGAGCATACCGTAAAGGGTGCCGTCCTCATTGGCAACGGGTAACGCAGGAATGGCGCTGTGGCTCAGCAACTGCTCCCAGGCACGGCCCAGGTGGACTGCCTGACTCAGCAACGGCGGAGTATCAAATTCCAGGTCCTTCACCTGGGTGTACATATTATGGATCCGCTTGGGAGGCTGGCAGCCAAAGCGGTTCAACACGATATTGGTTTCATCGGAAATATGGCCCAAGCAAGCAGGCACATATTCTCTATCTCCCAGTGCATTGCGCAAGGCCGCATAGGCCATTGCAGCAACAATGGAGTCTGTATCCGGATTTCTGTGACCGGTAACATAAATAGGTTCCATAGCAATCCTCCTAACGCAGATTCAGTAGGACATACAATCTCTTTTATCATTATATCCTCATTGTTTGCAAATAGCAAGAAAAAAGAAAAACACGACCGCTTTTAGGATTGCTTTTTTCTTTTGGTCTGTGTAAAATAAACTTATGAAACAAACCAAACAAGGAGGATATTTTATGAATGTACTGGTAACCGGCGGTGCCGGCTATATTGGTTCTCACACCTGCGTAGAGCTTTTGAACGAAGGCTACGGTGTGGTTGTCGTTGATAATCTTTGCAACTCCAATGTCAAGAGCCTGGACCGGGTCAAGGAACTGACCGGCAAGGATCTGAAGTTCTATGAAGGCGATGTGCGGGACGAAGCTCTTCTGCGGAAAATTTTTGCAGAAAACGAAATCGGCTGCGTCATTCATTTCGCAGGCCTGAAGGCCGTAGGTGAAAGCGTCTCCATCCCCTGGAAATATTATGACAACAACCTCAACTCTACCCTGGTTCTGACCAAGGTTATGGAGGAAGTTGGCATGAAGAACATCATCTTCAGCTCCTCCGCTACCGTTTACACTGCGGATAACGAAATGCCCCTGAAGGAAACCAGCCGCACCGGCGGTTGCACCAACCCCTATGGATGGACCAAGTATATGACCGAGCAGATCCTCACCGGCATGGCCCATGCCGACAAGGAATGGGGCATTGTTCTGCTGCGCTACTTCAACCCCATCGGCGCCCACGAAAGCGGCCGCATTGGTGAAGATCCCCGGGGCATTCCCAACAATCTGATGCCTTACATCACCCAGGTAGCCATTGGCCGCCGGGAAAAGCTCAGCGTTTACGGCAACGACTATGACACCCACGACGGCACCGGTGTTCGGGATTATATCCACGTTGTGGACCTGGCAAAAGGTCACGTAGCCGCCGTTCGGTATGTGCTGAACAATAAGGGCGCAGAAGTGTTTAATTTGGGCACCGGCGTAGGCTACAGCGTGCTGGATATGGTGAAGACCTTCCAGGAAGTGAACAATGTAAATCTTCCCTATGTGATCACCGATCGCCGCCCCGGTGACATTGCCACCTGCTATGCCGATCCTGCCAAGAGTGCAGAAAAGTTGGGTTGGAAGGCAGAAAAGACTTTGGCCGATATGTGCCGCGACTCCTGGAACTGGCAGTCCAAGAATCCTTTGGGCTTCAATTAAACGCCTAACATACAAAAAGGACAGAGAATGTACATTCTCTGTCCTTTTTATTATTCACTCACGTGCTTTTTGGTATAGCCCGCTTCCTGGTCAAGGGTCAGGGAAAGATCCTGCTCCGTGTAACGAAGCTCCTTTCCTTCTGCCCAAACGGTTTGAATACCGTCTCCTGCCAAGCCTACCAAAGCACTTTCATCCAGCTCTTCTGTCAGGAACAGCGGGGCGCAGGCAAGAACAATTTCCGCGCAGGAGGCCTTCTCGCTGTAACAGAGCAGGTTATCCGTGGAGCTCTTGCAAACACCGTCTGCAGGGTCCACAAACACGGAAGAAATCTCGCCGGTGCTCTGGAAGAAGAAATACCGCCAGGTATCCAGGCCGTTTTCAGGCAAGGGATAGTTCCGCAGAGAAACCGTTCTGGTGCCAGCATTCAAGGAGAAGGTAGCCGGGCGATAGAGATCAAAGCCCACACGGTCGGACAAGGAGATGGTATACTCCCCGCCCAAATAGCAGCCGAAGCCATCGAAACTGACCAGGTAGCCCAGGGTATACCCCTTTTCTTCCATGGCATCTGCCAGGAAGTCTGCCACAAATGCATTCCGCATCCAGCCCAGGTCAAAGACCCGTTCTACATAGTATTTTTCAATGAAATCCGCATACTCCTGGCTCACGATCAATTTTACCCGATCGTTTTCCAGCAGTTCCAGCCGGATATGCTCCCGGGAACTTACAAACCCAATCAGTTCTTTGACATAGGCCATCACTTCCGGGTTTTGCATGGGATCATATTCTGCCGCCAGGTATTCCTCGTCATACTGGAACATCCGGCTATACTCTGCAGTTACCGGACCCATATACAGAAGGGGATTATCCTTTGCAAGCGCCAGCGCCGCATACAGGCGGGGATCCACTCTTACCACCGTATTGGGGTTATCGTTAATATAACGAATGCCCTTTACAGAGGTATCTTCCGATTCCCAGGCAAACTGCTTATAGGCTTCCACGCAGGCTGCGGTGTACGCATCGGTCACTGCATTGCGTTCTTCCTTGGCATTATTGCCGGAGGCACCTACATTATAGGAAAAGGCAAATTCACTTCCGCAATTTTGCTCTGTGGTGTTTGCCTCAATGGTATACCAGCCGGGGTCCACATGGAATACACCATACAGCCAGATACCCAGGGCAACCACTGCCACCGTCACGCAGATCGCCAGAAGAATGACGCGACCCTTCCGGGGTTTTTCCTCTACCTCAATGACCGGGATCGGTTTATCCTGGTCATCGAGGCGCTTTTTCCATAATCTCATAAACCGTTAAAACAGTGCAGACAGCAAGGCTAAGCCAAACAATCCCACAATGGCAAACTTGGTGACCAAGCCGGCAATGGCGCCCTTTTTGCATGCCTTGTAGTTGCGGATATGGTTCTTTTTCTTGAAGATCCAACCCAAAGCCAAACCGGGAACGCTCAGCAGGAAGCTCAGTGCAGAATACCACTTGCTGCCGGTATCATGCCGGGGAGACTCCAGAATGGGCTCATTGCTGTAGTCGATCTCTTCTTCCTTGGGCATCTCCTGGCCGGGTTCCAGAATGGTGATGGACTTCACAGGCACACCGTTTTCACGAATCGCCCGATATTCTTCGATCTCTTTTGCATTGCCGAAGATGAAGTGATTGTGTCCAATGTCTACCAATTCCGGCTTGTCCTCGCTGTAGTCGTGGATGCTGGGATCATAGGTGAACAGCACCTTGTTCTTTTCCAGCTGAGGATCAGGAATGGGAATGGCGGAAATCAAGCTGCGGGTATAGGGGTGCAGGGGGAAGTCAAACAATTCCTCTGCGTCCGCAATTTCCACGATGTCGCCCTTGTAAATAACGCCGATCCGGTCAGAGATAAACCGCACGATGGAAAGGTCGTGGGCGATAAACAGATAGGTAACGTCCCGCTCCTGCTGGAATTTCTTCAGCAGGTTCAGCACCTGGGCGCGGATAGACACGTCCAAAGCAGAAATGGGTTCGTCAGCAATAACCAGTTCCGGCTCCATAACCATGGCGCGGGCCAGACCGATTCTCTGGCGCTGACCGCCGGAAAATTCGTGAGGATAACGGGTCATATGCTCAGGAAGCAGACCTACTTCCTCAATAATCTGCTCAACCTTTCTCACCCGGTCTGCTTCGTTCTTATACAGATGGAAGTTGTAAAGACCTTCGGAGATGATATAGTCAACGGTAGCGCGCTCGTTCAGAGAAGCAGCGGGATCCTGGAACACCATCTGGATGTTCCGGATCACTTCCCGGTCCAGACTTCTCTTGGTCTTGCCGGAAATACGCACGCCCTTGTACTGGATCTCACCTGCTGCGCAGGGGTTTACCCGGATCACAGCACGACCGATGGTGGTCTTACCGGAGCCGGACTCACCTACCAGGGAGAAGGTTTCGCCCTTGTAGATGTCGAAAGACGCATTCTTAACTGCTCTGACCGCATTTTCGCCCTTGCCGAAGGTGATGTCCACATTCTTCAGGCTCAGCAGCACTTCCCGGCCGTTCACAACAGGGCCATAGGGAGGCAGATGGGAAACACTGGGAGAGAGTGTCCGCTTATTCTTTTCTTTGCTCATGACGGAACCCTCCTCAAATATTGAATGCATCCAGCAGCTTTTCGTGGATGTTCTGGATAATCTCAGGCTTTTCTACCTTAGGTGCTCTGGGATCCAGCAGCCATGTCTTGGCAAAGTGGGTCTCACTAACCTGGAACATGGGAGGTTCAGCCAAAGTATCGATCTTCAGGCAGTAGGGGTTACGGGGTGCGAAGGCATCGCCCACGATCTTATTGTACAAAGACGGAGGGGTGCCGGTGATGGAATACAGCTTGGTATTCCGCTGGGCCAGCTGGGGCAAGCTGGAAAGCAGTGCCCAGGTGTAGGGGTGCTGGGGATTGTAGAACACATCCTCGCAGGTGCCCAGCTCCACCATCTGACCGCCATAAAGAACGGCCACACGGTCGGCAATGTTGGCAACCACGCCCAGGTCGTGGGTAATAAACACGATGGTATAGCCATATTCCTTCTGCAGGTCCTTGATCAACTTCAGGATCTGCGCCTGGATGGTCACGTCCAAAGCGGTGGTAGGCTCATCACAGATCAGGATCTTAGGCTGGCAGGACAGGGCAATGGCGATAACGATACGCTGACGCATACCGCCACTGTACTGGAAGGGATAGTCATCGAAGCGGTCTTCCGCATTGGGAATGCCCACCTTCTTCATCAGAATCAGGGCACGTCTGCGAGCTTCGGACTCGGAGCATCTTTGATGCTTCAAAATAACAGAAGTGATCTGCTTACCGATGGTGATAATGGGGTTCAGGGAGGTCATAGGATCCTGGAAAACGGTTGCAATCTTGCCACCACGGATCTTGGTCCAGTCCTTGGAATACTTCACCTTAGCCAAGTTTACCATGCAGGTGCCGTAGAGAATGCCATCGTCTTCGCCCAGATACTGCACGCGGAATACAACCTGATCGAAAATCTGGTTCTTCTGCTCTTCATCAAACAGGTTAACACCCAGCTTCATAGCTTCCTTGGTGGCTTTCAGCAGTTTATTGAAGAGAATTCTACGCTTGATAGCAGGGTAACGGCCAATGGACAGGTAAATTTCCTTTGCAATGACCAGGTTCCGGGCCACCATTTCTTCTGTAGGCTCCTGACGGACTGCCTGCGCATAAGCTGCCTGCAGTTCGGACATTCTCTGCTCGTAATAGGTAGTGTACTCCTTGTCCGCATTGGCTGCTGCCTTACGGGCCCGGGCAACGATCGTCCGCTCCTTCTGGAGGGATTCGATCTCGGCATCCAAAGCCTTCAGCTGTACGCCGGTTTCGTGGAAGCGGTCCTTATCCTTCCGGGAGTCAATGGTCTGCCGCAGGTTATACAGCTCTGTTCTTTCGAACTGGAGGGCAGCAATACGGTCGGTCAGGGCTTCATTTTCCTCCTCGGACAATTCGCCCTTTGCCCGTGCTTCTGCCTGCAGAGCCTGGATCTCTCTATAGATCTCAGCGCCAAATTCCAGGCGGGAAGCATCGTTCAAATAATTATAAGCGTGGCTTACCATGCTTCTGCCGGTGCTGTCCATACGCACTCTTGTGTCGGACAGTTCCGGGTCATTGAAGAGGATGGCGCCTTCGCTGATATAGCCGTTGGAATCCAGCATACCTGCGAAAGTCTTGGTAAACACGGACTTACCGGAGCCGGATTCACCAACGATGGCCACAGATTCATTTTCGTAAAGGTCCAAAGAAATGCCGCGGATAGCGCTAAGGGTTCTGCCACGAACACGGAACTTCACATGCAGGTCCCTGACGGACAATAAAAGTTTTTTATTTTCCATACAAAAACCTCCTTACATATGGGTTCTGGGGTCGGAGGCGTCGCCCAGATTCTGGCCAACCACGTGCAGCACCACTGTAATGATGGATGCAATGACAACCGGAGCCCAGAACTCAAGCTCCCAACCGGGAGTCAGCATGGCGCTCTGTGCATCTTCGATCAGTTTGCCCAAGGACATATCCTTCAGGCCCATGCCGATATAGCTCAGGAACACTTCGTAGGAAATGTAGGAAGGAATTTCGGCAGCAGCCAAAGTCACGATGACAGAGGTCATAAAGGGCAGGATATTCTTGGTGGCGATCCGCCAGATGGGGGTGCCCAGGCAGCGGGAAGCCAGATTGTACTCCCGGTCACGAATAATAATGACCTGGGTACGGATAAAGTAGGCGATGCCGATCCAGCCGGTGATGGTCAGCGCAAAGACCATACTCCAGAAGCTGGCAGACATAATCAGCACAACAACAGAAATCAGCAAAACATAAGGAATGTTTGCCACCACGTTGTAGACTTCCGTCATAAAGACGTCCACTTTCTTGGAGAAGCCCCAAATGGAGCCAATAATCACGCCCACCAACATATTGATGATTGCACAGACAAGGGCCAGGGTCACAGAGATACTGGAGCCGTACCACATTGCATCAAAGGTGGACTGGCCGGAAGCGCCGGAGCCCAGGATCCACTTCAGCTCATAGCCATAGTGCTCCATAGCCTGGGCGGGGCCCAAGTGCTTGCCCTCGGCATCCATCAGGTTGATATAAGGGTCCACATCGGCATCATAGCCGGTGACCACAGGGTATACATAAGTGAAAATCAGCAAAACAGCCAGAATGCTCAGAACGATGATGTTGATCTTCTTGCGGAAGAACACACGGAACACACTCTGCCAGTAAGAATACCGGGGGGCCGTGATTCTTTCAGATTCCAGCTCGTTGATATCAATCGGCGCAAAGAGGTCTTCTTCAGGCATATTCAGTTGGCTCAGGTCAATTTTATCTGCCATAAGACTTACCTCGCTTTCGATGTGAAGGAAATTCTGGGATCCATTGCTGCCATCAGCACGTCGCCGATGATTACAGACGCCACAGTCAGCACTGCGTAGAACAGCGCTACACCTACGATAACGCCGTTATCATAAGCGTTAATAGCGGTGGTCAGCAAGTTACCAGCACCGGGCACCACATACACACGCTCGGTGATGATAGCGCCGGTCATAGCAAACAGCACACTGCCGGGAATGCCGTGGACAATCGGAATAATGGCGTTCTTCAGAATGTGCTTGCTGAAGATCTCACCCTCAGAAAGACCGCCGCTGCGAGCAAACTTGACGTAGTCGGAGTTCATCTGGTCGATCATATACCGACGGAGCCACTTCATGGTGGTGGCGATAGAGGGCAGAGACAGAGAAACGATGGGCAGCACGTACATCAGCCAGGAGGGCTCCAGCACATTAAAGGTGGTGGGCAATCCGGCCTTGTTACCCAAGGACTTAAACATAAAGATATAAGCCAGGGAAGGCACAGCGGTGATGAACACGATATACAGTGTGCCGATCTTATCCAGCAACTTGTCCTTCTTCAAGGCCATGCCGATGCCCATAGGCACGGCGATCAGGTAGGAAAGGATCACCGCAATAATACCGATGACGAAGGAGTAACCCATCTTGGACATGCCGTCCTTATTGGTGATGGTTACAGTGTAGTCATCCGGGTAATAGGTGGCATTCAATGCGCCCTGATCCCGAGAGCCTTCCTGATAGGTCAAAGTATGCAGGTTATCAGCGGTCTTTTCCACAACACCGCTGGGGTAATAGACTGTATCCTTCACCTGGGTGCCCTGGGTGGTGGTCATTGTGGTGAACACGTCAATACCCTGGTTTACAGAGAAGGACTTACCCAGGTTGACGTTGACCAGGTTCTGGTGAATATAGGGGAATTCATCAGACATATAGAATAAATATCTGTAGGTCGTACCGTTACCCATAATGGCAGGGGAGAATTTCTCTCCGCCATAGGCAGGGTCATACCAGGTGAAAGAAATGCCTCTTTCCCCCACATCGCCGGTAGCATTATGAATATTATCAATAGAGATAATACCGGTCAGGTAATCCCACAGACGCTCCCACAGCGGTACATCCTTATAGGCAAACAAGCGGGCTTTGCCGCCGTCAACCGTTTGATTGGTGCTGCCTTTATACTGGCCGGGCAGAGGCACAATGGTGTAGCCATCTTCCTCATACTTGGCAGTAAACGCCGCGATGAGCGCCTGGGCAGTTTCATTGCCGCCGTCGGCGTTTCTGCCGATGTTCATCGCAGTGTCATAGGTAGCCTTATCGATGTTGCCGACTTTCAGTTCTTCGGCCAGGTAGTCTTCATAGGGAACGTAGTCCAAATAGCCATACCGCTCCCACTGCTGCATCTGATAAGTTTCTTTCTGGTTGCTTTTCCGCTTGCTGTAGGTGGGGTCGTTGGCAAAAATAGCCTTCTTATCCAGGAAGACATAAACCATGACCATAATCACAGCTACCACGATAATGACAGAAACCAGCGCACGCAGTATTCTTTTGATCAGATATTTCGACATAATTTATCACTCATCTCTTTTTAGGGATGTTTTTCGCGATCCGTAGCGAAAATTGCAGTGTAGAGAATACTGCCCTCAATATTCCTCAAACGCCAGGAATACTGAGGGCAGCATTTCCTACCGGATCGCCATTGCCAAAATAGGCAATGTGGGAGGATGGACGTTGCCGTCCATCCTCCACGGATTTATTGCGTAAAATTCGATTAGAACAGACCCAGGGACTTGGTCATGTAACCAGCGCCGTCAGGCAGCATGGTGCCCAGGTAGGTGGAAGGATCACCGTAGTCGGGACCCCAGCCGGAACCGTCGTTCAGGTCGAAGTTAGCCTGGTCACCGGTGCTGTACCAGTAGGTAGCATCCAGGTAGGTGTCACGAGTGGAGTACTCAACCAGGTTGATCTTGATCTTGCCGCCGGTAACCTCTTCAACAGACTTCTTAACAGCCTGCTTCATGTTCATATTGTTCTGGTTGTCGGTACGGACAGGCATATCAATATAGATGGGGTTCTCAGCAGAGATTTCGATGCCGTCAGCTGCCAGAGCTTCGATAGCCTTGTTCAGGTTCTCAACAGCAGCGGTGGGGTTGTACCAGCCGTCGAAACCGGAGCTGGACTGACCGTTCCAAACAGTCAAAGCGATGCCGTCAGCATCCAGCTGATCCTGCATGATCTGGCCGTAGAAGGTGCCAGCAGCGTAGGTCTTGTCAACGCCGTTGATCTTAACGGTGGTTTCGGTGGGCAGGTTGGCAAAGGTGCCGGGAACGTAGGAGTTGATCAGAGCATTGTACTTCAGATCTTCACCAACGGACTGAGCATTGTAGGTGCCACGGTCGATGGACATAGCCAGAGCCAGACGGAAGTTCTGGTTCAGCATAGCAGCGCTGGCGCGCTCCTTGTCAGCATCGGTCTTGGGGGATACGCCGTTAGCAGCGTTGTTGTAGTTAGCGTAAGCGCTGCGGTTAACATTGAAGAAGCCGCAGTAGGAAGTAGCGTCGGTCTCGGAAACATAGGTGTACTTCTCGTAAGTGCCCCTTTCCTTGGCCAGAGCAACACGCTCAGCGGTCATGCCCTGAGTGTCAACGACGCCAGCGAAGAAATCATCGTAGGGCTTGATGGGATCGGAGCCGTCGGTGTACAGGAAGTTCATAGCAACCAGGTTGTTGCCGTCAGCATTCCAGTAGTTCTCGTTGGCTTCGAAAGCGATGGTGCTGTTGGAAGTGAAGTTGGTGATAACGAAGGGACCGCAGTAAGCGATGGAGTCGGGGCCCTTGCCGTACATATAGGTTTCTGCATCGGGATCGAACTCTTCGCCGAACTTACCGCCCATGGATTCATAGTAGGAACGGCTCATAGGTGCGAACACGCCGTAGCCCAGCATAGTCATGAAGTAGGGGGTGTCAACGGTCAGGGTGTACTGCAGGGTGTAATCGTCGATAGCCTTAACGCCAACGGTGGAGAAGTCGGTTGTTTCCTTGTTAACGTAATCGTCAGCGCCAACAATGTTAGCACAGCCTGCGCAGACCAGGTATTCCAGGCCGCCCAGGGAGTCCATCATGTGCTGCATACCGGCAACGGAGTCGTCAGCCTTAACGTCAGCAACAACACGGTTCTGGTTGTCAACCCACTTCAGGCCCTGACGGATCTTGAAGGTGTAGACAGTGCCGTCTTCGGAAACTTCCCAGCTTTCAGCCAGAGCGGGCTGATACTTGTTTTCCATATCGTACTCGATCAGGCCGTCGTAGGTGTTGACCAGGATTTCGGAGTCAGCAGCCATAGAGGTAGCCAGAACGTCCCAGGACTGGGGATCAGCGTCGAAGTAGAAGTTAGCGGTGTTCTTGATGGTGTAACCCTTTTCGGTCAGGTAGTCCTTAACGAACTGTTCGTAAGTGCCGGTACCAACCAGGTCAACCCACTTAGCCTTCATCTCAGCAATGTGAGCTGCTTCGATGGGCTCAGCAACAACGATCCGATCGTGGAAACGATAGGTGTCGTTACCCCACAGGATGGGGGTGTTGGTGTAGGGAGCAACCTTAGTCATAGCGTAGTTGCCGCCCTGAGAGGTGGTGGGCAGGAAGATGCCGGAGCCCAGCATCTTGGCTTCAGCGATAGCCATCAGAGCGTAGCGGCTAGCTTCGTCTTCAGCTGCCAAAGCTTCATTGTAAGCTGCCAAGAAGTCGCCCAGAACGATCTGGTAAACTTCCTGAGACTGTGTGAAATGGTCTTTCACAACGGGTGCACCGGGTTCAGTGGGTGCGGGGGCAGGTTCTTCGCCACAAGCAGCCAGGCCGAGAACCAGAACGACTGCCAGCAGAAGAGCAAGGATCTTTTTCATTTTCTTTTCCTCCATTTTGAAAATATATACATAGCCTATTGGCATTGTACACGAATTGCAACGGGACTGTATGTTTTTCCATTTTTATGCAAACATTCGGAAAATGTTTGCATTTGCCGGTTTTAACGGCTTTTTGGGATACAATCCTCCCGTTATTTAGGAAATATACCATACAAAATGCCGTCTGTCAACAGATTTTTGAAAAAGTGTGTATTTCTACGAAAAACAATTGTTTTTCGGTGGTAAATTTAGCCACTTTCCAAACTTCGTCCACCACTGGTGGAAAATGTATAATTTTTGTATGTGAGTTATTAACAAATTATGAAGTTGGGTTGTTGGCTTTGTGCAGTTTTTCTCTTTTGCACAAATTTGCCCTCCGGAAATTGCACAAATCCACAACTTTTTTTCTTGTTCGCCGGGATTTTTCAGAACATGGGGCCGAATTTCTTTGGCAGTTCTATGGGTGCAAAGCAATATGCCATTGCTACGGGCGGTTTTGCCGTCAGTCCCGGTGCAACCGCTAAGAGGATATGAGGCAGCAACTGTGGATCCCCCACATATTCCTGCACGCCATCCTGCCCCAAAGTCAGCACCCAGCCTTCTCCGACATAGAATTTGCAGAAACCAGCAAGATAGGTAAACGCTTCCTCCTGCCACTGCAGATCAGGGTTCAAAGCCGCCCGCCTGGCAAGATAGGTTTCCGGGGAGACAGCGCTTCCGGGTAAACCGGGGGCTTTTGCTTCTGCGCCATAGGCGTTCCCGAAAACGGAAAAACCGCATTTCTCGTAATAGGCCTGCAGGCTCTCCTCTCCGGGCACCAAAACTGCCGCAGCATATTCTTTTTCCTTTAAGGTCTCCAGGGTTTTCTCCAAAAGGGCTTTGCCCACGCCTTTGCCCCGGCAGGCTTCTTCCACCGCGAAGGCATATAGATAGGCAATTCTCTGCCCGGCAATTTTGGCATCCATCCAGTATATGCAGGCAACGGGATTTTGTGCTTGTGCCAGCAGCGCCCGATCAAAGGAAAAGGCGGTTTTGTAAAAATGCGCCACCTCTTCCGGGCTGTCCCCGAAGGCCTCCTGCCAAAGCTTTGAAAGCGCCGGTAAATCCTCCCGGTTCGGTTTTCTAATATTCATAACAGTCATCCTTTAAGCAGGCCCAGTATTTTTCCGTTAGGCGCACAGGTCGATAGGATAGTTTTGCCTGACGAAGACCTTCCATTCCCATATCATCCTCCCGGTTCAGGTACTTTAATTCGGGATATTTTTCCAGCAGATAGGCCGCAAAGGCCTGGTTGATCCGGGCATAGGCCCCCTCTTCCGTATCCAGAGCCTTTTCAAAATGAATATCAAAGGTGTCCTCTGACAGCCGGGAACCTAAGGTCATTGCCAGCACCCGGCCCTTTTCCATAAGAGCGACGCCCTCCAGCCCCAGCGTCTCCCGGTTGACAAGCGCCCTGTGGAGGGCCGCTTTTTCCATATGGAAATCCCCGTGGGGATCCTTTTCCTGCCGGGCAGCAAACCAGGTTTCCAGCATTTCCTCTATGGCCGCCAGATTTTCTTCTCCTATAGGCACTATATGGCAATCCGGGTGGTTTTTCTGAAAACGGTTGGAGAAGTTCCGCTTGGACTGATAGGCTTTTCCTTTCAAAAATGCCAGGTCATATACATTATATATATAATCATAATCGCTGCGGGCATTGTGGAACCGGAACTGCCCGGGAAACAAGGCTTCCAATTCCTTGCAATCCCCTTCCAAAAGACCCGTCAGCCGTAGGGGGATTCCTCGGCTGGCCGCATCCTCTATCAGGGCCTGGACCAAAGCCTTCCGGTTTTCTCCCAGAGGAAACAAATAGACGGTCTTTCGGCTGAACTGGGAGAAAAACACCAGGCCTTCTTCCAGGATTGCCCCCTGCTGGCGACCCCATACGCAAAGGTTTACGAAGCTGTATTCGCACCCCCGCCCTACTCCGTAGGATAAGTAGGGGGCATATTTCTCCCGATCTTCGGGAGCAAAAGGCCGAAAAGCAATCATTTCAGCATCCTCCGCATATAAGGTCTATTCAGCACAAGATACAAAGCGATTCCCAAGGTAAACAGCACAATGGCCTCCCCTGCCGCCACATATAAACTATTTACCCAAAAAGCGCCGCCGATATACACACTCAGTTCCCAGCCTACCAGCAAGCCGTTGAAAAGCGCAGGCATGGCAAGACCCAGCAGAGGAATTCCCCAAAGGCGTACACGCCGGGTAGCATACATACTTACCGTTGCCAGCATTGTTGCAAGGGTGCCTACACACCAGTCCAAGGGCAATGCGCCGGCATAGAGAATATTGAAAAGGAAGCAGCCCACGGAAAGACCCCAAATGGCCGACGGCGTAAAGAAAGCCAGCACGCACAGGCATTCTGCCACTCGCATTTGAATAGCCCAAGTGGCAGAGCCGGGGAGCAGCAAATTTTGGGCATGGGTCAACACCGCATATAACGCGGCAAAAATTGCCCCTTGTGTCAGTAGTTTGGCTTTGTTTTTCATGAAGAACTCCTTTGTGCAAAAAAGATGGGTACACTGCACCCATCTTTTTTGTTTCCATAGTTTTATTTTGGGCTTCGCCCGGACAGGATGGTTTCGAACTGTCCTATTCACTTACAGATAATATACACCTTTATCCCAATTATTTCAAGGGGTTATGGGGCATAGTCTCTTTTTCTGCATTTTGGGTACGGGCGCTGGTTTGACCCTCTTTCTTGATTTCTCCGGCTTTGGTCAGGGCAATCTTTGTTAGCATGGGGCCAACCAGTTCATAGATCAGCACGGAGAACAGCACCACATTGCGAACTACATCTCCCCCATCCAGGGCGTCTGCCGCTGTCATAGCCATACCCAATGCCACACCGGCCTGGGGCAGCAAAGTCACGCCCAGATTGCTGGTGATCTTTTTGTTGCAGTCGGTCAGCTTACAGCTGATAAAAGCGCCACCCAACTTACCGGCAGACCGGGCAACGATATAGGTAATTCCTATCATCAGTGCCAGGGGGTTGGTGAAGATATGCAGATCCAGCTCTGCACCGGAAATCACGAAGAACAAAATGCTCAGAGGCGCTGTCCACCGCTCTGCCCGCTCCATCAGTTCTTCGGAGAAATTACAAATATTGCAGAACACTGTGCCGGTCATCATACATACCAGCAGCAAGGAGAATCCGCAATGAACCCCGCCGATTTCGAACTTCAGCATGGAAAGGCCTACGGTCAGCAGCACAAATGCCACTGAAACGGAAAGGCGCTTGCTGCGGGAATGGAAGAACCGCTCCACCCAGTAAAGCACAATGCCTGCCAGGCCGCCCAGACCCAGGGACAGAACGATCTCCAAAATAGGCTCCAGCGCTACGCTCAAGACGCTGACGGCACCCTGCTCCAGGGCTCTTGCGATGCCGAAGGAGGCAGAAAACAGCACAAGGCCCACCGCATCGTCAATGGCAACTACCAGCAAAAGCAATTTGGTCAGGGGGCCTTCTGCCTTATACTGCCGCACAACCATCAAGGTTGCCGCCGGAGCGGTGGCAGAAGCAATGGCGCCCAGTGTAATTGCCACAGGCAAAGTAATCACTTCGGGGAAAATAAAGTGAAGGCAGATCAGCACAATATCCACAAGCACCGTAGTCAGCACTGCCTGCAGGATACCGATGACCACCGCCTGCCGACCCATTGTCTTTAATTGGGAAAGGCGGAATTCATTGCCGATGGCAAAGGCGATAAAGCCCAGGGCCACTTGGCTGATAATGGAGAAGCCTTCCACTTCTTCCAAAGAGCCAAACCCAACACCGGGAATATGCAAAAGGCCAAGGCAAAAAGGCCCTAAAATAAGGCCTGCCACCAAATAAGCCGTTACCGCAGGCAAGGAAAGCTTCTTCGCCACCCGAGATAACATCAGTCCTAAGATAATACACAGAGAAAGGGTAATCAGTATATTTTGCACAGGAAACACTTCTTTCTTCTTAACAACCTATTATGCAATCAGCGAAAAGCCATCGTCGGTTGCGCAAAATATAATAGCACTTTAGATTGTGGTTTACAAGACCAAACCTGCCTAATTTCCATGCTTTTTCCAACTTTCTTTTGTATAAAAGAACAACGGCACCTACAAAGATGCCGTTGTTTGTTTTATTACATCTTAGAAAGCAGATCTTTGCCGCCTTGGATAATGCGCTCGGCTACGCCACCCCGGAAGCGGGAGGTTCTTGCTTCGTAGCCGCCTTCATCAAAGGCAGACTGCATGGGGAAGTAACCCAAATAGCCGTTTGTCAGTGCGCAGGGCAGGATCAGATCCCAGCCGGGGGAATCCTTGATCTGTACACCCACATCGGTGAAGGGCTCACCGGGAATGCCCACCAGGGCAACAGGTCCCAGCTTGATGCCGGTCAGCCGGACTTCAAAGGCTTCCGGGCCGTTTTCCAGATCGCACATCCGCAAAGCCTCTGCCACCACAGTGGTCAGCTCCATAGCAGAGTAGGGGATCAGATCATCTCTGCCTGCATCGAGGTAGGCCTTGTATTCCTTTGCCAGAGGCAGCTGCTCCGGTGTGGGCATATTGGAAGGTACACGGATATAATCGTTGGTAATGGAGATATCCACATCCTCCACATACTGAACTTTGTCGTAAACCTGCAGAACAGTGCCAGCCAGGGCACGACCCACGAAGCGGGCCATACCGGGGCTCTTCATTTCGTTGTCGAAGCTGATCTCGGTATCATTCATATCACCGCCGGCAGGATGGACATTGGTGCTGCCCACATCACCCTGGGCGCCACAGATAAACATACACTTGACCCCGTCCAAAGCTTTATCCAGAGTCTTAGCCATCCAGGCAGGCCAGTCTGCAGAGATCATTTCCCCATTGACCGTATCGGTGTGGACACCGTAGTTCACCAGCACCACAGATTCTGCGCTTTCTCTATCAAAGCGCAGCACATTCACCCGCTGATCCAAAGTGCCGATGGGATAGTCGATATTGGGGTCATTGATGGGCGGGCAGGTCCAGGTGCTGCCGTCCTTCATCTTATACCGACGGATATAGGCCACTCTCTCCGGAGCATAGCCGACGATATAACCCATCCGGGCAGGCTTGGCATCTTCCAGCGCCAGTTTGGCGGCTTCTACCACCTTCGTTCCCAGGAACTTGGCGTGTGCCAAAATGGGCTCCGGGTCTGCTTCAAACATTGTGGTGGGCCGCAGGAAGGGGCCGGTGTGGGTGTGAGTAGCGGAGAGGAAGATGTTATCCTGGGAAATGCCGGTTTCCTCTTCAATCAGGGCGGCATATTCTTTGATCGTTTCTTCGTAGACCATGCAGGCATCCACGCTGAAAATAAGGATCCGGGTATCCCCCTGCACCAAAGCAATGGCTCTTACACCAATATCATCTAAGTTGCCCTTTGCAAAGCGGGGTACATAATAGCCATCGATGCCAATGCCCAAAGGCGGGTTGGCAATTACACTGCTATAGCCGACTTTTAACTGTTCCATTTTCATTCTCCTTATCTTACCACTTCACCGGCAACCAGGACACGTTTTACCTGGAAGCGGTCTGTTACAAACACCAGATCCGCAGCCTTGCCAGGGGCAATGGAGCCGATCTCATCGTACATACCAACCACCTTGGCGGGGTTGGTGGATGCCATCAGGAAAGCCTGGGCAATGCCGCAGTTGGTGGCTTCCATCACATTCTTGCAGGCCTGATCCAAAGTCAGACGGCTGCCGCACAGGTCGCTGTTATGATCGAAATTCAAATCCGTAATGTGGGCAAGCGCCGGGGGATTTGCGCCCACCGCCACGGTGCAGTCTGTGATCAGCACCACTTTGTCTGCGCCCTTGCTATGGAGCAGCAACCGCTGCATTTCCGGGTGAACATGGATGCCGCAGGAGTCGGAGATCAATTCGCAGTACATTTCCGGTGTCTGCAGTGCATATTCGTCCGGGCCGTAGCCACGGGTACCGATCAGCACCGGCTGACGGCCGGTGGCATCAAAAGTGTGGGTCATCAAAGTGGGGCGGTACTTGCCCAAGGCCCGCACCTGCATGGGGGTTGCTTCAGAATGGCCCAAGGCAAAGACCACATCCGGGTTGACCTTCCGGGCATATGCCAGGAAAGGGAGCAAGTCTGTCCGTTCCGGGGCAATGGTCCAAACCTTAATGTCCGTACCGCCCAGATCTGCCATGGCCTCATATTCTTCCGGTGTGATGTCATGCCGCCAGGGGTTGATATCCCGGTTTGCGCCAAAATCCGGGTTGGTGAAAGGGCCTTCCATGTAAATGCCTTTCACAGTAGGAACATAGGGCATCGCCGCCTTCACGCAGGCGATACCTTCCATAATCTCCTTAAAATTCTGAGAATAGAAGGGTGTGGGGAAAAATGCGGTATGGCCGTAGTTCAGGAAAAACTCTGCCACTTCTTTAGGCTGTGCAAAGGCATCCAAATCGTTACCTGCATGGACATGGATATCCACAAAGCCGGGGCCAACATAAGCACCCTGGGCATCGATTTTGGTAGCGCCTGCGGGGCAAGGTAATTCCTTTTCCTTGCCTACAGCCTGGATTTTGCCATCGGCAATCACCATTGCGCCGTCCCAGATAATGCCGGTCTCCAGCACGATCTGGCCATTATATATGTAAGTTACATTTGCCATTTTTTCTCCTCCCGGGAAGGAAATTTTACCTTTTTAGTATAAGCCTCTTAGTTCCTTTTGTCAAATAGAAACCACGGCAGATTGGCTCTGTCGTGGCAAGTTTTATAGGTGTTCTCCGGCGGCTTGCTGAACAGGCAAAGCCTTGCAATAGGCTTCATAATACCTGCTAAAGCCTTCTATGTCCGCCTGTTCCGGATAAACGGTCACCGTCTTCTTCTTGGCAAAGACCTGTTCATTCAGGTAACAGGGCAGCTCCGGCTTTTCCGCCAAGGCTGCATACCGGGCCAAAATAGCAATGCCCCATGCGCCGCCCTGATCTGCTGTTTCCATCACAGAAACAGGGGTGCGGAACACTGCTGCCGCCACCTTTTGCCCCGCTTCCGGGGTCTTAAAGAAGCCGCCGTGACCCAAAAGCCGTTGAAGCTCCACTTCTTCCTCAGTCTGCAAAATATCCACGCCCTTTTTCAGCGCGCCCAAAGCGCTGTAGAGCAAGCACCGCAGAAAATTGGGCAAAGTGAACTGGCTGCTTTCCGTCCGCAGGAACATGGGTCTTCCCTTGGTAAGGCCTACCACATGCTCTCCGGACAAATAGTTATAGCTCAAAAGGCCGCCGCAGTCTGTTTCGCCCTCCATCGCCTTTTGGAACATAAAGCTAAACAGCTCATCCCGGCTGATATTTGCCCCTGTGCTTTGGGCAAAGGCATACAGCAGCTCTGCCCAGCCGTTTAAGTCACCGGTGCAGTTGTTGCAATGGACCATTGCCACCGGTTTTCCGTGGGGGGTGGTCACCAGATCGATTTCCCGATGCAGCTTTTTTAAGGGGCGCTCCAGTACGATCATGGCAAAGGCAGATGTGCCTGCCGATAGATTGCCGGTCCGCTCCTGCACCGCATTGGTAGCCACCATGCCAGTGCCTGCATCTCCCTCCGGGGGGCACAGGACTGCCCCGGGCAGCAAATTGCCGGTGGGGTCCAAAAACCGGGCGCCCTCTTCCGTAAGTGTGCCGGCAGCCTCCCCTGCAAAAAGGATTTGGGGCAACAGGACGGAAAGGGAAAGGGTATAGCCTTTTTCTGCCGCAAGCTTTTCAAACTCTGCTTTCATTTGTAGGTCATAGCCACCTTGGGTATCCACCGGGAACATACCGGAGGCATCTCCCACGCCCAGCACGAACCGGCCGGTAAGCAGATAGTGGATATAGCCTGCCAAGGTGGTGATACGGCGCAGCTTTTCCAGATGGACTTCCTTGCGGAGCATAGCCTGATACAAATGGGAGATGCTCCACCGCTGGGGAATATTCTGCCCAAAGAGCGCCGTCAGTTCATCTGCCGCCTGCGCCGTACTGGTATTGCGCCAGGTGCGAAAAGGCACAAGCAGATTCCACTCTTCGTCAAAGGCCAAATAGCCGTGCATCATGGCGCTGATGCCAATGGCGCCCACTTGGGTCAGAGGCTTTCCAAACTTTTCCTGCACATCGCTCTGCAGGCAGGCCACGCACTGGCGCAGCTTTTCGTGGATATCCTGCAAGGAGTAGGTCCAGTTCCCCTCTTCAAAGCGGTTTTCCCACCGGCTGCTGCCGGAAGCAAGCACGCAGTGCTTTTCATCGATCAGTACCGCCTTTATCCGGGTAGAGCCTAATTCAATGCCTAAAGACCATTCTTTTTCCATACTGCATTCCTTACCTTTGACCGTAATAGGCGTTTTTGCCGTGCTTACGCAGATAGTGCTTGTCAAGAAGCGCCTTTCCCATAGCACCTGCCTGCGGATTCAGGGAAAGGGCATGGTAATTCATAAAAGCAACCTCTTCCAGAATGACCGCCTTTTCCACTGCCTCCTCTGCATCCGGCCCCCAAGTGAACACACCGTGGCTTGCCACCAGCACACCGGGAATATCCATAGCAGAAAGGGAGGCAAAGGTTTCGGCAATTACCTTGCCGGTATTCTTTTCGTAGTCCGTGGCAATTTCTTCCGGGGTCAGATCACGGGTGCAGGGAATGGTTCCGTAGAAGTAATCCCCGTGGGTAGTACCCATAGCATCGATGCCCACCTTTGCCTGCGCAAAGGATGTGGCCCACTTGGAGTGGGTATGCACAACGCCCCCCACCTGCGGAAAGGCTTTGTAAATTTCCAGATGGGTAGGCAGATCGGAAGAAGGTCTGTACGCACCCTCTACCACGTTGCCTTCCATATCCACCACGACCATATCCTCCGCCTGCATCTTGTCATAGCTGACACCGGAGGGTTTGATGACCACCAGACCCTGCTCCCGGCAAATAGCGGAAACATTGCCCCAGGTGAATTTCACCAAGTCATATTTTTGCAGGGCAAGATTGGCTTCCAGCACCTGCTTTTTCAGTTCGCTTAACATAGGAAGTCCCTCATTTCAAGCTTTTTTCTGGGCAAGCAAAAAGGCAAGGGTCACTTCATTGTAGGCATCCAGCTGCTCCCAATGCTGCACGTGACCGCCGTCCTTTGCCATATACAGCGTAGCATTGGGAATGCGGATGGCCATTTCCTCTGCCAGAGAAACGGGCACAAACAGGTCCTTATCGCCGGCAGCGATCAAAGTGGGAGCTTGGATCTTGCACAGGTCTTCCAGAATGTCAAAGCCCAAAATGCCGTTGCACTGGGCCTTGAAGGCGTGGGCGGGCATAGGATAGGGATAAGAAGCATCTGCCTTTTCCGCATCCAGCATATACTGCTCATTTTCCTCCTGAAAGGGCTGGGCGAAGATCATCCACTGGGTCAGCCGTCCGGAAGTGACCGGGTCTAACTGCCCGCAGGCATCCCGCAAAATTTCAATGGAGCGGCGGAAGCTGACACCGCAGCGGGCAAAGGTATTGGTCAGCACCAAAGAGCGCACCCGCTGGGGATAGTGGACAGCAATATACTGGGCGATAGCACCGCCCATGGAAATGCCGTTAAAATGGGCGCTTTCAATGCCCACCGCATCCATAAAGGCGACGGTGTCCTCTGCCATTTGCTGAATGGAATAGCAGTCGCTGACCGGCTTGTCAGACTGACCTGCGCCCCGGTTATCAGGGGCGTATACGTGGAAGTCGTCCTTATAAGCTTCGATGTGGGGCATCCATTTGCTGCCGGGTGCGCCCAATCCCATCAGCAACACCAGAGGCTCGCCCTGGCCAAATTCTTCATAGCTGACGGTGATTCCGTTTGCAATACAATTCTTAGTCACGTTCTTCTCTCGGCTCCTCTCCGGTGTAAAGTGCCCGCAGGGTCGTGCCGCATTCGGGCAGTTCCTTATTCATTCTTTCCAAAACAGGCTCGTAGGTAAAGTCGGTCAGGGGCAGGTCTACGCGGGTATTATTCAGGGCGCTGAGGAACAGACCTTCCAGAATCTCATAGCCGTGGAAGGCTGTTTCAATGTTGCAGGAATGGACCTTGCTGTCATCATCCAGCCAATCGGCATACTCGGTGTAATAGGGGGTCTGAATAACCTTTTCCTGATGGTTGTACCAGCCCGGCTCTTTTCCGGAAACGAACTCGCCCTTGGTGGCGCTGCTGCTTTCGCCCCAGAAGCCGTCGGTCTCTGCATAGGCGTAGCCCTTTGTGCCCCAAACCGTCAGCCGGTTATCGGTGTCGGCATAGATGGAGGGGTTGTGCTGTTCAGAGAAATAGCCGCACTCAATATAGCCTCGGGTGCCGTTTTCAAAAAGGATCTCACCCAGCAGGAAGTCGGGAGAGGGGTGATTGTCCTTCAGGGTAGCCGGCCCATGGATATGGCCTACCACGCTCTTTGCCTTGCAGCCGCCGTTGGCCCAAATAATATAGTCGATGTAGTGGGTTCCCAGTTGGGCAGTCCAGGGCTGGGTCTCTGCAAAGATCTTCTTGATCTCGCCCAAGTCGCCTCTGTCCACCTTGGCCTTCAGCTCCTGCATTTGGGTCAAGTACTTCTGCTGGTGGCAAACCACCGCCTTGATGCCGTTTTTCACGCACAGGTCGGTCATCTTCTTGGCTTCCAACATATCCTCTGCCATGGGCTTTTCCAAAGATACTGCTTTAATGCCGTACTTGACTGCCAGCTCAATCATGGAAAGGCGCAGATTGGGGTATGTGACGAACACAAACACTTCCGGCTTTGTTTGCGCCAGCATCTGCTCCACATCGGTGAAGCAAGGCACGTTCAGGCCAAACCGCTCCCGGACGGCTTCCATCACCTCCTGCCGGATGTCGCACAGGCCCACCACTTCATAGCGGTCGGCATTTTCCAAAAGTGCTTTCAGGTGGGTCTTTCCTCTTACGCCCAGACCCATAATGGCAACGGTATGTTTTTTCATCTTTTGATCTCCTTCATATATGCGCCGTCTGCAAGAACGACTTTATCCGAATCCTTTTCTGCCTCCGGGGATTCATCCTCTGTCATGATCCAGCCCCGGTAGTCCGTTTCTGCCAGGAAGTCTACCACGGACTTGAAATCGATCACGCCCTGTCCCATGGTGGTCCAGGTGTGGTCTGCGGTCATATCCTTAAAGTGGACGTGCTGCACCAGATCTCTGTGGCTGCGGATCACTTCCATAAAATCAATGCCGCCATTTGCCATATGGCCGATGTCCGGGGCATAGCCAATGCCGCCGGCATAAAGGCCGTCAAACATAATGTCATAGTCTTCCCGATAACGGAACACGGAATTGGGGGCAGAATTGGGGTGGAACACGGAAACGATGCCGCTTTCTGCCGCCCGGCGGGCAACTGCCTGAATACAGGCGATTTGGTTTTTCTGCTTGGCAAGCAGGTTGTTTTCCCGCACCGGGTCTGCCGCTGCGTGGCACAGCATCAGCTTCGCCGTGGGGAAATGGGAAAGAAATTCAATAGCCTCATCTGCCCGTGCTTTTTCTTCTGCCGTTTCCCGGCTTTCCAGCCAATCCTCGTGGAACGCAAGAGCAGCAAAGGTCACCTGCTTTTTATCCAGCAAATCCTTCAGTTTTTTCCAGTCCTTGTAATAGTCGCCCAGCATGCAGATCTCCGCTTCCATGCCAGTAAAGCCGGCTTGCACCAGGACATCTGCCATGTGGGGGACTTCCCCGCCAAATTTTGCCAAATTCATTTGCCAGGGATAGGTTTGAGAGCCGTATTTGATTTGCGCCATTGATTTTTCCCCTTTCTAAGGCTTGTTTCTTTCATTATATAGTCACCCTTTCCTCCTGTCAAGAAAGTTATTTTCTTCTATTTCTTATTTCTTCATTTTTGTGAAATAAATTTACAACAAGAATTGACAAGGCTTTTTTGTTGCGGTATACTGAAAGAAAAACCGAAAGGGGATTTTTATGAAAACTGCAAAAGAACTTCACGAATACAACAAAGGCCGCTTTATCGACCAGATCTGCTACGTCACCGACGATTATATGCGGACCATCAAGTACTTTACCGAAGCGCTGGATATGGGTCCCTGGACCATCATTGAAAACACGGAAGACTGCGCTTTCAATGTGGAACTGGACGGCAAAAGCGTTACCGAGCCTTGGAAATTTTATATTGCCTTCACAAAGCTGGGCAATATGACCATCGAGGTCATTCAGCCGGAATCCGGTCCTGACCCCTACTCCGCATTCCTGAAGGAACGGGGTCCCGGCATCCACCACATCAAGGAAAGCATTTACTCCACCAACGACAATTTGAGAAAGTATATGGACTATCTTTCTGAAAAGGGTCACCGCACCATTTACAAAGGCGACTATATGGAAGATATCTACTACTATATCGACACTTACAAGGATACCGGCGCTTACTACGAGGTGGGCAACAGCGCAACCTGCTCCGGTCACCCCCGTCTGGTGGGCTACTACCCCGAAAAGTAAGGACTTCTCTATGGAAAAGCTTGAAAACAATACCGTTTGGGAAAACATCCGCCAGAACTATTCTCAACTGTTTGCCGCGGAAACAAAGGTTGCAGACTTCATTTTAGGCAACCCGGAAAAGGCGGTCTCCGCCAATGTATCGGAAACAGCAGAATTAAGCGGCGTTTCCGATGCCACTGTGGTCCGTTTCTGCAAGCGTATCGGCTATGCCGGCTTCTATGAAATGAAACTGCGGCTTTCCCGCGATATGGGCAGCAACAAATCAAGCGGTGAAGAGGCTGCCCAGCTTCCTCAAAAGCAATTTCTGCTGATGAGCAGCAATCTTTCCAGCCTGTCCAAGCAGGTGGATGAGGAAGTGCTGAAAAAGTGCGCCGCCGCCATCGACAAAAGCAACACCGTCTTTGTCATCGGCAACGGCTACACGAAGATTTTGGCTTGCGATATTATTTACCGGCTGACCCGTATGGGAATCCGCTGCAGCGGCGGCGGTTACTCTGAAACGGATATGGAAAATCTGTGTTTGGGCAAGCCCGGAGATGTGGCTATTTTCTTCTCCCGCTCCGGAGAAGACAAAAAGACCTATCAGGAAATGGAGTTTGCCAAAGGCCGGGGATTGCTTACTGTATCCTTAACCGATGCAGTCAAATGTCCCTTAGCCCAGCTGGCAGATATTTCCCTTGCCACCGGCGTGGAGCGAAAAGCCGGGTATTACGCCCACAACAGCGGCTCCAGCCTGTATATGATGATGCTATCTGAAGCGCTTTTAAGCTATGTTACAGACAAACGCGCAGACAAAAACTACCTGGATCAGGTGATCTCTCAGGAGCGTTTGTAAGAAAGGAAACACAATGAAACTCTTGATCGTGCGCCACGGCGACCCCTACTACCCCACCGATTCTTTGACGGAAAAAGGCTTCCGGGAAGCGCAGCTTCTGAAGGACCGCCTTGTGAAAGAAACCATCGACGACTTCTACTGTTCCCCTCTGGGCCGTGCCCAAAAAACGGCAGAGCCTACACTGAAGGCCTTGGGCAAAACCGCCGAGACCCTCCATTGGCTGCGGGAATTCGATGCCCAAATTGTTTCCCCCTTTACGGGCAACAAACGGGTCAGCTGGGACTTGCCCCCTTCCATGTGGTGCAGAGACAGCCGGAATTATGATCTGAATGATTGGGTAAATTCCGATCTTACCAAATTGGGCAACGCCCCCACCATCTTCCGGGAAACCGCAGAGGGTGTGGATGAAGTGCTGCGCCGTTACGGTATGGTAAGAGAAGGCATGCTCTATAAAGGCGATGCCGATAAGACCATTGCTTTCGTGTGTCACTTCGGCTTGGGCATCACAGTGCTTGCATACCTCTTGGGTATTTCTCCTGTGGTAGCGCAAAACAATTTCTTCCTTGCCCCCACCTCCGTTACTACTCTGGTAACGGAAACAGATGCCCAGGGCGGTACCCACTTCCGGGCAACAGGCATCGGTGATATTTCCCATTTGTATGTGGCAAACGAAGCCCCCTCCGAATCCGGCCTTTACCCCAATTTTGAAAAATGACAAAAAGAGACTGTAAAGAAACTCTAATGTTTGTTCAGAATATGCACCATAAATCTCGCCTCCCTCTTTGAGGGAGGTGGCTTTGCCTATGGGCAAAGACGGAGGGAGTGCCTTATCATATGACAGGACACTCCCCCAGTCAAAACCTTCGGTTTTGCCAGCCCCCTCAAAGAGGGGGCCAAGATTTTGTGCGTAAATCCCGAATAAATATGTGTTTCTTTACAGTCTCTTTGGATTTACTCTGTCAACTTCCGAAAAACGTCAGAAAGGCCGTCCCGGAGAACAACCTCCGCCATACCGTCGTAAGGCGTGGGCGTGCGGTTGATAATAATCAAATGCTCCCCTTGAAACTGCCCCACCAAGGAGGCCGCCGGGTGGACTGTCAGGGAAGTGCCGCCCACGATCAGCACATCTGCGTTGGCAATTTCCTCCTCCGCATTATAAAAAGCACCACTGTCCAGACTTTCTCCGTAAAGCGTTACATCCGGGCGGATGATGCCGCCGCACTTTTCGCAACGGGGGATGCCCTCCCATTGGACAGCCTCCGCCGGGTAAAGTTTGCCGCAGCGACCGCAGTAGCATCGCTTGGTGGTGCCGTGCAGCTCGATCACCTTTTGGCTGCCCGCAGCCTGGTGTAATCCGTCAATATTTTGGGTAATAACGGCCTGCAGTTTTCCCTCCTGCTCCAGCCGCGCCAACGCAAAATGGGTGTCGTTGGGTTGGGCATCGGGGTAGAGCATATGCTCCCGGTAAAACCGGAAGAAAGCCTCCGGGTCATTTCGCAGGCAGGCGTTGCTCAAATAGTATTCATTGCTTTCATTTGCGCTGTAAAAGCCGCCGTTTCCCCGAAAATCCGGGATTCCGCTGTCCGTAGATACCCCGGCACCGCCGAAAAAGACCGCATATTGGGCCTCTTTCAAAATCTGTTTTAGCTGCATAATATCGTTCATCTTTTCGTCCCCCCTTTTCTTTTATTATAGCACAACCACCAGGTTCGTGTAAAGAAAAAGGCAAGTGCATTACGCACTTGCCTTTTTATCTAATTTACGGTTGCGGAAGTACAAACAGAAGTCAATAAAGACCATAATAATGTTCAGCACATAGAAGAAAAGCACATACCACTTTTCGCCGATGGCTACCATATCAGTTCTCTCATTTTTCTTTCTGTAAATGATAACACCTATAATGGATGCCACAATGGCAATGCACTCATTGGCGATGCCGCCAATGGTGGGATGGGCCATAAGTAAGTTGTAAATCAAAATGAGGGAGGATGTTCCGATCACGCTTTTGCGAAGCAACTGAGGATCTCCAAAAGACATAAAGATCGTATTGGCTGCCAACGCTACGATCAAAAGAAGGGAGACGGGACCCTCCCAGGAGAGCAGCCCCATACCACCCATAGCAAGGGCCAGGATCACTGCTATGATCCTGTTGGCTTTTGATTGGGAGTCCAAAAAGAAGTATATCAGGTTTCGGACAACACAAACAATATTCAGGGCAAAGCCGGAATCACCGCCTAACAGAAGATAGGAAATACAGTTGGTGACGGTGGCACCGGTCTGCAAAAACAGCAGTCTGTGCTTCGTGTTCACCTGATAGGAAACAAAGGTCACAATGGGCGCAACGATGCCCAAAATTTGACCAATGATACGTTATGGCATTTTGTTTTCCTTTCTTTACGGGTTGCGCAGGCGCTTGCCGATCTCCTTCAGGATCTCTACAGAGGGCGCAGGGATTCTGCCCAAGTGGTCAGGGCCCACATTCAAAAGCAGATTGACACCGTGGCTGTTTACTTTTTCCTTGATGGCCAGAATTTCCTCTGCCGTTTTCCAGTCATTATCATAACCCTTATATCCCCAGGTGTGATTCATGGTCACGCAGGATTCTCCCAAGCCGTCCCAATCTTTATCCGGCAATTGATTATCTCCAAAAGAGTGGAAATCCCCGATGCCGTTGCCCACTCTGGTAGGCACCAGGCAATCCGGCTGATATGTCTTAATCAAGTCATACACTTCCCGGCTCTGTTGGGGCGTAATTTCGCAGGGATCGTCACACCAAATTAGGAGCAGATCACCGTAATTGGTGAGCAATTCCTTCAGCTGGGGCTTGATCTTCTTTTCCAAACAAATGCTGAAATCCTTTTTCTCCTTGTTGGGGAAATCCCAGTTGTTGGCCCAGTCGCAACCCAGCCAAGGGTCTACATAGTGAACGCCGCCACCATGCTCCTCATGGAAATCCAGCTCCTGGGAGTAGTAAAGGCCCAGCTTTATATCGTATTTCCGGCAGGCCTGCGCCAGTTCTGCTACCACATCCCGCTTGAAAGGCGTGGCATCTACCACATTGTAGCTATCCACTTCCGACTTGAACATAGAAAAGCCTTCCTGGTGCTTGGTGGTAAATACGATGTACTGCATGCCGGCCTCTTTTGCCAATTTGACCCACTCTTCCGCATCAAAGAAAATCGGATTGAACGCCTTCGTCAATTGCTCGTATTCCTTGATAGGAATTCTATTGTAAGTCATCACCCATTCGGCGGGAAATTCCGTCCGTTTTCCCTTCCATTCTCCACCCAAAAGGCTGTAAAGACCCCAGTGGATAAACATGCCGAATTTTGCTTGTTTAAACCATTCCTTGTTTGTCATGCCTTGCGTCCTCTTATAAACCCAGCAATCTGATTGCGTTTTTGTGGGTCACCTTGTCATAAATTTCCTTTGTGATCACGCCGTCCGCCAGAAGTTTGTTGATAAACTTCACATGGGGATAGTCGTAATATTTATTGCACATATCGGTTCCAAAATACAATCTGTCCTGGAACTCTGCAAAAAACCGCTTTGTGAATTCGGGATTTCTGGAGAACGCCTCTACAGGAGAGCCGTCAGACAAATCACAGTGGAGATTTTCGTATCTTCTTAACAGCACGGGAACAACGCCCTCTTCCACCTTTTCGTTACCGCGCACACCCACCTGATCTGTGCCTTGGAAGTTAAACACATAGCCCCGTTCCCCCGGTGTCTGCAGTCTGAAAAGTTCTGCCCAGAACACAGGGCCGTGACCAAAGATTTTCAGTTTGGGGAAGCGCTGCAAAGTGTGCTCCAACTGGGGCAGGCCCGGGTCGTCATAAAGGCCAAAATCTCCATCCTTCACATCCGAGCCGTCAAACACAATGGGAAGTTCCACCTCTTCCGCTGCCCGGAAAAGGTTCTGCACCTTCGGGTCCATAAGCTCCATATTGGGCATAACTTCGCCAATGCCCTTGCAGCCTTTGTTTTTGTAATATTCCAACACTTTATGTAGGGGTGCGTTGGGCGCATTGGTCATTGCTCTCGGGTCGATATTGCAATAAGGAATAAATCTGTCAGGATAGGCTGCGCAAATTTCCAGGATTTCGTCATTGGACTGGGGAAAATAGATTTCGGGGTTTACTACCGGCAAAAGCACCGCCTTGTCCACACCCTCCTTGTCGTAAAACGCAAGCAGTTCCTCGGGATTGCAGAAAGGTGTTACAAAGGGCACCGGGTTCTTATAGCAATGGGAATGTATGTCGATAATCATTCTCTTTCCTCCTAATATGGCTTTCTCAATGGCAGCATAAAAAGTTTGCAAGACACTCGCATCAGCAAATCCTTGTCGCAGCAATGTATTCGTAAAAAATATCCATAATAGAATACTTGATCTCCACGCCCAGAAGGGTTTGTGCTTTCCGGGGCGTGCAGCAGGGGCTGTGGGAAATATGATCCAAGGTCACAAGGGCATTCTGCTCCCCTACTGCCTGTTCAAATTCCTTCCACTCCAAATAGCGGATATTGGGGGTGTGGCCAAAATGGCGGAAGAGGTTCTCCGTAATGGCCCGGAGGGTCATAGACTTTTCTGCAACGGCAATAAAGGCCTGCCCGTTGGCGATCTCCTGCTTTTCTACACAAGCAAGGATGATATTTGCTAAATCCGCAGAATGAATATGCTGGAGCATGGAAAGGCCGTCATAGGGCAGAACGATTTCCTTGCCATCCCGAAGCTTCTCGAATACGGAAAAATCCAGATTGCCCTGGGGATTGATGGGCTGCCACTCCTTGCCGGACACATGGCCGGGGTGAACCACCGTTGCCCGCAGTTTCCCCTTTGCCACCTTCTCAAACAGGTAGTTTTCGATGAGACCCTTCTGCTTGCCGTATTCCTGCTGGGCATTCTTGGGATGATTCTCATCCATCGGCACATATTCCTTGTTTTCATACATCCAAATGCTGCCGATCTGCACATAAAAAGCATCGTTATGGATTTTAGAAACGATCTTCTTTACCCCGTCCAGATCAAACGCGATCAGGTCGCAGATCACCTCTGCCCCAGTCTTTTCAATAAAGTCCGTCTGATACAGCTCTTCCCGGGACATATTTACGATTTGCGCCTTGTTCCAAACCTTTTCTTCATAGCCATAGGGCTGCCGATTACCCCGCATAACGGCGATCACTTCGTGACCCCGCGCCACAAGCTCCTTCACAAGATAGGACCCCACATGGCCGGACGCACCAATTACAAGTGTTTTCATGATCGTTCTCCTTTCGGGGCGACTACTTTTATATGAATAATATACCGAAGAACAAATAAAGTCAACGGCTTGCAAAAAAGAACGAAGCATTTGCTTCGTTCTTTTTCCTCTGTCTGCAATGTAGTTACTCTCCAACCACGTTGATCTGACACATTTTCATTGTGGCCAGGGCTGCATTGTGGGTGTCCACAGTCACACCTGCGCAGCAAGCTGCATCCACATATACTTCTGTTTCCGGAAAGTTTGCCTTCAAAATCAGCGCATTGGATACCACACAAATGTCCGTGCATAGGCCAATAAGCGTGATGTCAAACGCCCCATCGCCAACCGTTTTCTTTACAAGTTCCGGAAGCACCGTAGATCCAAAGGTGATCTTCTCCACCGGTGTATAGTCCTTTTCCGCCAGGGCCTTGGCAACGGTTTCGTTCAGTTCCCAGCCTGCAGTCCCTTTGATGCAGTGCCGAACAGGAAGCTTTGCCCCTTCCGCTGTATCCATATAGTTTTCAAAATGGGTATCGTAGGTGACAAAAATATCTCCGTCAAAATCTCTGATTTTCTGCGCCGCATTCTCTACAATGGCAACCGCCTCGGCAGTTCCTAAAGCACCGTCAATAAAGTCCTTTTGCATATCAACAACAACCAATAAATGTTTCATACTGTCCTCCTGCAAATGTTTGCGTCCCACCGAAATCAAAAGGATCGCCTTTGTAAATTTAATACCTTATATATTCAGCAAAGGAAAGGGTCATTTCCTTTAAAACATCTCTTCGCAAGGTTCGGGAATATGGGAAAAATCCTGCTTTCTGTAAGAAAGCAGCCGACGGATCAGATCTGTTTCTCTGTAAGCATAGTCAATGCCGTCATTGTGTCCTTTTTCTTGTATGGCATACAACTGTGCCGCACCGCCATGACGGTTGGTGAATTCTACCATGGTTTCCGATTGGGAAATGGGAACGGTAAGATCGTTTTCTCCATGGTAAGCCAGCACCGGGATCTTTACAAGTTTGCCCGTGCGCCAGGCAACACCCCCACCGGCAACGGGTGCGATGGCGGCAAACATCTCAGGATAACACATTGCCATTTCCCAGGTGCCATAGCCACCCATGCTGGAGCCGGTCAAAGCCACTCTATCCCTTTTTATGCCATATTCTTCCATCACAGCGTCAATAACGCCCTTCAGTTCCTTCACCATATTGTTCCAAATGAACGGGCCGGGGCATTGGGGGAATAAAACCACGGCAGCAATTTCCTGCCCTTCTTTGATAAGTTTCGGTATGCCATGACGGTATATATGGTCAAAGTTTCTGCCGCGCTCACCTGCACCGTGAAGATAAATAAGCAGGGGCAGATCTGTGTAGTTTTCAGGATGCGCCACAGCGTAATTCATTTGGCTGTCATTATTTGCTATGTATGTATTGATTTTCATCATAAGTATCACCCACTACATTGTACCATATAAAAAATGGAGGCGCAAGGAAAATCAAGGTATGGCCAGTGAATTAACGGTCGCCTTAGTGCTGCGGCGTCCCAGGCCGTTCGCTTGCTCAGTCGGTATAGCGGCGGAACGAAAATCGTAGATCCTTGATGCAAAGCATCAAGGAAAAGCCAAAAAGAACACCACCCGATTGGGTGGTGTTCTCTTTGGCTCCCCCTGTTGGACTTGAATGGCATTCAACAGTCGCAGCCTTTGACTGTTGCGGTGCCCTGCGAAAACTTCGCCTGTCGAAGCAGGCTCGTTTTCCGCAGACCGCGGCCACTCGCTCTGGTCGCTCCTCCCGCCCCCGGCGGCGCTCCCATCGCTCCCTACCTCCTTCGCACGCTCAGTCGGTAAAGCGGCAGGCTGCTGATCTGCGGTTCTTTGTCGCAAGAGCGCCAAAGAAAAGCCAAAAAAAGACCACCCATTTGGGTGGTCTTTTTTGGCTCCCCCTGTTGGACTTGAACCAACGACCTGCGGATTAACAGAACATGAATCGCCACACCAAAAAGCGAGACAAGAGATCAAGAAATAGGATTGATGTGTCGTTTTTGGCGACCATTCGGCGACCCGTCCTCAAAAACAAGTATTCGCAAAGATGATGCCTTTCCCCTCTCACATCCCTGACCTCACCAATTTCCTGGGAGATTTCTCCTCACCGGGATGCCAGCCGGGAAGTCCTCATTCCCAAACTGCTAAAACAAGGAACAACAGCGCAGCATCCTTCCGCCAAAACTCCCAAATTCCCATCAAAGTTGGTGCTGGTCTATAGAAATAAATAATTCCTAATAAAACTAACTAAAGCCAACCATACAACAGGTAGGGTAAACCGCAGGTCGAAACACATCCCACCGCACCGCATTTGTCCAAGCTACAAATAAATATAATAACCCTGACCCTCATGGACCTAGGCTTGCCTAACCATGGGGGATTTCTTTTTGGGGGAATACCACATGGACAAACACAAGGACTTTGGGATTAGACTTGAGAATTTGAATTTGGTAGAATTTCCCAAAGAGGTGATGCAGATGGCAGAATCTGACTCCGAGCTGTTAAATACAGTCTACAGAGAGATCAGCGAAAAGTTAGGAATAGATACCGCTATGGAAATCTATCAGCTCTTCAAAGGTCAGCAGATATGTTTCCCTGTTCGCTTCTTCAATCCTACAAGAATCCAGCAAATCATCGTCAAAGAATATGATGGCACAAACATACGCACACTCGCAACCAAGTATAATTACTCTGAAAAAACCATACGGAGAATTATAAAAGACAGCTTAGAAGAATAGAAAGGAAAGGTACATTATGGCACTGTTTGACAAATTCAACAAAGACGATCTACTATCCAAAGCAAAAAGCCTTGGTGAAAAAGCTTCCGGCTTAGCTAAAAAGGCTGGTGACTCTGCCAAAACAGCTTTTGACGATGCTAAAACCTCTTACGAGGAAAAGAAAGAACAGAATCGTTTAGCCAAGCTTCCACAGGAAGGTGGATTGCAACGATATGAGGTTACATACAGAGGTGGTCATCCAGAATACCCTATGAGTAAGGAAATCAACAAATATCCCTACATCATTATGGATGTGATGCCTGATAGATTCAGTTTTTTGCCCAAAGACTTAAGCAAGCCTTGGTTTCCCGGCTTCGAACTTCCATACGCCCAGGTGGTCTCCATCGAGCTTGTGGAGCGTACGATCAGCACCACAGAATCTTTGCTTGGCAGTGGCAGTGATAATTCAGATCTGCGGCAAAAAAATGTAATGGAAATCACCTACATCGACGAAAATGGTGATGAATATGTTATGCGAAACGAAATGCTAACCGGCGTAACAGTAATGGGGCAAGCAAGGGTTTGCTTGGAAATGATGGATCTTCTAAGAGGTAATAAAATCTTAAAGCTTTTCCGTGGTAAGGAATCCGCAAGCGCTCCTGCTCCTCAAATTGACACCGTAGAGCAACTTAAAAAATTCAAAGATCTTTTGGACAACGGCATCATTACACAAGAAGAATTTGATGTGAAGAAAAAGCAACTGTTAGGACTGTAATCAATAATTGCCTAATCAAGAAAGGAGGGTAACTATGAGTTTCTTGGATAAGCTACTTGGCTCAAGCAAATCATCTTCTGAAATGAGCGACAGAGAGTTAGAAAGAAAGCTCAATAGAGGTGTCGGTAAAAATACAGGTGAAGACATTGCTACCAGAGCTTCCTATATTCGTGAAGCCGAACGCCGTGGGATTACTGCCGATCAAAAGAAAAACAAATAAGGAACACAGAAATATCCTTTTTCTATGTTCCGCACATCAGTCTCCCTGCCCGTGTTTAGGGCAGGGAGATTTTTCTTGCCTACTCGATAACTGTTTCTTTTGGGGTAGCTTTGCCTTTGGTTTTCTTTTTTTGCTCAGCCACTACTTCTTGTGGTAGCTCCACCAGCTCACAGACCTTAAGCGGCAACAGATGCCACTCTCTCACTCTGGGCGAAAGGGGATGTAAATACCTGCTACCACCATTTTCGTCACAGAGGCAATGAAGCTTAGCTTCGTAAGCCTGCAATGCAAACAGCACCTGCTTCTGCACTTCCATAAAGAGCTTATTTTTCGCTTTGCCTGTCCCCGGCGCATAAACTACTTTCTCTGCTACCATTGCTTCCCGGATAATAACATCCAAGTTTTCCTCGTCCCTACTTCCAGATTGCTTCAGCGCAAAATCATTAAGGGTGGCAAACAGATTGAGGATCGCTACGCTGCCATAGCCAAGTCTGCTCGCGTTATTCAAAACCAACTGCGTGGTAGTATCCAATTCCACAGCACCAGCTGATCCAGCGCAGAGCATAATAACTGCTAGCTTAGGAAGGCTAGTGTCCCATGTCTTTCGCAGCAGATAACGCTTGATACCATTGTCAGAATATACCGCTTCGGTGCGAAGTTCAGTAGATACAGTTCTCATAAATCATTCTCCCATGTTTTCTAAAATATCCTCGTTTGCCAAGGTAATTGGAACATAAAGCATAACACTAAACTCATTGGACAGCAAATACAAAGCCGAGCAATAACCGCTTCCGCCAAGCTTTGTTGCCCATTCACAGAAATGTTTGCGGTCATCAAACACTTTCCTTGCCCAATAAAGGTCTTCCTTTGTATTGGCAATCAGTGAATAGCCCCCGGTTTCAAAATAATTCCTTGTCTCCCCGTGTTCTGCTGACAGCACCGCCACGCCACGTAACACTTCATCGATCACCCTCTGCGGCAAATAACCATACAGCGCTTCACACTCCTTAGTCGTACCTACACAACAGTACAATGGTTTACACCTCCCAACAAAAGAAATCAGCACATGGAGCAAGCTACCCCATGTGCTATTACATAAATAATATATACCTGTAATTTACTTAGCTACACTCAGAAATCTTCGTCAAGCCAAGAATCCATAACCATTTCGTCAGAATACTCCTCTATCTCCTGGAATATCAAAGCATACTTTGTAACATCCTTTTGGGTCAGTGAACATAAATGACCATCCTGAACCCTTGCTATATAAAAAGTACCGGCCATAATCCGCTTGCCAATCTTACGATTCCCCCGCAACCCTGCCATAACACCATCCCATGCATAAATTGCCACGATATCTTTTTTTACCGGATGTACCGCCGCAGTACACATTATAGTAGCACCGACACTCACAACAGCATTCAAAAAGTCGGTATCACCACACAGATCCACTACGCAAGGTTTCTCTCCTGGTTTTACCATCAAAGCAGTCACCAATACTCCTCACCCCCTAAATATCCAAGGGAAACCTTTCCCTGTCCGGGTCTGCCAGTAACTGCTCCAACTGCCGACGCTCCACATAAATGCGGTTACCCACAACTTTTCTGCTGGAACAATACAACTCTACAAACTTTCTTGCCTTACGCTTACTGATGGGCAGATACTCACGCACTACACTAGAAATGTCCACCCAAGCCGTCTGATTTTCCTTCGTCACTTTTCTCCTCCTTACCAATCGCTACTTCCACACTAGAAAATAATTTCGGAATCTGTACACAACACTTGCCAAGCCCGGACTTACAGATTGCTCGACCAACGGCTATGGCAGCTCCTCTGCTTGGGGAAGGCGAAACTTCGTAATATCTCTCATGCACCACAACGGAAACACCAACCACATCTTTCATAGCTTCCATAACCGCATTTACAATCACATCTTCAAAATCTCTTAAATCTACATTCTGCTTGTGTTCCAGTGATGCTAAAGCATACCTACGCATCCCAACACCTCCTCAGCGTGTCCAAATAATACTTAAAGGAGCAATCGAGCTACTTTCGTAGCCGGTTGCTCCTTAATAATTTCTTGTTGTAAAAATTTTCGATTTTTTCAAAAAAGTTCTTGACAAAAGGATAGGCAGTCAAGCCTTGTCAAAAGCAACATTGGGTCCATTTTAGCTAGTCGATGGACGGTCAATTTTCGGACTTTTCGAACACCCAATTTGCTATAATAGGCTTAGCAAACCCCTAAAATAACAACTAAAAGGAGAAAAACATGAATTACAAGTTATATGCCGCCATTGAAGGAGACCAATATGGCTTTTGGACAAATCCTACCAAAAGCAAGCCCAGCACTTTCATTCCTCTAGGTAAAGCTGTCTTTGTTAAGAGCATTACCGAAAACATTGAAACGAACGAAGTACGTCTTGAATTACACATGGACTACATGGGTAATTCAAGAACCATCACAATATCCCGTGAAGACCTCTCCGATAACCGTCTAATTCAAGCGCTGAACAAGATTGGTGCAAGCGCCCCCAAGCATCGGTTTGATGTCCTTGTGGAGTCCATCATGCGACAGGAAGCTGACTTGGAGCAAAATGGCTACAAACCTGCTAAGGTCTATTCCCATCTAGGCTGGATACACGCCCCCATGCGAGACGAAACTGGCACCATTGTTGGCAGTCAGCTCCATTACCGAGCAAACCGCTTATTGGGGGGGTGTTGCGCTAAGTACGACGGCCCATACAGCATCACTCCTATGGGCAGTTTCGATGCATGGCGTAACATGGTCAGCACCCAGATCATCGGCCATGCCCCCTTAGAATTGGTTTTGCTGGCCAGCCTGTCTGCGGTAGTAAATGGTCTCATTAGCCCACTGACTACCGGCGAAAACCCCATCTTCCATTTGTGTGGCCCCTCTGGCTGTGGAAAGACAACTGCGCTCTATGCTGCTACCTCCGTCTATGGTGTCCCATACGAAGGCGAAAAACGCCATGCTAATAAATGTGGTGAGATCTCCGTTAACCGCAGCATCTATGGCAGCTGGGGAGCTACAGAGAACGCCACTACTGCCCAATGCTGCGGCAACCACGGTGCAGTCATCATCCTCAACGAGCTCGGCAAGTTTGATGGCAATGACATGACTCGTATCGTCTACAACTTGAGTGAAGGCACGGATAAGACTCGCTTGGACAAAGCTATGGCAACGTACACCTCCGAAGGCTATGCTACCACTATCCTTAGTTCCGGTGAGATTTCTCTGCTGGACTGTTGTAAAAGCAAAGCAACCGGCCTGCAGGTTCGTGTGATGGAAATAAGCGATAAACTAACCAGTACACCCACACAGGCCCGTACAATCAAAGAAATCTGCCGTAGCCACAACGGCCATGCTGGACCTGCTTTAGCACAATATATCTTGGGCAATGGCGGTTGTGACATGGTGCTGACGCTATACAATAATTACTGTCAGACACTCCCAGCACAGATGCCCCCTAATTCCACTTCCGCCAGATTTATCGAAAAATACGTGGCACCCATCATGACCACCGCTGAACTAGCAACCAAGGCTCTGAACCTTCCTTTCGATACTGTTGGCATCCTCAAATACTTTGCCGAATATGAAGAGACTACTGGCCAAAACCGCAATGTGTTAACAGATAGCTACAAGATCATCTTGAATACATGTCGCACAAACAAGTCCTGCTTCTACTGTCAAGGTGCACCTGACCCAAGTATTAAAGTTTACGGAAAAATTACGTATCCGAACACAGTTCTTCCCAACGGTCAAGTAATCGTAGAAGAATACGCAATCCGTCGCAATTTTGTTGAGGAAGTTCTAACTAAAAACGGCTTCAAAAATACCAGGGCTTGCTACGATGAGTGGAACGCGATGGGAGTTCTGGACCGTGACAAAGATCGTCCCACCCGTTCAAGAAAGATTGATCCTAAGGCCGGCAAGACAGAAGATGTGTTTGTACTGCGTGTCTACGGAGATACTCTCGTTACGCCTCCAAAAAAGCCAAAATGCAAGCTGGTAAAGAGGGCAATTCCCAGCTGTTCTTCCCAGTTAGCTACACTACTAAATGATGCAGAGGAGGCTGAAGAAAATGTCTGAGTTGCTCACCATCTACGAGGTCGCAGAAATTTTGCGAGTTTCCTACGAAACTGCATTGATGTACGTCAAGCAGCATAATCTGACCATCAAGATTGGTCGTCAGTACCGAGTTCCCAAAGATAGGTTGGCTGCACACTTAACCAAACAGCCGCCAACACCCATGCATCTAACCCGGAGGCGTTAATCACCTCCCGGCAGATATATATTATAATATTATCCATCAAGAAAGGAGATTGTTGAAATGGCAATCAGAAAAAGAACTAACAAAGAAGGTAAAGTAACAGGCTACCAGGTGACCGTAGAAGGTGTCCGTGGTCCCAATGGAGAACGCAAGCGTTTCTCCAAAACTGTCCGTACAAGGCAAGAGGCAAAGGACATGGAGCTAAAAATGCTCAATCAGTTGGCTGCCGGTGGCATCCAAAAGGCCACTCCCATGACCGTCCAAACATGGATCACCACCTGGCTGAGTGTCCATAAGCCCAAAATTGAAGCTACCACCAGGGCAGGTTACGAAGAAAAGATAAAAAACTACATCGTACCTGTAATGGGTAACTACCCCATCACCAATCTAACACAAACATTCATACAGGCATGGGTAAACAATCTAACAAATCGTGGGCTTGCTCCCCGTACAATAAAAAATGCATTCCAATGTCTGCACGGCTCACTGGAAAAGGCTACAGAATTAAGAATGATCCCCTTCAATCCCAGTAACCACATAGAGCTTCCTAGAATAGAAGATTACAACGCCTCCATCTATACAGATGAAGAAATGCAGCAGGCAATTAACGCTGCCAAGGGTACTACATCATTTCTGCTGGTATTCTTAGGACTGGCTGTTGGCCTAAGACGTGGAGAACTGGATGCTCTCAAGTGGCATCACATCGATCTGCCGAACAGCAAGATAAACATCGTAGAAAACCGTGTCTGTGCTAAAGGCAAAGTGATAACCAAACGTCCAAAGAGCAAATCAAGCTTTAGGACCATAACAATTGGCACAGGCACCTGTAAAATACTGAAACAAGCCTACGATGAATACATCGAGCAAAAAGAAAACTATGGCCCAGGTTTCTGCACAGAAGGCTACGTCATTTGCCAAAAAAATGGTTCTCCTTACCATCCAGACTCATTAACGCAAAAATGGGACCGCTTCATGGCAAAGCATAACCTAAAGCACATCCGTCTACACGATCTTCGCCACAGTTGTGCCACATCAATGGTGGCTAACAATGTGGATACCAAAACCGTGCAAAAAAGGTTGGGCCATTCCAGCTACAAAACCACAATGGATCTCTACGTTCACCGTACTCAGGCAATGGACGATCATGCCGCTGAGGTAATGGACAAGGTAGTCTGCTCATAAATCCACAGAGAAATGTGCTGCTTCGGCGGCACATTTTTTGCAAAGTCGGGCGGCATTAGGGCGGCAACAATAAAACCCTTGCCCGGAATACCCTCCAAAGCAAGGGGAGAAAGGACAGCGCTTTGCGGAAAACCATCATGGAAATGATCTAGGGGGATTTCGTGATTAAGCAATACTATGAAAAAGCAACGGGAATTGGGGAATAATTAAAAAGCATCCACAAGCTAGCCTCATTAGCCTTACCCAAGCTATGTCTGGAAATTCCCGTTCTACTTCCCTTTGCTGCCCAAGTCCCCAGGGAAGTGATCACCATCACCGGTGCGTTGGTCGCCGTGCCGCCCCCTTGGCGTCCTGTTTTGACCGGAAACGTCACTTTGCCGCCCATTTGGCGCCCAAAAAGACACGAATATTTCCTAATAGTTACCACTGCTTTTTACTTGTTACGAATGGCAAAAACAACAAAAAAAGACTGCTAACCGTGAGATTAGCAGTCTTTCCTTTGGCTCCCCCTGTTGGACTTGAACCAACGACCTGCGGATTAACAGTCCGTCGCTCTACCGACTGAGCTAAGGGGGAATATTTGTGTTGGCATTCCCTATCTTCCCGGGCAGTCGCCCGCCAAGTATTGTCGGCGCAGATGAGCTTAACTTCTGTGTTCGGGATGGGAACAGGTGGACCCTCATCGCAATCAATACCAACTCAGTATGGGTGGCTTTGAACCACCTTTTATATCAAAAGCCAAATGGCTTTGGATAGCCACCTAATAGTAGCACACGCTGGCGCACTTGTCAACAAAAATCTTTCGACAAGGCTTAAAGCAGCTCCAACCAATCAGCAAGGGATTCGTGGTGCACCTTCAGGGACTCGAACCCGGGACCCACTGATTAAGAGTCAGTTGCTCTACCAACTGAGCTAAAGGTGCAGGTCTTCAAGACATCACTTTTATGTGCCCTGAAAACTGAACATCGTTTTCTTTTGCAATTATCAAGGGTTAGACAACACTGAGCCTGCTTTAGATCAAGCTTTCGGCTTATTAGTATCAGTCAGCTAAATATGTTACCACACTTACACCTCTGACCTATCAACGACATAGTCTACGTCGAGCCTCAGTGGAGATCTTATCTTAGGGAGAGTTTCACGCTTAGATGCTTTCAGCGTTTATCTCGTCCGCACGTAGCTACCCAGCCATGCCCTTGGCAG
>JAZRUE010000022.1:0-2104 GCA_045652345.1 Faecousia sp. | reverse complement strand
GCCTTCAACTGGAAGGGCATCGTGCTGGCGGTTGTGCTTTGGGTGCTGACCAATGTGATGAAGAAGACCAAGAAATGGCACCCCATCGTCTTCATCGGCTTCTCCGCCCTGGTGGGCATTCTTTTCCAAATGGGATAACATATCGGCAGCCTCAGTTTGGGGCTGCCGTAAAATTTTGCTTGACAATATCGAGTATCGATAGTATATTGTAAATAGAAGTATCGATACTCGATAATGCAGCAAAGGAGGTATTCCCGTGAAAAACAAGAATCGTAAGACAGTTCGCAAAGGATTTACTTACCTGCAATGCGACGATTTTGCCGCCTATCTATCTGATATGGCGGCGAAGGGCTGGCATTTTAAGGAATGGGGTGCTGGGCTGGTGTTTGAAAAGGGCGAGCCGGAAAGTACCACTTATGCTGTAGAGGTATTCATACATGGCTCGGATTATGATTTGCGGCCAGACGAACATACGCTGAACTTCAGCGACTACTGTGAAGCCGCAGGCTGGAAGCTGATCGACGCAAAGCAGAAATACTGCATTTTCAAGCAGATCCGCCCGGATGCGGTGCCCATCGTGACCCCGGAGGAACGGCTGAAAAACGCGTCCAAGGCCTACCGGGGACAACTGATCTGGCAAGTTGTGCTTTCAATCATGTGGATCGGCAATATGCTGCTGCGTTTTCTTCCAAAATCCCAATTGATCGATTCCCTTTTTTCCAATTTTCATCTGATCACGGCTGCATTTTGGGCGTATTACTTCATTTGCACTGCCGCAAGATGCATTTGGTATCTTGTCTGGCTCCATAAGGCGAAAAAGCGCGTAGCTGCCGGGGAATATACAATGCTGAACCAAGCAAAAGAAACCTTTTGGAATTGGATCTCCAATTTTATGCTCATCGCGCTGATGATCGGCCTGATCGTGGCAGGTGGACCAGTACACCTGATCATATACCTTGTTGTAATTTTGATCCTCTTGATACCCGGCCTACTGTTTGCAAAATTCCGCCCTGACAGGGAAACATTTATTGGCTTCCAAATCTTTTTGCCGATCATCCTTATCCTTGCGATCGTTTGCGGAGCATTCTTTTCTTTAGCGATATCCGATTCGGAGAAACCATCCGTCGACGGATTTCCTCTGGTTTACGAAGATCTGCTTATTTCTGCGGGAGCGATCGAAGAAACCACACACACTTCATCCTCCAGTATTTTCGGCAGCAAGTGTACTTATGCCCTGCGCTACGAAAAGGCGCCCTTGTCATATAAGCTATACGAAACAAAGCATGCCTGGATATTAGATCTTGTATGGGAATATGAGCTATCCAACAAATGGAACGCCAATGTTACTGATTGCACCGCGCTGTGGAATGCAGATATAGCCTACCAAAACACATCCGGTGGATACGCCGTACGGATCGGGGATACGATCTTGATTTTGTACACCTATGATGACGCCGAGTTTTCCGCGGAACAGGCAAGCACCATTCTCGAAGCACTGGGATTGGAGGGCTGAGTATGGCAAGAGAGCAATTACAGACCCTGACAGAGCCCATGTATTACATTCTCCTGGCCCTGACGGAGGAATGCTGCGGTGTGGACATCATGGAGAAGGTCAAGCAGATCTCCCATGGACGGATCACGGTCGGGCCCGGAACACTGTATGCCATGCTGGCAAAATTCGAGGAAAAGGGCATCATCCGCCCCACTGTGTTCACCAGCCGCAGAAAGTCCTATATCATCACCGATGAAGGGCGAAAAGAGCTGGAAAAGGAATACGCCCGCCTGCAGGCGCTGACCGCCGACGGAGCCTTCTATTTTGAAAATAGGGAATAACCGAGCAAAAAACGACAACCTCGCTGGGAGGTTGTGGTTTTTCTATAGGATCAGAAGCCCAGGTCTTCGCCCACCAGGATGAATTTGATCTTGCCCACGGGGCGGCAATGGCGGGTCACCAGGATATGATTGCAGATGCAGGTCTCGCTCTTGCAATCGGCGCAAGCACCGGTGGTGGTGCAGGGATTGGGATGGCCGAACCGCTGCTGATTCATGGGCGCGGCCACGGTACGGGCACGGGTAATGGCAGCGTCCAGGGTGTCCATAACCT
>JAZRUE010000021.1:0-1548 GCA_045652345.1 Faecousia sp. | reverse complement strand
GAATTTGCTTTAGGTAAGATTCCTGTTTTGCCAAAAATGCCAGCAATGCATCGGCTGCGGGCTAGGTGTTGGTGGCATCACCTACCATGCTGATCATTTCCAGCAAAAGGGACTGGCTTTCCGGATTCACGAGCAGCACATGGACGCCCAAGTCCTCCAGGATCTGCGCAGAATCCTTCAGCCGTAAAGGAAGAAGCACCAGGTCCGGATTCAGGGCGATACAAGCTTCCACATCCAGCACCTTGGCGGTGCCGACCCAAGGCAGTTCCAGCAGATGGGGAGCGCCTAGGGAATAGATAGGACGGTAATCGGGATTGTCTTCAATACCAACCATTTTCTCATCCATATCCAGCGCCATCAGCAGGCTGGTGGTAATGTAGTAACAGCTAACCAATCGCTGCGGTTCTTTCTCGTTTGTCACCTGACGGCCTGCATGGTCTGTGACCGTGATGGGGTAGTGGCTCAGCGCAGGTATTTCTTTTGGTGTGGTTTCTTCGGGGTTACCGATTTGACCACAGGCTGCAAAGGACAGCAGTATGGTCAGAATCAGCACGATAGAACTCAGTTTTTTCACTGTTGGGCGCTCCTGTCGTTGTTGTTTCGAAACTATAACGCTATTGTAACAAAAGCACTTTCCAAAATCAACCTAAACTGCTATACTATACATGAGAAAATATGCAAACCCATCAAAAGGAGTTTTTGCTTATGATAACGATACAGAAATATGTCCGCGCCGGTTCTCTGGAAGAAGCTTGGCAGCTGAACCAGAATAAGCGCAACCGCATCCTGGGCGGTATGCTGTGGCTCAGACTGGGAAAAGGCAATGTAAATACTGCCATCGACCTGTGCGACCTGGGCCTTGATAAGATTGAAGAGACCGAGGAAGCGTTTTCCATCGGTGCCATGGCTACCCTTCGTGACATTGAAATGCATGAAAACTTAAATCGCTACACCAATGGCGCAGTTGCGGGTGCCGTAAAGGACATCGTGGGTGTTCAGTTCCGGAATATGGCCACCGTGGGTGGCAGTATCTGGGGCCGCTTTGGTTTCTCCGATGTGCTGACCGTTTTCCTGGCCTTGGATTCCTATGTCGAACTCTACAAGGGTGGTATCGTCCCCCTGGAGCAGTTTGCAAAGATGAAGAAGGACAATGACATTCTGGTCCGACTGATCGTCAAGAAAACCCCCTGCAAGGTAGTCTATTCCTCTATGCGTAATCAGCGTACGGACTTCCCGGTGCTGGCTTGCGCTGTATCCTGCATGAATGGGGAATACCGGGCTTCCATTGGCGCCCGTCCTTCCCGCGCCATTCTGATTCGCAGTGAGCAGACAGAGGATGCAAAGGCTTTCGCAGCTTTCGTTGCAGAAAATGCTCCCACCGAAGGCAATGTCCGTGGCAGTGCAGCTTACCGTACCCACCTGATCAAGGTGCTGGTAGAGCGCAGCGTGGCAAACTTAAGAGGTATGTAATATGGAGATCAAACTGAAACTCAACGGCAGAGCCGTCATGGCTTCCGTGGAAGCCGATACCGTCCTGCTGGACTTCCT
>JAZRUE010000020.1:0-14018 GCA_045652345.1 Faecousia sp. | reverse complement strand
AAGGGCGTAGATACCGATGCCGCGATTGCGCGCTTGAAGACTGTTCCCGTAGCGCTGCACTGCTGGCAGGGCGACGACGTCCACGGTTTTGACACCGACCCCAATAAGCCCCTTACTGGTGGCATCCAGACTACCGGCAATTATCCCGGCCGGGCAAGAACCCCGGAAGAACTGATGGCAGATTTGGATATGGTCTTAAAACTCTGCCCCGGCACCAAGAAGATGAACCTGCACGCATCCTATGCCATTTTTGAAGATGGGGACTGGGCAGACCGGGATGAGCTGGAGCCCAAACACTTCCAAAAGTGGGTGGATTTCTGCAAGGAACGGGGTCTGGGTTGCGACTTTAACCCCACTTTCTTCTCCCACCCCAAGGCCAACGGCCTGACCCTTTCTTCTGCTGATCCCGAGATCCGCAAGTTCTGGATCAACCACGGCAAGGCCTGCATCCGCATCTCCAACTATCTGGCAGAGGAGCTGGGCCAGCCCTGTATTATGAATATCTGGACTGGCGATGGCTTTAAGGATATTCCCGCTGACCGTATGGGCCCCCGTGTTCGCTATAAGGAGGCCATCGACGAGATCCTTTCCGAACCCTTTGATTTTGAAAAGGTGAAGCCCTGCGTGGAAAGTAAAGTTTTCGGCATCGGCGTGGAGGCCTACACCGTAGGCTCTGCGGAGTTTACTCTCAGCTATGCTGCCATGAATAAGGAGCGCTGCATTCCTCTGATGGACAACGGTCACTATCATCCCACAGAAGTGGTTTCTGATAAAGTGCCTGCACTGCTGGCCTTCTTCCCGGAGATCGCGCTGCACATCACCCGGCCTATCCGCTGGGATAGCGACCATGTGGTGCTTTTGGATGATGAAACCAAGGAACTTTGCAAGGAGATCGTCCGTTGCGGCGGTCTGGAAGGTCGGGTCAAGCTGGCCCTTGACTACTTCGATGCATCCATCAATCGCATTGCTGCCTGGACGGTTGGCTTCCGGAATGTGCAGAAGGCCCTTTTGATGGCCCTTTGCACCCCGGACTTGACACCGATGCAGAATGGGGATAACTGGACGGAACTGATGGTAGTCCAGGAAGAACTGAAGACCATGCCCTTTGGGGAAATTTGGGCAGAGTACTGCCGCGTTTGCGGTGTGCCTGCTGACGGCGAGTGGTTTGCCACCGTCCGCCAGTACGAAAAAGATGTTTTGAGCAAGAGAGGTTAAATATGAAAGAACAACTGGCTGCTTTGGCGGCAATGTCCAATAAATATGGCGCTGACCCCAATTATGTTTTGGCAGGCGGCGGTAACACTTCCTATAAGAGCGAAGACCGGCTGTGGGTCAAAGGCTCCGGCACTGCCCTGGCTACCATTAAGCCGGAGGATTTTGTGGTGCTGGAACGGGAAAAGCTGGCAAATATGTGGTCTGCGGTTTACCCGGAAGAGGAGGCTGCCCGGGAAGCGGCAGTCCTTGCGGATATGATGGCCGCCCGGGTAGAAGGGGAGACCCGCCGTCCCTCTGTGGAGACCCTTCTGCACGATTTGTTCCCCCAGCCCTACATTTTGCACGTGCATCCGGCTATCGTGAACGGCCTGACCTGCTCTACAGAGGGCGAGAGGGCTATGAAGCGGTTGTTCCCCCATGGGGTTTGGGTGGATGCCTGCAAGCCCGGCTATATTCTTGCCCTGCTGTGCAAGGAAAAGATGGATGCCTATAAGGCAGAAACCGGCAAGGACTGCCAGCTTCTGTTCCTGCAGAACCACGGTATTTTCTTCGCAGGAAATACCACTGCGGAATTGGATGAAATGGCCCATGGCGTAATGGCAACTTTGGCAGATGCCATTGTAGAAAAGCCCCGGTTAGAGCCTGCAGCCTATGATGAAGCCAAGGTTCAGAGCCTGGCAGAAAAACTGGCTGCTGCTTATAACGAAAACGCAGTTGTGAAATTTACTGTTTGCCCGGAAGTCCTTGCCTATGACCCTGCCACCAAGAGCCTGTCCCCGGACCATATCGTGTATGCCAAGGCAAAGCAACTTAGTCTGGATGGCACGGAAGATGTGGCCGCTGCATTCGCCGCTTTTGAGGCAGAAAACGGCTATAAGCCTAAGATCGTATTTGTGAAAGATCTGGGTATGTTTGCCTGCGGCATGAGCGAAAATGAAGCATCCACCGCTCTTTCCGTGATGATGGATGCCATTACTGTGGTGGCATATACGAAAGCCTTTGGCGGCGTGTCTGCTATGCCCGATTTTCTCATCGACTTTATTGTGAACTGGGAAGTGGAAAGCTACCGTTCCAAGGTCAGTCTGGGCAAATAAAATGTTTATACAAGTTGCATTTTTGTCCTTCCTGTGATATAAAGCAAGTAAGAACAAAAAGGAGGTACAATTATGAATATTCGTTTCATTCATCCGGCAGACCAGTTGGTTATGTTTATGCAGCGCATTTATGACAAGGGTCTGACCACCACTTCCGGTGGCAACCTTTCCATTATGGATAGCGACGGCAATATCTGGATTACCCCTGCCGGTGTGGATAAGGGCACCCTTACCCGAAAGGACATTGTTTGTGTCCATCCCGACGGCACCTGTGAAGGCCCTCACAGACCTTCCTCTGAATTGCCCTTCCACGCATCTGTCTATAAAATGCGCCCCGATTTGAAGGCGGTGCTGCACGCCCATCCCCCCGCACTGGTGGCATTCTCCATCGTGCGGAAAGTCCCCAGTTTGGACCTGATCCCCTCCGTGGGCCGGGTCTGCAAGGATGTAAAAATTGCCATTTACGATGTGCCCGGCAGTGATGAACTGGGACAGAAGATTGGTGATGTGTTTGCTTCCGGCTGCGATATTGCCATTTTGGAAAACCACGGTGTTTGCATTGGCGCGGAAGATATGTTCACCGCTTTCCAGCGGTTTGAAACCCTGAACTATACCGCTGAGCTGGAGATCTTGGGAAGAAAACTGGGCGAAATCAACCATCTGGACCCGGATGCCGGCAGAATTACCGACACTCGGTTCCATGAGAAAATGGATGACTTTATTCCCCGGGTGATCACCTCTGAAGAGCAGGCCGCCCGCCGGGATATGATCACCCTCATTCGTCGGTCTTATAAGATGGGCCTGTTTACCGCAACCCAAGGCACTTACTCCGTCCGCCTGGCAGATGACAGCTTCCTGATTACCCCCTACGGCAGAGACCGGGCGTATTTGGAAGAGGATGATCTGGTTCGGGTGAAGGCTGATATGAAGGAGCAGGGCAAGACCCCATCCCGGGCGGTTTATCTGCACCAGAAGATCTATCGGAAGCACCCGGAGGTCCGGGCCATCCTGCAGGCCCAGCCTGTACATGCCATGGCTTTTGCGGTCACCGATGCGGATCTGGACCCCAGAACCATTCCGGAAAGCTATATCCTTCTGCGGGATGTGAAGAATGTCCCCTATCAGGATGTTTACCTGAACAGTGACAAGGTGGCCGACTTCTTTGTCCCTGCTTCTCCTGCTATGATCGTGGAAAACGAGTGCGTTATCGTTACCGGTAACTCCTTGCTTCAGGCCTTTGACCGGCTGGAAGTGATGGAGACCACCGCCCATTCTGTGATCAACAGCGCAGATCTGGGCCCCATTGTCCACATTACCGGCAAGGAAATCGACGATCTGAAGGTCGCATTCAACCTTGCAGACGAATAAAAATCAAAAGGCACCGCCTAAGCGGTGCCTTTTTCATATTTTCTTTCTGAATAAACCGTGATGATTACAGTACCAATAAAGGTAGCCACCGCCCCGGAAAGACAGCCGGGTTTCTGCATTTCCTTCCGGGTAGAATTTGACGGTCTGCACCCGGTCGCAGGTGACGAATGCCACAAAGGAAATATAGTGCTGCTTTGTCATGGGGTGGGGGATAGAAATAAAATGCTCGTCCTCCACCGGTTCGATGGTGATGTGGTGGGCGGCATCAGCCTCTTCTGCCTCCAAAGCAGGAAGCGTAATGCCACAGCAACTGACCACCGCATTTCCTGTGCTGTGGAGCAAATTGCCGCAGACAGGGCAGACGTAGAATTTGGAGCGGAGCAGATTGGAAGAAATGTTTTTGTTGGCAATATGCTCTCCGTTCATCAGTTCGATTAAAGAAATATTCAGGGCTTGGGCCAAAGGCTGCAAAAGAGAAATATCCGGAAGACCCTTGGCGGTTTCCCATTTGGAGATGGTTTTGCTGCTGACCCCGATTTTCTCTGCCAGTTCCGCCTGGGTCAGTCCTTGCTTTTCCCGCAGATGCTTAATAGTTGCGCTTGTTACATAGGTATTCATAGAAACACGCCCTTTCAAAAAGAGTGTAGCATAAAGGAGAAAACAGCGCAACCTATGGACCGTAGACAAGAAAACCCCGGTGGATCACTCCACCGGGGTTTTGGTTATTTTTGCAGGAGTTCTTCGTAGAGGGCGAAGGCTCGGTTGGCAATGGCTTCCGAGCCAAAGCCTTTGGCCACTGCCCGGAGGGCATCTTCGTTGAAAGTGCCTCTTCTTTCGTACATAGCCTTGATAGCTCTTGCCAGGTCTTCCGGATTTTCGAATTCGCACATTTCTGCGCAGTCTTCGTTCAGGAAGCCTTCCGGCCCGAAGCATTTGGTGCAGACTACCGGCACACCGGCGGCCAGGGCTTCCAAAGCAGGAATGCCGAAGGTCTCAAAGTTGGAGGCCAGCACCAATGTGTCCGTATGGGTCAAATATTCCGCAGCTTCTGCCGGGTCTTTTCTGCCTACGAATTTCACGCAATCGGTCATATCAAGGTCGATGGCGGCTTGCTTGTAGAAATCCTCCGTCTGGCCGTTGCCGATAACGGTAAATTCAAATTTGCCGATCTCTCCCCGGTCACGGAGCAGTTTTAATGCCTTAATGGTATCGTCCACACATTTGCCGGGGCGCAAAGCGGAAACAGTCAGGAGCCGGTAAACCCCGTCATTCAGAAGGGCCCGGGGCCTTTCAAAGGTAGTGGTATCCACCACGTTAGGCAGAAGTTCCGATTCGGTGTTGTACTTTTCCCGGAGCATATTCTGCAGGAAGGTGCTGACACAGGTGACTTTTGCATTTTGCGCCACGAAGCGGGAAAATTCCTTTCCCTCAGGCTTGGCCCAGGGAGAATAGGCGTGTTCCGTTACCAAAACGGGGATGCCGTATTTTTTGCCGATCCGGGCAGCAGCATAGCCTGCAGGCACAGCCACATGGGCGTGGATCACATCCGGCCGCCCCTCTTTGACCAGGTATTCCAAAAAGGCCTTTTCCATCACATTGGCATAGGCTTTGGTTTGCCACTTGAAGCTGACCTTTGCCCGACTGAGCATTCGGCGGGCATAAACGGTGTAGCCTTCTTCCTTTTCTTCATACCGCTTGGGCATGAAGGGGAATTGGGGCAGCTGCTTGACGCCAACCCGGTCCACATAGAGCATATTGACTCTGGCTTTTCCCGTTTCAGAGAGCACCTTGCAGAAGGTTTTATGATAGATGCCGATGAGCTTATCCCGGCCGTTGGGATACCAGGTGGGGATCACCAGCACGTGAAGATCTTTTTTCATAGTCTGCGCCTTTCCGGTTTTTAGCTGCCGTTTTTGACACGGGCTTCGATTCGCTTTTTGGCATAAGCCATATCATCGTAAATATCTTTGGATACTGCATCCAAATGACCACTTTCATAGGCGGCCATGGCATCCAGCAGCCGCACCACTCGCAAAGAATTCTCGGTGGAAACGGAGAATAGGTGGGTGTAGGAGTAGGATGTGATCTTGGTTTCGCCGGTGAGGGCAGATTTGGTGATCTCCAGGTCTAAAAGGATGGAGTATTCTGTGCCGGCAACGGTGGCATCGGAGAGGAAATCGCCCAGACTGTAAGCGATAAACTGACCGGTTTCCTCGTTCAGTTCCAGCTTTTGTACATAGTGGGGGTGGGTGCCGATGATGGCGTCTACGCCCCGGCCCTGCAAGAGCCGCACGATGGACTTTTGCGTGGAACTGACATTGTCGTTAAATTCACTGCCCCAGTGCACAAGGGCAATCACCAGGTCCGGATTTTCCCGGTCGATATCATCCAGGACCGCATTGATCCCGTCGGTATCCACCTTTTGATAGGTGCTGTCGTAGTCCGTATACAAAAGATTTACGCAGTCCTGGTTGCCGGAAAGAAGGGACATGCCGTTCAGACCCTTGGTAAAGGCCACCACGGCGATCTTGATGCCTTGCACCTGGAATAAAGAGAAGCCCCGCTTTGCCCCAAATTGGGCAGTATCTTTGAATACGCCTACGGGTTCCAGCCCGGCAGCCATAACGCTGTCGATGGTGGCGTGCAGGCCGCTGGGGCCACGGCTGTTGGAGAAGGAGTTGGCAAGCTGCACCATATCCAGGCCGGTCTTTTGCAGAGCATATGCCAGCGCCTGGGGAGCAGAACCGGTAGAGGCGCCATAGGGAGCGCCTGCCAGATTGCCTTCCAGGTTCAATGTGCTTAGGTCTGCATCCGCAATCAGGGGGGCAACATCCCGGAAGATTTCTTCATAGCCCCGCTCACCTACGGAAATGAGCTTGTCGGTAATGTTCAAATCGCCGCCTGCCACGAAGTGGATGACGGTATCTTCTCCCGGATCTGCCACCGGAGGGGGTTCCTCTTCGGAACAACTGACCACTAAAAGAATGATGCCCGCAAGCAGTGCCAATCCGGCAACCGCAACGCCAATGCGCCAAAACCACTTTCTGCGGGTGGCAGCTTTTGCTTTTTTCTCCGCTCTGGCCTGACGGCGGCTGCTTACATCCTGGTCCATAGTACCCCTCCTTTCTGTTTTTTCCTATTGTACTATAATTCCCCGAATTTCTCAAGGGGGAAATCCTTTACATTCTTTCTTTTGTGGGGTAAAATGAGAAAAAAGGAGGTGTGCAGATGGAAAAACCGGTGATTGGCCGTTTTGCGCCGACCCCTTCGGGACGGATGCATCTGGGCAATGTGTTTGCGGCACTGGTCGCGTGGCTTTCTGTACGAAAGCAGAATGGACAAATGGTTCTCCGCATGGAGGACCTGGACACCCAGCGGACAAGCAGCGCCTATGCGGATATTTTGATGGAGGACCTTGCCTGGCTGGGACTGGATTTCGACATCCTCACGCCACCTCAAAGCACCCGCACAGAGGTATATGACCGCTATTTTGCCATGTTGCAGGAAAAGGGGCTGCTCTATCCCTGCTACTGCACCCGGAGCCAGCTTCACAGCGTGAATGCGCCCCATCTGTCTGATGGCACCTATGTGTACCCTGGCACTTGCAGAAATCTGACGGCAGAGGAGAGAGAAGCCTTTGGAAGGAAACCCGCCTGGCGGGTGATGGTGCCGGATAAAATTTGGCAGTTGCAGGATTATGCCCAGGGGGAGTACAAGGAAAATCTTTTCACCGACTGCGGGGATTTTGTGGTTCGCCGGGCCGACGGCGCTTATGTGTATCAGTTGGCGGTGACGGTGGATGATGGGGAAGCGGGGGTCACAGAAGTGGTCCGCGGCGCAGACCTTTTAAGTTCTGCCCCCCGGCAGATGTATTTGCAGAGCTTATTTGGCTTTGACCATCCCAAGTATGGCCACGTGCCTATGCTCCTGGCTCCCGATGGCAGACGGCTGAGCAAGCGGGATCAGGACCTGGATTTGGGAGCTCTGCGCACCTGGTTTACCGCCCAGGAACTTTTGGGACTGCTTGCCTACAGCGCAGGGCTTGTTGACAAAAAAGCACCCATCAGCTTGCCGGAATTGATTGAGGCTTTCTCTTGGGAGAGCCTGAAAAAGGATGCAATCTACCTGGATAACGGGCTTTTTAAATAAAACGAACGGGTAAAATTTGGCCTTTTTTACCAATTTCCAGGTCTCGGCTTGCTTTTTCCTTTTTTCAAGGTATAATAGAAACAAGAGGGAGAACTCCCGCTTGCTATAAGGAGGACAACACATGTCTAAAAAGCCTGTTTTGGTAGTAATGGCCGCTGGCATGGGAAGCCGGTACGGCGGTTTAAAGCAAATCGACCCGGTGGGAAGCCAGGGCGAAGCCATTTTGGACTACTCTTTGTTTGATGCCCATGAAGCCGGTTTTGAAACCGCAGTGATTATTATTAAGGAAGCAATTCGCGCTGATTTTATGGCCACTGTGGGCAAGCGCCTGGAAAAGTGTCCCATGGAGATCCGCTATGCTTATCAGGAATTGGATAAGATTCCGGAAGGCTTTGCAATCCCTGCCGAGCGCACCAAGCCCTGGGGTACCAGCCATGCGGTATGGTGTGCCAGAGAGGAGATCGGTGATGCACCTTTTGCAGTGATCAATGCCGATGACTACTATGGCAAGGACGGCTATAAGGTCATTTATGAGTACTTGGTAAACGGCGGCGATGGGGAAATGTATGACTACTGCATGGTAGGCTACGACCTGGGCAAGACCGTTACCGATAACGGCTCTGTGGCAAGAGGAATTTGCACTGCCGATGAAAAGGGTTACTTGACCAACGTGGTGGAGCGGACCAAGATCGAAAAGTACGAAGGCGGCATCCACTTTACCGAGGACGATGGCAAGACCTGGACCGATGTGGCAGCGGATACGCCCGTTTCTATGAATTTGTGGGGCTTCACCCCCAGCTTCCTGCGGGAAATTACCGCCCGGTTCCCGGACTTCCTTGCAAAAGATGTACCCCTGAATCCCATCAAGGCAGAGTACTTCCTGCCCCGGACGGTCAGCGAACTGCTGGCAGAGAAGAAGGCAACAGTCCGGTTGCTCCGTTCCAGTGACCGTTGGTTTGGCGTAACCTATGCGGCAGACAAGCCTATGGTGGTGGCTGCCCTGAAGGAAATGCAGGAAAAGGGCCTTTATCCCGACGGACTTTGGAAATAAGCAAAAAGGAGGGCATTGCCCTCCTTTTTTGAAGGAGATTTTATGTTATTTGATACCCATGCACATTTGAATGACCCGGCTTTTGATGCGGACCGGGAAGAAATTCTGAAAAATCTGCCCCTGGAGGGCATCGGCTATGTGATGAATGCAGGCTGCTCTTTGGCATCCTCCCGGGATATCATCGCCATGGCAGAAAAGTATGACTATCTGTATGCTTCTGTAGGCTCTCACCCGGATTCCTGCGATGAAGTGAATGAAGCGGTTTTGGAGGAATTCCGGAAACTTTGCCGTCACGAAAAGGTGAAAGCCATTGGAGAGATCGGCCTGGACTACCACTACGAGGATATCCCCCGGGAGATTCAGAAGAAGGCCTTCCGGATGCAAATGGAACTGGCAAGGGAAGTGAACCTGCCGGTAATTGTCCATGAACGGGATGCCCACGAGGACGGCATGAAAATCGTCACCGAGTTTCCCCAGGTCAAGGGTGTGTTCCATTGCTTCTCCGGAGCAAAGGAAATGGCCAAGTGGCTGGTAAAGCGGGATTGGATGATCGGCTTTACCGGCGTGCTGACTTTCAAGAATGCCCGGAAAGCTATTGAGGCCGCTGAGGCGATCCCTATTGAAAATATCGTCATTGAAACGGACTGCCCCTTTATGGCACCGGAGCCCTATCGCGGAAAGCGGAACTACCCCGGCTATTTAGGTCGAATGGCGGATAAGCTGGCAGAAATTAAGGGTCTGAGCCGGGAAGAAGTGGAGCGAATCACCACGGAAAACGGCAAGCGCCTTTATCGCATTGACTAAAAAGACGGTCATTTTCCGGAAAAAGTGTGACATACCACCAAAAACTGGGAAAAGCCATTGACACCGGGGAAAGAAAGTGGTATTCTTTATTTCAGTACAGAAATACCGAAAAGGAGAATTTTTCTATGGATATGACTTTGGAATCTTGCCGTAAGTTTGTGGAAGTGCTTGCTTCCGATGCACCCGCTCCCGGCGGCGGTGGCGCAGCTGCTCTGGTTGGCGCTATCGGTACTGCTCTGGGCAACATGGTGGGCAGCCTGACTGTGGGCAAGAAGAAATACGCAGAAGTAGAAGCAGAGATCATCGAGCTGAAGGCAAAATGTGATGCTCTGCAGACTGAACTGCTGAACCAGGTGGAAGCTGACGATATCGGCTTCGTGCCTCTGGCAAAGGCCTATGGTATTCCCAAGGATGATCCCAACCGGGATGCCATTCTGGAAGAAGCCACCATTACCGCCTGTGCCGTGCCTATGCATATTATGGAGCTGTGCTGCGAAGCCATCGGCTACATTAAGGTGTTTGCGGATAAGGGCAGCCGTTTGGCTGTTTCCGATGCAGGCTGTGCCGCTGTTTGCTGCAAGGCTGCTCTGCAGGCCGCTTCCCTGAACGTATTTATCAACACCAAAACCCTGAAGAACCGGGAAGTGGCAGAAGAAATGAACGCCAAGGCCAACGGTATGCTGAATACTTACTGCGCTCTGGCTGACGAGATCTTCAACACTGTCAAGGCCGGCTTCGGTCAGTAATTACATAAGGAGAAAATTACCATGGCTAAACTGTTACTGGGTAAAGAAGTTACCGATGCACTGAATGCAAATCTGCAGGAGCGCACTGCCGCCCTGCGTGCCAAGGGCGTAGAGCCTACCCTGGCCATCGTCCGTTGCGGCGAAGACCCCAGCGACCTGTCCTACGAGCGTGGCGCTACCAAGCGTGCCGAACTGGTAGGCGTAAAGGTTGTGAACTTCCTGCTGCCTGCTGATGTGGATAAGGACACCCTGATTGCCACCACGGAAAAGACCAATGCCGACGATTCCATCCACGGCGTGCTGATGTTCCGCCCCCTGCCCAAGCACCTGAAGGCTGACCAGAATGAGATCTGCAACAAGCTGGATCCCAAGAAGGATATGGACTGCATGACCCATATGTCCAACGCCGGTGTGTTTGAAGGCCTGGATCTGGGTTACGCACCCTGCACCCCTGCAGCTTGTATGGAAATTCTGGACTTCTACGGCATCGACTGCAAGGGCAAGAACGCTGTTGTGATCGGCCGCAGCCTGGTGGTTGGTAAGCCCGCCGCTATGATGCTGATGGGCAAGAACGCCACCGTTACCGTGTGCCACACCAAGACTGTGAACACCGCTGAAATTTGCCGGAATGCAGATATCATCATTTCTGCTGCCGGTGTGCTGAATTCTCTGACTGCTGATTTCGTTCGTCCCGGTCAGACCGTTATCGACGTGTCCATCAACTGGGATGCCAATAAGCCCAATGCAAAGGGCGGCCTGGGCGCCATCGCCGGTGACGCCTGCTTCAATGAAGTGGAAGCTATCGTAGATGCCATTACCCCCGTTCCCGGTGGTGTTGGCTCTGTCACCACTTCCGTGCTGATGAAGCATGTGGTTGAAGCTGCGGAGAAAGTTTAATAGTCGCCTACATAACTGACGGATTTGGGGATTGACCCCAGGGGAGTGCAGGCGTTAGAAAGCCGACCGTCTGGGCAATCCGGTATCGCACCGGATTGCCCTTTTTGCTCCCATTATAAGAACATGAGGTGGTTTTTATGAAAAAAATAAAGAATTTGCCGGAAAGCAGTTTTCTGCGGTTGTTTTTTGCCTATGTAAGCCTTGCCCTTGTGGTGGCGGCCTTTATTATGCCGGACAGAGTCAACGCCTTTACCGGCCTGTGGAGAATCCTGACCAGTCCTTGCAAGATCTCCACCAACTATTTTGCGTTGGGCGGCTTTGCAGCCACCTTCCTGAACATGGGATTGGTAGGCCTTTTCTGTCTGGGTCTTACATATTTACCCGGCTGCAAGCCCAACAATGTGACGACCCTGGCCTTCCTGCTGACCGTGGGCTTTGGCTCCTGGGGTATGAATATCTTTAATATGATTCCCACCATTTTGGGTGTCTGTTTGTATGCCCTGGTAAAGAAGGAAAAATTGGGTAGTCTTTCCAACGCTATGATGTTCTCCACCGGCATCGCGCCTCTGATCTCCGATCTGCTGCTGCGTTATCCCGGCACAGAGGTCATTGGCTTTAACTGGCTGGGCCTGGGAATGGCTTTGGGCGTTGGCCTGATCATCGGCTTTTTCCTGCCTGCAGGCCTGGCTCACGCACCTGCCTGCCACAAGGGCTATGATCATTTTTCCGCTGCATTGCCCGTCGGCCTGACAGCTTTCTTCCTGCGGGTGGTGCTTTACAAGGTCCTTTTGAACTGGGGCATCGACAAAATGGCTGACCTGAAGGTTTTGGTAGAGCCCAAGTTTGATTTCTTCTATGGCTGCAATATATTTGCCATTGTGCTGTTTGCCAGCTTTATTGTCTTTGCACTGCTGATGGGCACTAAGCCTAAGGACTACTGGAATCTGATGAAGGATTCCGGCCATAGCGTCAGCTTCTCTTCCAAGTATGGCACAGGCGCCTTCCTGATGAATGCAGGTATCTTCGGCCTGATGATCGTGGCTTACTTCAACTTCGCCACCCTGATCGACCCCACCGCCCAGATGAGCACCGCATGGACGGGTATGACCTTCGGCATTGTGTTCTGTATGCTCTCCACCTGCAACTCCGGCTCTCACCCCCGGAATGTGCTGCCCATTATGGTGGGCTATGTGGTGACCTCTTACCTCTTTGGCTGGCTGGCAAGCTTGCTGGGGGTGGAAAGCTATACATGGACCATTGGCAACCAGACCATTCTCATCGGCCTGTGCTACGCCAACGGCCTTTCTCCCATTTCCGGCAAGTACGGCTTTGTTTGGGGCGCACTGGCAGGCGGCCTGCACTATCTGCTGGTCAGCGCAGTGCCGGATCTCCACGGTGGCTTCCTGCTGTATAACGGCGGGTTCACTGCAGCTCTTATCTGTATGCTGTTCGTTCCCCAGCTGGAAAAGTTTCTGAAGACCAAGGAAGAGCGGAAGGCAAAGAAGACTGCCGATATTGAAAAATAAGAGATTTTTCATTGCGTTCTTCAAAAAACCGTTGTATAATAAAAGCGGCAAGGCTCCAAAGGCTTTGCCGCTTTTAAAATTGAAAATGATACAGAAAGAGGGTATCCCTGTGAGAAGAAAAGAAGATATCGTCTCCGCGTTGTTTTCTATGCTGATCGGCATTATGCTGATTGTGCTGAGAAACCAGGTTGTCAGCATTGCCATGACGGTGTTTGGCGCCATTGTTTTGGTCTCCGCGGTGATGGATTTGATCAATAAGCAGTTCAATATGTCCATCGTAAAAGCAGTGCTGGGTATTTGTATCATTACCTTCGGCTGGGTGTTTGACAATGTGGCGCTGTATTTGCTGGCAGCGGTGATCATTGTGCTGGGACTCCTGCGGATTGTGAATATGCATAAGTTCTTCACAGAGACAACCGCAGGAAAACAGAAGCTGTTTGCCTATCTGCGGCCTATCGTTACGGTGATTGCAGGTGCTTGCCTGATGTTCAGCCAGGGCGGCCTTGTAGTTTGGGTGGTGATCACTACCGGCGTGCTGCTTGTGGCAGAGGGCCTATTGGATGTGGCGAGCGCGCTGCAAAAGGATTAAATAATATAAAGACCGGCAGGCATACAGCCTGCCGGTTTTTATTTCATAAACTTATCGATGGCATCGCACAGATCGTCGATGGATTCCTGATCGCCTGCGGCAACAGCATCCACTACACAGTGGCGCATATGATCCTTGAGAATGACCTTGCCGGTGTTATCCAAAGCGGAACGGACTGCGGCCAGCTGCACCAGCACTTCGGAGCAGTCATAGCCGTCCTCTACCATCTTTTTCACCTTTTCCAGGTGGCCGATCGCCCGTGCCAGCCGATTGACGACGGCTTTTTGATTTTCGTGAACATGTCCATGACCGTGGGATAGTCCATGGGCATGCATATAAGCATGATCGTGTTCGTGGTGGTCTGCCATACAAGCGGCCTCCTGTTTCTGTTTTGCATATCATACCCTATTTTGCGGAAAGTTGCAAGCCCCCAGGGGGTTGTATAAGTTTATAAAAAATCAGTTGCATTTTGCCCCGATTTTTGGTAGTATAAATTACACCCAAAATTTTGAAATCAATATGAGGAGGTAAACCAATATGAAAAAAATTCTTTGTTTGGCTTTGGCTGCGCTGATGGTC
>JAZRUE010000019.1:0-18558 GCA_045652345.1 Faecousia sp. | reverse complement strand
GACGAGACCAAGTGCTTCGCTTTCCTGGCTGGCCACGAGTCCTTCGCTGCTGCTGAAGGTGCCATCGGCATCGCCCGCTCCGCCAACAAGGCCCGTAAGGAGCCCCTGCGTGTCATCCTGAACGGCCTGGGCAAGGACGCTGCTCAGATCATCTCCCGTATCAACGGCTTCACCTACGTGCAGACTCAGTTTGACTACTACACCGGCGAGCTGAAGATCGTCAAGAAGATCCCCTACTCCACCGGCGAGCGCGCTGCTGTTAACTGCTACGGCTGTGACGATGTCCGTGAAGGCGTTGCTGTTATGCACCACGAGGGCGTTGATGTTTCCATCACCGGTAACTCCACCAACCCCACCCGCTTCCAGCACCCCGTTGCAGGTACCTATAAGAAGGAATGCATCGAGCAGGGCAAGAAGTACTTCTCCGTTGCCTCCGGCGGTGGCACCGGCCGTACTCTGCACCCCGATAACATGGCTGCAGGCCCCGCTTCCTATGGCCTGACCGACACCATGGGCCGTATGCACGGCGATGCACAGTTCGCTGGCTCTTCCTCCGTGCCCGCTCACGTGGAAATGATGGGCTTCCTGGGCGCTGGTAACAACCCCATGGTCGGTATGACCGTCAGTGTTGCTGTTGCTGTTGAGGAATCCTTGAAGTAATTAAATTTGTGGATCTATTCTATACAGGATAGATCCACATTTTCACATAACTACCACAACTACTTCAAATGATAATGGAAATACTATGAAAAAGAATTTTTGTTTCATTCTTGCACTGGTGCTATGTTTTATGCTTAGTGCCTGTGGCAAATACAAAAAATACAACACGCTGATTGACTATTTGGAAGCCGGCGATTACGAGCAAGCGATCCAGGAAGTAGAACAACTCCGTCAAAACAGCTTGGAATCAAAAAAGACCATCAATATAGAAATCACCCTGGATAATTGGCAGGATTATTATGAAATTGTACTTGTTGCAGGCGCCACCGGAAATGCTTTTGGCGAAATAGAAAGCGCTAACGCACAGCATATGATTCGGCTGAAAGAACCCTGGAAATACAGATTTGTTGAGAGCAGTATAGGAATGGCCTGGACGGTTAGCGAATATGCTCAGTGTGATTTCCAGACAAAGTTTATTGTCCAGGAAACGGGTTATTCTGGTGATTTTGATTGTTCTTATCGTAACGCCCGCCCCGCCGTGCCTGATCGTCATTCAGAACACGAAGGTACTATGCTCCTTAATCGAATTTGCGAGGAAATACCCTATGAAGAAGCGAATAGATACTATGACGAAAATATAAAGTTTGATGGCGATACTCTCACCTGGACGGGATTCACTTTCCAAAAAATTGATTTCACACGTATCGAGGGTACCCTCACCCTCACGGAAGAATAACTGCAATTATTTGGAGATCCAGCTTCCGGCGGTGGCCGATATGACCGTTTCTGTGGCTGTTGCCGTTGAAGAAGCTCTGAAGTAAGATAACCTTACAAAATTTAAAATCCCGGCTCGGTTGAGCCGGGATGTTTTATAGCAAAATTTGGGAGAGGTCGTATTTGGGGACGGTAAATGTGCCGTTTTCGTAGGTGTACTTGATGCCCTCTGTTACCGGGCTGATGCCATTTTCCTGCTTGCTTTCGCCAATGGCAAGAAGATACAAAAGGCTGTACCGGGCGGTGTCGATGCCAAGAAGTTCGGCTGTCTTTTTCTTATCGAAATTGCCAATGCAGCAGGTTTCCAGTCCCTTTTCCTTTGCAAGGAGCATCAGGCTAGTGCAGACCGCACCCGCTTCGAATTGCCAGTTTTTGGGATTTGCATCCTCGGTGGCGATCAAAATATAGGCCGGAGGCTGCTGAGTCTTTTCTAAGGTATAGCCGGGAATATAGCCAGCCAGCCGAATCAGAGGGAAAATGGCGTCGCTTTCTTCCATTTCAGAAACGATCTTAAAACGGATAGGCTGTAGATTGGCAGAGCAGGCATAGAGCCGGGCATCCTCGCAAATGCTGAAAAGAATATTTCGGTCAACGGGCTTGTTTTCAAAGGCTCGCACAGTGCGCCGGGTCTTAACGGCTTCAGAAACAGTCATAAAAAAACCTCTTTCTTATGTGTTTGTTTTCTTTTGAAAAAGCTTTTCCAGCCAAGAAAAGCCGATATAGTAGATACCCCGGCTTAGGAATTTATTACCCAAGAGCAGCAAAATGGCGCAGGTGAAAAGCGCAATGAGCCAAGGGGAGGAAAGCAAACTCTGCCCGTAAATGGGGAGCAGATTTTACACCTTCAAATTTGCGCTTTGTTCATGGGCTTTCAGGCGCTTATTCGCAAATGATGGGCTGCCATGGGTAGGGCAGAAGATCCCGGGCAGACACTTTAATCAGATTGCCTTGTTCGTCATTGACAATGACCTTAATATCCGGGCAGTACGCAAAAAGCATTTGCCGGCAGTTTCCGCAGGGAGAAACCACCCCGTTGGGGGCTTTTTCGTGGGTAGCTACGATGGTATCAAATTCCCGCTCTCCTGCGGAAATGGCGATGCCCATGGTGATGTACTCTGCACAAGAGCCGTGGATGCCGTCACAGTTGACTCCGGTGTATACTTTGCCGTTTTTGCACAGAAGGGCGCAGCCTACGGTGTGATGGTAGATCCCGTCGTCAAAGTTTTTGCTGAGCACATCCAGGCCCGCGGCAATCAGTTCCTTATCCTTTTCGGTTACTTCATATCGTTGCATATAGGTTCCTCACTTGTGGATATACATTCGGGAGGGAATGGGTTCTCCGTCCCCCTGGACCATTACGTAAAACTCCCAGCCGTAGCGCTCATAAAAGCCGGTGTGGTCGGTTAAAAGATAGACGGGGGAGATGCCTTTGGAGCGCAAATCTTCCACAGCCATATTTAATAGCCTGCCTGCAATCCCTCGGCATCGGTGGGCATCTTCTGTATAGACGGCGCAAATATTGGGAGTCAGATCTGCCCGGTTGTGGAAGTCGTTTTCAATAACTCCCAAACCGCCCACGATCCTCTCACCCTCTAAGCAAAGATACCAGCCAAGTTCCGTTTGCCCTTGCAAATAAGCCTGCATGCAGGCAAGGTAGGCTTCCACCGGAACACGCCATTTACTATGAAACCAGTTTGCCGCAGCTTGCATCCTGTCTGGACACTGCCGTAATGTAAGAAATGTGTAGGCCATTTCGGCACCTCATTTTGCGTAAGATTCGATTGCCTTGGCGATAAATTCTGCGGTGCCTTCTCCGTGGCGATCGATATTGGCTTTAAACCGCCCGTCGGCAACATACATCTGCCCAAGGCCTGCCAAAATGGCGGGGGTGCAGGTGTAGTAGTTTTCTGTGATATGGCCTTGCAGTTTGGCAACCAATGCCTGGGCATCTTCGCTTTCCGGGCTGTTGCCGCCTTTCTTACAAAGGGCAAAGGCTTCCATAATGGCATCTAAGGTGCCTGCAAGAGAATTCCACTGGTTGCCCGAATAGCCCTTGGTTTTCTCTTCGTGTTCCTTGTAGGCTTCCGTATGCCCCCATCTTTCCTGGGCTTCTTGCTTGTACTTATGGAATTCGCTGTTATCAAAAGCAGTCATCACATTTTCTCCTCTTAATACACCGGGGGATTTCAAATACTTACACTTGGGTGACTTCTCCGGCCAAATTTTGGGTGAATAACTCTGTGATCTGGCTTTGGGTCATACCCTGGCCGATGGCCCACATCAGTTTGGCCATGGCGGCTTCGGAGGTCATATCCCGGCCCTGGATGACCCCTAACTGGAGCAGTTTGTTGCCTACCTGGTAGACGTTCAAATCAGAACTGTCATAAAGACATTGGGTGGTGACCACTACGCTAATACCGTCTTCAATGGCTCTTTGGATGCCACTGAGCCCCTTTTGCAGCACATTGATGCCGCCCAGACCAAAAGCCTCCACCACGATGCCCTTATAGCCCATGGCGGCCAGCATATCGAATATCTTGGGGTTTAAGCCCGGGGTTAGTTTCAGCAGGAATACATTTTGGCTGATGTCCGGCAAGAGAGCAGGCTCGCCTTTGGCTTTGGGCAGCACCTGGGGGTCTAACACCAAACCCTGATTGCTGACCTTGCCTGCGTAGCGGGCGTTAATGCTTTCAAAGGCGGAGAAACCGGATGCCCGTACCTTTACGGCACGGCAGCCCAGCATTACTTTTCGGTCAAAGGCCAAAAATACGCCCGGCGTTCCGGAGGCTGCCATAGCAAAGGCGGTACGCAGATTGTCCGGGCCATCGGAGAGAATGTCTGCCAGGGGCAGCTGGGAGCCGGTAAACACCACCGGCACATCAATGTTGGGAAGCATAAAGGTGACGGCAGAAGCAGAATAGGCCATGGTGTCGGTGCCGTGGGAGATCACAATGCCGTCAAAAGCGTTCTTCCGCTGAAAAACATGGCGTGCAATGGTCTGCCACTGCTCCGGCTGCATATTGGAAGAGTCCAAACACATAACATCTTCCACGGCAATATTGTAATAGGTGCGAAGCTGATTCAGTTCCCGTTCCATCACTGCGGAGCGCTGGGGCTCCAACCCCTCGCCACCAAGGACGGAGGCAATGGTGCCGCCGGTTGTCAAAAGCAAAATGTTTTTCTTGCCGTTCATAGTAACCTCACCAAAAAGTAGTTTATCTAAGGAAATTATACTTTAGCAGAAAAAGAAATGCAAGTAGGGAACGACCTGTGTGTCCTTCCCTGCGGCTTTTGTCGACGGGACGTAGGGGACGATGCCTACATCGTCCCGCGGGCGGATGTGGGCATCCGCCCCTACAAGTTGCAATTACACGCAATGCGTGATATAATATACCCACGAAAGTGAGGGCGGTTTTGTGAAAGTTTTGTTTGTATGCCATGGCAATATTTGCCGCAGTCCTATGGCGGAGTTTATTATGAAGGATCTGTTGAAAAAGGCGGGCAACACCTCTGTGCAGGTGGATTCTGTAGCCGCCAGCAGGGAAGAGGAAGGCAATCCTATTTATCCCCCGGCCCAACGGGAACTTTCCCGGCACGGTGTTTCCTTTGACCGCCATTATGCCCGGCTGATCACCCAAGCCGACATCGATTCCAGCGATTATATTTACTATATGGACAGCCGGAACAGAAGTTATCTCAATCGGCTGTTCCCCGGCTGCAAGAAATTCCAGCCTCTCCTTTCCCGGGATGTGGCTGACCCCTGGTACACCGGGGATTTTACCGCCACCTGGAACGATCTGCAGGAAGGCTGCCAGCGAATTTTGAAGGAGATAGAAAATGGATAAAGCCAAATTTGAGGCGGCTCTTTCTGACCTGCCCCTTTATACTTATGCATTTATTGACCCCAAGGAATTGGAGTTTTCCCAGCGCATTCGCTACATTTGCTCCAGTGAGTGCCCCATGTACGGCAAAAGCTGGGCTTGCCCCCCGGCAGTGGGAGAAGTGGATGCCTGCCAGAAGCGGTGCTTGCAGCATCAAAACTGCCTGGTGATCGGCACCATTACGGAATGCAACGATATTTCTGATATTGAAGAAACCCTTTCCACCCGGGGCCCCCACGAGGAGATCACCGATCTGGTGGCGGATATGCTTCGGGCAGAAGGGGAGACACCCTATGTGCTTTCCACGGAAGCCTGCGCCAAGTGTGATCGCTGCGCATACCTGGACGGCAAACCCTGCATCCACCCGGACAAGATGCACCCCTGCGTGGAAAGTCACGGCATCAATGTGATTCCGGTGCTGGAAAGCCTGGGTCTGGACTTCCAGTACGGCAGCAATATCATCACCTGGTTTTCTCTGCTGTTTTTCTGACTTGCATATACACTGAGGTTTTAGTATAATAAAGGAAAGAAAGAGAATGGAGGCACTCCCTTATGGCAAAACTCTATTTTAAGTACGGTGCCATGGGCTCCAGCAAGACTGCCCAGGCCCTGATTACCAAGTATAACTACGAGGAAAACGACCTGCAGGTGTGGCTGATCAAACCCAGCGCGGACACCCGGGACGGTGTGCACATCCTCCGCAGCCGCATCGGCCTGGAGGCACGGGTGGACATCGTTCCTCCTGATATGGATGTGTATGCCCATTTTGTGGATACCAAGAAGGATAGCTGCGATGTGATCATCGTGGACGAGTGCCAGTTTATGACCTCGGAGCAGATCGATCAGCTTCGCCACATTGTCAATGACTTCAATGTGCCGGTGATGTGCTTTGGCCTGCGGACCGACTTCCAGACCAAACTGTTCCCCGGCTCACGCCGGCTGATGGAAGTGGCGGACACCATTCAGGAGATCAAGACCATCTGCGATTGCGGCGCCAAGGCCACCGTCAACGCCCGTATCGACGGGGAAGGCTACATCGTCACCGAGGGCGCCCAGGTGTTCTTAGGCGGCAACGATGCCTATATTGCTATGTGCCATAAGTGCTATATCCGGGGTATCCGGGAACATAAAAAGATTAAATTACACGGTAAATAAGGAGAATCGATATGGAACTTTCTGAAATCCTTTCCAAGTGCGACCATACTTTGCTTGCCCAGACTTCTACCTGGGACGAGATCAAGGCCATCTGCGACGACGGCATGACCTACAAGACCGCTTCTGTCTGCATCCCCGCTTCCTTCGTGAAGCAGGCCAAGGACTATGTGGGCGACAAGCTGGCCATCTGCACCGTCATCGGCTTCCCCAACGGCTATGCCACCACCGCTGCCAAGTGCTTTATGGCTTCCGATGCTGTAGATAACGGTGCTGATGAAGTGGATATGGTGATCAACATCGGCTGGGCCAAGGAAGGCAAATTCGATGAAATTCGGGATGAAATTGCCGCCATCAAGGCTGCCTGCAAGGGCAAGCTCCTGAAGGTCATCATCGAAACCTGCCTGCTGACGGATGAAGAAAAGATCGCCTTGTGCAAGGCTGTTTCCGACTCCGGCGCCGATTATATCAAGACTTCCACCGGCTTCTCCAAGGCTGGCGCTACCTTCGCTGATGTGGAGCTGTTTGCCAAGTATGTGGCACCCCATGTGAAGATCAAGGCTGCCGGCGGCATCTCCAGCCTGGAAGATGCAGAGAAGTTTATCGCGCTGGGCGCATCCCGTCTGGGCACTTCCCGGGTGGTAAAGATCGCCAAGGGCCTGAAAAACGACGGAACTTACTAATATAAAGGAGGCTATCTTATGTTAAAGACCCCCACTCCTCATATTGCTGCCAAGCCCGGTGATTTCGGCAAGACTGTGCTGATGCCCGGTGGCCCTCTGCGCTCCAAGTTTATCGCAGAAACCTTTTTGGAAAACCCTGTGCTTGTGAACAATGTCCGTGGCGTTCACGGCTACACCGGCACCTATAAGGGCGTCAAGGTGTCCGTAATGGCTTCCGGTATGGGTATGCCCGCCATCGGCATCTACTCCCACGAGCTGTTCAACGGCTACGATGTGGAAAACATCATCCGCGTGGGTTCTGCCGGCTCTATTCAGGATCATATCAATCTGTATGACATCGTTCTGGGTCAGGGTGCTTGCACCGACTCCAACTATGCTGCCCAGTTTCATCTGCCCGGCACCTATGCCCCCATTGCAGACTTCACCCTGCTGTCTGAGGCAGTAAAGGCCTGCCAGGCTCACGGTGCTACCTACCATGTGGGCAATGTGAACTCCTCCGATGTGTTCTACGGCGACCATGTGGGCGTTCCCGAAGGCCTGGACAGTGTGTATGGCCTGAAGAAGATGGGCGTTATGGCCCTGGAAATGGAAGCCGCTGCTCTTTATATGAATGCCGCCCGGTACGGCAAGCGGGCACTGTGCATCTGCACCATTTCCGACCACGTCCTCAAGGGTGTGGAGACTACCTCTGAAGAACGGCAGACTGCCTTCACCCAGATGATGAAGGTGGCTCTTGATGTTGCCGTAGCAATGGAAAATAAGTAAGAATGACGAAACGGAATAAAGCCCTCCTTGTGTAAAGGAGGGTGGCAGCCGTAGGCTGACGGGAGGATTGCTTCCGGTAGTAAATACGAAAAGCTACAATCCCTCAGTCAAAACCTGCGGTTTTGCCAGCTCCCTTTGCACAAGGGAGCCTTTGCTGCGGCACATCTGTTTACGGTATACAAATGGGCGACCTGAAAAGGCCGCCCAAACTTTCCCAATGAAAGGGTGAAATGAATGAAGCGTGTATTTTTAATTGTACTGGATTCTTTCGGCATTGGTGCAATGCCCGATGCCAAGGCCTTTGGAGATGAAGGCGTCAACACTTTGGCAGCCTGCGCCACCTCCAAAGAATTGCACATTCCCAATTTGATTCAAGCCGGTTTGGGCAATATCGATGGGGTCACCTGCCTGCCAAAGGCGGAAAATCCCACCGCCGCTTATGCCCGGCTGAAGGAAAAATCCAACGGCAAGGACACCACCATCGGCCACTGGGAGATTGCAGGCATCGTATCGGAGAATCCTCTGCCCACTTACCCCGAAGGTTTCCCGGAAGAAGTGCTGGAGCCTTTTCGGAAGGCCACCGGCAGAGGTATTTTGGCCAATGCGCCCTGGTCCGGCACGGCGGTTATCGATGCCTTCGGTGAGGAGCATCAAAAAACCGGTGACCTGATCGTTTATACTTCTGCAGACTCTGTGTTCCAAATCGCCGCCCATGAGGAGACGGTTCCTCTGGAGCAGCTTTATGAGTACTGCCGGATTGCCCGGGCGCAGCTTCGGGGCAAGCACGGCGTGGGTCGGGTCATTGCCCGTCCCTTCGTTGGCACTCCCGGCGCTTACAAGCGGACTTCCAACCGCCACGACTACTCTTTGGAGCCTCCTGCAAAGACCCTTTTGGATGCGGTGAAGGAAGCAGGCAAGGATTCCATCGGCGTGGGTAAGATCTATGATATCTTTGCAGGTGTTGGCACAACAGAACACGTTTACAACAAGTCCAACGCCGACGGCATGGCCCATACTGACCGGTTTGAAGCCCGGGGGTTTGAGGGCCTGTGTTTTGTGAACCTGGTGGACTTTGATATGCTCTTCGGCCACCGCCGGGATATCGACGGTTATGCAAAGGCCCTGACAGAGTTTGATGCCTGGCTGGGTCAATTCCTGCCCAAGCTGGGAAAGGACGATGTGGTGCTGATCACTGCCGACCACGGCTGTGACCCTGCCTACACTGCCACCACGGATCACACAAGAGAATGTGTTCCCATGCTGCTGCTGGGTAAGGATGTAAAGCCGGGCAATTTAGGCACTCGGGAGAGCTTTGCAGACATTGCTGCCACGGTGGCGCAGCTGCTGGAAGTGAACCTGGAGACCCCCGGCAAGAGCTTTGCAAAGGAGGCGCTAAAATGACACCGGAAAAACTGACTACTTTAGCCATTGAGGCCATGGGCAGAGCCTATTATCCCTACTCCGGCTACGCAGTGGGGGCTGCCCTTCTGTGCGCCGACGGCACAGTCTACCAGGGATGTAACATTGAAAACGCCTCTTTTACCCCCACCATCTGCGCAGAGCGGACCGCCTTCTTTAAGGCCATTTATGACGGCCATCGGAATTTTAAAGCCATCGCAGTCTGCGGCGGTAAGGGCGGCAAGATCACCGGGGCATTCCCGCCCTGCGGTGTTTGCCGGCAGGTGATGCGGGAGTTCTGCGAGGATGATTTTAAGATCTACCTGGTGACCGGAGAGGAAAGTTACGAAGAACTGACCCTGGCAGACATCCTGCCCCATAGCTTCCGCCCCCAAACCCATATGCAGGGGTAAATCCATATATTGACATTTTTCACAAAAATGCTCCAACATATTGATTTTTTGTGGGGGATGTGCGATAATACAAAAGGTATGAAAATACCTTAAATAAAATTTTGGAGGAAAACGAAATGAAAAAGATTCTTGCACTTGTTCTTTCCGTATTGCTGGTTGTCGGTCTGTTCGCAGGCTGCGGCTCTGCTGATACGACTGAAGGCGTCAGCAAGGTCGCTATGGTCACCGACTACGGCGATATCACTGACCAGTCCTTCAACCAGACCACTTGGGAAGCCTGCGTTAAGTTCGGCGAAGACAACGACGTAGAAGTCAAGTACTACAAGCCCCAGACCAACGATACCGCTGGCCGTGTTGCTTCCGTAGAACTGGCTATCGCTGAAGGCTACAATGTGATCGTAATGCCCGGCTACGCATTCGGCGCCACCATCGCTGAAGTTTCCGGCGAATACCCCAACGTTAAGTTCATCGCTCTGGACGTTGCTAAGGGCGACCTGCTGGAAGGCGCTGTCCCCCTGAAGGGCGAGACCTATGACTATAACCCCGACAACTGGGAACTGACCGACTATGTCCATATGGATAACGTTTACTGCGCTATCTATCAGGAAGAACTCTGCGGCTACATGGCTGGCTACGCTGCTGTCAAGCTGGGCTACACCAAGCTGGGCTTCCTGGGCGGCATGGCTGTTCCCGCTGTTATCCGTTACGGCTACGGCTATGAGCAGGGCGTTGACGCTGCGGCCAAGGAGCTGGGCATCACTGTTGATGTGAAGTACGGCTACGGCAACCAGTTCTTCGGCGATGCTGACATCACCGCTGTTATGGACACCTGGTATGCAGACGGCACTGAGATCGTGTTTGCTTGCGGCGGCGGCATCTACACTTCCGCTGCTGAGGCTGCTAAGAAGGTGAACGGCAAGGTCATCGGTGTTGACGTTGACCAGGCTGCTATCATCGACGGCGCTTACGGCGAAGGCATGACCGTTACTTCTGCTATGAAGGGTCTGGCTCCCGCCACCATCGATACTCTGTACGATGTAATCGTAAACGGCAACTGGGATAAGTATGCCGGCAAGATCGACACTCTGGGCCTGGTTTCCGGTGACGCTCCTGAAAAGAACTATGTTCAGATCCCCGCCGATTCCACTCAGTTCGTGGAAGGCAAGTTCACCGCTGCTGACTACGCCAACCTGGTGAAGGGTATGTTCGATGGCACCATCACTGTGTCCAACGACATCGTGAACGCCCCCGTAACTCCCAATGCCAATGTTTCCTACCTGGGCAACATTAAGTAATCAAACCCGCACTCCATAAGGGGCAGGCAAAGGCCTGCCCCTTTCTTTTTGCGCGTTGTGCCTGAGTTTGGGGTGAAAATGCACCAAATTGTATTTGAAATTTCCCTATGTTGGTGTATAATGAAATCGAAAGAACCTATGTAAGGAGGTAGTTGGATTGGAAAATGCACAGTACGTGATTGAAATGCTGAACATTACCAAGCGTTTCCCCGGCATTCTGGCAAACGATGATATTACCCTGCAGCTTCGTCGGGGTGAAATCCACGCTTTGCTTGGAGAAAACGGCGCCGGTAAATCCACTCTGATGTCTGTTCTGTTTGGATTGTACCAGCCGGAAGCAGGCGTGATCCTGAAAGATGGCAAACCGGTAAAGATCAACAATCCCAACGATGCCAACCGTTTGGGAATCGGCATGGTGCATCAGCACTTCAAGCTGGTGGAATGTTTCTCCGTTTTGGATAACATCATTTTGGGCGCAGAGGATACCAAAAATGGCTTCCTGCAGCGAACAGAGGCCCGGAAGAAGGTCGTGGAGCTTTCCAAGCGGTACGGCCTGCACGTGAATCCTGATGCCCTCGTTGAGGATATCACCGTAGGTATGCAGCAGCGCACAGAGATCCTGAAGATGCTCTATCGGGATAACGAGGTGCTGATTTTTGACGAACCCACCGCTGTTCTGACGCCTCAGGAGATCGAAGAACTCCTGCAGATCATGAAGGCACTGGCTGCTGAGGGCAAGTCCATTCTGTTTATTACCCACAAACTCAACGAAATTATGGCAGTTGCCGATCGCTGCTCCGTTCTTCGAAAGGGCAAGTATATCGGCACCGTGGATGTGGCCGATACGGACAAGCAGGAGCTTTCCCGCATGATGGTTGGCCGCGACGTGGAATTCGCCGTGGCAAAGGACGAGGCCAAACCCGCCCACGTGGTTTTGGAGGTGCAGGGTCTGACCATGGCTTCCAAGTCCCATAAAAACAACGCGGTGAAAAATGTTTCCTTCTCGGTGCGCGCCGGAGAGATCGTCTGCATTGCCGGTATTGACGGCAACGGCCAGAGCGAGCTGGTTTACGGCATTACCGGTCTGGAAAATCCCGTTTCCGGTGCGGTGTTTATGAATGGTAAAAATATTACAAAGATGCCGATCCGTAAACGCTCCCTAATGGGTATGAGCCATATTCCGGAGGACCGGCATAAGCACGGTCTGGTGCTGGATTACACATTGGAAGACAATATGATCCTGCAGACCTATTTCCGGCCCCAATTTACGAGCGCAACGGGTTTCCTGCGCAGAAAAAATATTCGCAGCTATGCCCAGCGGTTGATTGCGCAATATGACGTCCGGTCCGGTCAGGGCCCCATCACCATTGCCCGGAGTATGTCCGGCGGCAACCAGCAGAAGGCTATCATCGCCCGGGAACTGGAGAAAGACCCGGCTCTATTGGTGGCTGTCCAGCCCACCCGGGGTCTGGACGTAGGCGCTATCGAATTTATTCACAGCCAGATCGTTGCCCAGCGGGATGCGGGCAAGGCGGTGCTGCTTGTGAGTTTGGAACTGGACGAGGTTATGAACCTTTCCGACCGGATCCTGGTTATGTACGAAGGCGAAATCGTAGGTGAATTGTATCCCAATGAAACAACCGTAGAGGAACTGGGCCTTTATATGGCCGGTGCCAAGAGAGGAGGGCAACATGAATAAAGCAAGAACCCCCCTGCTTCGCAAGGGCGGCGTGCAAACGATCCTTGCCTCTTTGGCCTGCATTTTCGGTGGCCTGTTGATCGGCTTTTTGGTACTGCTGATCATTAAGCCGGAAGGCGCAGTTGGCGGTATTACAGCCATTTTGCAAAACTTTTTTAAGTATCCCTCCGGCAAATTGCAGATGAAATACCTGGGTCAGTGCCTTGTGCGTATGGCACCTCTGCTGATGTGCGCCCTTTCCGTGCTGTTTGCGTATAAGGTGGGTATCTTTAACATCGGCGCTGCCGGACAGTATGTGGCCGGTGCCTGCGCAGCCCTCTACTGCGCCCTGGATTTGAAACTGCCCTGGTATGCCTGTGTGCTGGCAGCTATGGCTGCAGGTGCGTTACTGGGCGTGATTTCCGGCACCTTGAAGATCTTCTGTAATGTGAATGTGGTTATCTCCGGCATTATGCTGAACTGGATTGCACTGTATTCCACCAACTGGATACTAAGCGGCGTGAAGAAGCCCGCCTCTCCGGAAACCCTGGATATTTTGGGCAATAACAACAGCGCACTCCTTCCTAAGCTGGGATTGGATACCTTGTTCAGCGGTGAAAAGCATGTGACCATTGCCATTCCGCTGGCGATCCTCATAGCCATCGCCATATGGGTGATTCTGAATAAAACCAAATTCGGTTATGAACTGAAAGCCACCGGCAACAATTACCACGCTGCAAAATACTGCGGTATGAAGGAAAACCGGAACATCCTGCTGACGATGGCCATTTCCGGCGCGCTGGCTGGTCTGGGCGCTTCCATGCTGTATCAGACCGGCATTGTGGGATGGGAAACCACCGCTGCGTCCGTGCCTGCCATGGGCTTTAACGGCATCGCGGTTGCCTTCCTGGGCGGCCTGAACCCCGTGGGTGCGATTCTGTCTGCCTTCTTCATTCAGTATATTACCGACGCAGGTATGTTTGTGGACAAGACTGTCTATTCTGCCCAGATCACCGACCTGATTTCGTCCATTATCATTTATTTGTGTGCATTCGTCGTCTTCTTTAAGCAGAAGATCTCTGCCGGGCTGGACAAGCGGGATGAGAAGAAACAGAGCAAGCAAGGAGGTGCCGCAGAATGACCTTGTTATTCCAATACACACTGATCTTTGCTTCCGTGCTGCTTTTGGTGGCACTGGGCGGCTGTTTCTCCGAGCGCAGTGGTGTGATCAACATCGGCTTGGAAGGCATTATGGTTGTGGGCGCATTGGGCGGCGCTTTGGTGATGGGCTTTATGCCTGCTTCCTGGGGCGCACCGATCATCATTTTGGCAACCATTCTTGCCAGCGCATTTTTTGGTATGGTCTATTCTATGCTTTTGGCGGTGGCGTCTATCACCTTTAAGGCAGACCAAACCATTACCGGCACGGCTATGAATATGCTGGCCACTGCCGGTGCTACCGTTGCTGTGAAGGCAATCAACTCTGCCATCAACCCCGGCAACAACCCCTCTTCTGAGATTTATTACACCCAGACCAGAGATATGTTCATTGTGCGCATCGGTGACTTTGAATTCAACTGGTTTATGTTGGTGGCAGTGGTGGCGCTGGTTGTCAGCTTCATCCTGATGTATAAGACCAAGTTTGGTCTGCGGCTGCGTGCCTGCGGCGAACATCCCCAGGCAGCAGACTCTGTGGGCATCAATGTTTATAAGATGCGCTATGCCGGTGTGCTGTTGTCCGGCATTCTGGGCGGCCTGGGTGGTATCGTGTATATCACTGCAGGTGTCAGTGTCTGGAAATTTGAAAACGGTGTTGCCGGCTTCGGTTTTCTTGCCCTGGCGGTTATGATCTTTGGCTCTTGGCATCCCTTGAAGATTGCGCTGGCAGCTCTGCTGTTCGGCTTCTTCCGGGCGTTGGGAAATGTGTATGTGGGCTTTGATTTCCTGGCCTCTTTGAATTTGCCCAGCTTTGTGTATAATATGATGCCTTATATCATCTCTCTGATCGTTTTGGCATTTACCTCCAAGCGGTCCAGAGCCCCCAAAGCGGAGGGTATTCCCTACGATAAGGGAAGTCGATAAAAAACAGGAAAGCACCTGCGCCGCAGGTGCTTTCTTTATTTGACAAGATGTGATAAAATAGGTGTACCGAAACAAATGGAGGATACCTATGCAGGTTTTACATATGGATGGAGCGGGCAACGACTTTATGGTCGTGGATGGCCGCAATGTGCAATTTGATTACGCCAAGGCCGCAAAAACCCTTTGCGCTATGACCGGGGCAGATGGCTTTATGGTGCTGGATTACTCCCAGAAGGCGGATTTCCGTCTGCATTTTTATAATTCCGATGGCTCCCGGGGAGAGATGTGCGGCAACGGCAGTCGCTGTATTTGCCGGTTTGCCTATGAGCTCGGTATTGTGGGGGAAGAAATGACCATGGAAACAGACGCGGGCCTGGTTTACGGCAAGCGGCTGGGGGAGAACCACTACCGGGTGCGGCTGAATAACCCCGGCGTGGTGGATCGGAACCGCCTTCCCGGTGTTCACTATGTGGAGCTGGGCAATCCCGGGCTACCTTTGGCCCTGACCTACATTCCCAATTTGCAGTGGGAGGACCGGGAAACACTCCGGGAAAAAGCAAAGACGCTTCGTTTCCACCCGGCATTCCCCAAGGGGGCCAATGTGATCTTCTACTGCGAATTGGAGAGCAACCGCTATCGTGTGCTGGCTTATGAACGGGGCGTGGAGGATTACACCCTGGCCTGCGGCACCGGCTGCGGCAGCCTGGGCGTGACCCTTTTCGCTTTGGGACAGTTGCCGGAAGGCCATCTGATCTGCGAAAATCCCGGCGGTGTGCTGGAAGTAACGGTGGTGGCCAGGGAAAAAGCCATTGAAGAACTTTACCTGGAAGGCCCGGCAGATGTGCAGAAGGCCTATACATGGGATGAGGTGGAAGCATGCAGTATCTGAAGCAATTTATGGTGATTATCGCCTTTTCCCTGGTGGGGCAGGCCATGGAGACCTTGATTCCTCTGCCGATTCCGGCGGCGGTTTACGGCCTGGTGCTGCTGCTTGCAGCGCTGCTGACGGGTCTTGTGAAACTGGAAAAGGTGAAAGGCGCCGCAGATTTTCTGATTTCCATTATGCCTGTCATCTACATTGCCCCCGCAGTAAAGGTGCTGGAATATTGGGATATCATCGCCCCCAATGCGGCGGCCATTGTTGTGATTGTGGTGTTTACCACCGGCGCCATTTTTGCCATCAGCGGCCTTGTGACCAAGTGGTTGCAGAAGGGAAGGGGGAAGCAGGATGGATGAGCTTTTTGGACTTCCCTTATTTTCTCTGTGCCTGACTTTGGGCGCCTATCTTTTGGGTCTTTGGTGCAAATCTAAGGTAAAACACAGTTTGTGCAATCCCTTTTTGATTGCAGTGGTGCTGGTTGTGGCATTTTTACTTCTGACCAAGACACCAATGGAAAACTACCAAAAGGGAATGGACATCATCGGCTGGCTTTTAACACCGGTGACCGTTGCCCTGGCAGTTCCGCTGTATGAAAACCTGAAGGTGCTGAAATCCAACCTGCCTGCCATCCTGGCCGGCGTGGTTTCCGGTGCGGTCAGCAGCCTCCTCATGGTGCTGTGCTTGTGCATTTTATTTGCGCTGCCCCGGGAAATTACGGTTTCTCTGCTGCCCAAAAGTATCACCACTGCTATTGGCATGGTCCTTGCGGAGCAGAATGGGGGCATCGGCTCTTTGACCGCCGGCGTGATCGCCATTACCGGCATTACAGGCGTGCTCCTTGGCCCGCTGTTTTGCAAGCTGTTCCGGCTGCGTGATCCTATCAGCCAGGGTGTTGCCTACGGTGCGGCCTCCCACGTGATCGGCACTTCCAAGGCAATGGAGATCGATCCGCTTGCAGGCGCAGTCAGCAGCCTTTCATTGGTGGTGGCGGGCCTTTTGACGGCGGTGCTGTTTCCTCTTGTTACAATGCTCATTTAAGACAACAAAAAACGGGATGTGCGATTGCACATCCCGTAATTTTTGTTTGTAAGAAAGAATTACTTGCCTGCGTTAGCGATCTGAGCAGCCACTTCGTCAGCGAAGTTTTCTTCCTTCTTCTCGATGCCTTCGCCCTTCACATAGTGAACAGCGTCAACGAACTTCACGGAGCCGCCCAGCTTCTTGGCAGCGTCAGCAATGTAGCCTTCCACGGAGCCGGTGAACAGGTCGCCACGGACGAAGTCCTGCTGCAGCAGGCAGATTTCCTTGAAGTAAGCGGCGATCTTGCCGGCAGCGATCTTTTCCTTCACCTGAGCGGGCTTGTTAGCCATCTTGGGGTCGTTGTCCATAGCAGCAACCTGGACAGCCAGTTCGTGGTCAACATCAGCCTGGGGAACCAGAGCCTTGTCCCAGTACTTAGCGCCCATAGCAGCGATCTGCATAGCAACGTTCTTGCCGATCTCGGTGGCATCAATGCCGCCTTCAACAGCCAGGTTTACCAGAACACCGTGGGTGCCGCCTGCGTGAACGTAAGCAACATTGGTGTTTTCAGCAAAACGGGTGAAACGGCGGATCTGCATATTTTCGCCGATGGACATAACCTTTTCCTGCATGATCTCGGTAACAGTCAGGTTGGTGCCGGGGAAGGTGCAAGCCTTCAGAGCGTCCACATCAGCGGGGTTTTCCTTAGCAACAGCAGCGGCCAGACCCTTAACCAGGTCCATGAAAGCATCGGTCTTGGCGGCGAAGTCGGTCTCGGAGTTGACTTCGATCACAACGCCAACGCCATCGATAACGGCAGCGTAAGCAACGCCTTCAGCAGCAATGCGGTCAGCCTTCTTAGCAGCCTTGGCCAGGCCCTTTTCACGGAGCCAGTCAACAGCCTTGTCCATGTCGCCATCGCAGGCAGCCAGGGCCTTCTTGCAGTCCATCATGCCAACGTTGGTCATTTCACGCAGTTTCTTAACATCTAAAGCGGTAAAAGCCATTTTGTTATCCTCCTAAAATCATTTGTACTTTTAGTATGGCTCCCGGGGTACGGGAGCCATAGGGAATTCTTATTCAGCGACTTCTTCTGCAGGAGCTTCGGTCTCAGCGACGGGCTCAACAACAGCGTCTTCGCCCTGACGGCCTTCGATGGCAGCGGATGCCATAGCGGCAGCGATCAGGCGGATAGCGCGGATAGCGTCGTCGTTGCCGGGGATCACGTAATCGATCTCATCAGGATCGCAGTTGGTGTCCACGATTGCAACAACGGGGATGCCCAGCTTCTTAGCTTCGGCAATGGCGTTGCGCTCCTTGCGGGGGTCAACAATGAACAGAGCAGCGGGGATCTTCTTCATTTCCTTAACGCCGCCCAGGTACTTTTCCAGCTTTTCGATTTCGCCCTGGTGCTTGATAACTTCCTTCTTAGGCAGCATAGCGAAGGTGCCGTCAGCTTCCATCTTGCGCAGCTGAGCCAGACGGTCGATACGGGTACGCATAGTGCGGAAGTTGGTCAGCATACCACCCAGCCAACGGGCGTTTACATAGTAACCACCGCAGCGGATAGCTTCTTCCTTGATGGCGTCCTGAGCCTGCTTCTTGGTACCAACAAACAGGATGTTGCCACCTTCGGCAGAGATGTCACGGACAAAGTTGTAGGCCTCTTCCAGCTTCTTAACGGTCTTCTGCAGGTCGATGATGTAGATACCGTTACGCTCGGTGTAGATGTAGGTGGCCATTTTGGGATTCCAGCGGCGGGTCTGGTGACCGAAGTGCACGCCGGCTTCCAGCAGTTGCTTCATAGATACGACAGACATTTTTGGTTTCTCCTTTTGTTTGTTCCTCCACCCCGATCATCTTGCCGCGGCCTCTCT
>JAZRUE010000018.1:0-3988 GCA_045652345.1 Faecousia sp. | reverse complement strand
CTTTCCAGCATCTGGATACCGGTACGGATACTGGCAAACCGGTCCTTGGTGACCCGCCGCTTTTGTTTTTGACAAATCAGCGCCAAGATCTTATACAGTTCTCCGTAGAGGGCGGGAGTACAGACCATATTGTTTTTACATTCCTGCACCAGGGTCTGAATGGAAACGGCACTGTGGTACATAACGGAATGGGCATTGACGTTTGGGAGACTTTGGATAGTTGGGAAAATATCAAAACCCCATAAGCTTTATAAAATAGCACCACCCCGGTTGTGTATGCAACCCAAAAGTTAGGCGCTTTTGGAATGCATACACAACCGGGGTATTCCCCATGAAAAACCCCCGGAGAGCAATCGCACCCCGGGGGTTCTTATTTTAAAAATCACAGTGCTGCCCGCAAAGCGTCAGCCGACTGATAACGCTCATCGGGGTTGACAGCGGTGCATTTGCGGACGATCCGTCCGGCTCGACCCGGTGCGATGGACACACTGGGGTGCTGGCCGGTGAGCATAACATTATAAAGGACACCGGCGGCGTAAATATCTGTCCGGGCATCTGTTTGAGAAAGGCCTAATTGCTCCGGAGATACATATCCCACAGTACCCATGATCACCGTATCCCGGCTGCTTTCGCTTACCCGCCGGGAGGCATTAAAATCTACCAGAACCACTCTGCCGTTATCGGAGATCATCACATTTTCCGGCTTGATCTCCCGATCTACCAGTCCCCGGGCGTGGAGAACACTCATGGCGTGACACAGCGCCGCCATAATATGCCGGGCGCCTTGCTTCTGATAATGATTTGTTTCCATGATTTGGGCGACGGTCATACCGGGGATATACTCTTCCAGAACGATTTGCCCATCCTCCACCGGGATGACATCCAGGATCTCCGGCAGATTTACACAGCACAGATTTACCAAAGATTCATAGGCCTCTAATTGCCGGGGGTAACTGCGCAGCACCAGATCTTTTTTTATTTCCCGATGCCGCAGACGAAGCACCTTGCAATCGTTTTTGGTGCTGAGAACCTCCACTGTGGCAAACCTGTCCTTGAGTTTTCCAATATATTCTTCTCTTGTCATACTGCTTTCTCTCCTGGATGACTTCAGAATTCCTGGACTTCCCACCGGAAACCATAGGTGGCAGCAAGTTCTGACCAGAGAACGCCTTTCGTATTTTCCAGGTCATCCGGGCAGTGGATCGTAAAACCTTCTGCGCAGCCGGAAAAGGCTTCCTGATCGATCCATACATCCTCATGCAGATAAAGATCCATCAAGGGATATCCCCCAAAGGCGTTTCCCCAGACTAAACGCACATTGTATCCCAGGTCAATGGACCGGGCGTTGGTTCCTGCAAAGGCATTCTCTGCGACTACTGTGACAAGGGCATTTTTGTTATCACCAACAAAGGAAGGGACTTGGTAGGTGCCATCCAAAGGCGTACCTTCTACACGGATAAGCACAAAGTGATTGGTTAAAACGATTGCCGCAGGGTAATCGTTTTTGGTAGCAGGGCGGAAGGTATAGGTCACGCCCTCCAGGGTTTGGGTGATCGTTGTGGGATCTTCTATGTTGCCGGCTTGCGTAGGAACGGTTGTTTCCTCTGGTGCAGAGGGTTGGAAAAGCAGCATAAATAGCAGAAAAACACCCAAAAGAATCACGCAAAGCAACACCAATGGCCACCGACGAACATAGCGTACCATCGGTGGCTGGATTTGTTCTTTTTCCTCCAAAGAGGTCATGCATTGCAGACAGAACCGGGCGTTATCATCCAGGACTGCTTTGCAGTTTGGGCATACTTTCATAATGTACTCTGTCCTAATGTCTCCATTCCGTAATCATAAAGAAGCTCGTTGATCTGGGCCACGGACATTTTTTTGAAAATGCCGTAGAGCACCACACTGTCAAAGGGACGCTTCACATACAGGGCGCTATAGCCTGCGGCCTTCAGAAGTTGCTGCACTTGTTCCAGATTCAGACCCATACCGATGGCCAGCGCCAGCACTTTGCCCCGCTCCGGGATTCGGCTGCCGGCAAAAATGTGGTAGCCATAGACTTCACTCATTTCTGCGTTCTTGATGGCTTTGGCCTTGCTGATGCCGGTTTGCTGCAGCAGCTGCTCCAGAAGTTGCGCCAGGGATTTATCAACCATAAATTCTTTGTTTTCCTGGTAGAAACTTTGAAAATCCGGAGAAAGTTGCAACTGCTTTACGATTTCCGCTGTGTCTTTCTGCATAAAAAGTGCCCCCGCTTTTTATATTTATAACATAATATGCCGATAAATGCAACAAAGGAGGTGGAAAACCACCTCCTCTTGCCGAACTATGTCACTATAGCATATTCTTTTTCAAAAAGCAAGATACTGACAGCAAATGACGGATATATTTTTTTGTGATACGCTTACTTAAAGTCTCTGCCCATAGGGACAAAGAAGGATTGTTTATCCCGAAAGCAGCAGGAAAGCAATCACAGAGCGAATAAAATATATCATCTTAAAAAATAAGGAGGAAGTAAGTATGGGTTTTTTTGACAATCTTATGAAAAAAGTAGGTGCATCTCTTGCTACACGCTATGGTGAGATTTCATCCGGCAAGCATGAGGGTTGCAGCATTGTGCTGGGCAATCCTCCCAAAGCGAAGGTATCAACAGTGGACTTCTTTTCTCAAATGATTTTCTTGAAAGAGAATGAGGAGGTGGCCCGCTTCAACATAGCAGATGATATTGAGGATATTGCATATATCGAAACGATTCTGTTTCCCGCTACGGGCCAGGAAGGCTATAGATGCGAGATCACCTTTGCTGACGGAGACACCTGTCAAGCCGATCTGTTTCCCAGCAAGTGCCGTGTGCTTTACAACAATCTAAAAGGAAATATGAGGAAAGAAACACGGGACTTTTTTGAAGAAAAACTTTAATTTCTTTTCAGGCATAAGAAAAAGTTTATTTTCCATATGCCAGATAGATATTTAGAGGGCAGCATTTTGCAATTTTGGGCATTGAGAAATATGTAAGGGGCGCATAATGGCGGAATGCTTATGAAAAGGGGGGGCGATTTTATGAGTTTTTACGGAAAATGGGAAACCTGGAAGGTTGTATATTATTTACCATCCCATCAGATTAGCGGCTTCAGCAATAAGGGTGTAGCCTTTGTGGAAGCAGGCGACCGCGCACATGCCAGTCAGGTGTTTAAAGAGCAGTATGCCGGTCGATACTTTACGATCGATTCGATCGAAAAACTTATGAATAATAAATAACGGTAAAGATGCCGTTATAAAAATGGAGGTAATTTACTATGTCCTATTCACCTAGCAGCAGCTCCAAATGTTGTGTCAACTGTGCCAACTGGGCAGGGCCCCGTACAGAAAAGTATGGCCATGCAGAAACAATCTCTCCCAGCGTTCGTGGTAAATGCTACCAAAAGGTGGGTTGCGTGATACCCGGCCCCTGCTCTTCGGAAGGCTCCAGCTGTTCCAAATTCCAGAAGTGGCCTGCATTGAGATAAGTACTACATAAAGCTTCGGCTGAAGGAAGCAGGCCGCAGGAAGGCCGCCGCAAGAACCAACGTGATCTGATAAAAAATACCCAAGCACCGAAGTGCTTGGGTATTTTTACGCAGTTTAGGATTCCTCTGCGGGAGAAGAGGAGGCTAAAAACCGGGTGGGGGATTGTCCGCAGAACTTTTTGAAGGTCTTGCTGAAGTGGTACACATCGGAAAACCCCAACTCCTGGGCAATTTCCGAAACGGTGTACCGCTCGTCGGAAAGAAGAAGCTGCTTTGCCCGTTCGATCCGCATTCTTTGCCGGAAGCGCATAGGCCCTTCGCCACTGTATTCCTGAAACAGCCGCCGGAAGTAACATTCACTGACGCCGCAGGCATCTGCAATGGCGGAGATGGGCAGGTCGCTGTCCCTTTCCAGCATCTGGATACCGGTACGGATACTGGCAAACCGGTCCTTGGTGACCCGCCGCTTTTGTTTTTGACAAATC
>JAZRUE010000017.1:0-51336 GCA_045652345.1 Faecousia sp. | reverse complement strand
CCCGCAGCTTAGGCTGCGGGGCTTTTTCACTTTTCCATTCTGATTTGCGACGTAAAACAAAGGGGATAAGAAATGAGGTTTTCTCCATATAGGTTTTCGTGGTATAAATGCACCCCGGTGATTTGGCTGTTATCATAGGTTGTATAGTAGTATATGCCTTTGTCTAAATTGCAGCAGGAAGTATAAACGGTTTTTTCCAATTGCCCGTCTACTTGTACGCATCCTTCTTGCTGATAAACGGATCCGAGAATGTGAAAGCACTGATTGATTGCAGCAATTTCCTCGTCTTTTTTCTCGGCGTTCTGCAAGGTGAATGCGGCTTTTACGAAGCGGGATGCAGAACTCAGATCCCCCGGCAGACCAAAGGCGCCCATGCCGTTGCTGTATGGGCGCAGCGAGAGTGCGTGGGATAGGCGATTTTCGGCAGGTGCGGCAGACAGCGTTTGATAATTGGCCAGGTTATACAGATGATAGGGGAAGTCCGGACTGTTGGTCAGTACGCCTACGGGGTTTTCATAGATCTGCAACCCTTTTCTGGTGGGCTCAATGACAAAACAGCTTTCCTTGTCGCAGAGGATAAAATGCAAAGGCGTATTTGGAAAATCAGGGCTAAAAGGAATATCGGCGATCCGGATGCGGCGAATGGCCTGCAAGGCTTCCTTTGTGCAGGAAAAGCGACTCAATACCCAGGGGATAAATTCATAGGAAGCAAGGCAGTCTTTTCCTTTGCATTTCGGAGGGTAATAGGCAATTCCTGGGAAGTTTAGCCCGGCCATTCCCAGCCCCATTTCATTCACGGCATCATAGTATAGCGGATACTGGTTCTGCACGGTAGCAACGCCAATGATGGCATATAAACTATCCCATGGAAAAGGGTATTTTCTGGGGGCGATCGTTATGGATTCCTGATAGTGGTAGTGAAGATCCAGATTTCTTCCAAAGTAGGTATCTTTACCTTTATAGACAATGGCAGTACACATTGCAAACACATCCTTTTTCTGGGGTAGTATGCCACCAAAATGCAAAAAATAGGACTTCCATTTTTTACATTTATATGCTATATATTGAAAGAAGGATGCGACAAAAATGAACGGATCTGCAGTATCTACGGAATACGATCACACTATATATCGTTTGAGGGAATGTTATGCAAAAGGATAAAGAAATTTTAGAATTACTCTCCACTATGACAGTGGAAGAAAAAGTAGGGCAGATGCAGCAACTGTCCAAGAATGCAGTGGACGCCGATGTGTTTGCCCGTTTTCAGGAGAGCGGCTTGCCCGGCTCTTACCTGCACGTTTTAGGCCATGAGACCTGGGAGTTTGAAGAGGGTGTAAAGGATAGCCGCCTGCAAATTCCGCCCATATTCGGCATTGATGCCATTCATGGTCACAGCCTTTTGAAGCAGGCCGCCATTTTCCCCACACAGCTGGCTATGGCTTGCTCCTTTGACGAAGAAATGGTGGAGCGGGTCGGTGAGATTACAGCCGACGAAGTGGCAGCGGACGGATTGAACTGGGTGTTCTCTCCGGTTCTGTGCCTGGGGCGTGACCTGCGTTGGGGCCGTATTAACGAAACCTTTGGCGAGGATGCACTGGTGGCCTCCCGTCTGGGCGCAGCCATCATCAAGGGTTATCAAAAGTCCGGCCAGGTTGCGGCCTGCGCCAAGCATTATTTGGGCTATGGAGAAGCCACCGGTGGACGGGATTCCTATGACTCTCAGTTTACCGAGCGGAAAGCCAGAGAGGTATTCCTGAAGCCCTTTAAGGCAGCTGCAGATGCCGGTTGTATGACCATGATGACAGCCTACGGCTCTATCGATAGTGTTAGCGTTACCACCAGCCATAAGTGGTTAACGGAAATCCTGAAGGAAGAACTGGGCTTTGACGGCTTCGTGGTCACAGACTGGGAGAATTTCCGTTCCCTTTATAGAGGCCAGAAGGTGGCCGAGAACATGGACGATGCCTGCATTATGGGCATTGAGGCCGGCAACGATATGAGTATGAACAGTCCGGAGTTCTTTGATTCTCTTTGCAAGGCAGCAAAGGAAGGCAAAATCTCTATGGACCGGATCGATGATGCGGTTTACCGTATCCTAAAGGTCAAAAAACGCTTGGGTCTGCTGAGTGCCGGTGAGTGCCAAAAGCCTGATAAGCAGATCATCGGCTGTGCTGCCCACCAAAGGGAAAACTACGATGTGACAGTGAAGAGCATGGTCCTCCTGAAAAATGACGGCATACTGCCGCTGGGAGCCTCTGTAAAGAAGATTGCGGTGATCGGACCCAATGCCAATGACGTTTGGGCGCAGTATGGCGACTGGACCCATTTCTCCCACCCCGACCTGAAGCCGAATGACACAGCAAAAGAGGGCGTTTACACCATGCTGAAGGGCATCCGTGAAGTGTTTTCCGGTGCTGAGGTGGTCTACGCCAAAGGCTGTACTGTCCGCGGTGAAGACACACCGGAAGAAAGCGAAGCACTGTTCAACCAGGCACTGGATGCCGCCAAGAATGCAGATGTTGTGATTCTTTGCATTGGTGACGACTGGTGGCAGACCGGTGAGAGCTATGACCGCAGCGATCTGAACCTTTCCGGTCGCCAGGCAGAATTGGCGCAGGCCATCGCCAAGGTCAATCCGAATTTGATCACCGTCCTTGTCAACGGCAAGCCCCTGGTTATTACGCCTGTGGCTGAAGTTTCCAAGGCTGTGGTGGAGACCTTCAATTCCGGTGATATGGGCGGTCTTGCACTGGCCTCCTTGCTGGCGGGAAAAGAAAACTTCAGCGGTAAACTGCCCATTTCTTTCCCCACCCTTGCCGGAGCGGGCCCCTTCTACTACAACCAGTTTGATTACTGGCACGGCGGTAAGTACATCGAAGGAAACGCCAAGAGCGATTATCCCTTTGGTTACGGACTTAATTATTCCAATATGGAACTGGGCGATCCTGTGCTGGCCAAGAAAGAGGATGGTAAACTCTCCTTGAAGATAGTAATCAAGAACCATAGCGATCGGGACGGTTGGGAAGTGCTGCAGCTGTACTTTAAGGATGAGGTTTGTAAAATCCTTACGCCTATCCGCACCTTGCTGGATTTCAAACGTGTCTTTGTTGGTGCGAATGGGGAAGCAGTTGCTGAGTTTATCATTGATACCAATGATTTGGGGTACTACGATGAAAACAGCAACTACTGCGTGGATCCCGGCACATTTACCTTCCACATTTCCAACAACGGCAAGGACTTCCAAACAATTTCTTATACACTCTAAAATAAAAACTCCGCAGGCAATGCCTGCGGAGTTTTACTGTTTATTCAGCTCTTCCTCTTCCAAAACCCGATAGGCAACTTTGCCAACTAAGGTCTTGGGGAGGTCATCTTTAAATTCTATAAAGGCTGGCATAGCATACTTTGCGATATGCTTGCGGCAGTATGCCAAAAGAAGCTCTCTTGTTTCTTCATTTGCCGCTACGCCGGGCTTTAGTTTTACAAAGGCTTTTACCTTTTGCATCTTGTAAGGATCCGGAATGCCGATCACACAGCTCATTTGCACCATAGGATGGGCATCGATGATATTCTCCAACTGTGCAGGATAGATGTTGTAGCCGGAGGATACGATCATTCGCTTTGCTCTGCCCTTGAAGTAAAGGAAGCCTTCTTCGTCCATTACACCCAAGTCACCGGTATAAACCCATGTCAGTCCATCCTCATGGGTGCGGAGTGCTTGCGCGGTCTCTTCCGGGCAGTCAAGATAGCCTTTCATAACGGTTGGGCCTGCCAGCAGGATCTCTCCCTCTTGTCCATAAGGAAGCTCCTTAGCTGTTCCGGGCTCTACGATTTTGATATAGGTGTCAGGAAAAGGAATACCAATGCTGCCCTCCTTGTTTTTATGCATGGGGGTCAGGCAGCAAGCGGTCACGGTTTCTGTGGTACCGTAACCTTCCCGGACAGATACGGGAGAGTTGTGTTCTTGCAGGAATGCGTCCAACTTCTTCTTTAACTCAACGGAAAGACTGTCCCCACCGGAAAAGACGCCTTTCAAGAAAGACAAGTCTTTGCGATTGATACAAGACTGCCCCAGCAGTGCTTCATATAGGGTTGGAACGCCGGCAATGAAATTGCATTTGTATTTCACCAGGTCTTTTCCATAGGACTTTGGGGTGAATTTTGGCACTAAGATACAGCGGCCTCCGTTCATCAGCATGGCGTGTATACATACACCCAAGCCGAACCCATGGAAAATGGGCATAGCAGCCAGCATTTTATCGCCTGGCTGGAATATGGGATTGGTGGCCGCAACTTGCTGACCTAATGCGTTAAAATTGCGGTTTGTGAGCAATATGCCCTTTGTGGTTCCGGTGGTCCCGCCGGAATATAAAATGACAGCGACTTGGTCTTGATCCGCTTTCGGAAAATCCGAAGCGGACTTTTTGCCCAATGCCATAAAATCGTTCCACATAGTGGCATCTTTGATATTGCGGACGGTATTGCCCTTTGCAAGTCTGTAGGCAATATTTTTGGGGAAGGGGAGAGCATCTTGCACAGATGCTACAATTAAGTGCCGGATGCCTGCATCTTTGCAGGCGGGGGCAAACTTCTCATAAAAGTCAGATAGTGTTAAAAGGGCAACAGAGCGACTTTGCTGCAAGTAGAATAGAATCTCTTTTTCTGCTGAAAGGGGATGGATCATATTTGCTACGCCACCGAGCAAGTTCAGAGCGTAGAAGAAGACCAGCGCCTGGGGGCAGTTGGGCATAGCAATGGTGACATTGTCACCGGGGCGAATTCCCATATTCCGGAGCGCTTTCGCACAGATGCGGATCTCTTTCAAAAACGCATCATACCGCGTGGACTTGCCCATAAAATCGAATGCAACAAACTTGGGATACTGCATTGCGGTCTTTTCAATTGCTTCAAATATGCTTCCCTGGAAATAGGAAAGATGCATCGGCACATTTCCCATAGAGGATTCCCAGGGGGTATTGACTTTTGGCATATTCCTATTTCACCTCACTTTAAGATTTACATATTTGGATTAAATTATGCTAAATGGAAACTGCATCCAAACACGGATGCAGTTTCAAATTAGGAATATTTCTTGACAACGGCGTGCATTTGCGCAAATTGTGCTTCCATATCGGAAACCAACTTGAACTGGGTGCGGCAGCGATCCAGATTTTGCTCTGGGTAATGGATACGGAAGTAGTGGTCGCCGTCCAGGTAGTCTGTGAGGAAGCGAATGCCACATTCCAGAGTCATCAGCTTAGCGCCCCAAGGCAGATATTCCAGTTCTGCAGGTGTCAAAGAACCCTTTGCACCTTCCAGGAAGCCTCTTGTGTAGACTTCATACAGATCGATGTCGAAATTGACCTTGCTCAGATCCTTTTCGTCTTCCCGAGAGTGGTTTGCACCGAAACGAATGGAATCGCCAAAGTCGTTGATGGATAAACCAGGCATCGTGGTGTCCAGATCAATCACGCAAAGGCCGGTTCCGGAAGGACGGTCAATCAGAACATTGTTCAGCTTGGTATCATTGTGGGTAACGCGCAGAGGAAGCTTACCCTGACGCAGGGCTTCCATCGCAACAGAGCAGTCAGCCTTCCGATCCAGCACAAACTGAATTTCGGCCTGCACTTCTTTAGCTCTTCCCATTTTATCTGCTTCCAGGGCGGCAATGAATTTCTCAAAGCGGTTTTCTGTATCGTGGAAGCGTGCAATGGGCTCGTGCAGGGTGTGTGCGGGGTAGCCTTGCAGCATATACTGAAAACGGCCGAAGGCACGGGCGGATGCTTCAAACAGTTCCGGGGTGGCAGATTGATAGCAATCTGTATTTTCAATAAAGTGGGTAAGCCGCCAAACCTTGCCGCAAGAATCGGTATAGAAATCTTTGCCGTCTTTCGTCTGTACCAGGTTCAGGGTTTCCCGGTCGGGATCACCGCCGTTTTCGGTAATCTTTTCCCGAAGATAACCGGTAATACCCACCATATTCTCCATAACTTCCTCGGGGTGGGGGAAGGCAGCAGAGGAAAGACCCTGCAAAATGTATCGGATGCAGTCACCGTCTTGGGGTTGACAAAGAATGCAGAATGTATCGTTGATATGTCCCTGGCCGTAGCGAACAGCGCCTACAAGGGTGGCGGGGAATTCATAGGCAGACAGAACTTCCTGGAGTACGGGAGTTGCTTCGGGAATATATGGATGTGTCATGTTTAACCTCCTGATTAATCTTCAGTGGATTTTACGCGGAACTTTTGCCGGTATTGGGCGGGGCTCATACCTTCCGCCTGGCGGAAACGCTGCGAGAAATAGCTGGGAGAGGAGAATCCGGCTACTCTGGCAATGTGGGAAAGGGGATAGTTGGTTGTTTTAAGGAGCTCCCGGCTTTCCTGCATTCTCAGGGACAAGAGATAGCTAATAGGGGAAATGCCGTATTCTTTCGTAAAGGTGTGGGACAGATGGTACTTACTCACATGGGCAATTTCAGCCAGCATATCCAGATCCAGGTTTTCCCGGAAGTGTTCCTTAATATATCTGCGAATCAGCGCGCCTTCTTTGCTGTTGTGCCCGGGAGAAGGGGAGAGTGTGGCAGTGAAGTTCAGGTGACGCATAATGAGGATCACCAAAATATTCAGTAGATCCTGGCAAATTGCTTCATAACCCAGCCCTTTGCTGTCGATTTCCTTGAGGATTGTTTTCAGATAACTGTGCGCCTCGGTAGCAGCGCCCCCCAGGTTAACAATGCAAAAATGCTCATCAGGTTTATCCGTGCGGTTTAGCTCCAGATTTTCCACGCCCATGACGATATACTCCATAGGGCTTGCGTTCAAACTGGTTTCTGTATGAACAACCTGGGAGTTTACAACCACAAGGTCACCGTTTGCAACCTGGTAGTATTCCTCGCCAATGCGGAACTGACCGCTGCCACCTACAACAAAGAAGAGCTCTGCACAACTGTGGGTGTGGGGGACAGAGTGCCAGTCACCACCAAACTTAGCGGTACTGATGTAGAGAAGTTTTGCATTTTTGCGAAATCTCTCTAGATCTTCGGAAGCAAGATCAAAACGATTTGTGCTCATTTTATGTTTCCTCTTTCTGTAGTTTATATAAAATCGAAACCTGTTTATAAATGTAAAACATTTTTTGCTGATGATATTATAATACAATCCTTTTTAAATTGCAACACATATAATAACAAAAGCTTTGTTTCTTTTGCAGGTTTTGTGTATAATGACGGAAAAAAGAGAAGATGTTTATCGTCAGACTGCACAAAAGGGAAGAGCAAAAATTATAAATGTTCACAAAAATATATCCGTAAACAAGAAACATAAAAAGTTGGGCAGGAATGTGATTGTAACTATACTGCAATATTGTATACTTTTATTGTGGAAGGAGCCTCGAAATGACGGCAAACTATTTGGAGGCTGCGGCGCAGAACAGCCTGCTGAAGAAGACGGCTTCGAAGCAGCAATCCTGAAATGCGCCTACGGCTCTGAACTGTGAAAACGGCCAGCGAGTGAAACCGCGTCGGCTGACTCCTTAATTACGAGCACCCTTAAATTTTATATATCATTTTTTAGGAGGAAAAAACCATGAAGAAAACCCTGACTCTTCTTTTGGCCCTGGTTATGGTCGTTGGCCTGTTTGCAGGCTGCGGCACTACCGAGCCCGAAGAAAAAACCCTGAAGGTCGCAGCTATCGAAACCGCTTACGGTTCCGAAGTGTGGCAGAAGGTATGTGATGCCTTTACTGCAGAGACTGGCATCAAGGTCACCCTGACCACCAGCAAGACCCTGGAAGATGAAATCTCCCCCCGCATGCAGAATGGCGAGTACCCCGATGTGATCCATCTGGCTACCGGCCGTCCCGCTGGCCTGACCGAACAGTTCATCAAGGATAAGAACATGCATGACCTGTCCAACGTTCTGGCTTCCACCATTCCCGGTGAAAATGTGACCGTTGCCGACAAGATCGAAGGCGGCTTCCTGGACACCAACCTGACCAACCCCTATGACGACGGCAAGACCTACATGGCTCCCATGTTCTACTCTCCCTGCGGCCTGTTCTACAACGCAGAACTCTTCGAGAGAATGCGTTGGGAAGTTCCCACCACTTGGGATGAAATGTGGATCTTGGGCGATAAGGCTCTGGAAAAGGGCATTTATCTGTTCACTTACCCCACTGCAGGTTACTACGATGCTTTCATGTACGCTCTGATTTACTCCATCGGCGGTGCAGAATTCTTCAATGCTGTTACCACCTATGAAGAAGGCGTATGGGACACCAAGGAAGCAAGAACTCTGCTGAAGATTTTGGATAAGCTGGCTAAGTACACCCACCCCAAGACCCCCGCTCAGGCTAACAACCAGGACTTCACCAAAAACCAGCTGATGGTTATCCAGGATGAAGCTCTGTTTATGCCCAACGGCACTTGGGTTACCGGTGAAATGCTGATGGCTACTCAGTCCATCAGTGACGGCAGCTTCGAATGGGGAATGACCGCTCTGCCCGCTGCTTACGAAGGCGGCGCTGGCTACAGCTACTGCTGGATCGAACAGGCTTGGATCCCCAAGGATGCCGAGAACAAGGAAGAGGCTGAAAAGTTCGTTGCTTTCCTGTACTCTGACAAGGCTGCTTCCATCTTTGCCGAAAAAGGCGCTGTGCAGCCCATCAAGGGCGTCAGCAGCATGGTAGACGCTGGCTCCAAGATGTTCTACTCCATCTACGATAACGGTGCAAAGTCCTGCATGGGTAACTTCGCTGCCTTTGAAGGCATTCCCGGCGTGACTGTCAGCTCCGTATTCTTTGAGCCCATCGACAAGCTGGTTGCTGGCTCCATCACCATTGATGACTACGTAGCTAACATCAAGGCTGTCAACGATCAGATGCGTGCAAACCTGGTCAAATAATAACAGCTGAAAGTTTAGGAACCTAATACACTTGGGTGGCAGTGACCCTGTCACTGCCACCCATTTTTTATGAAGGTGCTTTCCATTATGCAGATACGTCTGCATAATGGAAAACACCTTTCCGCAATCAAAATTTTATAAGGAGTTGGTATTACCATGAAACGAAACCCCCGCCGCACGGGCTTCCTTTGGCTCTGTGTCGCACCGGCAGTCATCCTATTCCTTCTGTTCATTGTATACCCCACATTCAATGTTTTTCGTTTGTCTCTGTTTGAACGAGGCACATTTTCCAAAACGGAAACCTTTGTGGGCCTGGAAAACTTCCAGAATTTGATAAAGGATAAGACCTTTATCCAGTCTATGCAGAATACCCTTTTGCTGGTTGTTTTGGTAACGGTATTTACCATGGGCACAGCGCTTGTATTTGCAGGCATTCTGACGAGAGAAAAGCTGAAGGGCCAAAACTTCTTCCGCATTGTTTTCTACATACCCAATATCCTTTCTGTTGTTGTTATTTCCGGTATTTTCTCTGCGATCTATGATGTAGACCATGGTCTGCTAAATAGCATTATCAATTTGTTTGGCGGAGAAAGTGTTCTTTGGAAGGGTGAAGATAACGTTATAATCAGCCTGGTCATTGCCATGGTATGGCAGGCCATAGGCTATTATATGGTTATGTATATGGCATCTATGGCGGCAGTTCCACAGAGCTTGTATGAAAGCTCCAGCCTGGATGGAGCCGGCCGCGTCGTTCAGTTCTTTAAGATCACCATTCCGCTGATCTGGACCAATATCCGCACGACCCTGACATTCTTTGTCATCTCCACAATCAATATGGCATTTTTGTTTGTAAATGCTATGTTGGGTTCTTCCGGTGGCTCTGCATCTGCCGGCAAGGTGGTTCTTATCTATATGTACGATCAAAAGAACGGCGGCGCCGGCTACGGCTACGCCATGGCCATCGGTGTCGTGATTTTCCTGGTATCCTTTGGTCTGTCTGCACTGATCAATAAGGTCACACAGAGACCTGAGATCGAGTATTAAGGAGGTGTGGCAATGAGACTGAAGAAAACATCTGCTTCTGATCGGATATATAAGATTTTTATCTACGTTGTCCTTTCTGCTCTTGCCATTGTGATCCTGATTCCGGTTGCTTGGGCATTTATGGCATCTGTAAAAGAGACCTCTGAGCATTATGGCAATCCTTGGGATTTGCCCACCCATGTCCATTGGCAAAACTTTGTGGACGCCTGGAATAAGGCAAATATGGGCGGCTATATGTTTAACTCTGTATTTGTAACTGCCTTGGCCTTGATCATTCTTCTGGTTGTGGCACTTCCTGCATCTTACTGCTTGGCGCGGTTCAAATTTACCGGCCGCAAGTTGCTCAACACTTGCTTTATGGGCGGCTTGTTCGTGAACGTGAACTACATTGTGGTACCGATCTACTTGATGCTTAGCGATGCAGATAAGTTTATGAAAAGCACCTTCGGCCAGGCTTTCTTGCTGAACAATCATGTGGTTGTGGCAGTCATTTATGCTGCAACAGCGCTGCCCTTTACCATCTATCTGCTGACGGGCTACTTTGCAACCCTGCCCCATGATTATGAAGAAGCAGCTTATATGGATGGCGCAGGCTATTTCCGCACGATGCTGAAGATCATGTTCCCCATGGCAAAACCTGCAATTATTACAGTTATTTTGTTTAATTTCCTGTCTTTCTGGAACGAATACATCATTGTGAGAACGATGATCTCTGATAAAGCGGACTGGACGTTGCCTGCGGGTGTGTTAAACCTGATGCAGGCACAGCAAGCGGCAGCAGAGTATGGACCAATGTATGCAGGCCTTGTAATGGTCATGGTCCCGGTTTTGATATTGTACATCCTGGTTCAGAAGAATCTGACAAAGGGTATGACCGTAGGCGGTCTGAAAGGATGATTGCTTATGAAGTTTTTAAAAGAGCATAACTGGTTTCGTACCATGCTGGTAATTATCTTCTTTGTGATTGGCATGGCACTGACAATTTTTGGCTGGACCCTTACCGGCGAATTGTTGGGCTTAGGCATTATGATTTTGGGCATTATTTTGCTTCTCACGGCCTTGTTTGTTTATAATAGCCAGTATAAATCAAGAAAATCCAAATGATGGAGGATATCTATGAGCAAGACCAATAGAAATTTTGGCAGAGTTACAATTCCTACAGATGTGGATGTAGTACCGGAGACCCTGGAGCTGATCAAGCGCTGGGGCGCAGATGCCATCCGCGACTGTGACGGAACGGACTATCCAGAGGCACTGCGCAATGTAGATGCCAAGGTCTATTCTACTTACTATACTACCCGTAAGGACAATGCTTGGGCAAAAGCCAACCCGGATGAAGTACAGCAGTGCTACATTATGACTGGTTTTTATACAGCAACCGAGGACAGCCTTTCTATTGAACTGATGAAAGGTATCAGCAAGGAACTGATGGAGCCCAACACCCGGGATGACATCAAGCGTTGGTGGGAAGTGGTGGACCGTACTACCGGCCAGCCGATTGATCCTGCTGCTTGGTCCTATGATGAAAAGACCGGTTGCGTAACCATTGAAAAGCCTGAACTTTACCATGAGTACACAGTCAGCTTCCTGGCCTATTTGATTTGGGATCCGGTACATATGTACAATGCTGTCACCAATGGTTGGCAGAACTTTGAGCATCAAATCACCTTTGACGTCCGTCAACCCAAAACCCATAAGTTCACTATGGAGCGTCTACGTAAGTTTATCGCGGATCACCCCTATGTGAATGTCATTCGCTATACCACTTTCTTCCATCAGTTCACCCTCGTATTTGACGAACTGATGCGGGAGCGGTATGTGGACTGGTACGGCTATTCTGCTTCCGTTTCTCCCTTTATTCTGGAGCAGTTTGAAAAGGAAACCGGCGTAAAGTTCCGTCCTGAATTTATCATTGACCAGGGTTACTACAATAACCAGTATCGCATTCCCTCTGAAATGTTCCTGAAGTTCCAGGCATTCCAGAGAAGGGAAGTAGCAGCTCTTGCTAAGGAAATGGTGGATATTACTCACGAACTTGGCAAGGAAGCCATGATGTTCCTGGGCGACCACTGGATTGGCATGGAGCCCTTTATGGAAGAATTCAAGACCATCGGCCTGGATGCTGTTGTTGGTTCTGTTGGCAACGGTTCCACTTTGCGTTTGATCTCTGATATTCCCGGCGTGAAATATACCGAAGGCCGGTTCCTGCCTTACTTCTTCCCGGATACCTTCCATGAAGGTGGCGATCCGGTGAAGGAAGCAAAGGAAAACTGGGTAACTGCCCGGCGCGCCATTCTTCGCAAGCCTATCGATCGGATCGGCTACGGCGGCTATCTGAAATTGGCCTGCCAGTTCCCGGAATTCATTGATTACGTGGAATCCGTATGTAACGAGTTCCGTGAACTCTATGAAAACATCCGTGGCACAACGCCTTACTGCTGCCGTAAAGTTGCAGTGCTGAATAGCTGGGGCAAAGTCAGAGCCTGGGGCTGCCATATGGTCCATCACGCACTGTACCAGAAGCAGAACTACTCCTATGCCGGCATCATTGAAGCCCTCTCCGGTGCGCCCTATGATGTGAAGTTTATTAACTTTGAGGATATCCGCAATAATCCTGCTATTTTGGATGACATTGATGTAATTATCAATGTCGGTGACGGCGATACCGCTCATACCGGTGGCGAAAACTGGGCTGACCCGGTGATTTCTTCTGCAATTCGTGGATTTGTCCACAGAGGCGGCGGCTTTATCGGTGTAGGTGAGCCTTCCGGCCACCAGTATCAGGGCCGCTTCCTGCAGATGGCTTCTGTTCTGGGTGTGGAAAAGGAAACCGGCTTTACCCTGAACTACGATAAGTATAACTGGGAAGCCCATCCCGATCACTTCATCCTGGCCGATGCAGACGAGAATGTGGACTTCGGCGAAGGCAAGAAGAGCATTTTCGCACTGGAAGGCGCGACTGTCCTGATTCAGCGGGAGAAGGAAGTCCAGATGGCGGTCAACTCCTTTGGAAAGGGCCGTGCCGTGTACATTTCCGGCCTGCCTTACAGCTTCCGCAATAACCGTATTCTTCACAGAGCTATTTTGTGGAGTAGCCACGCAGAAGATATCCTGAACACCTGGTATTCTGAAAACTACAATGTGGAAGTGCACGCCTTCGTAAAGAACGGCAAGTACTGTGTTGTGAATAACACCTATGAACCCCAGTCCACCGTGGTTTACCGGGGCGACGGCTCCAGCTTCAAGCTGGATCTGGATGCCAATGAGATCCGTTGGTACGAAATTTAAATTTACACAAAAAGGCACCCGTTTGGGTGCCTTTTTTGTTGCGGTTTTGCAGTTGCAAATGTACACAGACGGTGGTATAATGTCCTCATACGGGGGAGGCCCCCGAATTTGAAAGGAGAATAGATTGAACAAAGAAAGCAAGAAGGGGAGCCTAAAAGCAATCCTTCAAAAGTACGCAAGACGGTATTTTATTGACGCAATGGGTGCCATGGCAAATGGCTTGTTTGCATCCTTGCTCATCGGTACGATCATCAAAACCATAGGCCAGCAAATGGGAAACTTCGGAATCTGGGCGGATTTTGCCAATGTGTTGGTGAAAATTGGTGAGTTTGCATCGAATGCTGATGGCTGCGCTATGGCCATAGCCATTGGCTATGCTTTAAAGGCCCATCCGCTGGTGCTGTTTTCCCTGACGGCGGTTGGCTATGCAACTGATACGTTGGGCGGAGCAGGCGGCCCGCTGGCAGTGTTGGTAGTTGCAATTGTTGCATCGGAAGTAGGTATGCTTGTCAGCAAGAAAACCAAAGTTGACATTTTGGTGACACCTTTTGTGACCATCTTTGTAGGCTGCGGCTTGGCTATGCTGATTGCAAAACCGATCGGTGATGGCGCGCAGGCATTGGGCGGCATCATCAGCTGGGCAACAGAGCAGCAACCCCTCATTATGGGTGTCGTCATCTCTGTTGTGATGGGTATGATTCTAACCCTGCCAATCAGTTCTGCGGCTATCTGTGCAAGTTTGGGCCTTACGGGGCTGTCAGGCGGTGCTGCAGTTGCGGGTTGCTGTGCACAGATGGTGGGCTTTGCTGTGATTTCTTTCCGGGAAAACCGTTGGGGCGGCCTTGTAGCCCAGGGCTTGGGTACTTCTATGCTTCAAGTTCCGAATATTGTTCGCAATCCTCGAATCTGGATTGCTCCTACATTGGCTTCGGCCATTACGGGACCCTTGGCAACAATGGTGTTCCGTTTGGAAATGAATGGTGCGGCCATCTCCAGTGGTATGGGCACCTGCGGTATGGTAGGCCCGGTTGGCGTGATTTCCGGCTGGTTCTCCGAAGGTTCCACATTTACACCCGGGGCGATGGACTGGATCGGCCTTGTGCTGATATGCATCGTTTTGCCCGCTATTTTGTCCTATGTATTTGACCTGATTCTACGCAAAATCAACTGGGTCAAGCCAGGGGATATGAAATTGGTAGTTTAAGAAAATGGCGCGAGTTTTCGCGCCATTTTTTGCATTTATTTTACAAAAATCTATAGCATTTAGGTGCGGCATATGATACAATTATGTAAACTTCTATGAAAGGGGATGCTTATGAAGGAATTGGTCAGCAAAATCAAAGAAGCGCTGATTTCTGCGCTGCCGATAACTGCTATTGTTTACCTGATGGCTTTGACCCCTTGGTTCGATTTTTCTACCAATGAGCTGATATCCTTTACGGTCGGTGCGGTTCTGCTCATATTCGGCATTGGCCTTTTCAACTTAGGTGCCGATTTGGCTATGACCCCCATGGGAACCCATGTTGGTTCCGGCCTTTCCAAGCAAAAGAAGCTGGCGCTATTACTGAGTGTTAGCTTTGCATTGGGCGTGCTGATTACGGTTGCAGAGCCGGATCTCCAGGTTCTTGCTGAACAGGTTCAGGGCGTGATCAACGGCAATGCTTTGATTATTACCGTTGGTGTAGGCGTAGGTCTATTTCTGGTTATTTCCATTCTTCGTATTGTGTTCCATAAGACCCTATCGGAGCTTCTTTCCATTTTCTACATGCTCCTATTTGCGCTGGCTTTGATTCTTGTGGTTCAGAACAAAAATTGGATGCTGCCTATGGCATTTGACTCCGGCGGTGTGACCACGGGTCCCATTACTGTGCCCTTTATTATGGCACTGGGCCTTGGTATTTCCCATGTGTTGGGCGATCGTCGCAGCAAGGAGAACAGCTTTGGCTTGGTTGCTCTTTGCTCCATTGGCCCCATTCTGGCCGTTATGGTGTTAGGCCTCTTTTCCGGTGGAAATTTTGGCGCATATGAATCGCCTGCGCCTATAAATAAGGTTTTGCCTGCATATCTTAACCACGGACTTGAGGAAATGGGAAAAGTAGGCCTGGCACTGGGGCTTATCGTTGTTTTCTTCCTGATCTGCCAGTTTACATTCCTTCGCTTGCCAGCAAGAAAACTGAAGCAGATTGCCATCGGCGTTGTCTTTACTTATATTGGCCTTGTCATTTTCCTGACCGGCGTGAATGTGGGCTTTATGCCTATTGGCTACAAACTCGGCGAATCCATGGGTACACACTTCGGGAGCAATCCTGCGATCTTGGTTGGATTTGGCGTAGTTATCGGTGTGCTGGTAGTCCTTGCAGAACCGGCGATCCATGTGCTGACCCATCAGGTGGAAGAAGTAACCGGTGGCGCAGTGACCCGGAAATCTATGATTTTGGGCCTTTGTATTGGTGTGGGTGCGGCTATTGGCCTTTCTATGCTCCGCATCGTTTTCGGCTTCTCCATCATCTATTATGTGGTACCCGGCTACTTCCTTTCTTTGCTGCTTTCCCTCTTTGTTCCGAAGGTATATACCGCCATTGCTTTCGACTCCGGCGGTGTAGCCAGCGGTCCCATGACATCCGGATTCATTCTTCCTTTTGCCGCCGGCGTTTGTATGAGCATCCAGGGCGTTGATGGCATTATGGATTTTGCATTTGGAGTGGTAGCAGTAGTTGCTATGACTCCGTTGATCACAATCCAGTTTTTGGGTTTCCGTGCCATTGTTTCCCAGCGTGTCCGGGAACGGATCGCTATGCAGAAGATTTTGGATGCGGACGATCAGCAGATCATCAACTTTATGTAAGGAGGAGTTATTATGGCAAAAGAACATTCCGCTATTAAGAAACTAAAACTCCTTATCACGGTGGTTGATAAAGAAAAAGGCGATTTCTATATGGATGTCATCAGCCAATTCCCGGTAAACCTGCAAATGGCGCTTTCCGGCCAAGGAACGGCCACTTCGGAAGTGGTTAGCCTTTTAGGGCTGAATATGCAAAAAGCCGTGATTTTGTCCATCGTTCGTGAGGATTTGATGGAAGAACTTATGAATACCTTGGAAGATAAATTCCAAACCGTGAAAAACGGCCGGGGCATTGCCTTTGCAGTGCCGCTGAGCAGTGTGATCGGTGCAAACCTTTACCGCTTTATGAGCGATAACCGTATGCAGTTGGGAGGTTCGCAATGAAAACCAGTAACTTTGAAGTAATTTTTGCCATCGTCAATGATGGCTATGCGGAAGATGTAATGGCTGTTGCCCGTGAGCAGGGGGCAAGAGGCGGCACGATTATCAATGCTCGTGGCGTCGCGAGAGAAGAGGCTGCTGCTTTCTTCGGGATCACCGTCCACACTGAAAAGGAAATTGTGATGATGGTTGTGCCTAAGGATATTAAGGATAATATCCTCAATGCTATCTATAAAGAAATGGGCATGGCCAAAAAAGCCCAGGGCATTGCCTTTTCCCTGCCGGTAACCGATACCGCCGGCCTGGTAGAGCAGGTAGAAAAGCCTGCACAAGAGTAAATACACAAAAGAAAAGCAGACACGTTTTTGCGTGTCTGCTTTTTGCTATATACGGCGTTGAGGCTTCAATTTATTTGGGACTGTGTCCAAAAAATAATCAGCCGAAACGTTGTAGAATTTACATAAGGTAATAAGATGCCGCAGAGGCATTTCATTGGCTCCTCGTTCATAACGGGCATACATAGTCTGGGAAGTTCCAAGCACATTTGCCACCTGCGTTTGGGTCAGATCGTTGTCCTCCCGTAACCCCCGTAACCGGTTTAAGAATCGCTCCATAGCATCCACTCCTTGTAATATAGGATGCCCTTAGTGTAGCAAAGTAAAGATATTTACTATTGACTTTAGTAAATAACTTTACTAAAATTATTTTATCTTAATCTGTCGAAAGACAGAAGGAGGAGAAGTAATGAAAAAAATTGTATCGTGGATATTGGCTGTTATGTTGCTTGTTGCAATATTACCGCAGCATATATTTGCCGCTACTACGCCGGGAGACATTAGTGTTGAAGAAGCGAAAAATAAGATTTATAAATTGTACAATATTCTTGGCGAAGGTTCTTACTTTACAGCAAACCAGACTTCCTGCAATGAGAAGTGGGAGGGAAGCCATGGTTGCAGCAACTGTAAGAATGGTAATATTGTTGCACAAAAATGGTTTAAGGAATTGTTTGGATCAGTAATAACCAGCCAGTTTCCTAAAACATACTATTACTCTGGAGGAGCCTTTTACGGAACTGACGTTTGGTCGTGTGCAGCATTTGCAGCGTTTGCTGAGTGGTATATTTACTCAAGCACAACCACAGATAAAGTAACGACAAAGTATATTGGGTCGTTTGACTTCACAAGCGATATTATGAATGCGAATCTTAGGACAGGAGATTTGATTCGTTTACATAAGACCGAGAAATCTGGAAGCGGGAGCCATTCTGCGATTGTTATTTCTTACGATACAAATGGTGTGAAAGTTTTGGACTGCAATAGTGGCACAGGTGGTACGCAGTGCGAGGTATACATTCGTGACATAAAATATTCTGCGTATAAATATGTTGCTATTTCAAGAGCAACTAACTCTGTAATTTGTAATCATCAATATAATAATTGCGGCAAATGCACGAATTGCGGAAATATTGACTTATCCAAGCATGCCTTGAGCGCATACAATAATGTTGGCAAGTGCCCTACTTGCAGTCATGACTTTGATTATGACGCAAATATGAGCACTGCGGCGGCTGGCGTTTACAAAGTAACGGTTAGTGGCGGAATTAATCTGTACACCAAACCGTATTCTGCCGCACCCACCGCCGGAACAAAGATTACCCAAGGTGCGGAAATTACCGTTGAGCACAGTGTAAAAAATCACTATGGTAATACATGGTACTGCTTTAAATATGGCGGTCAAAAGGTTTATACATCTGCCGATAATGTTGCGTATGTTTCAACTGCAACTTTGCCCCAGTCAATTACCTGTACTCTTACAGATCCTACAGAAGGACAGAAGATTGTTAAGGGCAAACATCCTGTAGCCGGTACGATTACATCCAAAAATTATCCATTGCAAGAAGTGAAGGCCTATTTGGATGGGGACTGTATTGCCACGGTTACTTTAGGAAGTGCCTACTCTTTGGATATCCGCAGTTCTGATATCAATACCAATCTTGCATTTGGCTCACTTTCCTTGGGTAATCATACCCTTGTAATTAAGGCTCGCGACACAAAGCATAGTGACCTTGTGACAGTAATGACAAGAAATTTTGTCATAACGGACAGTTCCGGAAATACAAGCACTAGTAGCTCTTGCTCCTGCTCAACTTCTTATGCAGGATATTACCGGTGTGACACGACGAGTACTGGCCACAATATCCGTAGCGGCCACGGATCCAGCTACTCTCAAGTAGGAAGCATTCCTAAAGGGGAAGTTGTATATATCAGTAAGGCAAGCGGAACGGGATCCGGCAAATGGGGTCACGTTACGTATAACGGGGTTAGTGGCTATACGGCAATGGGTTATATGACCAAGATGAGCACCTACACTGTTTCCTACAATGCAAATGGTGGCAGCGGTGCGCCCAGCAGTCAATCCAAAATCCAGGATGTTACACTTACATTAAGCAGCACAAAGCCTACCCGTTCCGGCTATACCTTCCTGGGCTGGGCAACCAGTTCCTCCGCAACCAGTGCAAAGTATTCCGCCGGTGGCAGTTATACATCCAATGCCGGTGTGACTCTGTATGCAGTCTGGAAGTCTAATGCCTGCACCCATTCTTATAGCAGCACAGTCACCAAGGCAGCAACCTGCAGCACGGCGGGTACTCGTACCTACACCTGCACCAAGTGCAGCAACAGTTACACAGAGACCATTGCTGCTACAGGCAATCACGTTTATGGAAGCTGGACAACAACGAAAGCAGCGACCTGTACCGCAACCGGCACACAGCAGCGTAAATGTAATACTTGCAGCAAAACCGAGAGCAAAACTATTTCTGCAACAGGCCACGATTATAAAGGCGTTACGAGCATAGCCACCTGCACAAAGCCGGAGGAAACGACATATACCTGTCGAAATTGCAATTATTCTTATTCAGAGAAAATGGGGACACAAACCGCACCCCACAAATGGGACAAAGGCAAAATTACAACTTCCGCAACGTGCGCCAAAGAAGGCGTGAAGACCTATACCTGCTCTGTGTGTAAGCAGACTATGACGGAAAAGTTTGCGAAAACAGAGAATCATCAATTTAGCGATTGGACATATACAAAGACTGACCATACTCGGACCTGCACGGTTTGTGGGGAAGAAGAAACTGGACAGCACGATTACTATGATGAATGGTTTATAGACGAGAGTTGTCATTACTCGGTGTGTAAGATTTGCGATGTGCACAGAGGTAAAGCGCATAGGTCAGAAACCGACGCAACTGAAACGGAACCGCAGGTTTGTATCGGATGTGGCTATATTATGGCACCCGCGCTGGGCCATACGCACCATTGGGAAGAAGAGCGTTCCTACGATAGGTATAAACACTGGTATGCCTGTGAAGGATGCTCCGAGAAAAAGGATGTTGAAAGCCATGCATATCAAGACATGTGCGATGAATTGTGTGATTTGTGCGGATATATTTATACCACAACCCATTATTTTTACGATGGTTGGGATTCTGACAATCAAAACCACTGGCATACCTGTACTTGCGGAAAGATTTTAGATGTAGCTCCCCATACATGGGAGGAGAGTGTCTGTTCCGTTTGCGGCAAACAACAGCCCGCTGAGACCGGAAAACCGCTGTTCATTGAACAAATAATAGATCGTATCGTTACATATTTCAAAGAAATATTGAGCCGCGAGAGCTTCCGGGATTTCTTGGAAAAAGCAAAAGTAGCAAAACTTGAAAAAGAGCTTTTGTCGGAGTATGAAAGCAATACGCTTCCGGATGGGGAATACAGTGTAGTATTTCATGAGGAAGATATTTTCACGGTCGGCAGTATAGAATATGCACGCATTGAATTGCTGGAAGAGACAACGCTGTCCAATGAATATGTAAGGGGCTTAAAAGTCGGAGATGTGATTGACTTATCCGATTTTGGTCTTGGCAGAATTGAAGTTGACAATACACGCATTCATACAGATGATTACGGTCGAAGCACACTGTGCTTTGAAGAAACATCCTATATGTTATGCAAACCCAAAGGATCTGAAACCTGGTGCTTACAGTACTGGAGTGACAAAGCGGTATTGCATGTGGCGGCAACAAAAACTGTTAAAATTTCGCCTAAAGCAGTTGTTACAGACTATTGCTATATGGCTGGAAGAACATTTGAAAACGTGCAAAAGCTGTTGCAATCATATCCGGATACAACCACGCTCTTGGATTTGGATATTGTAATTGACAATGGACAGGTTACAGCAATTACCCTCAACTTTAGACCGGTACTATAGTGATTTCAACAGTTAATTTACATTGCAATTAAAAGAAATGAGGAGGATAGTATGGGAATTAAATGGTCAAGAGTATTAGCAGTTATTATTGGCATAGCGTTCATGGTGGCAAGTATTTTTGTTTGGATTGGGCTGATTACTGACAAAAATCCTTCAAGATACAATGATTCTTACATAACAGAAAATGATTGGCAAGGATGGCTGGTTCTTGGCGTTGGTGTGGTCTGCCTGCTTCTTTCTCAGATTATTGGCAGCTTGGATAGGACATCAGAAGATGTGGAAGGCGTCTGTGGCCTTCTCGAAAAGATTAGCAAGATAATGGCTTCCTCGGACCAAAAGGCAGTACATTCTACATCTGTTCCGTCTAACAGCGCTCCCGGATCCAATAAAAAGATACCAGCGTGGAAGAAAGTTGAGGAGGCGCAAAAAGCAGCTGCAGCATCGATACAAACAGCTCCCGCTGTATCAACTGCGACAACGCCCACAAGCAGTCCGGCTGTTGCATCTGTAGAGGTACCAGTAGCAACTTTCGTGAAGACTCCGAATGCATTTTGCCAACGTTGTGGTCACAAAAGAGAAGCAGATACAATCTTTTGCCAATTCTGCGGCAACAAGTTCTAAGCACATAGCAAACGGGTCGCCCAATTGGGTGACCCGTTTTTGTATTAATCCTCAGGTGATATTCGGCTGTATGGCATACAAACATTGACATTGGTCTACAAATTGATTAAAATTTAAATAAATCATACAGTAAAAAGAAAACATGGACGATCTGACCTTTTGCCGCCTATGTGTCGTGGCAGCGTATGCGTTCCTCCTAAATGAGCTGTTCTAATAAGGAGATGTGATTTAAAATGAAAAAGATTGCTTGCCTGTTTCTGTGCGTTGTTTTTTGCATTTGCTTGTGGGGGTGTGCTGCCACAAAACCACAGAAGGGTGATGATGCCTTGCAGGAAACACAAAAGAATACTTTGCCGGATGGTGAGTATAGATTGATGTTCTACGAAGATCAAATTTATGAGATCAATGGAGTGGAGTATGCGGATGTTGAGCAACTAGAGTTTGTAGAATTGTCGGACTCCTATGTTCGCAGTTTGCAGGTTGGGGATGTGATCAATTTTCCTGAATATGGTCTGCGTAATATTGTTGTGAAAAACAACCAAATTACGAAGTCTGGCTCCACAGAAGAAATCCATTGTTTTAATGGTGAGGACGAGGGCGGCTGGATGCTGTATAGGACATCCGAAGGGAATTGGCGCATCATTGTTGATGGCGGTTGGTATGTGCTTACATACGTAGAAAGTCGTGCAACTCTTGAATTTGCAGCAGATGCACAGATAGTCGATAAGTATTACAGTATGTTCGATGAAGATCACCGGGAAAAGTATGTTGACAGCGTTTCCGACTTATTTGAAGCATATGGCAATCAGGCCCAGGGCGATTTGGAAATTAATGTAACCATATCGAATGGAAAAGTGACGAAGGCAGTTTTCCATTATGCACCCGTGATCTAAGAAGAACTATAATAAACGATCTAATGTGCCATAACAATAAACGGGCCACCCGATGGGGTGGCCCGTTTTGTATACCTTATTCTTCCCAGTTGTGCCAGACGTTCTGCACATCGTCGTCATCTTCCATGATTTCGATAAGCTTTTCCATCAGCTTGATATGTTCTTCGCTTTCCAGCTTCTGATAGTTCTGGGGAACCATTTCGATCTGGGCAGAAGCAAAGTTATACTTCTTTGCAGTCATAGCATCGGCAACAGCGTTGAAATCATCGGGATCGGTGTAGATGGTGAAGCAGTCTTCTTCAGCCTCAAAGTCATCTGCACCGCAGTCCATGGCGTCCATCATAACGGTGTCTTCGTCGTAGTCGCCATCTTCGTTGTCAATTACCAAAACGCCCTTCTTATCAAAGCTCCAGCTCACACAGCCGGATGCGCCCAGGTTGCCGCCGTACTTATCAAAGTGATGGCGCATTGAACCTGCAGAGCGGTTGCGGTTGTCGGTCATGGTTTCTACGTTCACAGCAACACCGCCGGGGCCGTAGCCTTCGTAGGTGATGGATTCGTAGCTGTCGCCGCCACCGGCACCGGCAGCCTTCTCCAGGCAACGCTTGATGTTGTCGTTGGGCATATTGGCAGCCTTGGCTTTGGTGATAACAGTGGCAAGACGGGAGTTGTTGGCGGGATCGGTGATACCGCCGCCTTCCTTCACTGCTACGATCAGTTCTTTTGCAATCTTGGTAAAGGCGGCAGCACGCTTGGCGTCCTGAGCGCCCTTGGTCTTTTGAATGTTATGCCATTTGGAATGTCCGGACATAGAAAAAACTTCCTTTCTGAAATTACCTATAAAACTTTAGTATTTTAGCAGATATTTACCGGAAAATCAACCGCTTTTCAGAAGAATTTTGCCGGATCCCGGTTGGTTTCGGACAGAAGAACCTTTACATCAGGGAAAGCAGTCTGCAATTTTTCCACCAGCATCTTGCAAACCGGGTTTTCTGTGTGCAGATGGCCTGCGTCGATCAGGTTGATTCCCTTGAACTGGGCATCAAAGAAATTGTGGTAAGCGCAGTCTGCGGTCACAAAGGTATCGCAGCCTGCCGCAACGGCCTGGGAGAGGAAACTGCCGCAGGAGCCACCGCCCACTGCAACCTTAGAAACGGGCTTGCCGCTGTTAGCATACTTGATGCAATCGCAGCCCAATTGTTCCTTTACAAATGCCAGGAACTGCTCCATACTTTGTTCCTTGACCGTTCCACACCGCAGCAGGCCGTAGGGACGGCCCTGGGCGTCAGTTCCGCTGGGGGAGACTACCTGGATATCAGCAAGTCCAAGAGCCTGGGCAAGGCAGTCATTCACGCCTCCGGGGGCGCAGTCCAGATTGGTATGGGCATTGAAATGGGCAATGTGATTTTCAATGAGGAAAAGGGCGTTGGTGCCGGCAACCGTATCTTCATTGATAAAGTCGGGGAAATAAAGCAGGGCGTGGTGGGTCAGGAGCAGTTGAGCGTCTACTTCTTTAGCTTCCCGGCAAGCGGCTTCGGAGGGGTCCAAAGCAACCAGGATCGTATCAATTTTCGTGTCGAGGTGTCCGCAGTTAAGGCCAACTCTGTCGTTGCCCATTTTCATATAGGCGGGGGCCAGGGTTTCCATATATGCGCATATGTCTTTAACGGTTGTCATAAGCATTCTCCTTTAATTCCTGCAGAGCCGCTTTCAAGAAGGGATCTGCGGTTTCTTTTTGCCCGGATACTGCTCGTTCCAGGCGCATCAGCACTTGCCGGTAGTAAGCAAGGTTTTCGTCTGTCAGTTCTTTTGCCAAAGCAGGGGAGAAGTAACATTGCCCCGGTGTAAAAGCAGCATCCTGCCGATAGATTACTTCCATTACTGTGTATAGAAAGCGTCCGTCTTTCAGAGCGGATTCCCGGCAGATCGAAAAGCCGTTTTCATTCAGATGCTTTCTGAGTTGCGCCGTTTTGGATTGGCACTGCAGGATCATCCGGTAGGAACTGTTTTGCAACCAAGGGGCGTTTTCTAAGATGGAAACGATGGTATCCGCTCCCATACCTGCACAGACCATTACATCGAAATCCCGGGGAATCGATACTACCCCATCGGACAGGAAGAATTCCATTCGTTCCTCAAAACCAAAACGCTTGGCATTTTCCTTGGCTGCCTGGAGGGGCATAGGCCGAATGTCTGCAGCTATGACGGACTTTGCCTGCCCGTTTTTCAAAAGGCTGATGCCTAAATAGCCGTGGTCGCAGCCGATATCTGCCACCCGGTTTGCGGTGCCTATGTAGTCGGCACAGCGCTGCAAGCGCTTGGAAAGGGGGATTTTCATAGGTTCTCCTTAAAAAATCAGCCATCCCGGCAAATCGGGATGGCTGACCGGGTTATTTCTGACTGGCTTCGTAAGCCTCCAGGAAATGATTGAGCTGGGCAAGGAAAGGCTCACACTCGATGCCGTGAACCATGCAGGCTTCCTCTACGGTCTCACCCCGGGAAGAGGGGCAGCCCAGGCAGTGCATGCCGATAGCAAAGAACAAAGGTGCGGCGTGGGGTGCGATGTCCAGCACATCACCGATAATGGTATCTTTTTCAATTTTAACAGCCATAATGATGACCTCCTTATGTTTCTTGGGATATTATAACCTTTCCTGCAGGAAAAAACAAGAGGGAAATATCAGACAGTTTTTCTTTCCCGGAACTGGGAGGGGGTCATTCCAAAGTGGCGCTTAAAGCAAAGCTGGAAGCCGCTGTAGGAACTGTAACCAACCAGCCAGGCGATCTCTTCCAAGGTTTTTTCTTTATCCTGCAGATAGATCTCTGCTAATTCCATTCGACGACGGACAATGATGGTTTTATAGTCCTCACCAAGAAACTTTCGAACCAGTTTTCTGGTTTGTCGGGTGCTTAAAAAGAGTTCTTCCGCAAGCCCGTCAATACCGGTATCGTCTGCAAAATGATGTTCAATGTATTCCTCAATGACCCACCGCTGCCGGTTGTGCTTCTCCTCGCGGTTGTAGCAAAGCTCCGGGGACAGAATATCCAGCATGGAAAGAACGGCATTTAATAGAAGCATACCCTGCCGGGTATGGGATAGGGCGGTGGGGGCGCTGCTTCGTAGCTGCTTGCACTGCAAAAGACTGTCGTAAACCTGGGGGTCATGAATAAGCGCAGGTTCTGTAATTTGACGACAAATGTTTAACAGTTCACTGTCAGCGTTTACTGCCTCTTCTACGCTGAAATTAAAGCACAGCCGCTCCAGAGTTTTGCCGTGGGTGGTAGCACCGTGGTATACGCCCCGGGGCAGTAGCAAAACATTGCCGGGCTTCAGAAGAAGATCCTTCTTTTGGTCGGGCAAAGTGACAGTTTCTTCTCCTGAGAACACGCAATGGAACTCCATGTAATAGTGCTTGTGGGGGCGTTGCGACACGGTTTCCGTAGGGTTGATGTCATTTCGGTAAGAGCGAATATGGCAGAGGGTGTTATCCACCAATGTACTGAAAATAAATTCCATTTATTCAACCTCCGAAAGATTGAAAAAGAGGAACTGTTTGCAAAATAGAATCCTCTTTCTGTATGGACTAAAATTCGGGTTTGATGCTAAAATCAGTATATAATTCCCGTTTTTCTTTGTCAAGTGCTTGAAATGCGAAAAGAGGAACATAAGGAGGACATCTATGAATATGAGAAAAAGTCGCGTTCTGCGGCAAATGCGTAATGGCAAGGTTGCCACTTGTACCAAACTAAACCTTTCTGACCCTCGTGCAGCGGAAATTGCTGCTATGTTCGGCTTTGACTGCATCTGGATTGACCTGGAGCACGTCCCCAACAACATGAAGGATGTGGAGGACACAGTCCGCGCCGCAAAAATTTACGATGTGGATGTACTGACCCGGGTTTCCAAGGGTTGTTACAGCGATATCGTCCGTCCTTTGGAAGGGGACTCTACCGGTGTGATGATTCCCCATTTGATGAGCCTGGAAGAGGCGAAGCAGATTGTGTATTACACGAAGTTCCACCCCATTGGCAGACGCCCCATCGACGGCGGAAATGCCGATGGTGCCTACTGCATGGTCGACACCATGGACTATGTAAAGCAGGCAAATGAAGAGCGTTTTACCGTAGTGCAGATCGAAGATCCAGAGCCTTTGGCAGAACTGGAAGAGATTTGCGCCTTGCCCGGCATCGATATGATCTTCTTCGGTCCTGCAGACTTCTCTCAGGGCATTGGCGCTCTGGGCACCAACGATCCCCGGATCGATGAAACCCGCCGCCTGGTTGCTGCAACCGCCCGGAAGCACGGCAAATTTGCCGGCACGGTGGGTGGCGTTGGCAATTTTGACAGCCTGGTGGAAATGGGCTATACCTTCATTAGTGTAGGCGCAGATGTAGTTGCGCTTTGCAATTACTATAAGGACATTGCCGAAAAGATCAGCGGTCGTGATATTGTATAAGAGGTGAGCATATGTTTCCTTTTGGTGATAAAGAATTAAAGATCGGTATTTTGGGTTTTACGGAAGGCAATGGACACCCCTATTCCTGGAGCGCAATGTTCAATGGATATGACCCGGTAGAAATGGAAACCTGCGGCTTCCCGGTGATTCCTCGCTACCTGGAAAAGCAGCCTGCCCATACCTTTGGTATCCCCGGTATGGAAGTGACCCATGTTTGTTGTACCGGTTTTAAGGGCAGAGAAGAGGCAGAGCATATTGCCCGTGCCGCCAAGATCCCCAATGTCTGCGATCGCCCGGAAGAAATGATCGGCCAGGTAGATGCAGTGATCGTTGCAACGGACAATGGCGATGAGCATGTGGAGCGCTGCCGCCCCTTCGTGGAAGCAGGGATTCCTATGTTTATTGACAAGCCCCTTATCAACAAAGAAGAAGACCTGCGCACCTTTATGGAGTGGCGAAAGGCCGGGGCAAAGTTTATCAGTAGCTCTTGTATGCGGTATTGTAAGGAGTTCGAGCCTTATTATGAAAATCATTATGAGTTGGGCGAACTGCGTTATATCTGCTCCACTATGGCAAAGAAGTACGAAACCTACGGCATTCACGCACTGGAAGCAATGTATCCTTTGCTGGGTGAGGGCTTTGTGTCCGTTCGTAACACCGGTACATTTGAAAAGACCGTTGTACATATCAAGCATCAAAACGGCTGTGATGTGAACATCATTCAGGGCTTGGATATGGTGAGCCTGGGTATGATGGTGCTGGGTAACAAAGGCGCGGTTCATCTGAAGGTTGGTGACAGCTACTATGCTTTCAAAAAGCAGCTTGACCAGTTTGGTCATTGGCTTCGCACCGGAGAAGAGCCTTTCCCCTTTGCCCAAACAGTAGAACTGATGAAACTGGTCATTGCCGGTCTTCGCAGTCGGGAAGAAGGGGGCAGGGAAGTCCTGCTTTCGGAGATCGATGTATAGTAAAAAATGCAGTCTGTAAAGTACAGGCTGCATTTTTGCGTATTTGCTTGACAAATAGGAAGCAGAAGAATACAATTATTATATACAAAAATGATAGGGGGGTTCCTGATGGCGAAGGATTTGAGAGATTCCTGGAAGGAAACAGGTGTTGGTTTGGGTCATGCATTTCGCGACTTGGGCAAAACATTGATCAGAACCGGTGCCGATGCAGTAAAAAAGGTTGATGCCTGGGCGAACGACGAAAACAGCGAGCAGGAAAAAGATCCCGAAGTCAAAGGCGAAGAAAAGTAAATAGTTTATGCGGCATCTGCATTAACAGATGCCGCATAATTCTTTTGATATAACATTACTACAATTGCTGATACAAGTTTTTGAACTGGTGTCAGCAATATGCCACAGGCATATTGCGATTGGATTCTTCGAGTCCCACGGCGCAAAGAAATGGGTACGCCGGCGGGACTCGTTTGCATCTGCGCTTTGCGCAGATAGAGGTTCGCCTCCGTCGAGCCGTCGGCGGCAACAGTCCACCGGACTGTTGCGAATGGATCTTTCGAGTCCCTTCCTTACATAAAAATTTAACAGGTTATCCCGAATGGGATAACCTGTTAAATGGTACACCAGCACATTCTATAATCGAACCGTTTACCTCTTTTAGGCTTACAGTTTTAGCTGCTTCCTTATAATTGAACGTTATGACCAATTTGTCGTCGTAGAGATATACGGCATTTACAAAAATGTCAATCAGTCTTTGTTTGTGTTCCTTCGTTTCTAAACGTATGGCTTGAATTTGCTTCAACCATAATACTAAGCCCTCTTTTGTCATTTTGGGCTTTTTCATCTCTTCCTTGATGAGCTTCAAATTTATCTCATCTCTCGTTTGCTCCAATTCGAGCATTCTCTGTTTCGTCGTTGAAGTAATAATGCCTTCTTCAATTGCCTTGAGTAGATTGTTCAGTGCGGTTTCCGTTTCGCTGAGCCGTTGTTTCAGCAGTTGTATGACGGGATTCTCTTTTTGAAAGTTCCGAAATACGATGCCGGCGATATCCTCAATCACATTATCGCCCATCATCATTTCGCGGGTGTACTTGATAGCGATATTTTCGATCCAGTCCTTTTTGACCGTCTTTTTATCGCAGGTGTGTTTGTACTTAGCGGTGTTGCACTTGTAGTATCGATGCACTGTTCCGTTTCGTCCGGTACCGCTTTCGCCGGCCATATAAGCACCGCATTTGCCGCAGAACAGTTTGGTAGTCAGTAAGTAATCATCTTTGGTCTTGTGCCTTGCAGCGGCTTTTGTGTTTTTCTTCAGCCGGTCTTGTACCTTGTTGAACAAATCCGTTGGGACGATTTGTGGAATGCCATTTTCGCACACTACATCACCGAAGCGGTATTCTCCAATATAGCGACGATTCTTGAGCATTGCTGTTACAATGTTGATTGTCAGCTTACTCCCCTTGGATGTGGTAACACCTTTTAGATTCAGTAGCGTTACAATTTCCTTGATCGTTTCGCCGTTGCTGTACAATTTGAATGCTTCCAAAACCCAAGGGGCTTTAACGGGATCAATTTCGTAGAACTGGTCTTTATTGACAGTGAATCCTATGGGAACTGTACCACCGTTGAACTTGCATTTGAGAGCATTTTCTGTCATACCTCTGCTGACCTTTTCCGCAAGCTCTGCGGAGAAGTATTCTGCCATACCTTCCAACACCGATTCCAAAAGAATACCTTCTGAGTTGTTCGAGATGTTTTCAGTAGCGGATATGACCCGGACATTGTTCTTCTTCAGTATCGCCTTGTAGTTGGCGGAGTCGTATCGATTTCTTGCAAACCGATCCAATTTCCAAACAATGACCACATCAAATTTCCGCTTAACGCTGTCCTTAATCATCTTTTGGAATTGCGGTCGATTATCCGTCTTAGCCGATAACGCCCTGTCAATGTAAGTGTCCAGTATGGTAATTCCTTGCCGCTGCGCAAAGGCCATACATTCCCGGAGCTGACCGTCAATACTCTCATCCCGCTGGCTTTCCGAGGAATACCGTGCGTAGATGACTCCAATCATTCATTCTTCACCTCCTGAAGAACCTGAGCGATGGTCTCCTTCAGCCGGTCATTGAACAGTGTCCCGGGAGTGAAGCACATAGCCATAAGTGCTTCCAGACTGCCATCTGTTGCGAGCGCGGATTTGAGTGCTGGGTATTTCTGCATACCTTGTGGGTTATCCGTTCTTCCAAAGATGTAGTCCAGGGACACATCAAAGAAGTCTGCGTACCACAAGAGCTTCTGCAGCGGTGGCTCGGCAACACCGGTTTCGTAGCGGCCAATGGTTACCTGAGTTGTTTCGCACTTTTCTGCTATTTGCTTTTGGGAATACCGTGCATTCACTCTAAGTTCCTTTAGTCTTTGCCCTACAATTTTCATATTTCAACTCACCTCCAAACGAGCTATGTTTATTATAGCACATATACTGTTTATAGTCAATGCTATTACCGTTTGCCTATAAAACGATTTGCAAACTGTTTTTGAGACGAAAATTTTCAGGCAGTACCGACAGCGACATCGGCACTGCCTATTTTCAGCTATTCCTTATTTTCGTCAGAATGTTCCTTCATAAACTTCTCAAACTCGGCCTTGCCTTCTTCGGTTTCCAACAGCTTTTCAATTTGTTCAATAAAAATAGCAGCAAGAGAGTTTAGGGCGTCTTCAGGAATGTCTGACTTAAAAACGATTTTCGGAGTGTTCATAGACAACACCTCCTTCTTAGGGATTACCTCCAATCCGCCGGAGGCAGGCTGTAAAGTTTTTCATTTGAATTCCTCCTTCGTAACTATAAAAACAGTGTTTAACTGCAGATCTCGATCTTATTGTTTTTTCTGTCTGCCTGGCGGTAGGTCTGGCAGATAGACAGGGGTGACAGTGTCTCTGTTGTGACCCAAGACTTTGCTTGTCATCTTTTTCGGATTGTCTCGTCCTTCGGCTTTATACTTTTCATACTGCAGCTGGGCTCTGGCATAGCGTAATCCATGCCAGGTAATATTCTTGCTTCTCGGTTTCTTGCCGTCACGAATTTCGTTCTCACGGTTCGGCGTTGCAAACTTATGGCGATTGGTGTACATCCAGTTTTCAAGGGAGTTGATCTGTCTTTCCACACCGCCTTTGCCCCGGGGACTGATGATGTAGTCATGGGGCAGTAGGTTGTTCTTTTTCGCGTAGTCGTAGAAATATTGCAATACCTTTTTCTGGATCTCAAACTCCACAGGGTACGTTCTAACCTGACCGCCCTTACCTTTGATCGTCAATCCGTCATATGTGATCGCCTTTTCAATATCTTCTCTTCTGACCCTACAGACTTCTTCTATTCTCAACGCAAAAGCAAAGCTAAGATAAATAGCGTGGCAGGCATCCATACGACCCATGCCGGTTGCTACCTTTATGCCGCCTTTCACTTCGTCCAGCGTCCACGCTCTGTCATATGTGCCGATCTTCCGCTTTTCCAGACCCAATTCCTTGTTGTCCGGAAATTTCTTCTTACCGCCGGCTTTTTCGTGATAGAACCGTATGCCAGACAGTCTTGATTTGATCGTAGTGGGAGCCAATCCTTGCTCTTTCATATACGCCACATATGCCCGAATGTGCTTACCTTCAATATTGCTGATTTTCTGACCGTGATATTCCCGCCAGTAGAACCGCAGAAAATTTCGCATATGACTTTTGTAAGCCGCTCTTGTTTTGATTCCCTTTTCGTTGATTTCTCTAACCAGCCGATACAGCTCCTGCAGCAGCTTATCCTCACCTGTGAACTTCTTGCCCATAGGCAACTCCTCCTTTCTTTTAGATTGAACGCACGAAGACTCCGGATATCTTCGATTGTTCTATGTATAAGATGGGTGAGGTCAAAATCGAGTTTCAAGAAAACATGATCAAAATCGGGACTTTTTTGAAATTTTCTCGTTTTCACGGGTCTGAGGACTAAATTACAGCGTTTGGCTTAATTTTGGTCACATATATAATTTAGGGAAATTCCACTTGCGTTTCAAGAAAACATGCTTTTTTCCGCTTGCTGACGAAAATAAAAAGACCGCAGGGACGGAAATTTACATTTCCCATCTCTGCGGTCCGGGGACCAAAACCTATTTTATTGACGAAAATAATTCTCGTGACCAAAATTTTTTGCGGTCATTTCGAAATGACAGTACATATATCATTTCAAAATGATTGAGGTCGCTGTCGCTCATTTCGAAAAGATAGTCATTTATCATTTCGAAGGGACAGTTTTCTTTCGAAATTTTAAGGGATACTTTATGTTACTCTATGATTGATCTATAGGCCTCATTTTGAAGAGAAAATCATCTTTTATCATTTCGAAATTATAGATTCTCATATGTCATTTTGAAAGGAGCTTACGTCAGGGCATAGTATCCCCATTGGCATCTATGGTGTGTTTATTCTTGTTTTGCACATGGGGGCTTTTAAAAGGTCTCAAAATGCCCTGACGTAAGCCACTTTTTTGGCTTCGCCCGGCAACAGTTTCTTTATGACCTGCGGTCCTAAAGAAACTGTTGCCCTATCGAAAGGATAGTCATCGTCATTTCGAAGCGACAGTCATTTGATATCGAAAAGAAGGTCATATTTCATATCAAAATGAAAGGTCATCTGTCATTTCGAAATGAGTCGTTCCGCTTATGCGCAATAGTTGTAGGTCAGGCAACCACCACGCGGAACTCGTCATTTATCATTTCGAAAGGTACAACATCTATCATAGCAAAACGAAAATCATATTTAGTTATCCCATAAGAGTGAGTACTATGGAGTCATCTTGCGACGCTCCTCAGTGCATGCTCCCCAAAAGAGAGTGGAGGTATAACATACCTCACGCACGACACCAATTCACGGCCATGAGCCGCTACGAAGCCCCCAACTACGGCTCCGTTCGGTGGGAATTTTCATAACGATTAAAATTCCATAAACTTCGGTACTTTTGAACGAAAACAAGATTTTGGTCAGCAGGCTACCGAAGCCTGCAAGCATAATGCTATCCATATTTTTGTCCACACCCGTACTGGTGGTTCCGCACATTGCTGCTTTGTGACTTTATGGGACTTGGTGCAATTTTCGTCTGCAAAACTTAAGTCTCGGCAATTCCCCATGCTTCTCGTAATAGTTGGGATCCTTAATTCATATGCCGTTTCTTGTGCAGATACGATTGCTGTCACTGTGCAGCGGGCTTTCCTTGGTGCGTCAAAGCTGCGGAACTACATCCTGTGTCCTGCCTGTTCAGAGATCCTGGCACTCACCCGAAACAGCATCGAGTCTATTGCGCCACATCGACTGTCTGTCCGTAAAGCCATTGGACAGAGTGTTTTCCGTGCGAGAGTTTGATTTTGAATTCCTCCTTCGTAACTGAAAATATATTTTGACTCCGTAACAAGCATCTTGCCTGCCGAAGACCAAAACCGAAGGAAAGAGAATTTACTCCCTACAATTAAGTAATATGAGTTTTTGCCAAAAAAGTCAAGGGGTACCCACAAAAAGCTTTAAGACGGCAGAAAAATCTACCATCTTAATAGGCATAAGCTCAATCGTGAGTTCTCTCACAGAAGTAATCGCTGTATTTATGCCATTTAACATAGCCGCTCACACCAAAGTTCTATTTCTGTTCAATTAGAATAGAACTACGATACATTGAGTGGGAATAAAGATAAAATATTTAACGGCTTGGAAGCAATGCTTCCAAGCCGTTTTCAATTCAAGGTCACTCCGCTTTGTATTTTTTGCGGAAGTCAGTGGGGGACATTCCGTTTAAATTCTTGAATGTGCGGCTGAAATTGCTGTTATCGGAAAAACCGCACCGCTCCACGATCTCGCCGATGCCCATTTTGGTGCCGGCCAGCATCCGTTTTGCCGATGCCATACGGCAGGACAGTAAATACTCCATCACCGACATACCCGTTGCCGCGCTGAATCGGTGGGACAGGGTAGACGGGCTAACGTTATACTGTTTGGAAAGCGCCGTCAGGGTATACGGCTGGCTGTAGTGATTTTCAAATTGACGCTTGACGCCGATCACAACATCGTCGTAACTGCCCTCAAAGCTGGTCGGCATACATCTGTAAATCATAATCAGCAGCTGCTTGACCGTAAGCTGCTGCATTTCGTTTGCCAACTTATCGCCGGAGTCCCGTTCCCGCAACAGCCGCTCGAAAATGCTCACAACATCATCAAGATGCGGCAAAATGCTGATTACACTGCAAAAACCGATGGGGCGGTCCGACAAAAGGGAATAAACCGGACTTTCTCCATTGACGATGGCCGGGTCGATATGCAGCACATACCGTTCATATTCCTCCGACAGGACAACGATAGAGTGGTTTTCATAACGGCTGAAGAGAATAATATCGCCACTGCCAGCCGTGTAGCTTGTTTCATTTACACAAACCTGCACCTGCCCCTTCAAAACCAGAATGATCTGATGGCAATCGTGAAAATGGGATTTTTCCAGGAAAGACTCCGCTGAGTAATAAACTGTTTGTACGAAACTTTGCATGACCTCACCTCCCCCATAAGCATATTGTAGCAGAGATTCTTCGCTTTTGCAAGATTTACATATATTAAAGCAACATTCATATGGCGCGCGACCACGCCTGCTTTTATAATAAAAGCAAAGGAGTGATTTTTATGGTAAGAAAGGTATACACCACTACCGAAGATTTCAAAAACCAAAACGACGCCTTGGGAACAAATTTACCCTTTTCCGCCCACACAGCGGTGATGAACACCCCCTTGCAGGTGGGGAATCACACGTTCCCCAACCGCCTTGCCTGTCAGGCAATGGAGGGCTGCGACGGAACCTTTGCCGGCAGCCCCGACGCCCTCACCCGGCGGCGCTACGAGCGCTTTGCAAAAGGCGGCGCAGGTCTTATCTGGTTTGAGGCCACTGCAGTAATGGAGGAGGGCAGGGCCAATCCCCGCCAGCTGTTCATAACAGAAAACAATCTGGACGATTTTAAGCGCCAGGTGGAAGCCATCAAGGAAACCGCCCTGCGGGAAAACGGCTACGAACCCGTCGTGGTTATGCAGGCCACCCATTCCGGACGCTATTCCAAGCCCAACGGCACGCCCGCTCCGTTGATTGCCTACAATAACCCCATTTTTGAAAAGGACAACCCCATTGAAACCGACCGCATTGTCACTGACGATTACCTTGACCGGGTGGGCGAAAATTTGGTAAAGGGCGCGGTATTGGCCGAAAAGGCCGGCTTTGACGGCGTGGATATCAAATGCTGCCACCGGTACTTAAATTCCGAGCTGCTGTCGGCCTATAACCGAGAAGGTAAATATGGCGGCAGTCTGGAAAACCGCACAAGACTGCTGCGGGAAAGCGTCAAAGGCGCAATCGAAAGCTGCTCCGAGGATTTCATTGTATCCTCCCGGCTGAATGTGTACGACGGTTTTGCCTATCCCTACGGCTTTGGTGTAAAAACAGACGGGAGTCTGGATTTTGACACCACTGAGCCGGAATGGCTGTTCAAGACCCTTTACAGCTATGGCGTGCGCCTTCTCAATATCACGATGGGCAACCCCTATTTTAATCCCCATGTGAACCGCCCCTTTGTAAAGGGCGGCTACACCGCCGAAGAGCATCCTCTGGAGGGCGTGAAGCGGGTGCTGGACGGTACGGCAAAGCTGAAAAAAGCCGTGCCGGAAATGGCGCTGATCTGCTCTGCCGTTTCCTATCTGGGTGTAGCTGCGCCCCATGTGGTATCTGCATACATAAATGACGGCAGCTTTGACATTGCAGGCTTTGGCAGAACCATCTTTGCCTACCCGGATTTTGCAAAGGATATTTTAACAAAGGGCGGTATGGACAAAAACAAGATCTGCATCTGCTGCTCCAAGTGTACGGAAATCATGCGCACACCCGGCGGCACACCCGGCTGCGTCATCCGGGATCAGGAAGTTTACAAACCGATTTACGCGCAGCAATGCGGGAGGTAATCTATGGAAACTATGATTGAGAAAATTCGTGCGCTTGCCATCGTTCCGGTGGTGAAGATCGATAACGACAAGGGTGCTGTGCCTTTGGCAAACGCCTTAAAACGGGGCGGTCTTTCCTGCGCGGAGATCACCTTCCGCACCGACGCCGCGGAAGAAGCCATCCGCCGCATTCGCAGTGAATGCCCGGACTTTTTGGTGGGCGCAGGCACAGTGCTGACAACAGAGCAAGCCGATCGGGCGTGGAACGCCGGCGCTGCCTTTATGGTCAGCCCCGGACTGAATCCCACCGTTGTCCGCCACTGCCTGGATAAAGGCTACCCCATCTTCCCCGGCGTTTGCACCCCCACCGAGGTGGAGGCAGGCCTGTCCTTCGGTCTTACCCATCTGAAGTTTTTCCCTGCCGAGGCGGCGGGCGGCGTAAAAATGATTAAGGCTATGGCCGCCCCCTACACCGGCGTACGGTTTATGCCCACCGGCGGCATCAGCGAGAAAAATCTAAAAGACTACCTCACCTGCCCGGCAGTTTTTGCCTGCGGTGGCAGCTGGATGGTACCGGCCTCCCTTATTAACGAGGGTCGGTTTGACGAAATCGAGAAGCTCACCGCGCAGGCGGTGGCGCTGGTAAAGGAGATCAAGAGCGTATGAAAAAAGTAGTCACCTTTGGCGAAATTATGCTGCGGCTTGCCCCCAACGGCTATTACCGCTTCTTCCAAAACGACCAGATGCAGGCCACCTTCGGCGGCGGTGAAGCCAATGTGGCAGTGAGCCTTGCCAATTTCGGTCTCAACTCCGTATATGTCACCAAGCTGCCGGGGCACGCCATCGGTCAGGCGGCGGTGGATTCCCTGCGCTATTTCGGCGTGGACACCTCCCGGATTGTCCGTGGCGGTGACCGGGTTGGCATTTACTTTCTGGAAAAAGGCGCTTCCCAGCGGGGCTCTGTGTGCATTTATGACCGGGCAAACTCCGCCATTGCCACAGCAACCCAAGGAGATTTTGACTGGGACAGCATTTTTGAAAACGCGGACTGGTTTCACTTTACCGGCATCACCCCCGCCCTGGGCGGATTCCTGCCGGAAATCTGCAAGGCAGCCTGCCAGGCCGCAAAAAAGCGGGGCATCAAAATCTCCTGCGACTTAAATTACCGGGGCAAGCTCTGGACACGGGAACAGGCAAACAAGGTAATGACCGACCTTTGCCAATATGTGGATGTGTGCATCGCCAACGAGGAGGATGCCAAGGATGTATTTGGCATTGAAGCGGAAAACACCGACATTTACGGCGGCAACTTAAACAAGGACGGCTACAAGAGCGTTGCCAAACAGCTGGCAGACCGTTTCGGCTTTGAAAAGGTGGCGATCACCCTCCGTTCTTCTATCTCTGCCAACGATAACGACTGGGCGGCCATGCTCTACGACGGGCAGGACTATTGTTTCTCCAAGGAATACCGCCTGCACATCGTTGACCGGGTAGGCGGCGGTGACAGCTTCGGCGCAGGTATCATCTACTCCCAGCTCACCGGCAAAGACAGCCGGCAGACCGTTGAATTTGCAGTAGCGGCATCTGCGCTGAAGCACTCCGTGGAGGGCGACTTCAACCGGGTATCCGTTGCAGAAGCAGAAAAGCTTGCTGCCGGCGATGGCTCCGGCAGAGTCCAGCGATAAGGAGTAACGCGCTATGAAAAAGATCGCACTGGTTACGGGTGTTTCCGGCGGCATCGGCCTTGCCGTTGCAAAGCGATTCCTGCAGGAGGGCTACGCCGTTTACGGTATGAGCCGCCGCCCCGCGCCCCTTACCCACGAGAACTTTACCCATATTTCCGGCGATGTTTCCAACCCGGCTGACCGGGAAAAGCTGGTTTGCGCCCCGGAGCGGATCGATGTGCTGGTGAACGTGGCCGGCGTTGCCCCCAAGGTGCGCGCCGACATTCTGGAAATGTCCGAGGAATCCTATGACTATGTGATGGACATCAATCTGAAAGGCACGTTCTTTTTGACCCAGCTTGCCGCCAACAAAATGAAGTCCGGCGGCGGCTATATCTGCAACATCTCCTCCCTGTCGGCCTACACCAGTTCCGTCAACCGGGGCGAATACTGCATCTCCAAGGCAGGCCTGTCTATGGTAACAAAGCTGTTTGCAGATCGGCTTGCCCAGTACAACATTATGGTCAATGAAGTCCGCCCCGGCATCATCGCCACCGATATGACCGCAGGGGTGCAGGAAAAGTACGACACCCTGATTGAGGGCGGTCTGCTGCCCATTGCCCGGTGGGGTCGACCTGAGGACATCGCCAGCGCCGTATGGATACTGTGCAGCGGTGCGCTGCCCTATGTCACCGGCCAATCCATTGATGTGGACGGCGGCTTCCATATAAGGAGACTGTAATGAGAATCTATCATCACGATGCCATTGTCATCGGTACAGGCGCAGCAGGCTACAATGCCGCCATTCGGCTGAAAGAGTTGGGCGTGGATGTTGCCATCGTCACAGAAGGGGTCAACTGCGGCACTTCCCGCAACACCGGCTCGGACAAGCAGACCTATTATAAATTGGGTCTTGCCGGTGACTGCCTTGACAGCGTCTATAATATGGCGCAAAACCTCTTTGACGGCGGCTGTGTGGACGGGGACAATGCCCTGTGCGAGGCCGCGCTGTCCACCCGATGCTTTCTGCACCTGTGCGAGCTGGGCGTTCCCTTCCCTGTAAACCGCTACGGGGAGTACATCGGCTATAAAACCGACCACGACCCCTACGCCCGGGCAACCTCCGCCGGCCCGCTCACCTCGAAATTTATGACGGAGTGCTTGCAAAAGAAGGCAGAAAACCTTAAAATCCAGGTATACGATGGTTACTATGCCGTTCAGGTATTAAAAAACGGTGACCGGGTCTGCGGTCTTTTGTGTATAAAAGGCAAGGAAACGGTTGCGTTCCGTTGTGCCGACATCGTGATGGCCACCGGCGGCCCTGCCGGCATTTATGCCGACAGTGTCTATCCCGTGTGCCACACCGGCGCAACCGGTCTTGCTATAAAAGCGGGCGCAAAAATGCAAAATCTCGATCTTTGGCAGTATGGCCTCGCATCCGTTTCTCCCCGGTGGAATGTGTCCGGCACCTATATGCAAGTGCTGCCCCGGTTTGTGTCCGTGGACGAAGACGGCACGGAGCACGACTTTTTGTGGGACTACTTTTCTGACAAATACCGGGGACTGTCGCTGGTATTCTTAAAAGGCTACCAATGGCCCTTCGACCCGAAAAAAGCAGAAAACGGCTCATCTCTCATCGACCTGCTAGTCCACCGGGAGCGGGTGGAAAAGAAACGCCGGGTGTATCTGGATTTTACCAAAAATCCCTTCCCAATTGATTTTACCAAGCTTTCACAGGAAGCCTTTGATTACCTTGACAAAGCAGGGGCGACCTTTGGCACGCCCATCGAGCGCCTTGCCAAAATGAATGCCCCTGCCATTGAACTCTACAAAGGCAAGGGCGTGGACCTGCGTAGTGAATACCTGGAGATCGCCCTCTGCGCCCAGCACTGTAACGGCGGTGTGGCGGTAGATCTGTGGTGGCAGTCCTCTGTGCGGGGTCTGTTTGCCGCAGGCGAATGCGCCGGCACCCACGGCATCTCCCGCCCCGGCGGCAGCGCGCTGAATGCAGGTCAGGTGGGCTCACTGCGTGCGGCCCAGTTTATTTCACAGCATCCCAACGAACCCACTGACGAAGACACATTTGCAGGCATCCTTTCGGCTGTGGACAAAAATCTGCCCACCGATACATCTGCCCAAATTAAAAAAGCCCGGCGCCGTATGAGCAATTGCGCCAGCGCAGTGCGGAATCTCGGGGCAATCCAAACCGCTCTGCAAACCACCCTGGAGGAAGTGCAGACAGCGGAAGACCCCAGACTTGTGGACACCCTGGTGACCCAGGCGGCGGTGCTGACGGCCATGTCCCAGCCTGTGACCGACCCCACGCTGGTGCAGGAGGTTGCGCTGAAAGACGGCACATTCCAAATCCAAACCCGCCCTGTGCGTCCCATTCCCGAAAATGACAACTTTTTCGAAAATGTATGGCGCGGCTACCGGGAGAACAAAAACATTTATTGACGGTGATGGTTATGAAGCAAGCATATCTTGACATTATGGAAAAAGCCCTTTCGGCATATACCGCCGAAGGTATTCGTGCGTATATCGATGAGGTCAGACGGGACGGTCTGACCGAACACGGCTTTCCCCGGCTTGCGGCCAACCTGGGCATTTTGATCGCCCACGGCAGAAGACCGGAGTTAACAGCGCTTTTTATAGAAATTATGGACCTTTGCTGCGAGGAGATCCCCAAAAGGCACGCAGCCAATGACTTCTCCGTCCGTGAGGTCTGCTGCTGTCTGATGCTGCTGGAGGAAAAAGGGGCTGTCAGCAAAGCCCTTTTGGACAAGTGGAAGGGCAACCTTGCCGCCTTTGACCCCTGGAAATTCTACGATATGGTGGATAACCGTTCCGGCAGATTCTTCAATAACTGGGCGCTGTTTGCGGCGGTCAGTGAGTTTATGCGAGGCATTTTCTGTGGCTTTGATGCCACCGATTTCGTAGATTGGCAACTGCCGTGCCAAATAGCGAATTTAGACGAAAATGATATGTATATGGACGCGCCTCCTGAGCATACCTGTTCCAATCCGATGGTATATGATTTGGCGCCCCGTTTCCTGTTTGCGTTTTTAATGCGGGCAGACTACAAGGGTAAATTTGCCGCCCGGGTGGAGGAGATTCTGGACAATACCGCCGATCTCACCTTAAAAATGCAGTCCGTCACCGGCGAGCCGCCCTTTGGAGGACGCAGCAATCAATTCATTCATAACGAAGCGATGCTCTGCGCCTATTTTGAAATGGAATCTGCCCGTTTTGCGGAAAAGGGCGATGCTGCAATGGCAGGTCAATTACGGGCCGCTGCAATCCGCGCGGCAGATTCTGCTGTAAAGCAGCTGTCTGTTGAACCGATCCACCACATCAAAAACCGATATCCCCTTTCCTCTAAAATCGGCTGTGAGCATTACGGCTATTTCAACAAGTATATGATCACCGTCGCTTCCAATATATATCCTGCAATTTTATTTGGAAATGAACGCATTGCGCCCAGGGCGGCACAAGGCAGTTGTGTGGTCAGCACCGGCGCGCACTTCGGAAAAACCTTCCTGAACGCAGCAGGGTATCAGTTGGAGATCGAAACCAACGCAGATCCTCATTACGACGCCAACGGCTTAGGACGGGTGCACAAGGCAGGCTGCCCCGGTGCTCTATGCCTTTCCGTGCCGTTCCCGTCTCACCCCAACTATGTTTTGGAAGCCCCCAATCCCACGGCAATGTCTCTGTGCTGCTACGCCGAAAAGGACGGCAAAAAGCTGCTGGGCGCGGAAAACTATGCCAAGCACGCCCTGATAAGCAGCGAAAGCAGCGAAAACACCGCTAGCGCTGTGTTTGAAGTGACCCTGTCCGATGAAATTACGGTCACGCAAACCTATGCCATTTCCGAAAAGGGCGTGGACATCTCCCTTTCCGGCTGCGAAAACATAGGTTTTATGCTGCCTGTTTTCGACTTTGATGGCGCGGCACATACCAAGATAACCCTTTCTGAAAATGCGGTTTCCGCGGAATATATGGGAAGTATTTGCACCTATTCCTTTGACGGCCCGCTTTCCGAGGAGTATGCGGTTTATTACAACCGCAACGGCAGGTACAGAGTCTATCAGTTGGCAGCGCAAAGATTGCACATTGAAATGAAGGAGAATGCAAATGCAGTATAAATACGGCTTAGTGTCTGTTTCTTTCAGACCTTATTCCCCCGAGGAAATTCTGATTGCTATGAAAAATGCAGGTCTTACCTGCATCGAATGGGGCAGCGATGTCCACTGCCCCCCGGAAAAGGCAGAGGAAATTGCCGCCCTGCAAGAAAAAAACGGCATCACCTGCTGCTCTTATGGCACCTACTTCCGCCTGGGCGTGACGCCAATGGAGGAGCTGCCCGGCTACATCGCCGCCGCCAAGACCCTTGGCACAGATATTTTGCGCCTTTGGTGCAGCAATAAAGACAGCGGCGAGCACACGGAAGAAGAAAAGGCGGCTTTGTTTGCCGCTTGCAAGCAGGCGGCCAAAATCGCCGAAGAAAGCGGCGTGGTGCTTTGTATGGAGTGCCACATCAACACCTACACCAACACAAAAGAGTCCGCCCTGGAGCTGATGCAGGCGGTGGATTCCCCCGCTTTCCGTATGTACTGGCAGCCAAACCAGTATGTTTCTGAAAGGGAGAATTTGGCCTATGCCAAGCTGCTCGCCCCCTACTCCGAGCACCTGCACGTGTTCAACTGGAAGCGGGAAGAAAAATTCCCCCTGGCCGACGGTGCGCACATCTGGAAACAGTACCTTGCCTGTTTCCCCCGGAATAAGCACCTGCTGCTTGAATTTATGCCCGACGGCAAGCTGGAAACCTTGGAGCGTGAAGCGCGGGCATTGAAGGAGATTGCACAATGAAAACCATTTATTTATGCGAAAACGAAGGAAATATCCGCCGTGTCTTCTGCACCCAGGAGCAGGTCTACACCAAAGCCGATGTGCTGGAAAATCCGGATAAATTTAAGGATACCCAGTATTTCTTCTCCACCTGGGGCATCCCCATTTTCACCGAGGAGGAGATCAAAGCCTGCCTTCCCAGCTTAAAAGCGGTATTTTACGGCGCAGGCTCTGTGCAGCACTTTGCCCGCCCCTTCTTAAACTGCGGCGTGAAGGTGTTCTCTGCTTGGGCGGCCAACGCCGTGCCGGTGGCGGAATATACCGTTGCCCAAATCATCCTTGCCAATAAGGGCTTTTACGGCAGCAGCCGCATCAACAAGGCCGGTGACCGCAAGGCGTCAAAGGAATATTTCGCCGCCTGCCCAGGCAATTACGATGTAAAAGTGGGCATCATCGGCGCGGGTATGATCGGCAGAATGGTGATCGACCGGCTGAAGGACTATGATTTTGAGGTGCTGGTCTCCTCCACCTCTATGACAGAGGAAAAAGCAAAAGAACTGGGTGTCACCAAGGCATCTATGGAAACCATTTTTGCCAAATGCTCCGTAGTATCCAACCACCTTGCCGACAACGAGCAGACCAAGGGTATGCTCAACCGCAAGCTGTTTGAAACAATGCTGCCCTACGCCACCTTCTTAAACACCGGACGGGGCGCGCAGGTGGTGGAAGAAGATCTGATCGCGGTTTTGCAGGCAAGACCCGATTTGACCGCCGTTTTGGATGTGACCGAGCCGGAGCCGCCCGTTTTAGGCAGCCCCCTCTATGACCTCCCCAACTGCGTGCTGACCCCCCACATCGCCGGCAGCGCCGGAAATGAAGTGCGCCGGCTGGGCGCTTACGCAAGGGCCGAGTACGAAAGCTTTCTTGCAAACAAGCCCTGCAAATACGAAGTGACCCTGGAAATGCTCAAAAAGATGGCATAAATAATGATATCGTGCGCCGCATTGCGCAGTCCTTTCGGGATGCTATTGACGAAGCAAAAGCCAATAGAGAGCTCTATATATTCTTCAGTAAGTTTCCTACGGGGTAGTGTGGATATACAACCGCACCGCACGCAAAGTACCTATCAATTAAGGGTTACACCCAAAGGATTTACGAAACCTATACTCATAAAAGGCTCAAATGAAATTAAGGACGGTGACCGAAATTGGTTACCGTCCTTTTGAGATATTCGTTTCAATAGATTTTTGTTGCGAAAAAGTCCTCGTCAAATGCGGATATGCTTTCAAGTTCGTGGAAGCCGCATGTTTTTTGCTGTTGGCTGTGCTTGTAATATTGTTCGTTATATCCACGTTCCACCAAGTACCGTCATAGTACACGCGGTTCCAAGTGTGCCGATCTGAGCTGTCTTTATAGGATATTCCGTCAACAGCATAGCAAGGGATATTTTGACTCCGGCAGAACGCGGCAAACAGGTGCGCGAAATCAAAGCAAACACCTTGTTTGGTTCGCAGTGTTTTGCGAACATCAAAATATTGAATAAAGTGATCTGCTTCATAGTCGTATTCAAAGTTTTGGATCATCCAATGATAGATTGCCTGGATCTTTTCTTCGTCTGTTTCACAACCGGCACAAATTTCGTCAGCAAGTTTTTCAGTTTGCGTGTCCCATAGGGGTGCTCCACCGTTGGCGAGATAAGGGGTCTCCGGTTTACAGACGAAATTGTATGCGGTAATCCCCATGAGCAAAATGAGGCCTGCGATTACCAAAACATAGATTTTCGTCACCAAACCATCCTTGCCTGTCCTAACCGTACCGGTAATGTAATACATCAGTTCGGTGACGAGCAAAAGCATCGTCATAACCGGGAGCAATCTACGGCAGCATATAAAATAGACCAAGTTCGTAAGAATATCGAGCATCAGGACGATATGTACGATTGTCCTCATAGCCCTTATACGTGTCTCTGTCAGCAGAAAGAATGCGGGCAACACCGACAGCAAGTAGAATGCAGTCAAGACTTGTGAGAGGACGAGAAAGCCCTTGAGGTACAAACCCAGCAGCAAGTTGCATGTAATTGCGACAGCAAAGAAAACGATTCTTGATTTTGTAGTCTTCATTTCAAATCTCCTTAATGTAAGAAATTCTGAAACGAAGAAGTGGTCGTACAGAGGGGCACTCTGTACGACCACAAAACAAAGACTTAATTCACATCATTTAAGAAAACAACAAACCCGAACGTTTCACCAATCGGCAAAAGGTTCGGGTTTGAATGTTTTGGTACGCCGAAAGGGACTCGAACCCCCGACCTACTGATTCGTAGTCAGTCACTCTATCCAACTGAGCTATCGGCGCATAAACGCATTTCTCAACGCGCTTGGATATAATAGCATAGCATATTGGAAAATGCAAGCATTTTTTTAAGAAAAGAAGAAAAAATTTATCCGTTTAGCAGTGAAACCAGTTCGTCCATTGTGTGGGCAATGGCTTTTGCCCCGGCTTTTTCCATATCAAGCACATTTCCGTAGCCCCAACTGACACCGATGGTTTCGATACCGTGCTTTGCTGCACCGATCACATCGTAGGTGGTGTCCCCAACCATCAGAGTATGGCACAGATCGCCGGTCTGCTTTAGCAGGTAGTCGATCACATCTGCCTTGGAACTGCGGGTGCCGTCCACTGTCGCACCGCAGATCTTTTCAAAATACTTGGCAAGCCCGAAATGCTCCAGGATTTGTATACTCAAGCCTTCCGGCTTGGAGGTGGCAACAAACAGTCGATGTCCCTGCGCCTTCAATATTTTGAGCGCAGCTTCAATGCCGGAGTAGGGGAAATTTTCGAACAGACCAACAGTAACATAGCGGCTGCGGTAGACACGGATTGCTTCATCGGTCTGCTCTGCAGGCACACCGAAACGAATGAAAGTTGCATCCAGGGGAGGACCTACAAATTCTCGCAGGACCTGACGGTCTGGTACGGGCAGACCAAAGTGCCGAAGCGCCAATTCTGCGCAGTTCATAATGCCCTCACCGGAGTCGGTGAGTGTGCCGTCCAAATCAAAAAGGATCGCTTTTGTCATAAAATCCCTCCTTTGTTCTTCTATTTTCGCATATAGTAACCCAAATGTCAATTGTGCCTGATTTACAAAAAGGACATTTACATTGCCATTTGGGACAACTTTAGAATCCCTCTGCAATATCCGTTGACTTTGGAGGAAATGTGTGCTAATTTGCAGGTGTGGTTGCAGCTAAAATGCAACGAGTTACCAGAAATGAGGTAGTAGGTATGAAGATCAAGGTTGGTCAACCCCAAATTATTCATCAAGGTCCTCCCAGCGAAGATTGCCCCTGGGGTGTAATGCAGTTCCCCTTTGTTCACAAGTCCAAGGATGGAAAAATCTATGTAAAGATGTTGGCCCTGGCGGAAGATTGGGCAACCATCGGTACAAGGTCATCCCATATTTGGTTCTGCTCCGAAGACGAGGGCAAAACCTGGGCGCAAGTTGACGAGCCCACCGGAAGCACCGGTACTGAGCTTCCTAACGGTGAATCTATCTATTTTCCCTCCCGGGATGCCATTATTTTGGATCCCAAGGAAATCAAATACTGGCCCGGCTTCACCGGTCAACTTCCCAGCGACAAGCCTGTAAAAGAACCGGATGGCTCTATGCCTTACCCCACTTACCGGTTCTACGACCAAGGTTTACAATTGTGCTTGGTGTACGATTTTGACCACTTGCCTGACGCTTACTGTAAGAAGGAATGGGTTATTGAGCGGACGGATGTGAATGGTAACACAACGCAGGAAAATGTGCCGTTAGAAATTCCCACAATGTCCGGTCAGGGCGTTATTCAGCACAGCGGTAAATTTGTGATGCTTCGACCTGCTCCCTATGCAAAGGGCCCCAAAGTGGCCCCTGACGGCAGTGTTTGGGTTACCAACTACACATTTGCGCATTTGAATCCTTACAACAAGGCACCCAGCCCCAGAAGTGCGATTTTGGTCTTTAAATCCACAGATAACGCAAAATCCTTCAAACTACATTCCTACATCCAAAATAATTTCGATACCAATAAGCGCCATAATGCCTGGATCGGCAATGGCGTGAACGAATCGGATATTGCCTTTATGGATGATGGTTCTATGATCATCATTATGCGTACGGTGGATGTGTTCGGCGGCGGTCCCGAATGGAGCGATCTGCTGATTGCCCGTTCTACTGATGGCGGTAAGACCTGGAGTGAGCCAGAAGTGTTCGATACCGGCATCCTGCCGTCTTTGGTTAAGCTTGGTTGTGGTGTGACGCTGGCGGCGTACGGTCGGCCTGGCATCTTTGTACGGGGAACAACGGACCCCTCCGGTATGAAATGGGAAGATCCCGTTGAGGTGATGACCCCTGGTGACAGAAGCGGTCTTATGAACAATCCCCCAGAACGGCCCGATTTCCATCAGTGGTGCGGTAGCTGCTGCAATGTGGACCTGAAGCCTTTGGATGATAACAGAGCGATCCTCATTTACTCTGACTTCTATGTGCCCGATGCCAGCGGCAAAACCGATAAGAAGCTAAAATCTATGATGTGCCGAATCATTACTGTGGAGAATGACTAATGCGAAAAGCCACCCGCTTGGGTGGCTTTTTTGTTGGGTAATGACTGTAATTTTGATACAAATTAAGCATATTAGAATAAGCTTTCATTTTGCTCCATCATATCTACAATGTTTTTCAAGCCGTCCTCAAAACTCAAATACTCTTTGCCATTGTATTCCAATTGCGCAATGTAAAAGAAATAGCCATCCATATATATGAAATCGGAAACCTTAACACTGATTTTTTCTCCAACCTTTATATCCTTGTAAAAGTCGTTTGACAAAAGGATGTGGCTATTGTTTTTCGTTACTTCGAAGCAAAAGGTATATTCTTCCAGCGGAATATCTTCATTTGGATCTGCTCCCAAAAAAGGACGGACTTCATCATAACTGTTTAAAAAAGATACTTTAAAAGTGATATCGTTATCAAGAAAAGCTTGATCTGTGATATCGCGATTCTTTTCATTGGTAGATAAATCAAAATAATACAGATCTTCTAAGATAACCTCGTACGTATGATAATTGTCGGCATCTGCCAAATGATTGCGCATTATTTGGTTATAGCCCGTACAGGAAACAAAACAGACAAGCAACAGGGGAAGAATGAGAATTAAGCAAGAGATTCGTTTCATGTTATCAGACTCCTTTCTCGATTGTTCAAATCCATAATACCCCCAAAATACAAAAACCGCAATCCTTTTGTATCGGAATTGCGGTTTTTATTTGGCGGAGAGTGTGAGATTCGATTGCATTTTCGCCAAGGGCGAAAATTATGGTCCGCCTCCGTCCAGCCGTCGGCGGCAATGCTCGTCCGCATCGCATTAAATTATTCTAATCTCCCACGCTCTCACAAAAAATTAAATCCCCACCCGGAAGGGCGAGGATTTAATTTGGCGGAGAGTGTGAGATTCGAACTCACGGTGGGTTTCCCCATCACTAGTTTTCAAGACTAGCTCCTTAAACCGCTCGGACAACTCTCCATTGACGAAACTATATCATTTTAAAGTGGGAATGTCAATGCAAAACTGGCAGAAAGAATCCTTTTTAACCCTTGACAAACAATAGGTGCTATGTTAGAATACTTTGGCACAACAAAATACCTTTTATTCGGAGTGATACCCAAGAGGCCGAAGGGGCTCCCCTGCTAAGGGAGTAGGCGTCTAAACAGCGCGCGAGGGTTCAAATCCCTCTCACTCCGCCAACAAAAAACACCACCCAAACGGGTGGTGTTTTTTGGTTGCGTGTGGTTTGTGCGATATAATGCAGCGCATGTTTTAGGTAACGAACACTTTACACTCAAATAATACTGTGGTATAATACATAAAAGCTGGATTTCTTGCAGAAATGTTACAAAAGATAATTGCAAACAGAGGTCAATTATGAAAATTATTGCGATTTTAGTTTCAAAACTTCTTTCCTTTGCAGGCAAGATCCTGGGCAGAGGCAGCAGCCTTCCCGGATCGGTTGCCTTAAAGCTTTGTCCGGATATTTTATCCCGGCTTACTTTGCCTGAGCGCATTATTGCTGTCACAGGTTCCAACGGCAAAACTTCTACCGTGGAGATGATCGCCAATGTGCTGATTGCTTCCGGCAAGCAGGTGGTTTGGAACAAAGAGGGCAGTAACCAGATCGAAGGCGTTACAACTTTGCTCTTAAACAATGCTACCCTTACCGGCAAGGTGAGGGGAGATGTGGTCCTTCTGGAAAGTGATGAGCGTTACGCACGCCACACCATGAAGTACATCAAGCCTACCGACTTTGTGATTACAAATCTCTACCGTGATCAGCTGACACGGAACGCCCATCCCTTCCATATCTATGGCATCATCAAAGAGGCGGTGGATCTGATTCCGAATGCAAGACTCCTTCTCAACGCAGATGATCCCATTGTTCGCAATTTCGGCCTGGGAAGAGACAATGTGGTATACTTCGGTATGAACAAAAACGCCTATTCTGCCCCTGAAACCGACGGTGTATATAACGACTGCTATTATTGCCCTGTTTGCAAGAAGCCGTTGTCCTATCACTATTTCCACTATGCGCACCTGGGTGATTATGCTTGTCCCACCTGCGGCTATAACCGCCCGGAAACGGCCTATACCGTCACCCAGATGGACCTTTCCAATAATACGATCTGCGTAAACAACGATGAGATCCGCCTGGCCTTTTCCAGCCGGTACAATGTCTATAACCTTTGTGCCGCTTATGCTACTGCTGCGCTTGCAGGGGTAGATGGCAAATGCATCACAGAAGTTCTTAGCGACTTCGTCATGAGAAACGGCAGAAATGTTTGCTTTATTGCCGGTGAAAACGAAGGTATGTTGATCACCTCCAAGCACGAAAACTCCACCAGCTACAATCAGAGCCTGGAGTATGTGGCAAGACAGCAGACCCCTGCCACCTTGGTTATTATTGTGGATGCCATCAGCCGGAAGTACTACACAGCAGAAACCAGCTGGCTGTGGGATATTTCCTTTGAAATGCTGAAGGATTCTAACTTAAAGCAGATTATTTTGTCCGGTAAATATGCCTACGATCTGGCCCTGCGCTTTGAGTATGCGCCTATGGGAGATATTCCCGTTATTACGGAGCCGGACCTTGATAAGATGGCGCAGATGCTGTCTGCACCGGATGCCGGACAGATCTTTGCCGTTACCTGTTTCTCCGATAAGGAAAAGCTCCTTAGTCGGGTGAAGGTGCAGAAAGCAGGTGAGTGATATGAAGGAAATTCGTATTTTACATTTGTTCCCCAAGCGTCTGTCTCTATATGGAGAATACGGCAATGTGGCCGTGCTGGCCAAAACACTTCGTGACCTTGGCAATCAGGTGGAAGTACTGTCCTACGAGGAAGGAGATCTTAGCTTTGCTGGCGTAGATATGGTCTATGTTGGCGCAGGCACGGAGGAGGGAATCGTAGAAGCAAATGCTATCCTTGCTCCTCACAAAGATGCTATCTGCAAGGCAATCGCAGACGGTGTTTCTTTCCTGGCAACGGGCAACGCCATGGCTCTCTTTGGCAAGGAACTGACCCTGGATGGCAATCAGACTGCCGCTTTGGGTGCATTTGCCTATGTGACCGAAATGAGCAGCAAGAAGCGCTATCTTGGCGATGCGCTGGCAAAGGATACAGACGGAAATGTTTATGTTGGTTTTATCAATACCGGCTGTGTCTTTACCGGCACAGATAAGCCGGCCATGGAGCTTCTTTTGGGAAAGACCCTTGGAAACGACAAGGCAACTCCTGTAGAAGGTTATCGGGATGGTTCTTTCTACGGCTCCCAGCTCATTGGCCCGGTACTGACGAAAAACCCCCATCTGTTAGGTGCCTTTGTAAAGAGCTTGACCGGGGAAGAATATACTCCGGATGCTGACAGCAACCTGCAAAAGGCATACGAAATTGCCAAGCGGGAACTGATCGGCAGATTGAACGCATAAGAAAAAGGCTTGCTCTGACGATTCAGAGCAAGCCTTTTATCATTTCTTTTCTACTTTGACCTTGGTTCCGTCCGGTTGCACAATATAAGTGTTTTCCAGACTTCCAACCAGATTTGCTTTTACAGAGTCAATATAAATCCTGCGGAGTTTATCCCGTTCTGCCAGTTCTTCAGGCGTCAGTTCCTGACCGGATTTGACCTTTCTTGCCAGTTCGTTGATTCTGTTGATCACTTCATCCATATTCATAGCAATACCTCACTTATAGCGTTCAATAATAACAGATATGCGGCCCTTTTTTGTAAGACCGCCAATAGATTTAACACGAATTTTTCCCAGGCCTCTTACGGAAATAACCGCACCTTCTTCTACGGCTTTATCCGGTTTCTCGCAGGATAGTCCGTTCAGCACGGCCTTGCCTGCGCAGATACATTCGCTGGCGGCACCGCGGCTGATTCGAAATCCAGTGGAAATGATGCTGTCCAATCGCAGGGACGCCAATGTGTCCCGGATCTCCTCCATTTCCGGTTGGGGGATGTAGGCATCTTGCAGGGCAATTTCTGTCAGCTTGATCTTCGTACGGCCCACACTTTCCAGTTCCTGCAGCAGGTACGGGGCAATTTCCTTGGCAACAAAAAAATCGCAGGTGCCGGTTGCCACACAGATATCTCCAACGGTCTCTCTTGCCACGCCGGCGCCCATCAGCGCGCCCAGGAAATCTCTGTGGGATAAACTGTCCTTTTCGTAAAAAGTGGCTCTCAGGCAACACAGACCAGCCTCGCCAGCAAGGGCCTCTTCCGGAAAATACTCCGGCAGGTATACCAGCATTTTACGGGTGGCGTCTTCGTAGCCGCCAAAGGCATACAGACCTGGCTGATTTCCGAATAAGAATCTTGCCAGTTCTTGCTCCCGGGGGGATAGGAAGCAGGTGCTTACCGGAATGTTCTTCCGCATTCCTGCTGTGATCTTATCCCACAGATGGGAAAGCAGAATCTTGTCCTCATCCGTTTTGGCGATTTTTTCAATATTGGTTCTGTCCATAACACAATCCTCTCTGCCTGCATTATACCACAGGCACGCAACATTGCAAGGAAGTTTTTCTTGTAACATAGAAGAATTTATTATATAATAGGGAAAAACGAAAGGGGTGCAGATATGG
>JAZRUE010000016.1:0-42178 GCA_045652345.1 Faecousia sp. | reverse complement strand
CGACTGCACCACCGGGCCAAATATGGTGGGAACAACAGCGCACGAACCTGTGACCTCCTGCTTGTAAGGCAGATGCTCCCCCAGCTGAGCTATGCTCCCGAACAGCCGCATTGGTTATTTCTTACCAGCGACGGGTCTTATTATACACAAGGAGTGTGCGTTTGTCAAGCGATTTTTTGAAATTTTTTGACAGAATTTATTCAGGAAAAACCGAGGTAAATTCCCGGTTTTTCCCGGCTAAAATCAAACTTTTTTCAAGAGTTTTTGAATATCCTCCGGTGTGAAGGAATATTTGGTGTCACAGAACTGACATTCTACAGGAAAAGGCTTGCCCTCTTCCATAATTTCTGTCAGTTCTTTCTTGCCCAAACTGATCAGCGCTGCCTCTACCCGGTCACGGGAACAGTAGCATTTATAGGAAACTTCTGTGGTTTCCAGGAAGAGAATGCCCAAATCGCCGCAAACCTGCCCCAGGATATCCTCCGGGGTCATCCCCTGCTCCAGCATGGGAGTAACTGCACCGGCTTTACGGATACCCTCCTCCAGCTTGTCGATGGTTTCCTCGGGAGCGCCTGGCAAAAGTTGCAGCAAATAACCGCCGGCTACTTTCACGCTGCAATCCGTATCCATCAGCACACCCAGAGCGCAGGCCGTAGGCGTGTGTTCACTTTGGGCAAAGTATGCCGTCACATCGTCACCGATCTCACCGGTCACAAGAGGCACAGAGCCTACATAGGGTTCTTTCATCTGCAGGTCGCGGATCACCGTCAACGTGCCGTCTGTACCTACCGTCGCGCCCACATTAAGCTTACCGGGATATTTCTCCTCAAAAGGCACATTGGGCTCATACACATAGCCACGAACATTACCGACAGCATCGGACACACAAACAATGCTACCAATAGGGCCGTTACCCTTGATCTGCAAAGTCATGGATCCGTTTTCGGTTTTCTGCGTATTGCCCATCATGGAAGCCGCTGTCAGCGCCCGTCCAAAAGCCGCAGTGGCATTAGGCGTCGTTCCGTGAATACGAGCTGCTTCCTGCACAAGATCAGTGGAACGAATGGCTACAGCCTTTACGAAGCCATCCATGCTCATTCCACGAACTAAATAATCGCTCATAGGATTTTTCCCTTTCTTCCGTAAAAGTACATTCTCTGCTCCCCTGCTTCCGGAGGTGTCATCTTCCGGTCACCGAAGCAGTGGATATGGGTGAAGCCTGCCTCTTTCATAAAGCCGGTCAATTGCCGGCGGCTATAGGCGTACTCCTGATGCTCTTCAAAACTGCGGACCCAAAGATTTCCTTCCTTTTGGAACAGATCCATTCCGTACGAACAGATATTGGTTTCCTTGTCAAATTCTCCCCGCCAGACGCAGAATACATCCTCTTCTTCATCCAAAAAAATTTGGCCGTCCATCGCTCGAAGTTTCTCGGGAGTATTCACATCAAAAATGAAAATGCCACCGGGATTCAGCGCCTTGTACACTCGTCTGATTGCCTCTTTGCAGTCCTGAGGGTCTAAGATATAGTCCAGGCTGTCCAAAGCGCACACAGCCAGGTCCACCCCTCTGGGAAGATAGAGCTTTTGCAGCGGCTGGCAAACAAACCGGGGGGGATTTTCCATCTGCTGTGCCTTTTGATTGGCTACACAGAGCATATCCTCAGAAAGGTCTACACCAATCACATCCATGCCCTGCTCTGCAAGCAGAATGGCCACAGAGCCAGTGCCGCAAGCCAGGTCCACGGCAGTACGGGGTTGCAGACCTACGCTATCCAATATTCTGTTATAGAAGGCTACAGTGGCTTCATAGTCCACATCTCTGGTCAGTACATCATAGCTTTGCGCCAGATTTTGATAGGCATTCATAGGCTTCTCCAAGGGCTGAGAGGCTATTTCGGTTTGCATCCTCTCAGACTAAAAAGACATCCCGGACAAACCATTGTCCGGGATGCAAGAAACAGTTTGATTAGCGGTTGAAGATAGCGAAGATATCGTCGATCTCAGCGTTGCCTTCGGACTTCTTCTCTTCCTTTTCTTCTTCTGCGCTGTGCTTGGGCTCAAAGCCGGTAGCAATAACGGTGACGCGCATTTCATCCTCAAAGTTCTCATCCCAGGTAGCACCGAAGATGATATTAGCATCGGGATTAGCAGCTTCCTGCACAATGCCGGCAGCAGTTTCCACATCTTCCAGAGTCAGCTCGGAAGAACCGGTCACGTTCACCAGAACACCGGTAGCGCCATTGATGGAGGTCTCCAGCAGGGGGCTTGCAACAGCAGCGTGTGCAGCCTGCTCAGCCTTCTCACGGCCGTTAGCAGTGCCAACACCCATGTGAGCGCGGCCAGCATCTCTCATAACAGCGGAAACGTCAGCGAAGTCCAGGTTGATCACAACATTGGTGTTGTCGCCAACCAGTTCGGAAATGGACAGAACAGCCTGCTTCAGCACATCGTCGGCGATGCCAAAAGCGTTGGCAAAAGTAATCTTCTGATCGGTAACGTACTTCAGGCGGTCGTTGGGGATGATGACCAGGGAGTCAACCTTTTCAGACAAAGCAGCGATGCCCTCTTCAGCCTGACGCATACGATTAGCACCTTCAAACTTGAAGGGCTTGGTGACAACGCCAACAGTCAGGATACCGGCTTCACGAGCCAGGTCAGCCACGATGGGAGCTGCGCCGGTGCCGGTGCCACCGCCCATACCAGCAGTGATAAATACCATATCGGTATCTTCCAGAACCTTAGCGATCTGTGCTCTGCTTTCTTCAGCGGACTTCTGGCCGATCTCGGGCTTGGAGCCTGCGCCCATACCACCAGTCAGCTTTTCACCGATCTGCACCTTGTTGGCACAGCTGGACTTGTTCAGGTCCTGCTTGTCGGTGTTGATGACAACAAATTCTACGCCGCTAACGCCGCTGGCAATCATACGGTTGATAACATTGTTGCCGGCGCCACCAACGCCAATTACCTTAATTTTTACTACACGCTCTTCAGACATTTGCGATTCCTCCTATGTGCATTTTGCAGTTGGGCAAGCCGTTCCTGCATACATTACAATTTTACCTTTATATTCTACCTTGAAAATCTCGTCAGGTCAATAGAAAATCTCACTTTTCTCCAAAGTTTTTCTGTTTTTTTGAAATTTATTCCGCTTTAAAGGGAGACAAAATGACTTCTTCCGCAGAAACTGTGAATCGCACGTCCAGGGTGCCCGAATCATAACTACTAAATTGACTGATGGCGCTGTCCATTGCGCTCACCTTATAGGCAAGGCGGTTTCTGTCTCCCAGCAGCACCCGGTACTGTGTGCCGTACCACATCGTCAATGCGCCCAGATCCGTTACATCAATAGATGCCATTTTGCCCAAGATCTCATTTTCTTCCAGGTAGCCGATGATCTCCAAAGCCAGGGCAAGCCGCTCCCGGCCATACACGGTAATCGGGATCTCATTTCCATCTTCATCTACCTGAGGCTCCGGTTCTTCTGCCACTGCAGGCATACCCAATTCAGGATTCACAATACGAACACCTAAAACTCTGGTAGTATCCCTGCTCTCAGCTGCCGTGGTGGTATCCACCACTCGCCCATCGGAGCCAATCAGCCACCAAGCGCCATTTGTATCCTCAACGGCATATGTGACCAGAAACTCTGTAATTTCAATATGCACCGTATCGGGCATTTTAATTCCAACCCGAACCGTATGCACATAGGGCAGTTTCTTCAAAATGCTATCGCTGACTCTGGCTTTGCTGATGCCCATCAGGCTGTCGCCTTTTGAAATTCCGGAGGCCTGATACACAGTCCACTCGTCATATCTATCTGCGCCGCCAACAGTGACCTCATCCACATTGAAGAAGATGTTCACACCGACGATCAGCGCCAAAACAACAGCAAGCACAGTCGCAATATGGAGAATAAAACGCCTTTTCAAAAACGGCTTTGGCTGGGTATACACCACATCGTCCGGCTCTCTCTTCCTTTGACGGCGGGGAGGATTTTCCGGTCTTTTGTTTCTATTTTCCATATTTCGCTCCTTTATCTGGCGTTTTTCTTTGCTAATTCTTCCATAATATTGCAAAGCCGTTCTGCAGAGTCCGGCACAGAAATGCTTTGCAGCACGCTGCGCATATTGTTGTACCGGGGTTTATCAGCCAGCAATGCCAGAATCTCCTGCAGCATCTTTTCCGGTGTTGCTTCCTTTTCCAGCATCAGCACTGCGCCACCCTTATCAGAAAGGGCCCGGGCATTTTTCTCCTGATGGTTATCGGACACATTGGGAGAAGGCACCAAAATGCTGGGTTTGCCGGCAGCTGCGATCTCATTGCAAGTTGACGCTCCTGCCCGGCTGATCATCACATCGGATGCTGCCATCACAGTAGGCATATTGTATAGGTATTCCACCAACTGAATATCTGTATCCACGGAAAGGTCGATTCCCTTCTCTTTTACCAGGTCCGGCATCCACTCCATGGCCCAGTTGCCAGCAGCGTGAATGTGGCGGAAAGGAAATCCCGCTTCTTTTTCCAGGCGGAAAAGTTCAGCCACGAACTTATTCATTTCACTGGCACCCTGGGAGCCAAATGCAGAAATAACCAGAGGCTTTTCATCCAGGTTCAGTTCTTTGCGGGCATCGTCTTTTTTGGTATAAACAAATTCCCGGCGAACGGGCATACCCACAACTTCAATCTTCTTGGCCACTTTCTTTTTATAATGCTGAATGCTCTCAGGGAAGCACACAAGCACTTTATCCACAGACGGTGCCAGCACTCTGGTGGTCAGGCCGGGCATGGCATTGCTTTCATGGACGCAGGTAGGAATTTTCATCTGTGCGCCGGCCATAAGCGCAGGGAAGCAAGCATATCCACCGGTGCCGATAATTACATCCGGCTTAAACTCCTGAAAGAGTTTTTTACATTCTTTAATAGATTTACGGGCGTGATTGATTGCATGCAAATTATATTTTAGCGCCCACCAGGCTTTTACGCGCATAAATCCAAGGGTGTGCATGCTCACCATTTTATAGCCTGCCTGGGGCACCAATTTCTTTTCCAGGGGATCGTCGCCACAAATAAACAGAATGTTGCTATCCGGGTGGCGTTCACGCCATATATTGGCTATGGCAATGGCCGGATTGATATGGCCACCGGTGCCGCCGCAGGTAAAAACTACATTCATACTACATCCTCCTGAGAAGTCATGCGATAACGTTGCCGGGAAATGCTTAAAACGACACCCATCTGGGCAAGATTCACCGCCAACGCGGTGCCACCGTAAGAGAAAAACGGAAGGGCGATGCCGGTGGACGGCAACAGATTGGTAACAACCCCTAAGTTCAGCACTGTCTGAACTCCGATAAGCGTTACAAATCCCGCTCCCAGCACTGTGGAAAACCGGTCTCTTGCGTAAAGGGCAATTCGATAACCCCGAATTAACAGGGCGGCAAACAGGCAAATAATCAGCAGCGCGCCGAATATGCCTACTTCTTCGCAAATGACCGCAAATATATAGTCATTATACTGGAAAGGCAGGTACAGATATTTCTGCCTGCTTTTTCCCAGTCCCAACCCAAATACGCCACCGGAACCGATGGCATATAGAGATTGCAAAATTTGATAGCCCGTGTCTCTGGGATCCTCCTCCGGATGCAGCCAGGCAGACACCCGATCTCCGGCATATCCCATAAAGCTGATATATACAATCACAAACACAAGGGCAACAGCCGCGCCTGCCAAAAGCCATCGCACATTGGTTCCGGCAATAAACATCATAATCACCGCCACCATGCCCATCAGCAAAATGGCGGAAAGATGCTTCTCCAGAGCCAGTGGGATCAGAATTCCCAACAGCGCAGCACCAAAGCCCAAAACCCCATAGCGAAATTTCTTCGCTTTGGTGCCAAACCCTTTGGTTAGTCTGGCAAATAACAAAATCAAAGTAAACTTTGCAATTTCAGATGGCTGAAACTGCAGTCCCGCGATATTGATCCACCGTTTTGCGCCATTGACGGATTGTCCGAACAAAAGCACACCCAGCAGCAGCGCAATACTGACACCGTAAAGGGGCCAGGCTGCTTTCAGCCAAAAAGAAGGCTCAATGCGACTGCAAATCCACATGGCAGCTAAGCCAATGAGGGCACAAGCCGCCTGCTTTTGAAAGTAACGGGTGGATATGGTATAGCGAGTATCATAAAGGCTTTGGGCAGAACTGGCAGAATACAACATCCCCAGGCCTACCCCAAGCAGAACAAGCAGTATGATTAGAAAAGGGCGGTCAACACCTTCGCCTTTGGGACTCCAAAAGCGGTCCTCTTTGCTGTGCAGAATTCTCCGCCCAGCCATAAGGCCCTCCTTTTACATTTTTTAGAAGCCAGCCACTGCAAACCAGGCAATGACACACATAACAGCAGAAACGGCGGAAAATACCAAAACAATCTTGACTTCCTTCCAGCCGCACATCTCAAAGTGATGGTGAATCGGTGCCATTTTGAAAAGGCGTTTACCGTGGGTAATTTTAAAGTAGCCAACCTGCAAAATAACGGAAAGTGTTTCAACGATATACACAAATCCAACAATCAGCAGAATGACTGGCATATCCAAAGCAAATGCCAGGGCACAAACTGCACCGCCCAGGAACAAAGAACCCGTGTCTCCCATGAAGACTTTTGCCGGATGCCAGTTATAGAACAGATATGCAATCAGGCCGCCTACCAGGCAAGCAGGGAAAAGTGCAATGGCAAACTCGCCTTTCAGGATTGCCACCGCTGTAAAGAACACCATAACGGGGATCGTGACAGAGCTGGAAAGGCCGTCCACGCCATCGGTCAGGTTCACGGCATTCACACAACCCACCATAACAAACATTGCAAAGAAGATATACAAAATGGGATGAATCTCAAAATTCACATTCACAAAAGGAATGTAGAGATTGCAAAGATTGTTGTCATTTGCCAAAGTGCCTTCCCGGAACAGGACATAAAGATAGATTGCAGAGACTGCCATTTGCAGGGCTGCCTTCTGAATGGAAGTGAGTCCAAGATTCCGCTTAAACTTGATCTTAAAGAAATCGTCTAAAAAGCCAATAAGTCCAAAGCAAAGAGCAGGGGCAAGAACAAAGAATACGGTATAGTCTCCGTCCATAGCCGGAATGCTGCCCAAAAGGCACAGAACTGTGGCGATGATAAAGAACAATCCACCCATCATAGGCGTGCCTGCCTTGGTATTATGCCAGGTAGGTCCCTCTTCCCGGATAGACTGCCCCGCCTTCAGAGCCCGCAGCACGGGCAAAAGCAAAAGGCCGAGAACGCCGGACAAAGCAGCGGCAACAAGGCCGGTTATGATGATTCTTTCCACACTCATGGATCATTCCTCCTTAGCAGAGAAGCTTCTGCTTACTCTTCTGCATTCAAAAACAGCTCCAACACCGTTTCCATATGCATACCCCGGGAACCCTTGAACAAAATGGTATCCCCCGGTTTTGCCATTTGGCAAAGAATATTTGCCATTTTCTCCTGATCAGTAAAGGCTTTTACACAATTTCCATGCATCCCGCCAGTCACTGCACCGCTGTGCATTTTATGACTATTCGGGCCATAGCAAAGAAGAATATCGGTATGCTGAGCAGCAATTCTTCCCACTTTATAATGCTCTGCCTGGGTTGTAACGCCCAGTTCCAGCATATCGCCCAAAACGGCAATCTTTCTGCCGGTGCGGTTGCCCAGCACCGCCAAAGCAGCTGCCATAGATTCCGGGCCTGCATTATAGCAATCTTTAATAATCGTGCAGCCCTTAGCTTTGAAAATTTCCTGCCGGCCTTCCATATTCCGGAAGCAAGAAAGCCGATCTGCAATATCAGCAGGTGCAATCCCCATGTGCAGGCCAACTGCCACTGCTGCAAGAGAGTCGATTACATGGTGCAAACCCTCTACCGGTAAGGTAACAGCGAAAGAGGTTTCCCCACTGTGGGCCATATAGGAAACAGAACCTTCTGCTTGCTGGATTTCATCCGCCCAAACAGTGCAGTATTCCGGGTTTGTGCCAAAATAAATGGCACGCTCTCCTAAAACTTCCTTCTGACCGTAAAGAAGACTGTCATCCCCATTCAGAAACAGTTTGCCTTGGGGATTCAGACCTTCCAAAATTTCCATTTTGGCCTGCAGGATGCCTTCCTGAGAACCTAAGTTCTCCATATGCATAGTGCCAATATTGATAATAACCGCCTGATCCGGCTGTCCCACCTGGGAGAGGTAGGCAATTTCCCCAAAGTGGCTCATACCCATTTCCAGCACAGCAGCCTGGGTATCTTCCGGCATGGCCAGCACAGCCATGGGCATGCCGATATCATTATTGAAGTTCGCGGGAGTCTTGGCGGTTTTAAAGCCGGCAGACATCACCGCAGAGATCATTTCCTTGGTTGTACTTTTGCCAACAGAACCGGTCACACCCACAGCCTGAAATCCGAGGTGCTTTCGATAGGCGTTGGCAATTTTTCCCAAAGCAATCCGGGTGTCTTCCACCACAATGGCAGGCACATCTTCCGGTGCATGATTACAAAGAACTGCCGCAGCGCCCTTTTCCATTGCGTTGGGAATGTAAGCGTGTCCGTCCCGTTGTGCTTTCAACACCACGAACAATTGACCAGGCTGCAGCGTCCGTGTATCGTTGCAGGCACCGTCAAAGGTAACCTGCGCAAATTGTTCTGCTACCCGACCGCCGCACCAGGCAGCTGCTTGGGCTAATGTAATCGCACCCATCTCATTTCTCCGTTTCTTCAAGGTAGGCCTGCACAATATCCCTCTCATCCATGGGATACTTTACTCCGCAGATCTCCTGGTAGGTTTCGTGACCTTTCCCTGCCAATACAATTATATCATTCTTTTGGCCAATGTCCATAGCATATTGAATCGCCTTAGGACGATTTTCAATAACTACATAGTTGGTTTTTTCTGCATCCACGCCCCGCAAGACATCCTGCAAAATGGCATTCGGATCTTCTGTCCGGGGATTATCGGATGTCAAAATGGCAATATCGGCAATATCCGTGCCGATTTTGCCCATAATGGGCCGTTTCATCGGGTCTCTGTCACCGCCGCAGCCAAACAGCGCAATCAGGCGCCCCTTGCAATACCCCTTTACGGAAGAAAGCACATTGTAAAGTCCGTCAGGGGTATGGGCATAGTCAATGAGAATGGTATAGGGCTTATTAGGCGTAGGCACTACCTCTACCCTGCCCTTTACGCCTTTTGCCGTTGCCAAAGCTTTGGCACTATCGGCCAGAGGAAGTCCCAACTGCAAAGCAATTCCCAAAACACTAAGCGCATTATACACAGTAAACTTACCGGGAATCGGCAGGATTACCCGCGCCTTTTCTGCACCCCATACAGCCGTGAAAGCCACACCGTCTGCACGCAACTCCACATCTTCAGCCCGCAGGCAGGCGTCCTTTTCCTGGGCTGTGGTTAAAACGGGGCAAGCAGCAGCCTTGATCATCTTATCTGCCCATTCATCATCGGCATTGATCACCGCTTTGTCGCAGCGGCCAAAGAGCTTCGCTTTTTCAGCGGCGTACGCTTCCATGGTCTTGTGGAAATCCAAATGATCTTCTGTCAGATTGGTAAAGGCGCACACGTCGTAGTGAATACCATCGATCCGATCCAGTGCAATGGCGTGGGAAGAAACCTCCATGATGGCATAAGCGCAGCCCGCTTCCTGCATCCGGGCGAACAGTCCCTGCAATTCCAGGCTTTCCGGAGTGGTGCGCTCTGCAGGCATCACAAGATCGCCAATATGGTTTTCCATAGTGCCTACCAGGCCCACTTTTGCACCCAAAACAGTTTCTAAAACATGCTTGAGCAGCAATGTGGTAGAGGTTTTACCGTTGGTGCCGGTGACGCCCACCATGGTCATTTTCTTTGTGGGGTGGCCATAGAAGTTTGCACCGATCCGGGCAAGCGCCTGCCGGTCAGATCCCACCTGCACATAAGGCTCGTCGCCCGTGCCGGGCATAGCAGACACCACCACTTTGGCGCCCTTTTCCCGGGCCATGGAAATATACCGGTTGCCGTCAGTTGCATAACCTACAACCGCCACAAACAAATCACCGGGCTGAACCTTCCGGGAGTCGCAGGACACACCGCTGATTTCCATATCCCTATCTGCAGTCGTATGTAAAACATCCACGCCTGCAAGCAATTGACCGAGTTTCATACCTTTACTCCTTTGCATCTTCTTTCAAGTAAAGAATCATTTGACTGTTGCCGGGCACCCGAGTACCGCCGGATGGAAGCTGGTGCGTGATTACTGAGCCGCTACCTTCCAGCACCGCGGTTATGCCCAACTTTTTAAGTTCTTTTTCTGCTTCTTTTTTGGTAAATCCAGTGAAATCCGGAATTTCTATGATTTTTCCGGCAGGATCATCCTGGGCATAACTGTTTGAAACGCCCAAATAAGGAAGGATATCCGCCATCACTGCGCCTACAGTTGGCGCAGCCATCACACCACCGGAAATGTAGATGCCCGTGCTACGGGAAGGCGTATCCAACGCCACAAGTACAATATACTCCGGATTGTCCATTGGCGCAACCCCTACGAAGGAGACAATTTTATCCAGTGTGGGGTTGCCGTTTGCATCCAGCACATCAATTTTCTCGCTGGTTCCGGTTTTTCCGCCGACAGAAAAGCCATAGGTGTTGGCATTTTTGGCTGTTCCTTCCGTTACAACACTTCGCAGCAGCTGACACATCGTTTGGGAAGTTTCTTCTTTGATAACCTGCCGCAGGACGGTGGGCTCCTGCTCTAAAACGGTGTTTCCTTCACTATCCATCACCTGGCTGACCACATAGGGCTCCATAAGATAGCCGCCGTTTACTACTGACGAAATGGCCCGGACCAACTGCAACGGTGTCAATTTAAATGTTTGGCCAAAGGAGCCGGAAGTCAGGCTGGCTGTTCCCCACTTTTCTGTGTTTGTCACCAGGGCCTTATCGAAGAAAACGCCTTTGCTCTCCCCATATAGATCAATCCCGGTTTTTTCTAAGATTCCAAAGTCTTTCACATATTGGTAAAACCTCTCCCCGCCCAATTTCAGGGCGATATGGGCAAAGGCAATATTGCAGGAATTTTGGAGGGCCTGGGGTGTTTGCTCTGAGCCGTGGCCGGAAGAACGCCAGCAGTGAAGCCGCTGGGAACGGCCAGGAATTTGCTCAGCACCTTTGCAGTAAAAGGACGTATTTAGATCAATCGCGCCGCTATCCAGAGCAGCCGCCATTGTGAGTACCTTGAAGGTAGATCCCGGTTCATAGCCATCGGAAATACATCGGTTCCGCCATTGCTTCAGTCTGGCTGCCTCGAGGGCGCTTTGGTAAGCCTTCTCGGCATCTTTATAGGCCTCTGTTCCCTCTTGAAGTGCCTTGTAAGACGCCTCCAATTGGGAAAGTGCCGCGGCTGCACGCGGATCTGCTATTTCCAAATATGCATTGGGATCGTAGCCGCCCAGGGTGGCCATGGCCAAGATTTCCCCAGTGTTCACATTCATCACTATACCGAATGCGCCATTTTGCACATCATACCGAGAAATAGCCGCTTCCATCTGTTTTTCCAGGCAAGCCTGCACTGTGGCGTCTATGGTCAGCACCACATCATATCCGGGCTCTCCGGCCAGATAATTTTCATAAGAAAAGGGCATATCCATTTCATTATTGCCCTTTGTTGTAATCACTTGAGATGGCTTGCCCTCTAAGAAACTGTTGTACGCTGCCTCTACTCCTTCGCAGCCTTCCATAGAGGTATTTACAAATCCAAGAAGTTGGCTAGCCAGCGTTCCATTGGGATAATATCGCTTGCTCCCCGGCTCCAGATGGATGCCGGAAAGATTATTTTCATTGATAAATTGGCGGATCTCTTCCGCCGTTTCTGTTGAGATTCCGGCAGCGACTTGTTTATAACGCTTCGTCAAATCCTTTCCTTGCTCCAGAATCCAGGATTGGTCCCGTTGCAAGGTTTCGGCTAAGAAGGCCGACATTTTTTCCATGTCCACCTGGGACTGTTTCAGTTCGTGGGGATCTAAGTACACATGTTCCACAGCCTGATTGCAGGCCATCACATTCATATTCCGGTCGTAGATCAATCCTCGCTGACCGGTGATCCGGGTAATCCGGGTTTGATTTTCCAGGGCAAGCCGGGTGTAGTAATCATAGTCCACAACCATCAGTTGCACCAGCCGTACCGACACCGGAATAAAAGCCAAAATCCCCAGCAGGAGGCTTACCAGCAACACCCGTCTGCGTTGCCCGCTATCCCCTCGAAGGCGGCCATACTTCCCATGATCCGCTTTTTTCCTCATAAGCCCACCCCTTCCTCAAAGCCTTGAATGGGCAGCAAGGGAAACCCTCGCCGCCCATTGCAGCTCTATTTGAAGTTTATTGGTGGGCAGAGGCATTATGCAAAGATATTTGCAAAAAATGCCATCACATTTTCCCAAAAGCCCATCTGGGGTTGTGCCGGTGCTTCAGCTTCCACCTGAACGGCTACGCCGCGATGACTTGCCTGATCGCCATGGACCATACCCAATGCCAATGCGGTCTTTTCAATTTCGTGGAGATCGTAGCTTGCCGCATATTCCTTGGATAACTCCTCGCTCTTTTGGCTCAACTGCTCCACATACTGTGCCATGCGCTGGTTTTCCTCGTTTGCCTGCTGCACTTTGCTCATGCCTACACCCAATGTAATAAAGAGGGCCAGACAAACAACCAAGCTAAAGACTGCTACGGGATTCAGATGAAGTACTTTCCGCTTTACTCTTTTTGCTGCAGGTTTCTCCTGAACCTGCTTTTGAGGGCGCGGAGTGGCAATCTTTCTTGCAGCAGATCCATCCGTATAAAAATTAACATATTGCACATCTACTCTGCCTGCCATATCCGTTCCCTCCTTAAATTACAGTTTCTCACATACACGCAGCTTTGCACTGCGGGATCGGGGATTTGCTTCCAGTTCTTCCGGGGTTGCCACAATGGGCTTCCGGGAAATTAGTTTTACAATCGGCTTCTTGCCGCATACGCAAACAGGAAATTGGGGTGGACAAGTACATCCCTTTGCCGCGTCCGCCATGGCCAGTTTTACGATTCGGTCTTCCAAAGAGTGGAAGGTGATCACTGCCAGCCGTCCGCCGGAATTCAAAAGCGGGATTGCCGCTTCCATTGCTCTTTCCACAGAGCCCAGTTCGTCATTCACCGCAATGCGGATTGCCTGGAATGTTCGTTTCGCCGGATGTTGCTTTTCCCGAAGTGCGGAAGCAGGCATTGCGCCTCGAATCACATCCACCAGTTCCAGGGTTGTTTCAATCGGCTTTTCTTCCCGCCGTCTGCAAATCGCAGCGGCAATTTGGGGGGCATATCGCTCTTCCCCATAGTTCCATAAAATCCGGCGCAGTTCCTCCTGAGGCCAGGTGTTTACCACTTCCCTGGCTGTCAAGGCATCCTTGCCGTTCATTCGCATATCCAAAGGCGCATCCGCCATATAGGAGAATCCTCTGCTGACCTCATCCAGTTGCGGAGAGGAAACCCCCAAATCCAGCAAAATGCCATCCGCACCGGCAATGCCAAGCTCCTGCATCACTTCTGCCATCCGACAGAAATTGCTGTGGACCAATGTTACCCGATCACGATAAGGGCTTAACCGCTCTCCTGCTGCCTGCAAAGCAACCGGATCCCGGTCAATGCCGATCAGCCGTCCGGTGGTAAGGCGCTTTGCAATCTGGCTGGAATGACCTGCACCACCTAAGGTGCCGTCGATATAGATGCCATCCGGCCGGATGGCCAACCCGTCCAGGCATTCCTGCAGCAGAACGGAGATGTGGAAGAATTCACTCATAGGCCAATCGCCTCAAGGGAAGCCAGCAGTTTTTCCGGAGTGAGGTTTTCTTCTTCGAACCGTGCAAACTCCTCTGCGTCCCAGATCTCTGCCTGGCCAGCTCTACCGACCACCATTACATCCCGGCCGATACCTGCATAGTCCAAAAGGAACTGGGAAAGGCCAAAACGGAATTGCTTGTCCGGTGCGCACTGGTTGGCACTCATAAAGATCAGGCTGGTTGCGGCGCCCCGCTGGGAAATGGGCAGTGCATTGTAGTTCTGCTCCAGAGTCTGCCAGTCAGGTGCGGTGTAAACAGTCAGGCACCGGTGGCCGCAGTTGACACCTAAGGTCACATAAAAGTCCTGGCCCAGCTCTGCACGCAGCTTTGCAGGGACGAACAATCTATTCTTATCGTCTAACTTTGCCGGGTATTTTCCGATCATTTGCGGTCACCTCCACTCCATTTTACTCCACTTCGCTACCATTTTGCTCCATGTAATGACAGTATAACCGATTAAAATACAAAAAGCAATACTTTTTTGCAGATTTATGCTAATTTTTTTCGCTTTTTTCCCTGGTTTTTCCAATTTTAGAACACTTGTTCTAAAACAATGTTTTAACATGCCTTTTCGAAAAAATGACCGGGCAATTTTACTTGCCCGGTGCCATTACAAGAATTCCAATTTTCCCTCTTTCCATATTCCGCGAACTCTTCCAGGGGCTTTTACACCCTTGAGAAGAAACACCGAAAGGGGCTCCTCTACTCTATCTTGGATGAGGTGACGTATTTTTCTCGCGCCTTCCTTGGGCGTACACAATCCTGCAAGATAGTCTGCCAATTCTGCCGGGAGTTCCAGTTCCATTCCACCCGCTTTAGCCCTGGCACACAGTCCGTCCAGCTGCTGAGTTGCAATTCGGGCCAGACTTTCCCGGCTCAAGGGATCAAACACCACTATTTTATCCAGCCTGCCTAAAAACTCCGGAGAAAAGCGGCCCTTCAGTTCTTCCACCATACGGTTGTTTTGACCGCTTGGCTGAAATCCCAAGCCCTCCGACCAAATTTGTCCTCCCACATTGCAGGTCATAATCACCACTGCATTTCGGAAGCTGACTTTTCGTCCGGTGGAATCCGTCAGCACCCCTTCTTCCATAATTTGTAAAAGTAACCCTGCTACATCCGGGTGCGCCTTTTCCATTTCGTCCAGCACTACAATGCAATAAGGTCGGCGGCGAACAGCCTCTGTCAGCTTCCCGCCCTCTTCGTATCCCACATAGCCGGGCGGTGCACCAATCAACCTGGCAACAGCATGCTTTTCCATAAATTCCGTCATATCCAACCGAATCATACTATCCCGGCTGCCGTAGAGTTCCCGGGCCAGTATACGGCACATTTGCGTTTTTCCCACCCCGGTTGGACCGGTAAACAGCAGGCTTGCCACCGGTCGGTTTTGGTCGCGGATTCCGGAAAGGCTCCGGCGCAGGACTTTTGCCACCTGCTCCACCGCTTCCTTCTGGCCTAAAATAACGGCAGAGAGAACGCCCTCCAGCCCCAAAAGCCGCTCCCGCTCATCTGTCCGCAGTCTTCCTGCGGGAATGCCCGTTCGTTCCGAAACAGCCCATGCCACATCTGCCCCGGTCACCTGACGGTTCTTTTTGGACTGGGTAGATCGACCGCTCAATTTCTGCATCCTATCCCGCAATTGGGCTGCCTTTTCAAAATGGCTCTGCCGCACCGCTTCACTGAGGGCCTGCTCCAAATCCTGCCGGGCCAGATAGCATCCGGTATACATCGCCTCCATCGCGGCGTGGCTGGCTCCCTCGTCCAGCAAGTCAATCGCCTTATCCGGCAAGTACAAATCCGGCAAATAGCGAACAGAAAGCCTCACTGCCTCTGTAAGAGCTTCCGGGCTAATCGCAATATGGTGGTGGCGCTCCAGGGATGGTTTCAGGCTTTGCAGAATTGCCATTGTAGCATCCTTATCCGGTTCTTCCACCCGCACCGGTCGAAAACGGCGTTCCAACGCGGGGTCCTTTTCAATGTACTTTCTGTATTCCCCCAAAGTTGTTGCTCCGAGCATCTGCAATTCTCCCCGCCCCAAAGCCGGTTTGAATATATTAGCTGCATCGATGGCGCCCTCTGCTGCGCCGGCACCCACAATGGTATGCATTTCGTCTACAAAAAGAATCACATCGCCCAAACGGCGAATTTCTGCCAGCACATCCCGAAGCCGTTCTTCAAATTCTCCCCGGTATTTTGTGCCTGCCACTAAATTTGCCATCTGCAGGCTAACCAAACGTTTATCTTTTAGTTGGGGTGGTACATTTCCGGCAGCCATTCGCTGCGCCAATCCTTCCGCTATTGCAGTCTTGCCCACACCCGGTTCTCCCACAAGCGCCGGGTTGTTCTTGTTCTTCCGGCATAAAATACCGATCACCGTATCGATCTCCCTATCTCTGCCGATAACCGGGTCCATAGATGTAGATTTTTGTATCAGATCCTCACTGAACTGTTCCAGCAGTTTCGTACCCATTCCCTCCTTTTTCCGCATTGTTTCCGTTTTCCTGCTCTGCTCTACCACACGGGAGAATAACACATCCGCATCAAGGGCACTCAAAAGCAGCAAATCCCTGGCACAAGTCTTTTCCTTCTTTAAAAGTGCCAGCAAAATATGCACCGTTCCCACATCCCGGCAATCCTGCAATTTTGCCTGCCGACCGGCTTCTGCAAAAATCTCTTTTGCTTGCAATGTAAATCCCATAGGCAAAGGCAGTTCCTTTGCCCCGGTGCCATAAAGAAGCCGAATCAATTCTTCGCCTCGCGTAGGGCAAAACCCGCAAAATCGCAAAAACCTCCCCCACGGGTCAGGGGCTTGTGCCAATGCCAATAGAAGATGGGCGCTTCCCACACTACTGTGCCCTAAATTGCGGGCTACGCTTCCTGCATCCAATAAAAGTTGTTTTGCCTGCTCCTGATAGCGCATAAGTACCCCTCCCCAGGGGAAAATTCTCCCCTTTGGTAAAATTTTTATACCTTGTTCCGAGAAAAACCCTTGCATTTTATGAAATCCATGTTAGAATAATCTTGCATTCCATAAGATGCACAGAATAAACATATTGGAGGGAAAATCATGGCTTACAAAATTACCGATGCTTGCGTCAAGTGTGGTGCTTGCGCTGACAACTGCCCCGTAGAGGCTATCGCCGAAGGTGAAGACCAGTTCGTCATCGATGCCGACGTTTGTGTCAGCTGTGGTGCTTGCGCCGACAACTGCCCCGTTGAAGCAATCGAAGAAGGCTGATTGTCCGTTCTTGCTTTCAGCCTGCGTACCGGTTTCTGTACGCAGGCTGATTTTTTCTTTTTAGCGAAGAAATCCGGTTTCTTATGCCTGGAGGAGAATTTATGGAGACCTTACATAACGGCTTTACCCTCTGCCTATCAGAAGGCGCCTTCCCTTTAAGCACCGACTCTATCGCCCTCGGCGGCTTTGTAGAACTGAAAAAAGATGCCAAGGTGCTGGACCTGGGAAGCGGATGCGGTACGTTAGGTCTCATCCTATGCGCCAAAAGCGAAACCTGCCGTGTAACCGGCATTGAGATAGACCCTGCGGCCCACGAAATGGCCCTATACAATGCTAAAGCGAACGGCATTGACGCCCGTTTAACCAGTATATGCGCAGATGTACACAGCCTTTCCAGCGAGATTGCAGCCGGCAGCTTTGATTGCTGCGTTTCCAACCCCCCATACTTTTCCGCAGGCCCTAAGAGTCAAAAAACGCCTTTGGCGCGGCGGAATGACCGCTTGCCAATGGAGGCCCTTTTTCGAACAGCCGCCCGGTCTTTGCGTTATGGCGGAGATTTTTATTTGGTACACCGACCGGAACTTCTTGCACAAATTTGCGCCATCGGCAGTAGCAATGCTTTAGAACCTAAAAAGCTATGCTTGCTGCGGCACAAAGAAGACGGTCCTGTTTCCTTGATCCTTGTGCATATGAAGAAAGGCGGCAAGCCGGGACTGGCCTGGCAAGAGGAAGCGCTTCACCATGCAGATGGCAGCATAACCCCCTATTACCGGGAACTTTATCACATTTAGGAGAATACCTATGGCTGGAATGTTATACCTTGTACCCACACCCATCGGCAATTTGGGAGATATTTCTCTGCGGTGTCGGCAAACTTTAGAAGAAGCAGATTTTATTGCCGCAGAAGACACCCGGGTCACATTAAAACTGCTGAACCATTTGGGTATTAAAAAAAGCCTTGTCAGTTACTTTGAACATAACAAGACGCAAAAGGGCGACTGGATCGTGGAGCGGATTCTGAATGGGGAAACCTGCGCTTTGGTTTCCGATGCAGGCAGTCCTGCCATTTCCGACCCCGGTGAAGAACTGGTAAAACAGTGCGCCCAAGCCGGAATTACCGTATGTGCTATTCCCGGTCCTTGTGCGGTGATTACCGCTTTAAGCATTTCCGGGCAGGCAACCGGTCGGTTCTGCTTTGAAGGATTCTTATCCACCGCTAAAAAAAGCCGCAAAGATCATTTGGACAATCTTTTAAAGGAAGAACGGACAATGATCTTTTACGAAGCCCCCCACAAGTTGCTCACCACACTGAAAGATATGGCAGAGGTCTTTGGCGCAGAGCGTCCCATCAGCCTTTGTCGGGAGCTGACCAAGCTCCACGAGGAAGTAATCCGTACCACATTGGGAGAGGCTGTGGCGTTTTATGAGCAAACACTTCCTAAGGGTGAATTCGTTCTGGTTGTTGCCGGTGCACCCAAGGAAGAAAAAGCGCTTCCCACAGAAGAAGATGCCCGCCAAATGGTAACCCGACTAATGGCAGAAGGCATGAGCCGCAAGGATGCTGTAAAGCAAACTGCCCAGACCTTGCAACTTCCTAAAAATGTAGTCTACGACGCCGCTCTGCAGGATGAATAAAAAAGAAAACGCACCGATTTATCGGTGCGTTTTTTACAGCTTATCCATTTTAGAAATGCACTCTTTGCAGATATGCTTGTCGCAGTATTGCACGAGCGTGCGGTTGGCGCCACAGAAAATGCAGGCGGACTCCCGCTTCTTCAAGACGATTCTATCTTCGTCTAAGCAAATCTCCAGTTCATCCCGTTCCGCAATATCCAATGTGCGGCGGAGTTCAATTGGAAGTACTACCCTTCCCAGTTCATCTACTCTTCTGACAATCCCCGTTGTTTTCACCGGCAGGCTCTCCTTTGACAGTTAATAACAAAAATCGACTGATGTTCCGTATTATACAATATTCTTTTTGCTCTGTCAATCATTTTGCGCAAAACTTTAGAGATTCCTTCATAGATTTCCTTAGGGGGGTGCGGCTATGGTTATGACCTATCTGTTTACGGGAATGCTGCTAATATCTGTAGTTGGCAGTTTCATACTTGGCACCGGCAGTGCGCTTTCTTCCGGTGTGACTTCCGGCGCGCAAACGGGCATTACCCTATCCATTTCTATTGCAGGCACCATTTGCCTTTGGTCCGGTGTCGGCGCGCTGATGGAAAAGACGGGAATCTCCTCCGTCCTTTCCCGGTTCCTGCGCCCGATTCTTTCCCGGCTGTTCCCTTCCGTGAAAAAAGATCCCAAACTATCCCATTATCTAAGTGCCAATGTGTGTGCCAATCTGCTGGGTCTTGGAAATGCCGCCACGCCTATGGGCGTTCAGGCAGCCAAATGCCTTGCAAAAGGGCAAAACGGCGTTGCCTCCAAGGAACTCTGCCGCCTCGTGGTACTGAACACGGCATCCATTCAGTTGATTCCCACCAATGTTGCAGCCTTGCGCAGCAGCTTGGGAGCCAGCAGTCCCTTCGATATTCTTCCCTGCGTGTGGATCACCAGCTTTCTCTCTGCAGGCATCGGACTCCTTGCCGCCTGGCTAATGGAAAAGGTGTGGCCCCATGCGTGATTACATCGTACCACTGCTTCTGCTTTTTGTCTGTCTTTGGGCTCTGCGCAAAAAGGAGAATGCCTACGAGCATATGCTCACCGGTGCCAAGGAAGGGTTGCAACTGCTTGCAAGTCTTATTCCCACCTTGGTACTTCTGCTGACCGCAGTGGGAATGCTCCGTGCTTCCGGTGCTATAGACTATCTAAGCAACTGGCTTGCACCGGTTTTTAGCTTTATCGGAATCCCTCCCGAAACAGCACTGCTGATACTGATTCGACCGATCAGCGGTAGCGCCGCATTGGCTGTGGGTGCTGATTTGATGGCCACCTACGGTGTCGATTCCTACATTGGAAAAACCGTTGCAATTATGCTTGGTTCCACAGAAACCACTTTCTATACCATCGGTGTCTACTTTGGTGCTGCCGGTATTAAAAAAACAAAATACACTTTGCCCGCAGCTTTGATCGCCGATCTGACCGGCTTCACGGTAGCCGCTCTCACCGCAAGATTCCTATAAAAAAGCCAGGCGCATTTAGCGTCTGGCTTTTGCTTTAAAATGTTGCTACATCGGGATTGGCAGGTTCGGCGGGAACGACCTCTATGGCCGTCAGAACCGGACCCATTTCACCCTGATAGAGAGGATGCTTTTCTGCACTGATCGTTGCCTTCACTTGCACCCAGCTGCGGGGTTTCAGAGATTTTGCATTGGAGTAATGGCAAGGCACGCCGCAGAACTGAATATCGTCCACACAGCAGGTCATCACAAAGCGACCGGGCGCAAACATGCCCTCTTTTTCCCGGCGCAAAAGTGCCACCTGGGCTTTAAAGGAAATGGTCTTTCCTGCATACTTTTGCGGTTCTTCAGTCACATCCCGGTACCACAGCGCATAATCTTCATCCGCCACAGTAATGACCGGAGCGTTGATATCGAAAGGCAGCGGATCTTCTATGTCATCGAAGGCAGTAGTGCCGTCCAAATAATCATAAAGAATATCCATTCTCCGGTTTGCCGCACGGACCAATTTGTGCAGATGCATGGTGTCCTCTCCGGGCTTCAACCGGTTAAATACAACCATCTGTCCACCCACCAGCTTGTCCATTACCAAATTGCGCATATTGGCATTATAGGACAGAATGGTGGTCGCATCCGCAAACATTACTTCCTGGGCAACCACCCAGTCTTCCGGGAAGCGGCTGTACAAGTCGCCTACCATTTGCATACCGTTCAGCTCAGCCACAACCCGCTGCGCCTTATACTTCTTGGCGAGAGCCTTCAGGTCTTTTGGGGTAACAGTTTCCTGATCCAGCACCTCAAGATACACATTTTGATGGGGATAGGCAGAAATGTCGAATTCTTCTTCTCCTTCCTCAAACACAAGCAACAGCGTCCGTTCTCCTGCGTTGAAGCGGGTATCTTCCAAGGTTTCCTGAATGAACTTGGTCTTACCGGAATCCAAAAAACCGGTAAATACATAAACGGGAATTTGTACCATAGTTTACACTCCAAACAGCTGCTTCACTGCAGATTCATTCAAGTTGGCACCGATAACACACAGTTTGCCGGTTACATCTGCGCTACCTTTGCGAACATTGTGCTCCTGAGGCACATAGTCAAAATGGATCCAATCTCCATCCACGCAAGCCACGATACCTTTGGCCCGAAGAATCATACCGCAGTGGCCTTCGTCCAGTTCGTGAAGGGCATTTTCAATGTCCTCCACCCGGAACTTACGGGTCGTCTCCACGCCCCAGGAAGTAAACACCTCATCTGCATGGTGATGGTGATGATCGTGATCATGTCCGCAGGAACAGTTATGATCATGATGGTGATGCTCTTCATGATGATGGCCACAGCAGCAATCATGATCGTGGTGATGATGCTCTTCATGGTGATGGTGGCCGCAGCCGCAATCGTGATCGTGGTGGTGATGCTCTTCGTGATGATGGTGACCACAGCCACAGTCGTGATCTTCCTCGTGGTGATGGTGATGGCCGCAGCAGCATTCATGCTCTTCATGGTGGTGGTGATGAAGGTGGTGATGGTGCTCCTCTTCCATACGGGCCAGTTCTGCTTCCACAGAAGCATGACCTTCCATGGCTTCCAGCAGCTGTGCGCCGGACAGTGCATCCCAGGGAGTTGTCACAATAGCGGCTTTCGCATTTTTCTCACGCAAAAGTGCCACTGCTGCATCCAGTTTTTCCTCAGGGATCCGATCTGTACGGGAAAGAACGATTGTTCCGGCAGTTTCTACCTGATTGTTATAGAATTCGCCAAAGTTTTTCATATAGACCTTCACCTTGCTTGCATCTACAACGGCAACTGTAAAGCCTATTTCCACTTCTCCACCGGTAACCTTTTCCACGGCAGCTACCACATCAGACAGCTTACCAACGCCAGAGGGTTCAATGAGAATACGCTCAGGAGCATACTGCTCGATCACCTGCTCCAAAGCCATGCCAAAGTCGCCTACCAGGCTACAGCAAATGCAGCCGGAATTCATCTCCGTAATGTTGATGCCGGCATCTTGCAGAAAGCCACCATCAATGCCGATTTCACCGAATTCATTTTCGATCAGCACCAGCTTTTGACCTGCATAGGCTTCCTGGATCATCTTTTTAATAAGGGTAGTTTTTCCTGCTCCTAAAAAGCCGGAATAAACATCAATTTTTGTCATAACAAACACCTTCCAAATCAAAGTTTTTCTTATTATATCACCAGAAAAACTTTCTTGCAAGGGATATTCTCGACAGATTTTTCTTGAATAATCCTTCCATTTTTCGCTATGGTATAAAAAGAAGCGGCAGGAAAACGCTCCCTGGTTTTCCTGCCGCTTTGCAGGGCGGTTTTACCCCAATGCGACAACCGCCACCGCCGCCGGTCAAAGCCCGGCGGCGGGTTATTTTATTCAACCGGGATCAGTAACATTCTCCCCTCTTCCGGTTCTTGCTGCAAGTCATTTGCCTTGGATATGGCCTCCACAGAGGAGCCGGTTTCCTTTGCCACTTTCCAAAGGCCTTCCGGACCCACCCTGCGCAAAATAACGCTGGGACGGTTGGGATCCTTCGGCATAGGCTGCCCCAGTTCCAGTCCTGTCACCATAGGGTAGCCCTTTGTCTGTGTTACAACCGTTTCCAAAACCACATCCGTTTCCACCAGCATAGCGCCGTCAGCAGGCTGTGCAGTGGACTGCCCCGTAGGCAAAATATTCACTTCCACATCCCCGTCCGTTGCAGACTCCATATAGATGCTTTCTTCCCAACGGGAAGCTGCACTTTGCAGGCCGCCATCCTGATCATAATACAGCACTTGCCCAAAAGCCGGAATCTCCAAACGAATCTGCTCCGGCAGGCTCTGCTTTCGAACTTGGTCGATCATCACCCCGGCATCCACCGCCATTCCCTCTGCCGCCAGACTATGCTGCAGAAGGAGGGTTTGTGTGTCCATTGATTCAACGCCTGGAATCTGCAGGCTCTCCACCTGGGGCTCTACTTTTCTTATTGGGCTGTAGGCATCTTCTATTACTTCAATATTCTTCCGGTCATAGGTCACATACTGGCAGGTCAGCCCGGCTTTCATACGAAGACGGCCTTCCTCATCTGCATCCGTTTCCAGCCCTGTGACCTGGGGCATCAGAATTGCCATTGCCTCCTCGGAGTAGATATCATCCAGTTCTCCGTACTGCGAAAAGGGCACTTCAAAATCCCAGCCGTACAGTCCCTCATCCTGGCCCTGGTAAAGCACATGCAAATTGGCAGTCCCCCGAAATACCACCTTATCCGACATCACCCGTTTATCCACGATGCGAGGATATAACCGAGCCTGCAGGAAATTGCGAGCTTTGGGGCAAGAAGCCGGCAATTCCATTTCTTCATCTAACTGGAAGGACTTTTCCCCCGCCTCCATCGGCAAGCAGACCGAGTGGGTCTTTTTCAAAACTTGCACATCTTCAGGAAGGCCCTCAGGGACGCTTATTTCCATTTTATCCGTGCAAAATGCACGCATCCGCACCGCCATATTTGCCCGCACCATCAGCCGTCTGGGGCCTGTCATTCTGGCATCCACGTTGCGAAGCAAGCAATTTGCCCACACCCGTCCCTCCTGGCGGGCTCCCGGGATCTGCCAATGCAACTCCATGGGAATCCAGGTTTCCACCATTCTTGGATAGCTGCCATCTTCCGGGGCATACAGCACCCAAACCATTGCGCCGCAACTGACGCCTGCTTCCTCTGCCTGCCACTGTTTTCCCCGCAAAACGCTCTGCCCCCAGGCCCCAAGCACCCTGCCAATATCAGGGAAGCCTTCAGCGAGTTTTATCTCCTGGGTCTGTTCCTGGGTCTGTACATCTTGTTTTACGTTTTTCAGGCATGACACGCCTGTGTTAGAAAAATGCAATTCCAAATCCATCACTCCTTATTCCGGTTGGCTATTGCAGTCTATTCTTTTGGGGACAAGGTTATGACCTAAAAATCAAAAAACCTGCTCCTCCAAGGCCTAAACCGAAACAGTAGCAGATGAAACCGCCGGCCATCCATGTACCTAAAAGAATTCCGACTCCCAAAGCAATCAGCACAAGTCCCCAAAGCTGGTTGTATCGGCACATAAAAACACCCCCTGCACAAATATATGCAGGGGGTATTCCTTATTAGACTTTTAGTCGCCCAGATAGGCCTTCCGCACTTCATCACTGGAAGCCAGTTCTGCACCGGTGCCTTCCAAAGTAATGTTGCCGGTTTCCAGTACATAGGCTCTGTCAGCAATTTCCAGAGCTCTGCTTGCATTCTGTTCCACAAGCAAAATGGTTGTGCCCACATCGTGTAGATCCTTGATAATGGAAAAGATCTGATCCACCAAAATAGGAGCTAAGCCCATAGAAGGCTCATCCAGCATCATCAGTTTCGGCTTGCTCATCAGCGCACGACTCATAGCCAGCATCTGCTGCTCACCACCAGAAAGTGTACCTGCCACCTGTTTACGCCGTTCCAAAAGGCGGGGAAACAGGGTGTATACCTTCTCCAATTCGTAAGGGTCTACGCTCTTTTGGGAAAATGCGCCCATTTCCAGATTTTCCTGCACTGTCATTTGCAGGAAAATGCGTCTGCCCTCCGGCACGTGCGCCAAGCCATGTTTTACCAGCTCATGTCCTTCCGTGTGGGTAATATCCTTATTCAAAAAAGTAATTTTACCGGACTTGGGGTGCATCAAACCGGAAACGGTTTTCAAAATGGTGCTCTTACCGGCACCGTTTGCGCCGATCAGGGCAACAATCTCCCCGGGATTAACATGAAAGGATACGCCCTTGATAGCATGGATCGCTCCATAATATACCTGAATATTCTCTACTTCCAGCATATATGCGCTCCTTTCATCCCAAATAAGCTTCAATAACGTCAGGATTGTTCTTGATCTGCTCCGGCGTTCCCTTGGCGATCACCCGCCCGTAGTTCACCACCACGATGCCTTCACAAACGTTCATAACCAGATTCATATCGTGCTCGATCAGGAAGATGGCAATTTGGAAGGTATCACGGATACGGCGGATCTGATGCATTAGTTCCGTTGTTTCACTGGGGTTCATACCGGCTGCTGGCTCATCCAGCAAAATGATGGCAGGATTGCTTGCCAAGGCTCTTGCGATCTCCAGCCGACGCTGCACGCCGTAGGGAAGGCTGCCTGCCTTTACATTGGCAATGTCTGCAAGACCCATAAACTCCAAAAGTTCCATTGCCTTTTGGTTGGCCTTTTTCTCTGCCTTATAGTAGCCGGGCAAGTGTAAAAGAGAAGACACAAAGGAACACTTGATGCTATTGTGCATACCCACTTTCACGTTTTCAAGGGCAGTCATTTCCGTAAACAAGCGGATATTCTGGAAAGTACGGGCCACACCCAGTTTGTTGACCTTGGCTGTGTTCATTCCTTTGGTGTTGATACCGTTGACAAGGATACTGCCACGGGTGGGCTGATACACACCGGTCAAAAGGTTAAAGATCGTGGTCTTACCGGCGCCGTTAGGGCCGATCAAACCGGATATTTCCGTGGGGCCAATGGTCATATTGAAGCCATCCACTGCGGTCAAGCCACCAAAGTCAATACCTAAGTTCCGCACATCCAGCACAGGCTGCTTATCTTTGTCCTGCTCACGGATCAGGTTAGTAGTGGTGACCTCGATCATATCTCTCGGGTAGACATCATGCATCTTTCTCCACCTCCCTCTTTCTATTCTTGCCTGCGGTAAGGGAAGCAAGTTTCGCCTTCACCTTGGGAGACCAAGTGCAAATCATCAAAATAATCAGAATTGCCGCGTACAGCAGCATCCGATATTTTTCAATAAATGCTGCCACACCGGCCATAGCTCCATTGCCCTTTGTAGCCATATCCTTCATAATCTCCGGCAGGACATAAAGAACTGTTGCAGAAATAACGGAACCGGGAATATTTCCCAGGCCGCCGAGCACCACGAATACCAAAAGGTTGATGGATTCCGAGTAGCCCAGCTTTGTGGGAGATACATTGGTCATATCCAGGCCGTACATAGCGCCGGCCATACCTGCCAGAGCCGCAGAAACTACAAACGCTTTCATCCGGAAAGCAGTCACATTGATACCAACAGATTCCGCAGCGATCCGATTGTCGCGAACAGCCTTGATAGCCCGGCCTTCCTTAGAGTTGATGATATTGAATACCACAAACAAAGTAAACAATACCAACAAGAAACTCATCAGGAAGGTGGCTATTTTATTATCCAGGGGAACGCTGGTGCCCACAGCACCTTTGACGATGTTGGCCTTCCATTCAGGCGGTTCATCAGAAAAAGCAAAGCGAACCACGCCATCTGCATTACCAACATAAAGATTCTGCAGGATATTCCGCAAAATTTCGCCGAAGGCCAGAGTCACGATAGCCAGATAGTCGCCCCGCAAACGCAATGCGGGAATGCCCACCAGGAAACCGATCGCACCGGCAGCAACGCCGCCGCACAGCACGCTTGCAATTAAGCGAATGGTAGGATCCGGCAAAATATCCTTCAGTAGGGATGCAGCAATCACACCGGCATAGACACCCACGCCCATAAAGGCTGCATGTCCCAAGCTCAGTTCGCCGCAAACGCCCACCAAAAGGTTCAGGGAAACTGCCAAACAGATGTACACACAAATACGGACAAGCTGACCGCTCATAAAGCGGGAAAGCATACCGCTCTCTGACATGAAATACAAAACACCGAAAACCAGGGTGACCGCCAGGAAGGTAAACCACTTTTGGGTGAAGTCACGGTTTTTCATCAATTTTTTCATGGCCGTCACCTCAAACCTTCTCTTGGATCTTCTTGCCCATAATACCTGTGGGCTTCACCAACAAGATGATAATCAGGACAGAAAATACGATGGCATCGGAGAATTGGGTAGAAATATAAGCCTTGCTGTAGGTTTCAATCAAACCCAGTATTACGCCGCCGATCATAGCGCCGGGCATAGAACCGATACCGCCCAAAACTGCCGCTGTGAAGGCCTTGATACCAGGCATAGCGCCAAAGGTCGTACCCAAGGTGGTTGTCTTATGCCACAGAAGAATACCCGCAATTGCTGCCAAACCAGAGCCAATGGCAAAGGTAGTTGCAATTGTTGTATTCACATTGATGCCCATAAGCGCTGCTGCGTCCCGATCCTCAGAAACCGCACGCATAGCCTTGCCCATTCTGGTCTTGGATGTATAGAATGTCAGAGCCAGCATGATCACCACTGTAACAGCAATGGTTAAAGGTACATCCCAACTGATATTCAGGCTGCCGCCGAACAGGCTGATGGCACCGATCTGACCGGAATAGCTTTTGGGGTCTGCTCCCCAAATCTGTTGTGCTGCATTCTGCAGGAAAATACTAACGCCAATCGCAGTGATCAGTACTGCAAGGCTGGGTGCGCCACGCAAGGGCCGATAGGCCAGAGCCTCCACCGTAATGCCCAACGCAATGCAGGCAAGCATAGCAATCAAAATTGCCGCCCACTCAGGAACTGGCAATTCGCTCATAACGGCATAAACAACATAGGTGCCGATCATAATCACATCACCATGGGCAAAGTTCAGCATTTTGGCAATGCCGTAAACCATAGTATAGCCCAAAGCGATCAATGCATAGATCGCACCCAAGCTTATGCCATTTACTGTATATTGCAGAAAAGACATTTCTTGTCCTCCTTTTTCTATTCCGCAGTCTGTGAAAACCGTCCTTCCGGGCAGCTTTCACAAACTGCGGAAGAAAACACGCAGAGGGATGGGAGAGTATGCTCTCCCATCCCCTACTTGTGATTAGTCCATTGCTACATATGCGCCGTTAACGATCTTAACAGCGGCGGGAGTCTTGGAAACAGTGCCCTCTGCGGACCAGGTCAGGTTGGAACCGGTCAGGCCATCGAAGGTGTTGGAAGTAAAGTAAGCGGACACAGCATCGCAAGCATCGGATGCGGAAGTGCTGCCGTTGACACCGGTGGCTTTGCAAGCTTCATAAATGGCGTAGATAACATCATAGCCGTCAGCAGCGAACTGGTTAGGCTCAGTACCATCCATCATAGCCTTGTACTTCGCAACGAAATCAACAGTAGCATCATCGGTGTTAGATGCGGAGAAGGGAGTCATCAGCATCAGACCTTCGGCAACCTCTGCATTAAAGCCATCCAAAGTCAGCAAGCCATCCATGCCATCGCAGCCCAAGAAGTTGGGGGTATAGCCAACACTGTTGGCATAGTTCAGAATCTGCGCAGCTTCCTGGTAGTAGAAAGGCATAAACACCATATCACAACCGGCATTTTTGCACTGCTCTACCTGGGTGGACAGGTCAGCCTTGGTGCTTGCGCTGAAAGAAGTAGTAACTGCCACATTCAGGCCCAGTTCAGCAGCCTTATTGGCAAAGCCGTCCTTCAGACCGATAGAGTAGTCATCGGAGGAGTCGTAGATCACGCCGATCTTAGCGTTGGAGTAGTACTTTTGAACCACTTCAGCAGCGCTGGCGCCCTGGTTGGGGTCGGTGAAGCACATCTGGAAAACATTGCTACCTGCCTTAGGCACATCCACAGAAGAAGCAGAGGGAGTCAGCATAAACACATTATCCTGAACAGCGTAGGGCGCAATAGCCAAAGCGGGGCCGGTGGTAACGGTGCCTGCAAAGAACTGCATGCCCCAGTCCATCAAAGAGTTGTAACCGGTCACAGCCTTGTCACCATTGTGCTCATCGTCGTAGGACTTGAACTCGATCTTCAAGCCATCTTCACCGGCTGCTGCATTGATCTCTTCCACAGCGATCTTCATGCCTGCTTCAACGGCAGTACCGTAGATGGCAGCTTCGCCGGTCAGAGGACCGGTCATGCCGATCTTAATGGTGTTGGAGGAGGCACCGGAAGTTTCTCCGCAACCTGCAAACAGGGCGGCTACCATGAGTACACTCATCATAACAGCTAATACTTTTTTCATAATCTTTTCTCCTTTTCCTTTCCTCTCAGAGGAACTAAATACTATATAAAAAAGCGGCCGATTGGTATCAGCCGCTTCTCCATACAAAGTTGCGGCGCTCTAACACAAAATTCGCAGACAAAGCAGGCCAACAAGCAAAATGGACACTGCAATACATACAGTGTCCATAATGTGACCTAAATGGGTATGAGAAGTAGCCACGGCGCAAGAGCTGCCGCAGTTAGAAGAATGGCTATTAGAACAATGCATGCCAGTCATAGTTGCTACCTCCCGGTTGATTTGTCCCTATTGTACATCGTACGCGTACATTTGTCAACCACTGAAAGTACACAAATACAAGGAAGCCATTCTTCTATTTTTGTGCAAACCATACAATAACTTTTCAATTATCCAGCAGATTCTTGCAGGCGGCAAGGACTTTTGAGGCAATTGGCAGGGCAACCGTGATGCCATATCCGGCATCTTGCACACATACCACAAAGGCCAATGGGTACTCTTCGTCCATAACAAATCCCGCCAGCATCGCATTGTGGTTACTACCCTCCACTTCTGCCGTGCCGGTCTTGGCGCAAACATTCATTCCGGGGAAATAACTGTCAGAATATTTGCTTGCCACATTGTTGCGCATATACTCCCGCAAAGTGGCTGCCGTTTCTTCACTCATCACCCGCTGACGGCTCTGGGGCTCTGCCTGGTAAGTTGTTTCACCCTCTACAGTGATATTTTCCACCACATAAGGCGTAACGCCCTCTCCTCCATTCGCCACGGCCCCCACAAAGGTTAGAAAAGCGCAGGGATTGATAAGGTCTGTATACTGGCCGATGGCGCCCCAGGCAAGGTTCACCGGAGAACTATCTGCCTGGAACTTTCCCGTCGCCGTAGTGATTCCATCGAAGGAAACGCTATCCACCACGCCGCAGCTATCCACATAACTCTGCAAGTTCTCTCTTCCCAATTTCTCGGAAATTTGGGCAAACGCGCAATTGCAGGAATTGCGGAATGCCTGCTTGGTATTCTGTGTGCCATGGACTTCCCCGCCGCAGGTAACCACGTCTACACCCATTTGGTAGCTTCCGGTGCAAACAAAGGTTTCTTCCAACAGCTCAGGAGCTTTTTCCAGCACAGCCGCCATTGTCACAATTTTAAAGATAGAGCCGGGGATAAAGGTAGACTGGGTAAATCGGTTTAAATACATACCGTCCTGCGTCTGCGGCACATTATCCGGGTCATAAGTGGGTGTAGTAACAGAGCATAGCAGCTGTCCGGTCTTATAGTTATACACCGCGATCGTACCCTTTTTGTTTCCCAAAGCAGCCAGTGCAACCTTCTGCACCGATGCAGAAAGCGTCAGTGTCTGGACTGCTCCGTAGCCGCCGTAACTGTACAAACCATTCATAAGATCAAAGCCTGCACTTTCAGAAAGATGGCTGGGAAGCGCCGGAGCAGAAACCATACCGTATCGGTCTCCCACCCAATGGATTGTGGATTTTCGCAGTTCCAGGTCTTCCGTATAGGTGCGACCCTCATTCAAATCCAAAATCAGGTAACCGTCCCGATCCACTACCACACCGCAGCCAATATTGCCGCCACTATACACATGGGGAGAGCGGGAAAAAACAACCCATTTATCCGCGTTGGCACAAAATTCTCCCACGAAAAAGGCAATTCCACCCAAAAGAATGGCAGCCAGGAGAATCAGGGACTTAGCCCGTTTCGCAATTCTATTCATCCGGCAGTCCTCCCTTCCGGGGCATAGGCACTGCAAAGCTGGCATTTTGCCGGGTGTCTGCCGCCTTTACAAAGGCCAAGAGTCCCCAGGAGCAAAGCATACTGGAACCGCCATTGGATACAAAGGGGAAGGTCACACCGGTCAAAGGCAGCACATCCACTGTTCCCAGCGCGTTCAGAATCACCTGGACCAAAAAGATACTTGCAGCAGTGCAAGAACCGATTGTATAGAAGGCACTGCGGCTGACATTGGCAGAGCGAACTGCAAAGAAAGCAAAAGCCGCCACACCCGCTATCAGCATCAGGATCATAATAAGGCCCCATTCCTCCGACAGTGTAGCAACCACAATATCGGAATCGGATGCAAAGATATAACGGGCCTTTCCGTTACCGGGACCCATTCCCAAAAAGCCACCGGCAGCCATACACATAATGGCCTGGGTCTGCTGCTGATAGCTGGGATCCTCCCAAATATGCCGCCAGGTAGAAAACCGCCGCATTGCGTGGGGCATCAGCTGGGTAACCATCACACCTGCATAAGCAACGCTGCTGCAGGCAAGGGTAATTGTGCCGATACTGCCGCTTCGCATATAGGCGCCCACCAAAAATGCGACAAAGAAGATCAGGGCTGTGCCAAAATCGTTCATAATGGCAAGGCATACACAAATTAGTGCCGAATACACAACGAAAACAATCAGGTTTCGCCTTGTGACGATCACATCCATTGTAGATGCCGCCACAAAGACAAAGCAGATTTTGCTGAATTCTGAGGGCTGCACAGATAAGCCGCCTAACATCAGCCAGTTTTTGGCACCATTGTAATTTGTACCAAAAAGGAGTGTGATGACCAAAAAGCCCACGCCCGCAAATACTGCAATCGCCCGAACCAGTTTTGCCCGGTCCAGATCCCGCAGGCACCAGCCCACGCATAGGAAAATGATCATACCTAAAATCATTGCCAGTAATTGCTTTGTTGCTTCCCAGGGCACTACCACCGCAATGGCAGTCATACCCATTGTGCAAAGGAAAAACGCGATGGTTTCCACCTCAAATGAGGTTCTGCGAATCAGCAGATAAAAGGCAAACAGAAGCCACTGACAGGCAGCAATGCCACCAAAGCCAATCAAAATTTCCTTGCCGTACCCGGTCCTGCCATTTATCAGGTAGGCAAGACAAATCAGCAGCTGCACCGTCGTCAGGCACAGCAGGTTGAAAACGCCGGCCTTAGGCGTGGCTGCTTTTGTTCGAAGGGTGCCTAAATGGGCCTCCTGCTTCTCCGAGATGGGGAAAAACTGCATGGAAACTTCCCCTACGGTAATCTCATCCTCAGGGTTCAGTGCCTGCATTGTAATCTCTTCCCCGTTGACTAAAACATCACCACGATGAACACTGCGGATGCTCCAACTTCCATCGTCATACCGCGTTAAAACAGCGTGTGTCGTTTGCACCGTCGGATTGCGGATTGCAATGTCACTGCGTTTGGATCTTCCAATTGTATTTTCCCAATGGGTCACCGGCAGTCGTTCCCCGTTGGAAAAACGAATCCAGGCCCAAATTTCCGGCTCTTTCCGGAAAGATACCAGGGGCTTAATGCAGCGGAAAAGCAAAATAAGCGCCAGTGCCGGCACCAAGTAGCGCAAAATGGCAATATACACATTCACAACTGTTCCATCTATGTTTTCAAACCAAGCAAACATCGGTGCCGTCACCTCCTTTTATTATGTTTCCAGTTTCCGTAAAGTTTCTATCTCCCGGGCGTATCCGGGTAGATCGTTGGGGGTTTCCAAAATCATAGGTTTCCCCTTCAGGGCTTCACAATTTACAATGTTTTCAAATGTTTGGATTCCCAAACTTCCCTGCCCCAGTAATTCGTGCCGATCCTTATGGCTTTCAAAGGGGTTTTTGGAATCATTCAAGTGCAGCGCATACAACTTGTTCAGTCCCACCACCCGGTCAAATTCCTGCAGAACACCAGGAAGGTCATTGACGATATCATATCCCCCATCGTAAACATGGCAGGTATCCAGGCAGACACCCACTTGATCGCTGCCCACAGCGTCGATAATGGCTTTCAGTTCTTCAAACCGTCCGCCAATTTCACTGCCTTTTCCCGCCATGGTCTCCAGCAGCACCGTCACCGGGTAACCGGGGGCCAGTGCCTTTTTCAAGGCGTCGGCAATCTGACTGATGCCGGTATCCACCCCTTGTCCCACATGGCAGCCCGGGTGGAAATTATAGTAGTTCCCAGGTAACGACGCCATGCGGCGCAGATCATCCGCCAACACGCCAGCAGCAAACTCTCTGGCTTCTTTATCTGCAGTGCATACATTCATTGTATAGGCGCCGTGGGCAACCAAAGGCCCAAAATCGGCTTCTTTCAGCATCTTGATTGCCAATTCGCAGTCACGGAGGTCTTCCGGCTTTGCCTTACTCCCCCGGGGATTTCTTGTAAAAAAAGCAAAGGTGTTGGCACCGATCGACTGGGCCGTTTTCACCATTTCCACATTTCCGCCGCTGGCAGAAAGATGGCATCCAACATACAGCATTTTTATCACTTCCTTAGCAAACAGTATACCATATCATACAGGAAAAAGCAAACAAAGTACTTTTCAAATCTTTTAAAATATAGTATCCTAAAGATAGCACAGGTTTACCCTGCATCCCATAAACTGATAACGAGGTGAGTGGGATGGTTCTTTACATTATAATAGGTACTTTAGCTGCTTTCGGACTCACTTGTTTGGGAAGTCTTTTGCGGCTTTGGTTCTCCCGGAGAAAACCCGGTTTGGCCTTTCTCTGCCTTTCTAAGTCGCCACGGCAAGAGCTATGGGCTATTGGCAAATATCGGCGTCTGCTGGGCTTAGGCATTCTCAAATGCCCCCTTTGGGTAGTGGACAGTCATCTATCCCCTGCTGCACAGATCCAACTGGAAGAAACGTACCCGGATATACATTTTTTCACGAAAGAGGAGTTTTCGCTTTATGACCCAACCGGAACTTGAAATTTTACAAGGCACTATCGGAGCCGTTGTTTTTCAAAATTATGACAACGGCTACGCAGTTTTGCGCCTTGCCTGCGATAATGGGCAGACCGTTACGGTTGTAGGTACTATCCCCATGCCCAATGTGGGCGAAAAGCTGATGGTCACCGGCAAGTGGAGCTCCCATCCCGGCTACGGAAAACAATTTGAAGCAGAATTTTTGGAGCGACTGATGCCCCAAACCACCGCCGATATTCTTACCTATCTGTCCAGCCGCGCCGTCAAGGGAATCGGTCCTAAAATTGCTGCCCGGATTGTGCATATGTTCGGCGATAAAACCCTGCAGGTGATGGAAAGAGAGCCGGAACGGCTGGCGCTGGTCAGCGGCATTTCCGAGGCCCGCGCCATGCAGATTGGCGAAACCTTCCGCTTGCAGGTGGGAATGCGGCAATTGCTGGAATTTTTTGCACTTCATCAGTTACCTGCAGAGTTGGCTGTCCGCACATATAAAAAGTATGGCCAATCTGCCATGGATCTTCTGTACGATGACCCCTACATTTTGGCAGACGAAGAAATGGACAACCTCTTTGGTGCCATCGATCGGTTTGCCATTGACTTGGGTGTGAGCGCTGATGATCCCCGCCGTATAGAAGCAGGTATTCTGTTTGAACTTCGCTATAACTTAACTGCAGGTCACACCTTCCTGCCCCAGGACAAGCTCATTGGTGCCACCGCCCAATTGCTGAATCTGGAGTCTTCTGATGTTGGCTCTGCTTTGGAAAATTTGTGTGCGCAGAAAACGGTTATCGGCTGCAATATGGCCGGCATTCCCGTGTGCTACCTTCCCCAGCTCTATGAGGCAGAATGCTTCTGTGCAAAAAAGTTACTGTCCCTGGCAAGCGAAGTACATGCACCCCCATCTCACTTTGAAAAGCTTTTATCTTCTGCCGCCCGTGCAAGCCACGTGGAGTATTCCGACCAGCAGAAAGAAGCCATCGCAAAGGCTTGCACCACCGGTCTTCTCATCATTACCGGTGGACCCGGTACCGGTAAAACCACCTTGTTAAACGGTGTTTTGCGTCTTTTCCAAGCGTTGGGGCTTTCCTGCGCATTGGCTGCTCCCACCGGACGGGCCGCCAAGCGGCTGTCGGAAGTGACTGGTGAGGAAGCCTCCACAATCCATAGACTTCTGGAAACCGCAATCGACCCCAATACGGGAGAGCTGTTCTTCAAGCGGGACAGCCAAAATCCCCTGAATGCGAAGGTTGTCATTGTGGATGGAATGTCCATGGTGGATGTACGCCTTCTGTATTATCTTCTGACCGCGCTTCCGGAGGGTTGTCGGCTGATTATGGTAGGCGACTCTGATCAGTTGCCTCCTGTGGGCCCCGGATTCCCTTTGCAGGATATGCTCCGCAGTAAGGCTTTGCCCGTTGTGCGGTTGACAGAGATTTTCCGGCAAGCCCAAGAAAGCCTGATTGTTATGAATGCCCACCGGGTCAATCACGGCCAAATGCCGGAACTGCGAAATGTCAAATCCGACTTTTTCTTCCTTCCCGTTCATTCGGAAGGAGAACTTGCAAAGACCGTTGTGGGCCTTTGCAATACCCGGTTGCCGCAAAAGCTGGGGATTGCACCGGAGCAGATTCAAGTTCTCTCCCCCACAAAAAAGGGCGGCGCAGGAACCGGAAATTTAAATACGCTTTTGCAGGATAGCCTAAATCCCCCTGCCCCCGGCAAAAAAGAGCGCCGCTTTGGCAGTTTCCTATTCCGGGAAGGGGATCGCGTCATGCAGATCCGGAACAACTATGATATTTTGTGGAAAGCAGAGGACGGCACCGTAGGTGCAGGTATGTTCAACGGTGACATCGGCACTGTAACTTCCATCGACAACGATATGCAGACCCTCACAGTCCTTTTTGACGACAAAGAAGTGGAGTATGAGTTCACCCAGCTAAACGAGCTGGAGCCCGCCTTTGCCATGACAGTCCATAAAAGCCAGGGCAGCGAATACCGGGCAGTTGTACTGTGCGCCTGGAACGGATCCCCCTACTTGCTCAGCCGCAGTATACTTTACACCGCCATCACCCGGGCAAAAGAAATCCTGATTATTGTTGGGCAGGAACAAACCATTGGGGCTATGGTGGAAAATGCGAAGGTCAGTCGCCGCTACACGGGACTGAAACTTCGCCTGGAAGGGAAAAACGGAAAATGATACAATTATTATTTCCGCGAAAATGCCTTTTGTGCGAGAAAATCCTCAGTAAGAAGGAATTGGATCTGTGCGAATCCTGCCGTGAGGACACAGAATCTTTCCCCGAAGTAAAAAATTCTTTTTCTTTTCTTGCAGGTTGGTGCGCAATATGGTATTATAAAGGTAATGTGCGAAAAGGCATCCTGAACTACAAGTTTTATGGCAGGCGGAATCGGGGCAAAAACTTCGGCAGACTCCTTGCTATGAAACTTCTGCAAAGCGGTCATACGGATTTTGACGTTCTCACCTGGGTCCCCCTCTCTGCCGCAAAATTTCGGAAGCGGGGATATGATCAGGTAAAGGAAATTGCAAAGTCTGTTGCACAAGAATTAGGCGTTCCTCTGACACCTACATTGAAAAAGGTGCGGGACACGAATACCCAGTCCACCCTGGAAACCCTGGATGCCCGCCGGGCCAATGTGATGGGCGCCTATGTTACGATCGCACCGGAGCAAATCAAGAATAAGCGAATTCTGCTTTTGGACGATGTGATCACCACCGGCTCTACAGCCTCTGAGTGTGCAAAGACCCTGCTCCTGAGCGGAGCAAAAGAAGTATACTGTGCTGCACTGGCAGCAATTCATCCAGATAAAAAACAGAACAACAGGTGATTGTATGCAATTATTTTCCAATGATTTAGGCATTTCTCTGGGTACATCCAATATTATGATCTACGTTGACGGAAAGGGCATTATGGTGCGGGAACCCTCCGTTGTAGCCCTGGACAGAAACAATGGCAAAGTGCTGCAGGTTGGCGCTGCTGCCCATAACATGCTGGGTCGGACTCCCGGTAACGTGGTAGCTATGCATCCCATCAAGGGTGGTGTGGTGGCCGATCACAGCACCACCGTTAAGCTGCTGCAGATTCTTTTCAGCAAGCTGTCTCCCCGGTCTTTCCTCTCACCCAAGCCCCGTGTCATTATCAGCGTTCCCAGCGGCATCACGGAAGTGGAAGAACGGACGATCATCAATGCCGCCATTGAAGCAGGTGCCCGCCGTGTGTACCTGATGGAAGCACCTCTGGCTGCTGCGCTGGGTGCCAACCTGGATATCAAAGGCCCTAACGGCCATATGATCGTGGACATTGGCGGTGGCACAACAGATATCGCTGTGCTTTCCATGAGTGGCGTTGCCAACGCCTCCTCTTTGAAAGTTGCCGGTAACAAAATGAATGACGCGATTATCAGCTATGTTCGCCGGGTTTACAATATGGTGATTGGCCCCACTGTAGCAGAAGAAGCAAAGATTCAAATCGGCGCCGTCTATACCCGTCCTGATGATGTGACCTACACGATCCGTGGCAGAGATTTGACCTCCAGTGCTCCCAAGAGTGTAGAACTCCACGCCAATGAAATCGTCAATGCCTTAGAAACCCCCGTCCAAAACATTTTGGACGAGATTCTCAATGTACTGGAAAGCACCTCTCCTGAACTTGTGGCTGATATCGCCGAAAACGGCATCACCCTCACCGGCGGTGGCAGCCAGATTTGGGGTATGGATATGCTGATCACAAGCAAAACCGGCATCCCCTGCCATATTGCAGACGACCCCGATGCCTGCTGCGTGCTGGGCTGCGGCAAGAGCCTATCCTGGATGAACCACATGAAGGAAGGCCCCATCAATATTGCAATGAACCGCCTGCTCAAAAAGAAACAGTAATTTCTGAAAAACAAACCCGCCCGAGGAAATCCTCGGGCGGATTTTTCTTATGTGGTAGTATATCCGTTTTCTTCTTTGCGGGGGCAATCACAGCCCGTAGGCACAAAGCGCTCAGCCGGGAAAGGAATGCGGCTGAACATTTCACAAGGGTCTTCCGCGCAACCGGGACTATCGCAGCATTCCTTGGTGGGAAGGCTGTAGTTCAGCACCGGCAGTACCAGTTGGGCATCCCGCTCCAGGCGAATCAGGGAGAACTGTCCCAGAGTTACCAACAAGCGGCGGCTTTCTCCGCTGAGCACCAGTTCATCATCAAAGCAGGCACGGATTGCTGCCGGGATCTGCACCACATTTTGATCGCCGCAGGTGCACTGGCACACATCCACCACTTTGGAACTGAGAACCATAGGCTCCAGCACTTCCACAATGGCCGTAGGCAGATTGGCACTGTGCAGGGTCCCCCCATCCAGTTCTCCCATACGGGTGACGCTGGTAAAGATATGGGCCTTACTCTCTTCCCCGCACAAAACGGCCCGCTTGGAAAAGACCGCCAGACCGTAAAGGCTCACCGGGCGGTTAGTGCCAACTGTGGCATCTGCCAGAATTCTATAGAAGAAGGTAACATCAATACAGTAATGATTTCGATCGAAAGCCACCGGCTCCACATCAATATAGGTATAAAGCAGGTCTGCGCAACGCACCTTTGCGCAGGCGCAGGAATCCAAAACGCTCTGGCTCCCCTGGGTCAAATAGACCCGTAAATCCTCTATGCAATCCTTATCCCGACAACTATCGGTAATCTTTCGGGTGTGCACGGACAAGGCCTGCCGCAAATCATTGGGATTGCAGGCAATGCCGTCCTGACAGCAATCCGCCATAGAAATACCTCCTGATGGTTTTTAAAGCACAAAAGTGCTTACAGGACAGTTTATGCATACTTTCCTTCCGGGTGCAAAGATTTGTAGAATTTGTGCAACTAAGAAGAAAAACTTTGTGCAATTCGACCTTTTTCGCAAAACCACTCTATTTTGTGATTTTCGCACTTGCTAAGACACAACATATAGTGTATAATGCTTTTTGCTTGCGAAATTTTGAAGTACGAAAGAGGAGGTTACATAGATGAGAATTATCAAGAGAAACGGCGCTGAAGAAAATTTCGACATTCAGAAAATCGAGATGGCCATCACAAAGGCCAACGAAACCGTTGATGAAAGCGCCCGTATGACTCCCCTGCAGATCAAGCGTATTGCAGACAGTGTGCGCATCAGTTGTGAAGAAATGAACCGCAGTGCTGCGGTGGAAGAAATTCAGGATCTGGTGGAAAAAGCAATTATGGCTCACGGCGCTTTTGAAGTGGCAAAGGCCTATATCACCTACCGTTATGTGCGGAGTCTGCTGCGGCAGTCCAACACCACCGATGATCGGATTCTTTCCCTCATCGAGTGCAATAACGAAGAAGTAAAGCAGGAAAATGCCAATAAGAATCCCACTATCAATGCTGTACAGCGGGACTATATGGCAGGCGAAGTATCCAAGGATATCACCAGCCGTATTTTGCTGCCCAAGGAGATTGTAGACGCCCATGAGGCAGGCATCATTCACTTCCACGATGCAGACTACTATGCCCAACATATGCACAACTGCGATCTGGTGAATCTGGAAGATATGCTGCAAAACGGCACTGTCATTTCCGGCACCCTGATTGAAAAACCCCACTCCTTCTCTACCGCTTGTAATATTGCCACCCAGATCATTGCCCAGGTAGCATCCAACCAGTACGGTGGCCAGTCCATCAGTCTGACCCACCTCGCTCCCTTTGTGCAGGTCAGCCGGGAACGAATCCGGAAAATCGTGGAGCGGGAAGTGAACACCCTGGGCGTGGAGGCCACGGAAGAAGCCATCTGCAAGTTGGTGGAAGACCGACTCCGTGACGAAGTCAGCCGCGGCGTGCAGACCATTCAGTATCAGGTTGTTACTTTAATGACCACCAACGGTCAGGCCCCCTTCATTACCGTGTTTATGTACCTGAACGAAGCACGGAACGAGCAGGAAAAGAAAGATCTGGCCATGATCATTGAAGAGATGCTCCGTCAGCGTTACCAGGGTGTCAAGAACGAAAAAGGCGTTTGGATTACCCCCGCCTTCCCCAAGCTTATTTATGTGCTGGAGCCGGACAATGTGACCGAGGACAGCCCCTACTGGTATCTGACCCGCCTTGCTGCCCAGTGTACCGCCAAGCGGATGGTGCCGGACTACATCAGCGAGAAGAAAATGCTGGAATTCAAGGGTGACACCTATGTTTGTATGGGTTGCCGTTCCTTCCTGACCCCCGACCGGTTCACCGAAGCCGGCGTGGGCAACATTGCCAATGCCGGCAACTACGAGCCCGGAAAGCACAAATACTACGGCCGTTTCAACCAGGGTGTTGTGACCATTAACCTGGTGGACGTAGCCCTCTCCGCCGGCCGGGATATGGATAAGTTCTGGCAGATCTTTGACGAGCGGCTGGAGCTTTGCTATCGGGGACTTCTGTGCCGCCACAATCGGCTGAAGGGCACCCTTTCCGACGCTGCCCCCATTCTGTGGCAATACGGTGCATTGGCGCGTCTTGTAAAGAGTGTGTCCATCTTCAAGCTGCTTTACGACGGTTACTCCACCATTTCCCTGTGCTATGCCGGTCTTTACGAGTGCGTCAAATACATGACCGGTCGTTCCCATACCGATCCGGAAGCCAAGCCCTTTGCCCTGCAGGTTATGCAGCACATGAATGATGCCTGCAAGGGTTGGAAGGAAAAGCACAACATCGACTTCTCCCTCTACGGCACACCTCTGGAATCCACAACCTACAAGTTTGCCAAGTGTCTGCAGAACCGGTTTGGTATGATCCCAGGCATTACGGACAAGAGTTATATCACCAACTCCTATCACGTCCATGTGTCCGAAGAGATTGACGCCTTCACCAAGCTGCGGTTTGAATCCGAATTCCAGCAGCTCTCCCCCGGCGGTGCTATCAGCTACGTGGAAGTTCCCAATATGCAGCAAAATATTGATGCTGTTCTGCAGGTCATGCAGTTTATCTACGATAACATTATGTATGCAGAACTGAACACCAAGAGCGACTACTGCCAGAAATGTGGCTTTGACGGGGAAATTGAAGTAAGAGAAGTGGACGGCAAACTGATTTGGGTCTGCCCTCAATGCGGCAACACCGACCAGAGCAAAATGAATGTAGCCCGCCGCACCTGCGGCTACATCGGCACCCAGTATTGGAACCAGGGCCGCACCCAGGAAATCAAAGACAGAGTTTTACATCTGTAAGAACAAAAGCCGGAGGCCAATGTCTCCGGCTTTGATTTTTGTAAAAAAGAAATCCCTTGAAGCCAAATAGCTTCAAGGGATTTTGTTGACTATTAGTCAGCAACGTAGGGCAGCAGCGCAATGTGACGGGCGCGCTTGATAGCGGTGGTCAGGTCACGCTGATGGGCTGCACAAGTGCCGGTGGTACGGCGGGGCAGAATCTTGCCACGCTCGGACAGGAAACGGCGGAGCTTTGCAGTATCCTTGTAATCGATGCTGGTTACTTTGTCCACGCAGAAAGCGCATACCTTCTTGCGCTTGCGGGGACGAACACGCTGTTCGTTAGCCATGGGAGTACCTCCTTCGTAACATTGTAGAAAAGTTCAAAATAAAGTTCGCTGGAAATTAGAAGGGCAGCTGTGCGTCGTCATCATCCAACATTGCAAAGTCGGATGCAGAAGACTGGCTGGGGGCGCTGTAGCCACCGAAGCCTGCAGAAGCGCCATAAGCGCTGCCGCTTTCACCGTCCCGCTTGCTATCGCCGAAGTAGACATTGTCTGCTACGATTTCTGCGGTGCGGCGCTTGTTGCCGTCATTATCGGTCCAGGCGCGAATCTGGAGCCGACCGGATACCACTGCCATACGGCCCTTGGTGAAATACTTGGAGACAAATTCTCCGGTCTGACGCCAAGCGACACAGTCAATGAAATCCGTTTCCTTTTCGCCGCCATCCTTGGGGGAGAAATCGCGATCCACTGCAACAGTGAAAGAAGCGACTGCAACACCCGTACCGGTGCGACGCAATTCAGGATCCCGGGTCAAACGACCCATAATAGTGATATGGTTGAGCATAGGTAGTTCCTCCTTACTCTTCCACTGCGGTGGTCAGGCAGCGCAGGACGCCTTCGGTGATCTTCATCACACGCTCCAGCTCTGCAGGGAATGCGGGCTTGGACTCGAAGTTCATCAGAACGTAGTAGCCCTCGGCCATGTCGTTGACGAGGTAGGCCAGGCGACGCTTGCCCCACTCATCGATGTTAGTCAGAGTACCC
>JAZRUE010000015.1:0-34194 GCA_045652345.1 Faecousia sp. | reverse complement strand
GTCAAAACGCTGGTCTTCGATGTTGTTGATGCCGGCCTCTGCCAGCTTTGCATAGCTTTCATCGGTGATCAGGGAGGGCAAACGGTAGCCAACGCCTGCGTAGAAATCCTGGGGGCCGATAAAGCCGGAGATGTAGAATTCATCTTCGTCCAGGCCACGCCATTTCACGGAATAATAAGGGACAGGGGTGCCTCTTTCATAGGCAACGGTCTTCTCCTGACAGCCAACGGCCACCATGGAAAATGCCATGACAAGGAGGCAAAGAAGGGCAATTATTCTTTTCTTCATTGTAGTTCCTCCTTCATTACGGCTTGCCGCCGGTGTAGCTGATCAGGTATGTATCCACATAGGGATCCTTGTAGTCATAATCGGGGATCACGGGGAGCCGGTTAGACTCAAAGGTTACAGTGACCAGATTGGGGTTCTTGTCATAGTTCTTCAGCATAATGTTGTCGATGTTGAACCAACCGCCGTGGTAATACTGGCTACGGGTGCCGGCAAACTGGTTACCTTCGGAACGGAAGGCAACGAAGCCCAGGGGCATAATGCCGTCATCGTAAAGCACGCTCCAGATCTTTGTCCACTCAGTTTCTTCCGGGAGCTTCATATACAGGGCAGCAGAGCCGTCAACATTCACAAGACGAACCTGCACTCTGGTTTCGGGATCAAAGTCTGCCAAAGCGAAGTTATACTTCTCGGGAATCGGGTAAGAACCCTTCCAGCCGGTGGGATCATAGTAGTGGACGCTTGCACCACCGCCTGCAGGACGCTGCAGATAAGTGGGGCTGTTAGGATTGGTATCCAGAGCAGTCTCGAAGATCAGACGGTAGTTTGCGCCGTAGTAGGAAGCAATACTGTAACCGTCGCTGCCATCGGTACCCCAGGCGATCTGCGTCCAGATGGAAGGAGGCACAGGCACGCCGTTATAGGAGGTGAGGGTGTTCTTCATACCAAAGATCTCATACTGCAGTTCAAAGTTAGAGTAGCGGTACTGAGAAGCGATGGCGGAGTTCTGGCCTGAGCCCTTGAAGCACAGATAGCCGTTCTCGGCAATGATGCCGGAGCCGGAGCCGATCTGGGTGGAGTTCATCGCCCATTCATTGACGTTGAACTCTTCACCGTCAAAGTCAGCCACGACCATCAGGGGAGATTCGGGCTTTGCGTAGTATTCGTTATAAGCAACGAAGTTTGCAATGGAGGCCTTCACATAGCTTTCGTCAGTGGTCCAGCCACCGGAGCTACTAAAGCCCAGGAAGCCGTCGGGAGTGGTCTCCCCTTCTTCACCGGCATAGAATATGCCGGCGCCCAGCATAACCGTAACTGCACCCGCATTGGTAACGCGAACAGTAACGTTCACATCCTTGACGGTCTTGCTGTAATGGGTCAGTTCCTTCAGCTGTACGGTTTCGCCGTCCTTTACAACGGACAGACCGAAGCCGACACCCTTTTCTGTAGCCTGGGCATACAGGAAGGCGACACCTTCTGCATCAAGGTCACGGTCCAGACGGGGAACACCGAAGATCAGACCAAACTGCTTATCGCCCTTGATCTCATCAACAGTGATGGTGTAGCGTACTTCCAGAGCCTGCTTCTCTTCTGCAGAAGAGTGGGCAGCAGTTCTGGCAAGCACGGGATTTTCCAAATCGTAGAATTCATCAAATACCAGAGCGCCTTCCTTCAGGTAAACACCGGTATCGTCGAACTTCCACTCTGCTTGGCTCAGCGTCTCAGTAGACAGCTTGCTGCCATCCACCACATAACCACCGGACTTACCGGCAGATGCGGGCGTTACGGCAACACCGCATACAATGAGAGCCAAAGCAAGGCACAGTGTCAGTGCGCGCTTGCAATTTTTGCTAAGTCTCATAAAGTATCCGTTCCTTTCCTTAAATATGTTGCTGTATTCATATAGGCGGAAACCGCCTTATAGGAAACAAGGGATTGGATTATTCCGGGTTTTCCCGGAGAGCCCTTACCATGCGCCTCCCTCTGATGAGGGAGGTGGCCGCAGGCCGGAGGGAGAGAACATTATGCTACGTTCTCTCTGCCCAGTCAGCTTCGCTGCCAGCCCCCTCGTCAGAGGGGGCCAAGCCTTACGCCGCTACAACAACCAAATCGCTTTTCTCTGTAAGGACTTACATATTATATAATGTATAATGTATAGAGATTATTGCAGACCTGCGTCGATCATCATCTGAGGCCACTGCTTTTCCCAAGCAGCAACTTCCTTAGCCCAGTACTGTTCTGCATTCAGGATGCCGCCGTCAGTACGGTAGGTCATAGCCTTAACAGGGCTGTTGATCTCGATGTGGTCCACACCGCTCATGTAATAGATGGGGGCGTTGATGTAGGCAGAGATAATCGTTGCGCCGCTCTTACGGATTTCACTCACTTCCTTCATGAAGGGAGACCAGTTAGAGGTGTCGATTTCTGCCTCATTGCTGCGCTTCATTCCGTTGGGAGCGCCAACAGTATCGGAAGCGATCTCCAGACCCTTGTCGGACCACATGAACTTCAGCAGTTCTTCTGCGCCGTCGATACAGTTGGAGTAGTTGGGGATTACAACGTGGTCGGGGTGAGCGCTGTAGTAGATGTTGCGGTCTTCACGAACAGCTTCGATAACTTCTTCGGAGTAGGAATTAACAACAGCCATTTCAGACTCAGACAGCTCGGTGCCGTCCACGAAGTCTACGATCAGGCTCAGGTGCTTGTCGGAGCGAATACCCAGCTTTTTAGCTACCGCGCTGAGAACGGGCTGTCTCATGATCTTGACATTCTTTGCAGCATCGCCGCCGCCCATTTCGTTTTCGATCCAGGAGCCGTTGGGAGTCATAGCAGCATAGCCAGCCAGGAAGTAGGTCTGACCGGTGGTGTGGTTGAAGGAGTTACAGTTGGTGTAGGTATAGCCCTTGGGAGCCAGCAGGTCTTCCAGAACCTTGTAGGCTTCGTAACGGCCTTTGCTCTCGGTGATGCAGCGAACGTCGTTCTCATGTCTTACGCCATCTTCGTCCACATAGACGCCATTCCACAGATCATAGATGCTCTGGATGCCATCATACTGCATGATCCATGCTTCGTAAACGTAGTACCAGTATTCAGCATAGTGAATAATGGGGGTAGTGCCATCAGAGTACAGGCTCAGGCACAGGTCAACCAGCTCATCGGTGGTGTTGGGCATCTTGTAGGGGTTACCGTCAGGATCCACCATCATATTTACATTGTAGAAAATGCCATTGACGCCGCCAAAAACACCGGAGGGCATGGCGTAAACCTTACCATTGGGGTGGGTGTTGTTCTCGGCAAAACCATTGAACTTTTCGCGGATGGTCAGGCCGCTTTCGCCATCGGGCTTGCTGTTGAGCACATCATCCAGGGGATGCAGGTATTCAACAGCCCAGGAGTTCAGGGTGTTGCCGGAGCCGATGTACAGGTCACCGGTGGCATCGCCACGGTTAACTTCGCCCAAACGGTTTTCAGCGGAGGAAACCAGGGTGGCGTGGTACTGATCCTGGCTTTCGTTGAAGGCCTTGATAATGTTATCCAGCCAGGCACGGCCATAGCCGGTCTCCCAGTAGATAACTTCGATGTCGGTTGCGGAGTTCGCCTGCTTTTCTGCCTTACAGCCTGCGAACAGACCGCACAGCAAGCAAGCCAAGAGAACAATGCTTACAATTTTCTTCATCATAATTTCTCCTTTGATGATATTTCTGCCTTTGGCAGATAGATTCAGATCCTTCATAGATCGGCTACGATGCAGCCCGTTTTTCCGGAAGATGACCGGTATGAAAAGGGGTGAAATGTCCATTGGAAAGTTCCCTTTATGTAGGAGTTTCTTCGGCAAAAACCGGGGAAATTTCCGCTGCTTTTTCCGCTCCTTACCATACCGCTCTCCCTACCCCTTCCCGAAAAAGGGCGCAAAGTGCCTACTATGCAGAATACCATTTATACTATACTTCAATACAATAAAAAAGTCCAGCACTATTGTTGCAAAAAATAGGATAATATTCACTTATTTTGAAATATTTTATGTTCACCTTCTGACCATATTGTATACTATGCACAAATTTGCACGGCTGGTTTTATGCACACTGCCAGATGCCCGAAACGCAGCTTTTACAAGCAAAAATCGCAATATCCCACACCGGAAACAATCGATTCCCGCACTCCCCTTTTCACTGTTGGCAAAACAGAAAAAAGAGCATCTTCCGTTTGGAAGATGCTCTTAAAATATTTATCCTTTTATACCGCCGAATGTAACATTCGATAGGATCTTTTTGTGGGCAACCGCAAAAAGAATGAGCGGGGGAATTGCGGAAATAACGGTAGCAGCCATCAGGATGTCCATTCTGACGCGGTAAGTCATTTCCAGGTTGAACAGATAAATACCGGTTGCCAGGGTGGGCATATTGGGCCAGTACAGCAAGGATGTACCGGAGTCGTTCCAGCGGGCGATCAATGCCAGGATCCACAGAGCTGCGGTAGTACCGGAAGCCATGGGGAAATTGATCTTCAGCATAATTCTCATATGGCCTGCACCGTCAATTCTGGCGGCTTCGCCATAGGTGTTACTAATGCCTTTAAAGCAGGATAGGAAATAGAGGAAGTTGCCGCCGAAGTTACCGATACCGGTAATGATCAGCGTAGGCGAGTCAATGAATCCGAAGTCGGAGTACATACGGTAGGCTGCACCGGTGGTACCGAAGATGGGCAGAGTCATAACCAGAATGTTGACTGCCAGCAGCAGTTCCTTGCCGGGGAATTTGTACTTGGCGCATGCATAGGCCAGCAGCATATTGCCGCCGATGCCCAGCAGAGGCATAATCAGAACCAGAATCAGGGTGTTAACGATCATACCGAAGAAGTTAACGCCGCGAACTTCCAGAAGCTCCATAACCTGGATGTAGTTTTCCCAATGCCATTGCTCAGGCCATTCAAAGGGTGCCAGAACGATACCCTGATGGGAGTTGGCGCCGGCCAGGACCGCCCAGCCAAAGGACAGCACATAAGAAAGGGCAAACAGGCCCATGATAATGGAGGCAATGGTATAAACGATGATCTCGCTGGTGGTTTTGCCTTTATAAGGATTTCTAATAGCCATATTCGCTGCCCCCTTTCTTAGAATTCTGCCGGCGGGACCTTTTCAAGCAGACGCCGCACAAGGAAGACGATGGGCAGAGTCAACGCAGTCATAACAAGGCCAAGCGCAGAGGAATAGTTGTACAAGTTGGACGTTTCCGGCACATTGTAAACACGGGTGAATAGGTAGTGGCTTAGGGTATTCGTCTCGTAAGCACCGCCCGTCAACAACAGAATGTTACCGGAAGAACCGAACAGGCCCATCAGACCCATGAGCCAAACGGTGGAAACAGTGGGCCAAACCAGAGGAATGACCACATGGCGCAGTTCCTGCAGCCAGGTGATGCCTTCCAGCTGACCGGCTTCTTCCAGTTCCTTGGGAATACGGGTCAGAGTGCCGGAGTACAGCACGAAGTTGCCGGTAAGGCTGAACCACAGAGAATAGCCAATAACAGCGATCAATGCGTAACGGTTGTCAGTCAGATATGTATAGGGTTCGGTAGCACCGGTGATTGCCTGGTGCAGCTGCGCAACGGGGCCGTGGGCGCCGATCATTTCCTTGTAGATGTTAGACCAGACAACGCTGGACAGAATGGAAGGAATGAAGAACAGCAGACGGTACAGACCGCTCAGAGGAACTTTCTTCCACAGGAAGTAGGAGGTTACAAAGGCCAGAGGGAAGCAGACCTGTCCTAATAGGAAGAAAATAAAGGTGTTCCGGGTAGCCAGAAGCAGGTCGCCCTGGTCGCCGCTACTCAGGTCATTCCAAATATTTACAAAGTTATCCAAGGTCCAGTAGGTCGTCTGCTCACCGGTTGCATGGTCCGTGTTGCGGAGCTGGAAGGCCATCAAAATAGAACGGCCGTTAACGCCGATGTAGAAAATCAGGAAAGTGATGATCGGAATGGCAATGATGCCATACACGAACACTCGCTCCTTCAGTATGTTTTTCTTCTTGTCTGTCAAACGCATGTAAAAAACCACCTCTTATGTTCATTGCTACGGGCTCTCCTTCGTCCAAAAAAGGGCATAGAGAGTCCTACACCATTAAAACCCTTTTAGCATTGTAACACAGAAATTCTCGAAAATCCAGCCCGATTTTTAAAAATGTTAAATTTTTAGTGCCCTTTTGGTGACAAATGTGAAAAGATACAAAAGTCTTGGCACATCAGCCATTTTGCAATATATATTTTGTATATTATAGCTAAAAGAAATGTTATAATCAGGAGCCGGAAAGCAGATATTCTTCGTTTTCCGCTTATTCTGTCACCACCGCAAGCCTGGAAAAGCCATAATAGCGGAGCAACCGGACTGTTTCCTCATTCAAACGCTCACCGGATACAGCAATGGGGACTGCCGGCGGGCAGCCTACGGTGGGGACTGCCGCAATGCGGCCAACCGCCTTTTCCGTTTCCACCCACTCCCAGGGAGCAAAGATGGCCTGCCGGGGCGTAAGCACCTTTTCCGGCCTGGAAACGGCAGGCATAGCAGACAGTTCCTGATAGGGATTCTCCCCCATAGCCTCTGTAAGCTGCATCAAATCCTCTGCCGTGGTTTGGGCAGAAGGCATCAGTACCAAAAAGTCCCGGTCTGCAAATTCGCATTCGATGTTCTGCTGCCGCAGGCGGCCAGCAACCTCTGTTCCGGGGCAGCGAACGGTAAGTTTCATAGGCTCACCGTCAAGAATATCCCAACCCTTTTGCCGAAGGCCCTGTTTTGTCTTTTCCACTAAAGGCAAAATAAACTGCAGTTTTGCCTTTATTTCTTCTGCCAGGTATCGGTTGCACAGATCCAAGGAAGCCAGGATTAGATACGATGGGCTGGTAGAGCCATAAAGAGCAAGGGCGCTTCTCCCCTGCCGGGCAAATTCGTTGGACGCAGCTTTTCCAATGTGCAGGTACGCGCCACCGGTGAGCACCGGCAAGGTCTTATGGGCAGAATCACAACAAAGGTCTGCTCCTAAAGCCATAGGATGCCGGGACTGGGGCAAAAAGTGCAAATAAGCCCCATGGGCATTGTCCACCAGCAGAAGTGTGCCGTACCGGTGGCAAACCTCTGCGATTTCCCCAATAGGCAGTTCATTTCCCAAATAGTCAGGAGAGGTCACATACACCGCCGCCGGAGGGTTCTCGGCCTCCTGCAAGGCTCTTTCCACCTGCTGAGCCGTAATGGGGCAAGCACAGACCGAGTCGGTGTGTTCCGGCCAAAGCCAGGTAACCTCCCCATCGCATAAAGCCAGCGCATATAAAAAGGCCTTGTGGGCATTCCGGGCAGCCAAAAACCACGGGTTTTTCTTCCCTTGCGCCGCTAAATGGACCATGGCACGAATGGCCTGGCTGGAACCTTCCGTTACGAAAAAGGTTTTCTTTGTGCCAAAAAGGGCGGCAGCATTTTCTTCACTTTGGGCAATGATCCCCTCCGCTTCATAAAGGGCATCTGCCCCCGCCACTTCCGTAATATCCCATGTTTCACAACCTAAAAAGGGCATGCCTTTATGGCCCGGCATATGGAGCCGGACCTGGCATGCCTTTTCGTAGGTTTTCAGGAAATCATAAATGGGTGTTTTCATTTCTTAGCCAAAGCTGCTTTCATCATAATTGCACATTCAATGCGTTTCTTGAACAGTTCGCAGCCGGGCTCGTAAACGCCCTGGATGCGGCCCGTTGCGTGGTAGGCATTGGCGGCACAGCCGCCGGAGCAATAGAGTTTTGCCCAGCAGTCCTTACACTCGGGACGGGCATAGGCATTGCAAGCCCGGAATTCTTCCCGGAGGGCATCATTGGTGACGCCATTCCAGATGTCGCCCAGCTTATAGGCTTCTTCGCCTACGAACTGATGGCAGGGATACAGATCGCCCCAGGGGGTGACTGCCATATACTCCGTTCCGCTGCCGCAGCCGGAGATCCGCTTATAAATGCAGGGGCCTTCCGTCAGGTCGATCATATAGTGATAGAACGTAATAGGCTTGCCCGCTTTTTCCCGGGCGATCATATCCTTTGCCAGGATCTCATACTGCTCCTTGACGATCTCGATATCCTCCGGGGTCAGAGCCATGGGATCATCCGCAGCGCAAACCACCGGCTCCATGCTCAGCTCCGTAAATCCCAGGTCCGCCATATGGAAAACATCCTTGGTGAAGTCCGGGTTTTGGTGGGTGAATGTGCCACGCATATAGTAGCCCTTGCCCCCACGGGACTGCACCAGCTTTTGGAACTTGGGTACGATCTTTTCATAACTGCCGTGACCGGCATAGTCCACCCGGGTAGCATCGTGGATTTCTTTCCGGCCGTCCAGGCTGAGAACCACATTGCTCATTTCCTTATTGGCAAACTCGATCACATCATCATCGATCAGCACACCGTTGGTAGTGAGGGTAAAGCGGAAGTTCTTGCCCCGCTCCTTTTCCACGCTCCGGGCATAGGCCACCAGCTGCTTGACAACATCCCAGTTCATGAGCGGTTCGCCGCCGAAGAAGTCCACTTCCAGGTTGTGGCGGGTGCCGGAATTGTCCATCAGGAAATCCAGAGCCTGCTTGCCCACTTCAAAGGACATCAGAGCCCGCTGGCCGTGGTACTTTCCCTGGCTTGCAAAGCAGTAGCTGCAGTTCAAATTGCAGGTATGGGCAACGTGCAGACACAGAGCCTTCACCACATTTCCGGATTTTTCCTTAAAGTTGCCCGCAAGAGGCTCATAGGTATCGGGGGTATAAAGCTTTTGATTTGCCACCAAGGCGGCAATATCCTGCATACAACCTTCCAGATCCTCCCGGGTCACATCCTCCCGGTGGCCGTACTTTTGAAGCATTTGGGTAATAATCTCCTCTTTTTCCGTGCTCGGATAGAGGGCAATCATATCATAAGCCACTTCGTCCACCACGTGGACAGAGCCGGAGCAGGTGTCCAGCACCATATTGTAGCCGTTTAATGTATACTGATGTACCAAGAGAATTTCTCCTTTTTCTATATGTAAAAAATGCCGCCAACCTGTGACGGCATTTTCTACTTACTTCTTGTTCTCGCAGGACTGGTTAGCAACACCGCAGCTGGTCTTGCAAGCAGACTGGCAAGAGGTCTGGCACTCGCCGCAGCCGCCCTTGGTTGCGCTCTGGCACAGGTTACGGGTTTCCAAAGTCTGAATTCTTTCCATAACACGACACTCCAATCAAAAATTATTAGATGCACGAACACCTATATTCCCTTGCATTTTAACACGCCCCCCGCCACTCTGTCAAGAAATATATATAAATTATCCCAGGCAGCAGATTGACAATAAAGCCTTCCTTTGCTATGATTTCTATAGTTTTACGAAATGTTAGGATGGGATATATGGAAAACCGCAATGCCCAGGCCAGGCGCATAATGGAAGAACGAGCGATCCGGCAGAGAAAACTGGAAGAGCTGACAGCCCGGAATTATGAGATCACTATGGAAATCGATACGCTCCGCTCCGGCAACGAGAAAAAGCGGGTGTATACCCTTTTGGCAGGTCTTTCCACTGTTTTTCTGTATTTTCTGTTTATCATCCTGGTCGTGAGTCTTTTGCAATCCGGGGATCTTAACCTGATGTTCACCTACTTTTTAGGCTGGACCATTGCTTTTTCCCTGGCTCTTGTGGGTCTGTGTATTCCCCTTTATAAGATTCGCAAGTTCAATAAATCCATCAAAACTCAGGTAGATGCCTACCAGGAAGAGTTGGCGCAAAATGAGCGGGAAATCGCCGCCCTGCGAAACGGATAATAAAAACGGACATCGAAGGATGTCCGTTTTTTATTTGCGCAATCGGTTATTTGGTCTTTGCCATCCGGTTGAACCACATACCGGGATTCACCACCCGGGGATCAATGCCGTGGAAGGCATCGTGAAGTTTTTTCATTTGTGCCGGTGTCAGCTGGACAGTCCGGTCAAACAGGGCGCAGTTAGCCTCCACCTGAGAAACATTGTCGCAGCCCATAACCGCCTGGGTCACACCGGGCAGGCTCAGCACAAAGGAAAGGGCCAGCACTGCCGGGTCCAGTTCAAATTCCTTGCACAGCTTGATAAACCGGCGCAGATAGGGGAAGCAGAAATCCATCCGGGGGTCTAAATCTTCCGGGGTATGGAACACCAAGCCCTGGAGGAAAACGCTTCGGGTGAAGATCATCATACCGGCATCGGCAATCTTCTGCAGACCGCCGTTTTCGATCTGTCCCCAGTCAAATACATTCAAGGGGATCTGGGTGGCATCAAAGCCGGAGTCAGCGATCATGCCGTAATCGTGGAAGGAATAAGCGGAAATGGCGCTGTACTCGTAAAGCTTTTGGGCCTTCAGTTCTGCAAAAATCTTCTGCAGAGCATCCCTGTCCTGCTGGTAATCTTCAAAATTATGAAGCATCAGGCAATCGATGGTGTTCACGCCCAAGGTTTTCAGGCAAAGTTCCACCTGGCGGTACACATCATCCCGCAAAATATCATAAGAGCCGTGCTTCAAAGGGCCGATCTTATCCACCACCCAGGGCAGGGTCTTGCTTTCCGCTTTCCGCTTTGCCAGCCAGCGGCCGATGACCTCCTCGGAATCGCCATAATTGTTGGCAGTATCCAACGTGTTGATGCCCAGTTCCATTGCCTTATCCAGCATGGAAAAGGCTTTTTCTTCCGAGGGTTTTTCGCAGTCCTCTCCCAGACCGTATTTCACACCCAGCTGCACCGTTCCCAGTGCAAAAGCAGATAAATTCAGGCCTTTTGCATTTACATATTTCATAATTATCCCCTCTTTTCGTGCACATTGACACTTGGCGAGAGATTTTGGCCCAAATGAAAGTTTGGAAAATGTAGACATACTTTGTGTATTTCACATTTTTCAAACTGCACAGTTGGGGTAAAAGATCCGCCAAGATTACCAAATCGTCCAGCCGCCATCCATGACTAAGGTAGCACCGGTGATATAGCCGGAAGCATCGGAAGCCAGGAAGGCTACCGGGCCCTTGATGTCATCTTCGTTTGCCCACCGCTGCAATGGCGTATTGGCAATGTAGGTATCCACAAAGGCTTTCTTTGCCGGATCGGTGGTAAGGCCTCCCTGGTTGGGGTCAGAGCCGCCGGGGGCAATACAGTTGACCCGGATATTGTGCTTGCCGTAGCGGCCCGCCATATACTTGGTCATACCAACCATAGCCCACTTTTCCGTGGTGTAGTTGATGGGCTGATCCCCCCAGGTTTTCGGATAGAAGGGGAAATGGGGGCAATCGATGCCACGCATGGAACTGATATTGATAATGCTGCCTTTTTCGGCAGGAATCATATATTCCAGCACCGCCTGGCTAAGTAAAATCTGTCCTTGCAGGTTGGTGTCTGCAGAATCCTGCAGCTTTTCCCGGGTGGCATCCTGGAGGCTCACCATATTCCGGCGGTCTACAGCGTTATTTACCAAAATGTCGATCTTGCCGTAGCGGTCAAAAACCTCCTTGGCAAGGGCATGAATGGAATCGTCATTGGAAAGATCCAGAGAAAGGCCGATGGCACTGTAGCCTTGGTTGCGAAGCTGGGCGGCATATTCTTCGCAGGCCGCTCCATTTCGGGAGGCGATCACCACGGTAGCACCCATTTCGCAAAGGCCCAGGCTGATGCCCGCACCGTAAAGGCCGCGACCTCCGGTGACAATGGCTACCTTTCCATCCAGACTGAATAAATCTTTTGTATGTCGCATAAAAAACCTCTTAAATGCGGACTTTGCCGATAATTTTCTTTACTGTTGCAGGGGCATCCACACAGCAGGCAGGGCTGTGGGCATCCTGAGGAAATAATACCACAAAACTGCCCGCTTGTAAACGGATAGGCGTGGCATCTTCGTCCAGATCGCCCAAAAGGGCTTCAATGGCGGGGTCATATTCCTTTGTGATGTTCTGCAATTTGTCGGTGGGCTTCACATAGATGATCTCTTCTCCCTCCACCATATACATGACATCGATATATTGGCGGTGGGCCTCCGCCAGGGCTTCCTCCTTGGGATGCGTTACATAATCGGCAAAGTTCAGGAAGAGATTTTCTCCATCCAGCACAGCTCTTTCTGTGGGATAGTTCTGTGCAGTATACTTTTGCACTTCCTCCAATACCCGATCCACCCGGGCATTCAGGCCCTTATAGGCCTTTGCGTTTTCAATGGTATCAAAAATCATAGTATCCTCCTATCAAATCAATTCCCGCTCTGCCAGGAACGCCTTCAAAGATTCCATTTGCTTATCTGTCAGGTGAGAGTAGGGCATTCTGCAGTAGCGCTTGGTAATGCCCGCAATTTCCATCATACCGCGGATGCCTGCATCAAAGTTGGCCCCGTTCTGGGCGCACCACCGGAAGAAAGGCACTTCGTATTTTTCGTTGATCGCAACACAGTCAGAAATCCTGCCCTCTGTGTAGGCTTTCCAGAATACGTGATCCACCTGGGGAAACGCCCGGAAAAATACGGACAGATAGCCGTCAGCGCCATAGGGTGCCACATCCAAAAAGCCGTCAAATGTACCGCCGGACAGGTAGGCAAACTTCTCTTTCGTTGCCGTACCCAACCGTCTGCCGTAAGGGGTGGGAGTATCGTCTTTTATGGCGACTACGCCCTTTTCCGGGGTAAGATAGTCCACCACATCCATGGGAATACCCCGGCCATTCATCAAATTGCTCAAAAGCATAACAGGCGCAATTTCACCAATGGTGGCAAAATAGGTCTTTAGCATTTCGCTGTCGCAATGCTGAGCCCAGTCCGGGGGAACAGGGATCACCATATCGCATCCCACATCCGCGCAGGCTTGGGCAAATTCCACTGTCTGCGGCAGACACCAAGTCTTACCGCAGCCGATGACCATTGCCCGTCCTTTTGCCTGCTCTGTGACAAATTTCGTCAGCTCCACCACTTCTGAATCCCGCAAAATGGACAGAAGACTGTCGCCAAAGGTCAGCAAAAGGGCCTTTGCGCCGGAATCTATCAAAAATTCCACATTCCGGGCGTTGGACTCCCAGTCCAGTTCTCCGTTTTCCAAAAAGGCTGTGCTGATAGAGGGCACAGGGCCGGTGATGGCTTCCCGGACTGCCGCCACATCATAGTATTTTTGTTTCATAAGCCGCCTCACAATTCGTATTTCGCAACCAAGGTTTTATATTGACCTTCTTCGCAGACCCAAAGGGTCATCAGAATGCTGCCGTCAGCAAGGCGCATCACGCCGGGCTGACCGAATTTAATAAAGGCAAAGATTTCCGCAAAGCCGGCAATTCTGGACATGGGCATAGTAGGTGCCCAAATCCGTTCTTTGTACAGAAGCTTATACTGACCCTCCGCCACATCGGCAACACAGGCATACACGCCCGGTTCCTCCGTATCCCGCCGCAGGGCGTGGAAGGTAAGAATCTTGGTGCCATCCAATTTCACAATGCCGGTGGACTGACCCAAAATACCTGTGTCAATGGGGGCAGAAAAGGTCTTGCCGTTGTCTGTGGAAATAGCAATATGGTTATTCAGCCGCTTTCCGGTGGCGGTATCCTCATTCCAGGCTACAACTACCAACGTGCCGTCTTCCAACTGGCACATCCGCTGCTCATAACAAATAACCGTATTGCCCGGAAATTCCATGCAGACCGTATCGTCATTCCAGCTTTTTCCCTCATCGTAGCTGCGCAGAAGGCGGCCGCAGTTTTTGGACACCTCTTTGCCCTCCCAGTCAGGGAAACCTGCAATGGGGGTGGCCCAGCTGCCGTCCTGCAGAACATAGATGGGAGCAGAGGCTTCCGTATGCCCATTCCAGGCATTGGGAATATGCCGCTTTTCCGACCAGGTCTTGCCGCCGTCACTGCTTTCCGCCCAAAATACAAAGTCCTCCAAAAGGCCACCGGTCCGGGCATTGGCCAGGGGCAGACTGCAGTCATCTCTGTAGAAGGCATAGCCTAACAAGACCAGTCTGCCATCGGGTAAAAGGGTCAGCTTGGCACATTCGGAAATGGGACGGCCTTCCTCCTTGGGGAATGCCCGCCAGGGTTCAGACCAGGTTTTGCCGCCATCGGTGCTTTCTGACAGAAAGGTCGCACCATCCACGCTTTCAAAGGCCACGCCCATTTGGTGGGCCGCCAAAAGCCGACCGTCCGGCAAATCCACCACGTTGGGGAATGCGGAATTCATAGGATACAACTGGGGCAGAGGATTTTCATAAATATAAGAAGATAATAGCTGTTTCATAGCCGCTCCTTACAGTTCCCCAATACGAATCAATTCCTCTTTAATTTCTGCAATATACTTCTCCTCAATGGGAGAAACATAGTCCGGGGTAAAATCGCCTTCATAGCCCAAAAGATTCATAGCGGTGCTAAAGGCAGGCCACAAATTTCTTGCTACGAAGAAGTCACGCAGGCCAATGATATTGTCAAGATACTTGGCAGCACTTTCGTAGTCCCCCTGCTCCATAGCCGCAAAGAGCTTGCCGCTGTTGATGGGCGTGCAGGCAGGCATACCGTCCAAGCACTTATCAATGCCCCACTTGTAGGCAATATCAAAGTTATCCAATCCGGAGTAAACCAGCAGGAAATCTTCCGGCACTTCCGGATCCAGCTTCAGTTTCCGGAACATATTCAGATCCGCAGACTTAATGCCCGCAATGTTGGGGACAGTACGGATCAGTTCCTTGACGATATCGTATGTAATTTTGGACTGGGTCACAACTGCCAGGTCATACATCAGCACCTTGTGCTTGGTTCCGGCGCAAGCGCCCTTATAGTAGTTGAGGATCATCTGGGGCGTGCAGGCATAGTAATAAGGGGTAGTCAGCACAAAGCCTGCCACATCCAGGTCTTCCATGGCTGCCATTCTTTCCTTAGCCCGGGCAATGGAGCAGTCCATTGCGCCCACATATACCGGCACACGGCCGGCAGCGGCTTCCACAGCGGCTCTTGCCACATCGGGGCAGACAGCGGTGCGCATATAGGGCTGGATGCCCATAGAACCCATGCTCAAAATGGCGATAGCGCCTTGTTTGATCTGATCATCAATCTGCTTCTTATAGCTTTCTACGCAAAGATTTCCATTCTTATCCAAGGGAGTGCCTACGGCAGGTACAAATCCGGGTTTCATAATTCAATCCTCCAAAATTTCTTTTACTTTTTCAAAGATCGCCTGCCCCAAGGCAAGGTGATATTTTTCTTCCATATGGCAGCCATCCAGCATGGAAGGCTTGGCAAATTGGGCTGCATTCAACCAGGGAATATGTAATTCCTCTGCCACCTTTTGGGTGTAATAAGGGAATTTCTTAGACTCCCCGTGGGTGGGCATATTTTCCGTGGTTTCAATGGGACTGACCAGCAGTAGACGGGGCGTGCCTGCGAACACATTGGATGTGCCGGGGAAGGCGGTGTCGGCCTGCAAGATCCGCTGTGCTAAAATCCGGATGCCGTGATAATACCCCTCTGCATCGGTATAGTTCAGGTCATTGGTTCCCAGCATCACGATCACCAGATCAAGAGGCTTTGCCCGGTACAGAGAATAGCCCAGTCCGGTCAAGCCGTTGCGGCATTGATTTCCTGGATCATCCCAAACCGTGCTGCGGCCGTTGATGCCGTCTTCTATCACATTGTAGCCCTCTCCCAGCAGATTTCCAATCACACCCGTCCAGCGGACATTCTCAGGAAACCGGGAAAGCACACCGGGTCTGCATCCCCAGGTGTTGGAATCGCCGTAACAAAGGATATTTTTCATAGTATTTCTCCTTTTGCTTTTAAACCTAACAGAAAAAAGCATAACACACCTATATTTTCTTTGCAATACGCCCAGGCAAATTATAGAACAAAAAGGACACCCAAAATCGCATTTTGTCCCTTTTGGAAATATTTCTTTTCCTCTCATGCCCTGTGAAATATTGCTTTTTTGCCCAGGACTTTGTATAATCAGGAAAACGGCAAAGGAGAAAAACTATGGAACATATGCTGCTATGGGAAAACACGCCCGGTATGTGTGAAGAAATCCCCACCTTAGAATATTACCCGGCAAGCAGAAAGAAGACCGATGCTGCCATCATCATTTGTCCCGGCGGCGGCTACCGCGGCCGTGCTGTCCACGAGGGAAAAGGCTATGCGGAATTTCTCAACACCCTGGGAATCGACGCTTTTGTATGTCAGTACCGGGTCGCTCCCCACAGATTCCCTCTGCCCCTGTTGGATATCCGCCGTGCCATCCGGCTGGTGCGCGCTAAGGCAAAGGATTTTGGGATCGACCCCGGTAAAATCGCAGTCATGGGTTCTTCTGCCGGTGGTCATCTGGCTGCATTTGTTTCCAACTATAAAGCTGCCATCTCCTATGAAGGTGCAGACGAACTTGATCAGGTATGCCCCTTCCCCAACGCCCAAATTCTGTGCTACCCGGTGATCCACTGTCCGGACGAACTGCAGATCGCCCACCTGGGCAGTTTTCAAAATCTGCTTGGGCCGAATATGGAAGATGTTTATCCCAATTTTTCCTGCGATGAACTGGTGTCCGAGGATACACCGCCCGCATTTATTTGGCACACCGCTGACGATGCGGTGGTAAATGTGAGAAACAGTTATCTGTATGCAACGGCTCTGCGAAAGCACAATGTGTCCTGCGAAATGCACGTTTTCCCCAACGGCCGCCACGGCCTGGGGCTGGCGGAAACAGAATTGCCCCATGTGGCCCAGTGGGCGGGCCTGCTGCAAAACTGGCTGACCTATATCGGCTGGCTGTAAAACGCAAATACAGCGCACCCTTGCACTTGTGAAGGCCAAGGGTGCGCTGTTATTCTATGGGCGGTTTTGTTTTCGGTATTGCAAGGGCGTAACGCCCCTATCCTGCTTGAACACCCGGCAGAAGTAGGAAAGGCTGCTGAATCCCAGGTTCTCGCTGATCTCTGAAATAGGAAGATTGGTTTTCTTTAGTTCCTCTGCGGCTAAAACGATCCTGGTTTTTAGAAGATAGGCCATCACCGTCAGACCGGTGTGGGCTTTGAACTGACGGCAAAAATGGTACTTGCTCACATTGATGGCATCGCAGATTTTTTGAATGTCCAGTTCCTGGGAAACATTTTCATTGATAAACCGAATGGCTCTGGCCATTCGTCCCTCCCCACCGGCAGTACTGCCAGCCTCGTAGGTTTGCAAAAATCCCATCAGTTCCAGGGTTGCCGCCATCAGGCCTAGCTCCCCTTTGTCCGCATTTTGTATGCCACGAAGAAAGATTCCTTCTACCACAGGCCGCTTTTCCGGCGGAATCTTAGCATACACCACGCTGTTATCCAGAGCGTATGGCTTGGAGAGTATGGCACAGAGGCTCTGCATGCGATGGGGGTCTACTGTCAGCTTGCTCCGGTCATATTCCGCAGGCCTTTCCGGCATAGTGTAATGGTACACCTCTGCACCGATGAACACCAAAACGCCCTCCTCCAACGGGAATACCCGTTGGGCGCAAACAAGGCTTCCCTGCCCCTGGTGGACATACAGAAAAAGGTGTTCTTCCGATGCGTGCCAGGTCCTGTACATATCATCCTTGCCCCTCTGGTGGCTAACGATCCGTTCTTCCATGGTATCACCTCTTTTTTAGAATAGCACATTCGCCCTAAAAAAGCAACCACAGTCAATTTTATAGCAAAAACAGTCTGTTTTGTCCTTTGTTTTTGTGATATAAAGAAAGCAGAAACCAAACCATCAACTTTTGCTGAGGAGGCACAATTATGGAAAAGTATAAAGGCATTTTTACCGCACTTTTAACCCCCTTTGATGGGCAAAACCGGATAAACGAAAAGCAGCTGGAAAAGCTGGTACAGTTCAATGTGGAAAAAGGCGTCACCGGCTTTTATGTAGGCGGCAGCACCGCAGAGGCATTCCTGCTTTCCACCGAAGAACGGAAGCAAATTATGGATGTGGTGAAAGCCGTTGCTCCCGATAAGACCCTGATCGCCCACATCGGCTCTGTCCACGAGGACGAAGCAAACGAGCTGGCCCGCCACGCTGAAACGCTCGGCTACGATGCCATTTCTTCCGTTGCCCCCTACTACTATAAGTTCTCCGTAAAAGAAATCCGGGATTACTATTTCCGTCTGGCATACGCCACAGACCTTCCTATGCTGGTCTACCACTTCCCCGCTTTTTCCGGGGTGAATATGGGCGTTGCAGAAATGGGCGCATTCCTCTCTGACCCCAAGTTTATCGGCATCAAATTCACCTCCAACGACTTCTTTATGCTGGAGCAGTGTAAGGCCGCCTTCCCGGATAAGATCGTATATAACGGCTATGACGAAATGTTCCTGGCAGGCCTTTCCATGGGCGCTGACGGCGGTGTGGGAAGTACTTATAACTTCATGGCAGACAAGTTCGTAAAGATCAGAAGTCTGTTTGCGCAAAACCGCATCGCCGAAGCCCAGCAGGTGCAGAAAGAAGCCAACCGGATTATCACAATTCTGTGCAAGATCGGTGTGATGCAGGCAGAAAAGGAAGTGCTGAATCAGTTAGGCTTTGATTTTGGCGTTTGCCGCCACCCCTTCGGCGAGCCTACAGCAGAAGAAAAAGCGCTGATCTCCAAGGAAATTATTCCCTACATTTAAGAGGTGTCTTATGGCAAGAAGTGTGCATGATTTGTTTGAGATGGATGGCCGGGTAGCCATCATCACCGGCGGCACTGCAGGTCTGGGCTATGATATGGCGGTAGCTTTGGCAGAATACGGCTGCAAGATCGTCATTACCTCCCGTACAGCGCAGAAAGCCACCGAAGCCGCGGAAAAACTGACCGCCCAAACCGGTGCCCAGGCGATCGGTCTGGCTTTAGACCAGCGCCAGTATGCTTCCTGCGAGGAAATGGCTCGCCAGGTGGTGGAGACCTTTGGTCGCATCGATATTCTCATTAACAACGCAGGCGGTGGCTCCGGTGCAGGAGAATGCAATTTCCTGCAGCGAGACCCCCGGGATATCCAGAATATGATCGACACCAACCTGACCGGTGCGCTGTTCTGCAGTAAGGCCGTTTGCGCCTATATGGCAGAGCAAAAACGGGGAACCATCATTAACCTTGGCTCTATTGCCGGTATCGTAGGTCGTAACCGGGATATGTACCACAAGGCAAATAAGATGGAGCAGCCGGTAGAATACGCCGCCGCCAAGGGCGGCGTGATTGCCATGACCCGGGATCTGGCCGCCTTTATGGCACCCTACGGAGTAAATGTGAACAGCATCTCCCCCGGCGGCTTCGATAAAGGCGAATTGACAGAGGCTTTTATAAACGGCTACGCAGAGCGTACCCCCATGGGCCGAATGGGCAGAATGCAAAGCGACCTTTTGGGCGCAGTTGTATTCTTGGCTTCCGATGCCGCCACCTATGTCACCGGACAGAATATTGTTGTGGACGGAGGTTTCTCTACATGCAAATAAGGGATTTGAACATTCTCATTGCCGGCTGCGGCTCTATCGGCAAACGCCACGCCCAGGTGCTTTGGGAATTGGGTCTGCGCAACCTCACCGCCTGCGACCCCAGCCCTGCCCAGCGGCAGAGTATGCAGGATCTGCTTCCCGGCATTGCAGTCACAGAGGACTATGCTGCCGCCTTGGAAACCGGCGCATTTGATGCGGTGTTTATCCTGACTCCCACCGCCATGCACCTTTCTATGGCCACCCAGGCACTAAATGCCGGCTGCCATGTTTTCATCGAAAAGCCCCTTGCCAACACCCAAAAGGGCGTGGAGGAGCTAAAGGCTTTGGCATCAGAAAAAGGGCTTTTGGTTATGGTAGGCTTCTGCTTCCGGTATCACGAAGTGCTCCGTCGGGCAAAGGCGCTTTTGGAGCAAGGCACCATCGGTAGACTGGTAAACATCCGGGCTTTTATGGGAGAGCCCTTTGCCGAGATCCAGCCCAACTACAAGAATATGTATTATTCCAAATATTCCGGCGCGTTTGAACTGGTGCACGATCTGGATTTGGCGATCTGGTACGCCGGGCAGGAAATTACGGAAGTAACGGCCGTTTACGGCTCTTTCAGCGATATGGGTATGGAGTCCCCGGATTCCATCGAGATGCTGGTCCGTTTCCGGGATCGGTTGGCCGCCAATGTGCATCTGGACTTTTACCAGCACCCCCGTCGCCGGCAGATAGAGCTGATGGGCGTAAAGGGTACGATTACCGTGGAGTTTGCCTCCTGGGACAAGGCTACCCTTTCCTGGTACAACACCGATACCCGGGCCTGGAATGTGCAAGAATACCAAACCGCCAGAAACGATATGTTCCGGGATGAGGACGAGGAATTTCTGCTGGCTATCACCGGCAAGAGAGAACTGACCTGCACCATCGATGAAGCACTGAAATCCCTGCAGGCAGTAGAACAGGTCTATCAAATCCCCGAAAAATACTTGTAAAAGGAGCGGCCTATGCTGTTTGAAAAACCTACGGAAGAATTTTTCCAGTTTCGCATTCCCGGTCTTGTGCTCACCGGCAAAGGCACCCTCCTTGCCTGCTACGAATGCCGCAGGTACTGGGAGGGCAACCACGACTGGTCTATGATCGACCTGAAGATAAACCGCAGCACCGACGGCGGCAAGACCTGGCAGCCATCACTGATCGTGGAAAGCAATGGCAACACCATGAATAACCCGGTGCTGATTGTGGCAGAGGACAAGGTGCATTTTCTCTATTGTGAAAACTACCGGCGGCTTTTCCATCGGGTCAGTACCGACGACGGCAAAACCTTTTCCGAGCCTACCGAAATTACCGCACCTTTTGACAACTGCGGCTTTTTCTTCTCTGTGCTGGCAGTAGGCCCAGGCCATGGCATTTTCCACAAAGGAAGACTACTGGTGCCTATCTGGTTTGCCGCCAACCGGGAAGACCCCAAGGCTCACCATCCCTCCTTTGTTGCCACCCTGTATTCTCCGGACGGAGAAAGCTGGCATTTGGGAGAAATTATTGGCCAAGGCTATCTGAAAGAGCCCAGCGAAAGCGCTTTGGCTGTCACTGCTGAGGGAAAGGTACTGATCTCCATTCGCAGTGAGGAGCAAAAGCAGCGGGCGCTGGCTCTCAGCGATACAGGCTGCGGCAACTGGGAGAATCTTCACTACGCAGAAAACATGCCCGACCCCATTTGCCAGGGCAGTATGTGCCACGAAAATGGAACGATTTACCACATCAACTGCGCCAACACAGAGGTAAGAGAAGACCTGACTGTGAAGATCAGCCGGGACGGCTTTGAAACCTTTGACAGCATTTATGTGGACAAAATTGCCGGGTACTCTGATATTGCAGTAAAAGATGGTCGCTTGTTTATCCTCTACGAGCAGCGCTGGGGCAGCGACGGTCTCCACTTTCAGGTGTTATAACGAAAAAGTTCCTACCCAACCGGGCAGGAACTTTTTTATTTTGCTTTTTCCATTTTTCGTATCCGTTTCAGGATATACAGCAGCAGGCAAACACCCAGCACTGTGCCTAAGAAATTCACCCCTGCAAAGTTCAGCCAAATGCCCTCCAGGCCCAGGAACCAAAGGCCTCCCAGAATCAGCACCGGGAACACCAATGCCATTGCCACGGACATAATGGTTGCCAGGGCGGGTTTTTCGATGGCGCTGAAGAAGCTTTGGGTCATCACCGCAAACCAGCGGAACAAGTAGGCAATGCAGAATAGCCGGATTGCCCCGGTGGAGATCTCCAAAAGCTGCACATCCTCTGCATTTGCAAACAAGGATGCGATCCATTCCGGGCAGAAATACAGCACCGCTGTGGAAAGAAGACCAATGATGCAAGTGCCGATATAGCCGCACCGGGCAATCTTTTTCACCCGTTTAAAATTCTGGGCGCCCCAGTTAAAGCCGATAGCCGGGGACAGAGAATCCGCAATGCCGTAGAGCAAGGGCCAACAGAAGTCGCTGGCGTACATCAGCACCGCATACACCGCCACGGCGGTGGTGCCGCCACCCTCTCCAAAGGCCTGCGCACCCAGGGTCATCAGGGAGATATTCATCAGAATAGAGGTCACACGGCCTGCAATATTGCTCAAAAACACCGGAGAACCGCAGGCAGCGATCTGCCGGAACATGGCAAAACTGAATTTGGGCCTTGTAAACTTCAGCAAAGCCTTTTTCCGCAGGAAGGGGATCGTCGCCACAAAAGAGCCCAGGCACATCGCCAGGCAGGCAGCGATGGCAGAACCTACCACGTCCATGCCCAGCACCAGCAGGAACAGGGCCAATAAAGCGATAATAAGCAGGCTTCCTGCAATGTTGATCACCATGCTGGTTTTCACATAGCCGCTGATGCGCAAATAATTGTCCATGGCGAAAAACACCGTGGTCAGGGGACTGCAAATAGCATAGGTGCGCAGATATTTAACTGAAGTGTCCAGCAGCTCATCGCTGGCGCCCATCATTTTGGAAAGGGGCTCTGCAGCGAAGAACATAATCGCCCCCATAAACGTGGATGCCAGAAAAATCATAATCAGAGAGCAGCTGAAAATATTATTGGCCGTCTTATGGTCTTCCCTGCCCAAAGCGATGGAAATGGGAGCAGATGCGCCCACGCCGATCAAATCTGCCAGAGAGAAATTGATCATGACCAAAGGCATGGCGATATTTATGGCCGCAAAGGCTTCCTCCCCCAGCTTTTGGCCGATAAACATGCCTTCTATGATGTTGTAGATGGACATGGCAAACATACTGGCCATGCCGGGAAGCGCCACGATAAAAAAGAGCCGCCAGGGACTCATAGTGGCATACATCACTTCTGTTTTTGTTTTCATTTCCGTTCTTCTCCGGTTTCTTTCTCAGGAAGACTATACCACATATAGCCGGATATTACAAGAACCGCTATCTTTTTTCGATAGCGGTTCTTTGTTCTTATTTCTTTTTGCCGAACAGCTTCTTAAAACCTTTTCCAATAATACCAATATCCTCTGTAATATTGGAGATTTTTGTGTATTCGTCCATAACGCCGGCTTCGGTCATTATTTTCCGACTTGCGGCAGTCAGATCGCTGTCCAGCTTGACCTGCACCGTATCCGCCATATCATCCAAAAATTCCTGTTCAATCCGCGCTCTGTCCTCCCGGAAGATCTCCCGGGCCGTTTCCTGCGCATAGGCTTGCTCCTGGGCAGTCATTTGATAGGGCTTGGGTACACAAACCGACAGCAAGGCTGTAAACCGATCGCTATACCCCTGAGAAGCGAAAGCCCCTTCAAAAGCCGCCACATCCGGGCTGCTTTCCCCCAGTGCGGTCAGCTCCTGACAAAAGGCATCCACATCCGGCGCCACATTTGCAGGCACTTCATAATACTGGCTGAACATAGAAAGTCTTGCATCCACACACATTTTTACGCCGCTGTCCATCTTTTTTCCTCCTTATAGGTTTTCTGCTGCTTCCAGTATACCATAATCTGCATAGGAAAAGATAGAGGCATTTTTATCAGGATTGATGGCGATCACTGTTCCGGACCGGTCCATACCTGCTATATGATGGACCGCGCCGCTGACACCTACTGCAATATAGACCTTGGGGCAGACCTTTCTGCCTGTAAGTCCAACTTGCGTTTCGTAGGGCATCAGGCCCATATCCACCATTTTTCGGCTGGCGCAAAGTTCAGCCCCCAGTGACCGGGCAAACCGGCAGACAACATCCGCACTGTCCTTTGCGCCCCAGCCTGCTGTGACAACTATATTTTCTCCTGCTTTGGCTGTGCGGACCGTTGCCATGGCAGGCTTTGTAAGGCTCACGATCTTGGCAAGCACGCTGCCGCTAAGGGCAGGACGGTACATCACCAAAGTATCCCCCTCTGCCTCCAGGCTGGTGCAATCGGCGCACAGGCCCAAGCCCAACCGGGCACTGATCCGGCCGGCAAGGGCCTTGGATCTGGGGTCACTTCCCCAAAGAACGGCGTTGGGCGCCAGAGCTCTTATCTGCTCTATAAGGGTGTCCTCGTCACTCAGGGGCAGCTCCGTAATATCGTCGCTGACCGCTTCTGCCATAATCCGGGGAGATTGCCCCACTATGCAAAGCCCTGAAAGTTTTTCTTTCGTTTCAGACCCGATTTCTTCCGGGGCATTCTCCTGCAGTGCCTTATCCAGCACCGCAGGCAGTTCTTGTAGAGAGATAAACCGGCATTTACGCCTGCCGGCAGTATTTTCAAAGGTCTTCAGCACCCGGGTAGGCGAGCCTTGCAGGCCGCATTTGTCCGGGTCAACACCCAAGTCCTTTGCGTTCCAAACCTCCAATTCCCCCAGCCGGGAACGGATGCTGGGCTTGCGCAGAACAAAATTTCGCTCCACCGCAACAAGGGTAGGCAAGGCTGCCTGCTGCGTTCCCTGCTCCAAGGTGGCGCAGGTCAAATTGCCATCTGCGATCTGCAGACCGGTAACTTGTGTGATGAGAGGCAGTTCCAAAAAGGCAGAGAGCATAGGACCTACCTGACCCGTATCCCCCACCAGTGTTTGCCTGCCGCAGAGGATTAGGTCCGGAGAAAGTTTTCCAATGGCACTTGCCAGAATATAGGCAGTTGCCAATGTATCTGATCCTGCAAAAACAGGATCGCTCAACAGGATCGCTTTTTTTGCCCCAAGGCGGGTCAAATGATGCATATACTCCGCCGTTTGGGCGGGGCCCATAGAAAGAAGCGTCACTTCTGTACCGGGTAGTGATAGAGCGGCTTCGTAGGCGGCAGCATCAAATGCGCCCAGTTCTCCGTCCAGCCCCCGGCGCAGGCATACTACTACCTTCATAGGCTGTCCTCCCGCTCCCTGTAAATAGGGGCAAGAGCATCGTGGATCTTCTTATATACGGCAAACACTTTTTCGTATTTTGCGGTGTTTTCCAAATCGGGTTTTACGGTACGCACAGGCTTGATGCAGGCCGTCACCGCAGCGGAAGCATCTTTAAATACTCCAACGGCTATACCTGCCAGCATAGCAGAGCCAAGGGAGGAATCGGCACTTTGGGTGATCGTCAGTTCCATGCCAAGCACATCGGCAGTGATCTGGCTCCAAAGCGCCCCCTTAGCACCGCCACCGATCAAGGTGGCCGTCGCCTTGTGGGGAATACCCAGCTTATCCAAATACTTCTTGCTGTCCAGCAAGGAAAGGCTTACGCCCTCCATCACAGCCCTTGCAAAGTGCCCCTTTCCGTGGGTAGCCCGCATACCGGTAAAACTTCCGCAAAGGGTAGGGTCAGCATAGGGCGTCAGTTCCCCATTTAGGTAAGGATGGTAGATAAGGCCCTCACAGCCCAGCGGCACGTTTGCTGCCTCTTCATTCAGGCTCTCATAATTGCCCCCGAAAGTATCCCGAAACCAGCGGTAACTGGCGGCTGCGGCCTTGGTGGCAGTGCCGGGATACCACAAGCCCTCCGCCACATGGGAATAATTCACCAGATGGCGGTCGGGATAGGCACGGTCGGTAATCACGCAAATGCGTCCTGCGGTGGCAAGCTTCACCGTCATATCTCCGGGCTTTACCGCACCGGCAGCAAAGACCTCCAAAACCGTGTCCGTCGTGCCGCAGATCACCGGCGTTCCAGGGCAAAGACCGGTCAAAACGGCTGCATCCTGCGTTACATTTCCCACAATATCCGTGGGCTTGACCACCGGCGGCAGCATATCTGCCCGGATACCTGCCATAGCGCACAACCCTTCATCCCATTGCATACGGTTGCAATCAAAGAGCATACTGCCCTGGGCCTCAATGTAATCTGTGCAGTATACGCCGGTAAGGAAGTAGCGGATATAATCCTTCTCAAAGAATAGATAGCGAACCTTTTCAAAAAGTCCCGGCTCGTTCTCCTGCAGCCACAGCAGTTGGGGCAGCGTCCAGATGGTATCGGGCTTATGGTAGGTTTTTTGAAAGATCTCCTGGCCGTATGTTTCCCGGAGGCGGTCAGCCTGGCTGCGGCTGCGGCTGTCTGTCCAGTGCATCGCATGGCGCAAGGGTCGGTAAGCCTCGTCGCATACCAGGGAAGTATGGGTGGCGGAGTCAATGGCTACCGACAAAATATCTGCGCTGTTGATGCCGCTTTTTTGCAACAAGGCCTGGATATTTTCCTGCAGCGCCTGAATCCAATCCGCGGGGTCCTGCTCACAGGCACCGTTCTGGGGATAGAGGGTGGGATACTCCACCGTATTTTCTGCCACCACAAGTCCATCGGTACGCAAAAGGGTAGCCTTGGATGCGCCACCGCCAAAGTCAATTCCCAACAGATATTTCATAAGCCACCCTCCGGGTCATCAAAAATGAACAGTAAGATTTTCTCCGGTAATGCCGGGAACAAAGCCCCGGGCAAGGAGTTTCTCGTTTTCTTCGTGGCAGATAAGCCACTTGTTTTTATTTGTCAGCAGTTTATCGGCTGCTGGGCCTTCCAGTGCCGTATTGGTGCCTGCCGGCAGCGCCACCACACAGCCGAAGCCACCCTCCTGAGCCTGGCAAGGGGTAAAGTGGAGGCTGGTGGCATACACCTCCACCGCCACGCCCTTGGGAAGATAAAAAGCCTTAAACCGGGAGGCATCTATTTTCCCGTCTTCGATCTCCCACCGGTGCGCCAAAAGCAGAACAACAGGCGTAATGCCGATATTCACTTCCGAGCTTGTGTGCCATTCAGTAGCATTGAGTCGGTCATTATAGCCCCAGCAGTAGCCGATCTGGGTGGAAAGGCAGCCGAAATACCGACTTTCGATCTCCTGGGCCAAAGGCAGTGCCTGAAAAAGAGGCTGGCTGGGCACATAGACCGCTCCCCCCTCCGGCATTCGGATAGAAGCCGCCGCCTGCAAAACAGGTTCGGTGTTCAGCTCCTCCAGCACCCGGCCATAGGTGTGGAATTCTTCACTTTCCACACTATAAAGGGGCAATCCCGGGTTTTTTTCCTGTAAGATTTTCAGCATAGCCTTCTCCTTATCGCTTTTCGATCCAGGCGTGCTCAGGGTCAGAGCTGCGGTTGAAGCCCTGATAGTCGCCGGCCATCAGCCACAGAAAATAGGTTTTGTAGCCGGGGGTTGAAACGGTGGTATGATAGCCAAAGGGGAATTCCACCAGTTCGTCGTTCTTTACCCGGTAGGCCTCATCGGTAGTGCCGTCAGAGGTATAAAGGCACTGTACAGCAAAGCCCTGTTCCGGCTCAAAGAGGAAGTAGTAGATTTCCTCCGCGATACACTCGGTGGGCATATTGTCTTCATCGTGCTTATGGGGAGGGAAACCTGCCCAGTTGCCCTCAGTGCAGTAGGCCTCGCCAATGGTCAGCACCTTGGCATTGGAGTTGCCGTCAATTAAAAAGCTGGTTTCTCTTTGGTAAGGCACTTCGCCCAAAAGCTTCAGCACCACATGATCCTCCCGCAGCACCTGGGGCTCAGTCTTTTCGCTGACAGGGGTTGCGCAAACAGCGATCTTAATGTGATCCCGTGCAGTGATCTCCAGCTCCTGCTGGATTGGCATATAAAAGCTCTCAGCCTTGCGGTTTTCAAACACATTGCTGCGGTTGCCGATGTTCTCCCAGACTTCACCGTTTACGGACACATCGCAGTGACCCTCCAGCATGATAAAGGCAGTTTCCTTATCTTCCGTGTAAAAGGGCAGCTTTTCGCCGGCATCCAGTTCAATAATGCCAAACTCCAGCTTCTTCAAAGAGCACTCCCCAATCTTGCAGATGGGGGTATAACCCTTTGCAGGGGTATATGTCTTCTTATAATTCATAACCATTCTCCTTCAAAAACTTTTTGGTAGTTTCCAGATCCGGTGCGCTTTCCCGGGCGCCGACGCCGGTGCATTTCAGCGCGGAAACGGCGCTGGCAAAGCGGCAGCACTTAAGATAGTCATAGCCCATAGTCACTGCTGCGGCAAAGGCACCGTGGAACACATCACCGGCACCGTTGGTGTCCACCGCATTTACACGGAAAGCAGGGTAGGCTGTCACCGTCTTGCCATCATACAAAATGCCGCCACGGCTGCCTTGGGTGATGACCACCACCTCCGGCTTGTAAGTATCATACAGTTTCTTTGCCGCTTCTTCTGCACTTTTACAGCCTGTATGCCCCAAAGAAAATTCCTCCGAGGGAATCATAATATCCGTATGCGCCAAAAGCCTTTCTACATTGGGGTAAAGACCACCGCAGTCGTAAAGCACCTTTACGCCGCTTTCTCTTGCCAGCTTGGTAGCCTCCACGGCGGCGTCCATTTCGTTGCCGTCCACCATCAGCAGGGCAGCATCCTTTACCGCCTGCTTCTGCGCATCATCCAGCTGGAGCGGTGGCAGGTCACCCTTGTCAAACACGCAGGTGCGGGTAGCCTTGTCTGCGCAAAGCCACAGCACCGAAGCAAAGGAGCGATAGCCCGGCTTTACCTGGATCCATCGGGTAGCAACGCCGTACTTTTCAAAATCTTCTTTCAGAAATTTGCCGCCGTTATCATCGGAAAGCACACCGATATAGGCTGTTTGCGCCCCCAATTTAGCAGCAGCTACCAAACCCGTAGCAACAGGACCGCCGCCAGCGGTTTTGCTGGCGGTGGCTCGCATTTTTGTGTCTTCTGCGGGGTAACTGGGGACGTTGTAAAGGGTGTCAAACACATTGGCACCAATTCCAACAATTTTCGCCATAGCTTATGCCTTTCCGTCTGCGCAGACCAGCTTGATTCTGCTGATGCAGAATTCCTTAACTGCCTGAATAGGCTTTTTCATAAAGGTATCGATGGCAATGGGGCGGTCGGGCTTTTGCAGCTCCTCCAGACAGCAGTCCAGGAAGGAATAGCAAACATCTGTAGCAAAATTCATTTTGCGGATACCGGCCTTAACTGCCTTTTTGATCTCCTCGTCCGGCACACCAGAACCGCCGTGAAGCACCAAGGCGGTATTGTTGGTGGCTTCCCGGATCTGGGTAATACGGTCAATATCCAGCTTGGGCGGCTTTTTATATCTGCCGTGAGCGGTACCCACCGCCACCGCCAAACAGGAAACACCGGTCTGCTCCACAAAACGCTTGGCGTCTGCGGCGGTGGTGAACTCGTCCATATCTGCATCGTTGGTGGTACCCACGTGACCCAATTCGCCTTCCACCTGCACATCCACATGGCTGCAGATTTCTACTACCCGACGGGTCAGGGCGATATTCTCTTCAAAGGGCAGTGTGGAGCCGTCCAGCATAATACCGGTGGCGCCGTAGCGAAGGGAGCGGGTGGTCTCCAGTTCAGAAGGACCGTGATCCAAGTGGAAGCAGACCGGCACAGTTGCCTTCTTTGCCGCCGCCAGAATTACCGGGGAAAGGAAATAGCCCGTATCTTCCTTCATCAGCCGGGGGTATACCTGCAGGATTACCGGGCTGCGGCATTCTTCCGCAGCATACAGTGCGCCCATTACACTTTCCATATTGTACACATTGAAAGCGGGAATGCAGTAGCCTCCCTGCTCTGCCAGAGAAAGGATCTCTTTTAAGTTAACAAGCATAATTATTCTCCCAAAATCAGGTCCTCAAGGGACAGAACCTGTACATCTGCGGCAGCCGCTTTCAAAGAGGCGTACTCGGAAACACTGGCGGTAACGATAGCAGGAATGCCAAGAGTCTTGGCGTTGAAAATCCGGCGCTGTGCCACCAGAGTCATCACATTAGGTACATACTGCGCCATTAGGATATTGCCTGCCCAGACGGTTTCTTCCCGGTTCAGGTGCATTTCCTTCAAAGTAGCGCAGGAAGCGATCACTTCCCGGGCGGCTTCTGTTTCGCCCAAGTCACGGCTAAGCTGATAGGGGTCTTGGAATGCCACTTCCTTGCCGGTGGGAGCTGCTGCCAGCTTTCCGGTCTTTACCAGTTCAGCAAGATAAGATGTATAAGTTACCAGCTTGGTCTTTGCCTCTACACCATACTCCTTGGCGGTCTGCATCATAGCCTTGGCATCCGCAGGATCGTAGATCACAATAGTCTTGTAGCACGCAAACACTTCTGCGCAGGCAGCCATCTGCTGCTTGGTCTCCTCGGCCGCGCCAATCAGGAAGTCCAGTTGCGCGCCGGAGGCAGGTTCTTTTTCCAAAACCGTAAAGGAAACACCGGCCTTTTCCAGCACCCGGATAGCCTTCACAGCCTGTTCGGCCACCATATATGTAGCATCCGCACCCAGATACAAGAGGATGTCGGTTTTCTCTGCGTGGTTTGCAATAGCGGCAGCCAGATCCTTACAGATCTCGGTCTTTCCGTAGGCGTTGCCTGCATCCAGACAGCCATCCACCAGTTTTTCAATATAGGGGGGCAGTTTACCTTCCAAGGCAGCCTGCAATCTCGTTTCCTTGGTGAACATCACCGGGTCCCAACCGGTGGTGCAATCGTGGACACAAGCGCCGCAGGTGGCGCATTCGTACACATTATCCACGATCTCGGAAAGATCGATGGCTCCACGATTTACAAGGGAGATACCCAGCGCACGGGCACGGGCGGTGTTTCTTTCCTGACCGGTGGCGTTGCCGATAGGACAAATATGGTGGCACATCCAGCAGAAACGGCAGGAATCCACGTGCTGCTTACACTTTTCAGACATCATCATCATAGCATTTTCCTCCCTTTCTTACAAGCCCAGTTTGAAGGGGTTCATAATTCCGTTGGGATCAAGCTGCTTCTTCAGACCCTCAAACACCTGCATGGCAGGACCGTACTGTTCTTTCATCAGTCTGCCCAGCTTGATGCCTACGCCGTGGTGGTCGTTGACCACGCCGCCGTTGGCAAGCGCCGCCCGGACACCGCAGGTCCAGATCTCCTGATGTAGCCGCAGGGCTTCTACCGGATCTTCCGGCACATCCTTGCCCTCTACGATGAAGCGGTCGTAGATCATAGAGCCCCACTCATACCAGTGAGAAAAGTGGGCAATAAACTTGGCCTGAGGGAAGTTGGTTTCGATGGCTTCCTTCATTGCCCAGTAGATCTTCTCGATCTTATCGTAAGGAGCGATGGTATCCATCGTGCCGAACATCTGGGGAATATCCATCATGTGGCCGGGATAGAAGAAGGTGATCTTCTCTTTCCACCATTTTTCGCCGTACTCACTGCCTAGATCCTCCGCACCGTACTTTTTGAAGGTATCCAGCAGAATCTTCTCTTCTACCTCTACCATTTCCTTACAGCCCTCGTAGGCAATGTTCATGAATGCGCCCTTGCGCTCCACGCCAACGATCTTCTTGATGAGAGACGCGGTCTCTGCCTCGTCGTACAGACGCATAACAGAGGGCTTGAATTTCTGCAGCAGCTCACGGGAGGCCTGGAACGCGCCGTGCATATCCTGGAACAGGAAGCCACGGAAACGGCGCTCCTCCGGCTGATCGTAAATACGCAGCTGTGCCTTAGTAATGATACCCAGCGTACCCTCGGAGCCGATGAAGATCTGGTTCAGGTCGGGACCGGCTGCGTGCTTGGGGGCAGGAGAGGTAGTAATGATATCACCGTTGGGCAGGACAACTTCCATCTGCAGCACCATGTCGTCGATCTTGCCGTACTTGGTGGAGCAAACGCCAATGCCACGATGGGCAAGGAAGCCGCCTACAGTAGAGCAGGTCAAAGAAGAGGGATAGTGCATGGTTGCCTTGCCCACTTCGTTGGCTGCCCATTCAATGTGCTTATAGATCGCACCGGTGCCGCACTCGATGTACATGCTTTCGGTGTTCACTTCGTAGATCTGGTTCATCCGCTTGGTATCCAGAATAATGCCGCCGCATACGGGGATCGCACCGCCCTGAGTGCCACCGCCTGCGCCCCAAGTGGTGATGGGGATCTTATAGTAGTTGGCGATCTTTACCACCTTGGAAACTTCAGTGGCATCCTTGGGGCAGACAATGAAATCTGCTTCAGGCATCCGCTCGCCACGGTCTGCCCACATACGGGACAGCCAGTAATAGTCCACACTGTGGGTCACCTTGTCGATTTGCCGGGTGGAACAGTTCTCTTTGCCCACCGCATCCTCTAATTCTGTGAGGATCATTGCAAACAGGAATTTACTCATTTGATACTGCATAACAGATTCTCCTTTTACTCTACTGTTTTATCAACCGTCAGATTGGGGAAATACTTGCAAAATTCATTGATCTCTTTGCGCCAGTCACCGGCCATCTCCACAAAGTGGTGGATATACGGGCCGTCAATAAGCCGGTCTTCCACCTTTTGCAGATCTTGGAACTGACCCCAGATGTATGTGCCGTGGGTCTGAGGACCGGGGGTGGTTTCACAAAGCAGCGGCAGGATCATATAGTTGCCGCTTTCCTGGTCGATGCGGGCGACAGTATAGGTGCCGTCCTTTGCCCGGAACCAGGAGCGCTGATTTACCAGCCGTGCTGTGCTGTCGATGCCGCTTTCTGCCTTTTGGGACAGGGGGAACGGTCCGCAGTGCCACAGAAGCTCTGCATTTTTGTTTTCCGGGTGGCGAACGGTGAATTCGCCAAAGAGAGGCTTGCCCTGACCTAAGGTGGCGCACTTCAGAAGCACCATAGTAAGGGCGCAATGGACATCGCTTTCGCAGGAGATCATATAGCCCATATCGTTCAGGATGCCGTAAACAGTGCAGGGTGCCAGTCCGTCAAACATCACCGGGGTGGCCGTCCAGCACTCAGCGGAAATCACATCCAGATTGTATTCCTCGAACAGCCGCTTGTACATCACCACCATGGTGGCCATGCCCCGAACATACTTGGGGGTCAGGTCGTCCATTTTGTAATTTGCACGGATATAGGCTTCCACTTCGTCAATTTCTGCGCCACACTGTTCCGCTGCTACTTTCATCCGGTCCTGGATAATGGCAAAGTTCAGCGCCACCATCCGGACACCGAATTTTTCCATCAGTTCGCCCTCGTTCCAAATCACGGAGAAGAAGGGCGTGGGCCGGGCGCCAACCTGACCGATCCGCAATCCTCTGAAATTTTTCACCATGCAGGCGACCCGGATAAAGGAATCAAAGCCTTCCTTGAATTCGTCACTTTCTACTCTGCAGCAGGGTAAATGAGAAAAGGGAATGTGAAAGCGCTGCATCTGCCTGGAAAGGCCGAACAGACCGCACTGGGAGTCGGTGGGACGCATGCCGTCCACATAGTACTCATCGTCCAAAGGCGCCCACAAAAGGACGGGCTTGCCCAATGCCTTGGCAATGTCGGCGGCGGCCTCTTCGTTGCCGAAGTTGCAGTTGATGATCATCACTGCATCCACTTTTTCCTTTTGGAAGCGCTCTACAACTTGGGCGGCAGAAGCATCGTCAAAAACCAAGTTTTCGTGACCGATGCCCTTATTGTCCACAAAAGACACATATTCACTTGTAAAATGTTCTTCGATGTACTGGGTAAACCGCTTGCCTCTTTGCTCGGCGGAGTACCATGTGAGGAACGTTCCCCGGGGGCGGTCGGTGGTATTGCGGCGCATAGCCACAAGGCCGATCTTTACTTTATAATCCAGCATTTCAGAAGCCTCCTTGCTGTTTTCTTTTATTGTAGCACAGCGCACATCGGGGGAAAATGAATAAAACAGCTATATTTTTGTAAAAAACAGTACAAAAATTCTTTTTTATGTGCTATGATAGAAAAAACATTTCACAGGGAGCGGACTTAAAATGGAGCAGATTTCCTTTGATAAACTGTATAATACCGAATTTTTCCTCAGTGAAGTGCTGGCAAAGCCCCAATATTGGGCAAATCGGGGAAATGTATATAATGCAATAGGCCGCCCCAAAATTTCCCACACCCTGCTTTGGTTTAAAAACTGCTCTGCCACCATCCGGGATTCTTTGGGAAATGTGCTGCAGGTGAAGAAAAACCAGCTAACCTATATGGCAAAAGGGCTGGAGTATGTTGTCCACTTTCAGGACACCGACCCCAGCCGGGAAGATACGGTTGTGATCCACTTCCAAATGACCGACCGGTTTGGCAGGGATATCTCCGCCTACGACAAGCCTATGGTCTGTTTTTCCGATGTGGACCCAACCCTTGCCGTTTCCATTCAGGCACTGGTGCAGGAATGTAAAAATAATATGGTTTGCACTCCCGCCCTCTACGGAGAACTGTATAAGATCTTGGCGCTGATTTGTCAAAAACAAAAGCGGCGGGTCACCAAGGACCGGTTTGCCAGTATCCGTACCGGTATCCAGATGCTGGAAAGGGACAGCGACCTGCCCATCTCCGCCATTGCAGATGCCTGCGGCGTCAGTGAATGTTACTTCCG
>JAZRUE010000014.1:0-13684 GCA_045652345.1 Faecousia sp. | reverse complement strand
TTGAATATCCAGCTTGGGGCCATAGAAAGCAGCTTCGTCGATACCTACTTCGTAGTCTACTTCCAGTCTGTCCAGAATATCCTTCATAGTAGCTTGGGCATCTTCCCACTGCTGGGCGGTGCCTTCGTACTTGATGCCTGCCTTGGCAGGATCCCACTGGGAGAAGCGGAAGGTGCAGTTTTCCAGCATGCCAACCGTATCCAGCACATACTTTGCCAGTTCCAGGCAGCCCTTGAATTCTTCTTCCAGCTGATCGGGACGAAGCACCAGGTGGCCTTCAGAAATGGTGAACTGACGAACACGGATCAGACCGTGCATTTCGCCGGAGTCCTCGTTACGGAACAGCGTGGAGGTCTCGCCCAAGCGCATAGGCAGATCCCGGTAGCTTCTTGCCCGGTTCAGGAAGACCTGATACTGGAAGGGGCAGGTCATGGGGCGCAGAGCAAAGCATTCCTTTTCTTCGTCATCGGGGTCACCCAAAATGAACATGCCGTCCCGGTAGTGATCCCAGTGGCCGGAGATCCGGTACAGATCCCGCTTTGCCATCAGGGGGGTCTTGGTCAGCAGGTAGCCCCGCTTGCGTTCTTCGTCTTCCACCCAGCGCTGCAGAGTCTGAATGACTCGGGCGCCCTTAGGCAGCAGGATAGGCAGACCCTGGCCGATTTCTTCCACGGTGGTGAAGAATTCCAGTTCCCGGCCCAGCTTGTTGTGATCCCGCTTCAGGGCTTCTGCCTGCTTTTCCAGGTAGGCATCCAGTTCTTCCTTGCTGGGGAAGCCGATGCCGTAGATGCGCTGCAGCATCTTCCGGTTGCTGTCGCCCCGCCAGTAAGCACCGCAGGACTTGGTCAGCTTGAAGCCGTTGTGGCGGATGCGGCCGGTGTGATCCACGTGAGGACCGGCGCACAGGGCGGTAAAATCGCCCTGGGTGTAGAAGGAGATGACTGCATCTTCCGGCAGATCATTGATCAGTTCTACCTTGTAAGGCTCGTTGGCGGCTTCCATGGCAGCAATGGCTTCTGCCCGGGGCAGCTCGGTCCGCTCCAGGCGGATGCGCTCCTTGCAGATCTTCTTCATTTCTGCTTCGATCTTCTCCAAATGCTCGGGGGTGAAGGAGAAGGGGGCATCAAAGTCGTAGTACCAGCCTTCTTCAATGGCAGGGCCGATGGCCAGCTGCACTTCCGGCCACAGCCGCTTTACGGCCTGGGCCATAATGTGAGAACTGGTGTGCCAGTAGGTCTTCCGGTACTCCGGGTTTTCAAAGGTGTACAGATTTTCGTTTTCCATATTGTTTTCCTCCTTTTCTTAGGGGAGAGGCATAAAAAAATACCCACTCCCTGACAAAATCAGGGGTGGGATGCAAAAACATTCCACGGTTCCACCCTGGTTACGGCATAGCCGTCACTCATTGACGCTTTAACGGGCGCACCCGGTATGGCATTTCCGCACATACGGCTCAGAAGTGGTATGACACAAAGGAAAACTTTAAGGTCTTTCACCTGCCGACCTCTCTCTGAAAAGCTCCAAATGCGCCCGTGTCTTCGTCACGGCCTTTGCAGGTAGAAATATACCATAAAAAGAAAGGGATGTCAATCCCGGCGGGATTGCAAAATGGCCGTTTCTTTGGTATAATGGCAAAAGAAAGGCGGAATCACTATGTTGGATGTTTGTAATATTGGGGTTATGAAGCCCCTTTTAGCAGAATACGGCTTCCATTTCTCCAAAGCCAAAGGCCAAAACTTCTTGATTGCCCCCTGGGTACCGGAGCGGATCGCGGAAGATTCCGGTGTGGATGAGACCGTTGGCGTACTGGAGATCGGCCCGGGCATCGGCCCTCTGACCCAGCAGCTTTGCCTGCGGGCCAAGAAGGTCTGTGCGGTGGAAGTGGATACCCGGTTAGAACCGTTGCTCCAAAAGACTGTGGGCGAGTTTTCCAATCTGGAAATTCTTTGGTCCGACATCCTGAAGCAGGATGTGAAGGCTTTGGTTGCCGAAAAATTTGATGGTCTGCGGCCTATGGCTTGCGCCAACCTGCCCTATTATATCACCACCCCCATTCTCAGCGCCCTTTTGGAAGCAGAATGCTTTGAGCGGGTGACGGTTATGGTGCAGAAGGAAGTGGCGCAGCGGATCGCCGCCAAGCCCGGCACAGCGGATTATGGCGCATTTACGGTGTTTTGCCAGTTCTATGCCCAGCCGGAACTGCTGTTTGATGTGCCCCCTCATTGTTTTATGCCCCAGCCTAAGGTCACCTCTGCGGTGGTGAGCCTGAAGGTGCGGGAAGCATTGCCCTGGGATATTCAGGATAAGTCCCTGTTCTTCCGGGTGGTAAGAGCCAGTTTCGCCATGCGCAGAAAAACGCTGCAGAACGGACTGGCATCCGGTTTCCCGGAATTGGGCAAGGCCGGTGCAGCCGAAGTGCTGGAAGCGGTGGGGTTGCCTGCAACCGTCCGGGGTGAAACTTTGGATATTGCCGGGTTTGCATCCATCGCCAACGAAATTTATAGGAGGAAACAAAATGGTTGAATTTTTGCTGCTTGATCTGGATGATACCATTCTGGATTTCCACAAAGCAGAGCATATTGCCCTGAGCAAGACCCTCAGAACTTTGGGCTTAGAGCCGACGGAAGAAGTGATTGCCCGATACAGCCTGATCAATAAAGCCCATTGGGAGCGGCTGGAACGGAAAGAATTGACCAGAGCGCAGGTGCTTTTGGGTCGTTTCCAAACCCTTTTTGCGGAGTACGGCATTGAAGTAGACCCCCAGGAATGTGCGTCCCTCTATGAAAATAACCTTTCCATCGGCCATTATTTCCTGCCCGGTGCAGAGGAGGCCTTGGAAGTTCTTTCCAAGAAATACAAACTGTATTTGGTGAGCAACGGTACGGCAAAGGTCCAGGCCGGACGGCTGAAGAGCGCCAACATCAGCCGCTTCTTTGAAACGATTTTTGTCTCCCAGGAAGTGGGGGCAGATAAGCCGGATATTGCCTATTTTGAACGGGTTTTTGCCCGGATCGAAGGCTTCCAAAAGGAAAAGGCCATCATCGTGGGCGACAGCCTGACTTCCGATATCCAGGGCGGTATCAATGCAGGCATCCGTACCTGCTGGGTCAACCCCAAGGGAAAACCGGCAACCAACATCGTGCCGGATTACCAAATTGAAAGCATCGCACAGCTGGAAACATTGCTGGAAACCTTATAAAAAAGCCGCCCTTGGGCGGGTTTTTTTATATTAGGGAACGCACCAAAAGCCTCCCTCTGATGAGGGAGGTGGATTCGCCGCAAGGCGGAGACGGAGGGAGAGAAATAAAGAGGATGTTCTCTCCCCCAGTCTTTTTGCTGCGCAAAATCCAGCCCCCTCGTCAGAGGGGGCCATATAGGTTATAACTTTATCGTTACCGGGTTTTGTAGGGTCATTGTATCCGGGGTGACAGCGCAATCCATAGCAAGTATTTGTACGCCATTTTCCGCAGCTTGCCGCAGAGCCTGCCCGAATTTAGGGTCGGTTTTGTCGTTGGGGTGCAGATACTTGGCAGGAGAAAACTGGATCACAAACAGCACATAGGCACCATAGCCTTCTTTGGAAAGTTCCGTCAGTTCTCGTAAATGTTTTGCCCCACGCTCCGTAGGCGCATCGGGAAAGGCGCAAACCCCGTTTTCTTCCAAAGTGACCCCTTTTACCTCTAAAAAGCAGGGTTTTCCGTCTTTGGTGAAAGAGAAGTCAAACCGGCTTGCACCAAAGGTGCTTTCCGCTTTCAGATTGGCGATCTCCCCTAAACCGCCCTTTTCCAGCCAGGCTTTCACGGCTTTGTTGGGAGCTTGGGAATCCATGTTGATAAGAAGGCTGCCCTTTTCAGCGGCAATCAGGTCATACCGGGTCTTTCGGGTGTCGCTTTGGGCATCCAAACACCAAACCTTTGCCCCGGTAGGGAGCAATTCCTTGCACCGCCCGGTGTTCTTTACATGGCAAATTTCCTCTTTGCCGTCTATTTCAATGTGGGCAATAAACCGATTGGGCCGCTTCAAAAACACCCCCGGCACCATTTTGCCTTGATAACGCATTTCCCCACCTCCTTTTTTACTATTATATCACAGCCAAGACAAAAGAAAAGAACTAAAAAAATTACAACGATTCCGTGAATAGACATTGAAGCGTTGCATTATATATGGTAAAATGAAATAAATCCACTTTGCATTGGGAGGATAGAATATGATTGATATTGAAATGATGCTGTACGATAAAGTCAAAAGTGAAATATCAAATTGGAACGAAGAAGGCATTTATGCCATTTCGTTCTTCGTTTATTCCAATGAAGCAAACGAGTTTAAGAATTTTACCAATGTGTCAACTTGGGCAATTAGTTATAATACCGAGGTAGATTGCGAAGGTGCAGGTCCGCTTGACGAGGAAAGATGGAACTATGCTTTTTGGAGACAGGACGAAACAAGCATAATTGACATCGATGAACCTGATGAATGCACCGAAGCTTTGTATAAATGGTATGCAGAACAAGGCATTGAAAATGTTGGTTTTGAAGATACGGATAATATGTACGATGAAGGATACAATTACATCGGTAAGGGGCCCGTTGGTCACTATGAATTGATTGGTATTGCTGCCAATGTTGCAAAGAAATTGCAAGAAGAGGGTTTTGTTGCAAACCAATTCAACAAACCGATCCCTATCATAATTCACGGACTTGAATGTGCTTGGTATGATATTGAGGCAACCCAAAAAGCAAACCCCAACGGAGAGGCAGATACATATATCAATGCAATGAAAGAAATGGGTGCGATTTAATTTTTAAAACTTGCACCAAAGCGAAAATTAAGGCAAAAAGAAAACCCAGAAACCATTGCGGTTTCTGGGTTTTTGTAACCTTCGAAATAATACAGATTATCTCTTGGAGAACTGAGGAGCGCGACGAGCGGCCTTCTCGTCGTCGCAAAGTCCGCTAAACTCTGTTTCCGCCTTTGGCGAAAACGCCGTCCGCTCCCTTGCTCCTCCTCTCCCCACAAAACAGGTTTTGTGGGGTCCCCGATGGCTTGAAGGCTCAAGAAAGTGCAAAAAACAAGCCACCCAAACGGGTGGCTTGTAAATATCTCTGTACGCTGATTAACGCTTGGAGAACTGGGGAGCGCGACGAGCGGCCTTCAAGCCGTACTTCTTTCTTTCCTTCATTCTGGGGTCGCGGGTCAGGAAACCGGCAGCCTTCAGAGTGGGGCGCAGTTCGGGGTTCAGGGTCAGCAGAGCCCGGGAGATGCCGTGACGGATAGCGCCGGCCTGACCGGAAACACCGCCACCTGCAACGGTGACAACAACGTCAACCTTGCCAACCAGGTCAGCAGTGACCAGGGGCTGACGAACGATCAGCTTCAGGGTATCCAGGCCGAAGTATTCGTCCATATCGCGGCCGTTGATGATGATGGAACCGGTGCCGTTTTCGTATACGCGAACGCGGGCAACGGAGGACTTACGGCGGCCGGTGCCGTAGTTATACTTTCTTTTGCTTTCGTACATAATCGTCTACCTCCAAATTACAGGGTCCAGGCTTCAGGCTTCTGGGCAGCATGAGCGTGCTCAGCATCCTTGTACAGGTGCAGACGGCCCAGGCAGTGACGGCCCAGAGTGTTCTTGGGCAGCATACCCTTAACAGCCAGTTCCATGGCGTAGTCGGAACGCTTTTCCATCATGATGCGAGCCTTGGTTTCCTTCAGACCGCCGATCCAGCCGGATACACGGTAGTAGGACTTCTGCTCCAGCTTGTTGCCGGTCAGAATGGCCTTGTCGGTGTTGATGACGATGACGAAGTCACCGCAGTCAACGTTGGGGGTGAAATCAACTTTGTGCTTGCCACGCAGCAGGTTGGCAACGGTAACGGCGGTACGGCCCAGGGGCTTACCGGCAGCGTCGACAACGTACCACTTGCGGGCAACAGTCTCGTTCTTTGCCAGAGTAGTGGACATTATGGTTTCCTCCAATAGGTTAAAATATTTTGACAAACGTAAAAAACTACGCTAAAATCTTCATAGCGCTAGAATTTTATACCATAGCAAAAAGGAAATGTCAACCGCTATTTCGAAATATTTTCTCAAATCCGAGGCAAACTCTTGTTTTCTCCTATTTGCTCTTGTTTTCTCTTGTTTGCTCACTTGCTATTTTCAAAAACTTTTGGAGGAAAAACCCTGATGCAGAAACTTTTGGGCCTTGTTCGCCGCTGTGTGGACGACTATCATATGATCGCTCCCGGGGATAAGATCGGCGTGGGCGTATCCGGCGGCAAGGATAGCCTTGCGCTACTGGTCCTTTTGGCAGAACTTAAAAAATTCCACCCGGCAGAGTTTGCCCTGGAAGCCATTACCATCGATATGGGACTGGGAATGGACTACAGTGCGGTTGCTGCCCTATGTGAAAAGCTGGATGTGCCTTTTACCCAGGTCAAAACAGAGATCGCGCCGATTATTTTTGAGCACCGGAAAGAAAAGAATCCCTGCTCCATGTGCGCCAAAATGCGCCGTGGTGCATTAAATGAAGCGCTCTTAAGCCGTGGCCTTTCCAAGCTGGCACTGGGTCATCACTATGACGATGCGGTGGAGACCTTTCTGATGAATCTTCTCTTTGAAGGCAGGATCGGTTGTTTTCAGCCGGTGACGGACTTGGACAGAACCGGCATTGTCCAGATCCGGCCTATGCTTTATCTGCATGAAAAAACGGTGGATAACTTTGTGAAGAAGCAGGAACTGCCTGTCATCGAAAACCGCTGCCCAGTGGATAAATACACCAAGCGGGAAGAGGTAAAGAAGCTGATCTACGATCTTTCCCAGCAGTACCCGGATCTGAAGGAACGGGTCTTTGGCGCAATGCAGCGTCTGCCCCTGCCGGAATGGGAACCCCAGGGCCGCTATAAACGCCCCAAAGAGCAATAAAAAGGATGCACAATCGTGCATCCTTTTTTGTTTACGGGTCGCAATTTCTGCAGGGAGAATACCCAAGGGAAAGCAATTCTTCTCTTGTACCGGTATATTCCTGCCGGTTTTTGTTGCTGATCTTCTTTGCGCTGCTGCAGGTGGGGTAATGAAACAGCTTGGAATTGTTGTTTAATACATAGTCCTGTCCTTCCGGTACAGGGGTGGCTTCCGGCGCAGGTGGGGGCGTTTGGGATTGGGTGCTGTTGGGGCCGATGCCGCCAAACACATCTGCGTCTTTGTTTCTGCTGACGGTAAAGGAAACGGTTTTGCCGTTGGAGGTGCAGATAATATCTCCTTGCATATCTGTGCGGAAGGTCTTTACATCTGCGTCACGGAGGCGGCTGAGTGTGCCTTCCGTGGGATGGCCGTAGGTGTTGCCTTTGCCCACGCAGATCACCGCATACTGGGGTGCTACCTCCCGGAGGAAGGGGTAACTTGTGGAGGTGGCAGAACCATGGTGACCGACTTTCAAGACTGTAGATTTCAGGGTAGTCCCCTTATCCAAGAGCACTTGTTCTACTTCCCGCTCTGCATCACCGGTAAACAGAAAAGAAACTTCTCCATACGTAATGCGCAGAACGATGGAGGAATTGTTGGCATCACTTTCGGTGTTTACCGCCAGTACTTTGCAGGTGGCGCTGCCCAAAGAGAATGTTTCCCCTACCTTTGGAACAGTTATGCTGCAACCCCGGTTTTGGGCGGCAGTCACGAAGTTTTGGAAAGCCTTGGTGGTGTAGCTGGTGACCGGACAGTAGACTTTCCCGGCAGTGGCATAGTTTAATGCACCGGGAATGCCGCCGATATGATCTTCGTGGGCGTGAGTGCCGATCACATAGTCCAGATGGGTAATGCCCTGCTTTTTTAAATAGGTATACATCACATTGGAGTCGGCGGCATTGCCGCCATCAATGAGCATAGCTTTTCCGTCGCAAAGGATCAGGGCCGCATCTGCCTGACCTACATCGATAAAATGGACAGCAAAAGCAGAAACTGTGGTTGGTGCAGTTGTGGGGGCAGGCGTAGGTGCGGGCGTAGGTGCGGGAGTAGGTGTGGGAGTAGGTGCAGGAGTAGGCGCAGGAGTGGGTGTAGGCGCGGGCGTGGGTTTTGGTGTGGGAGCGGGCGTTGTTTCCGGTGACGGTGCCGGTGTTCCGTCCGGTGACGGTGCCGGGGTACTTTCCGGTGCAGCTATGGGCGTGGTTTCCGGTGACGGCACAGGTGCCGCTTCCGGTACACCGCAGGCAACGATGGAAAGCGCCAGTATCAGGCAAAGAAAGAAAGCAAGTAGTTTTTTCATGGAATTTTCCTCAAAAGCATAAGATGGCAACCGGGAGGCTGCCATCTTGTAATCGTTATTTTACAGTGTTGGTGGAGCGCAGGGTGACGTCGTGGGCGCCGCCTTCCACGATGGAAACGGAGGATACCAGGGTCAGCTTTGCGTTTTTCTGCAGGTCAGGCAGATTCAGCACGCCGCAGTTACACATGGTGGACTTTACCTTGTGAAGGCTGGCTTCCACATTGTCGTGGAGGCTGCCGGCATAAGTAACATAGGAGTCAACGCCTTCTTCGAAGGAGAGCTTGCTGGCGCCGCCCAGGTCATATCGCTGCCAGTTCCGGGCGCGGTTGGAGCCTTCGCCCCAGTATTCCTTCATATAAGCGCCGTTGACCATCACCTTGGGGGTGGGGGACTCGTCGAACCGGGCAAAGTAGCGGCCCAGCATCAGGAAGTCTGCGCCCATAGCCAGGGCCAGGGTCATATGATAGTCGTGAACGATACCACCGTCGGAGCAGATGGGCACATAGATGCCGGTCTCCTTAAAGTATTCGTCACGGGCAGCAGCCACTTCGAACAGAGCAGTAGCCTGACCTCTGCCGATACCCTTGGTTTCCCGGGTGATGCAGATAGAACCGCCGCCGATACCTACCTTAACGAAGTCTGCACCGGCCTTGGCAAGGAACAGGAAGCCATCCCGGTCAACAACGTTGCCTGCACCGATCTTTACGGAGTCACCGTAGTTTTCACGGACCCAGTCGATGGTCTTTTTCTGCCAGCAGCTGAAGCCTTCGGAGGAGTCGATACACAGAACGTCTGCACCGGCCTCCAGCAGGGCGGGGATCCGGGTGGCATAGTCCCGGGTGTTGATGCCTGCGCCTACCAGGTAGCGCTTCTTGCTGTCCAGCAGTTCCTGGGGGTTGGCCTTGTGGGAGGCGTAGTCCTTCCGGAATACGAAGTACATCAGGTGATCGTTCTCGTCCACGATGGGCAGGGAGTTCAGCTTGTGCTCCCAGATGATGTCGTTGGCTTCCTTCAGGGTAGTGCCTGCAGGAGCGGTGATCAGCTTTTCCCGGGGGGTCATAAAGGCGGCAACCTTTTCACCCACATCCATACGGGAAACACGGTAGTCCCGGCCGGTGACGATGCCCAGCAGTTTGCCGGTGGCGGTGCCGTCCTCGGTGATGGCCACGGTGGAGAAGCCGTTGCGCTCCTTCAGAGCCAGCACATCGGCCAGGGTGTCCTCAGGAGTCAGGTTGGAGGCGGAAACCACAAAGCCGGCCTTGTAGCCTTTAACCCGGGCAACCATAGCGGCCTGGGATTCCACGGTCTGAGAACCGAAGATGAAGCTGATGCCGCCTTCCTTTGCAAGAGCAATGGCCAAAGTATCATTGGAAACGGATTGCATAATGGCGGAGACCAGAGGCACATTCAAAGAAATCGCAGGTTCTTCCTGACCCTTGCGGTACTTGGTCAGAGGGGTCCGCAGACTGACCCGGTCGGGAATGCAGTCCTCGGAAGAATAGCCGGGAACCAGCAAATATTCACTAAAAGTACGGCTGGGTTCGGAATAGTAGAATGCCATAAGTTTACCTCCTGCAAAATATGTGTTATTAATTGGCTATTATACAATCAAGGGTGGCCTTTGGTCAAGATGTGGGATGTAGAAAAACAAACTTTTTTCTTGTATTTTATTGTAGCATTTATCTTTTTTTAGGTCAATGCTTCCACAGGTTGCTTTTTGCTTGAAATTTTGATAGAATAGGGAGAAACGCAGATAGAGCAATAAACCATCCTTTGTAAAACGAGTTCGGATTTATCGCTCTACCCTAGGAAAAATCAAGCTGGAGGGGTCTGTATGTCCCAAAAACCGTTGCATGTGCTGGTGGTTTGCACCTGGTATCCCCACGGGGGCGATAAGCTCATCGGCATTTATCACAAGCAGTTCTGCAAAGCCCTGGCAGAAGCCGGGGTAAAAGTGAATATGCTCCATATCGATGCAAAGCCCATTTCTTCCGCCCTTTCCTATCCCTTTGCAAAGAAAAAGTATGTGGTAGAAGAGGAAGGCTACCGGACCTATTTCCGGCTGATGCTGAACAGAAAGCGCTTTTCTGAGCCCTGGCAGCTGAAGGCTTACACCAAAAAGCTGGAAAAACTGTACCGGGAGTATGAGAAAGAACACGGCCGCCCGGACATTCTCCACGCCCAGACCATGATCCCCGCAGGCTATGCCACCTGCGTTCTGGGCAAAAAGCTGGGCATTCCGGTGGTGACCACAGAGCATGCCTCCTATTATCAGCGGTTCTTCACCGGCTGGCATATTCCCTTTATGAACTATGTGGCGGAAAACGCCGCTATGCTGACCTGCGTCGGCCACCATATGGTGGACTATTTGCGCAAGGAGAAGAACATCTCTTCCCGGGTGCTGCCCAACATCGTGGACTTTTCTATGTTTGCCCGTCCCAAGGCGGAAAAGACGGACAAAACCATCCGGTTTATCAGCGTTTGCGCCCTGCGCCACGGCAAGAATATCCGCCGGGGTCTGCAGGCTCTGGCAAAGCTCCGCTCCGAAGGCAAGCTGACGGATTTCCATTATACAGTAGTGGGCGAAGGCTACCTGAAAAAAGGTTACATTGAAAACGCCCGGGAGTTTGGTCTTTCCGACTGTGTGGATTTTGTGGGACAGAAGACCCATGAGGAAATTGCCCAGCTGCTGACGCAGTCCGATATTATGCTGGTGACTTCCAACACGGAAACCTTCTGCATCCCTGCCATTGAGGCAACGGCTGCCGGCGTGCCGGTGGTCAGCACCAAGTGCGGCGGCCCGGAGGGCTTCCTGACCCCGGATGCGGCAGAATTCTGCCAGGTGGATGACCCGGATAGCCTGGCCGATGCCATTATGCGAATGGTGGAGCGCCTTCCCCAAATGGAAGAAGAAAAAGTCCGGGCAGTGGCAAAGCCCTTTGACAGTGCTGCAGTTGCCAAGCAAGCCATTTCTTATTACGAAGAGGTACTGTGATGCTATATGTATGGATGGGTCTTTACGCCGCCGGTGTGGTGGCTCTGGACCAGTTTACCAAATACCTGACGGTTGAGAAGCTTGATGTTTACGAGAAAGCAACCGCCATTCCCGGTCTGTTCCACTTCACCTATGTGCAGAACAGAGGGGCAGCCTTCTCCTCTTTTGAAGGGGCAAGATGGGTGTTTGTGGGTCTGTTCCTGGTGTTTGCCCTGCTGGCGATTTGGGAATTTTCCAAGAAGAAACTGCCCTTTACCAAGCTGGAGCGGTGGTGCATCGTTTCTATTTTGGCAGGCGGCCTGGGCAATGTGATCGACCGGGTGATCAATGGCTATGTGATCGATATGATCGAAGTGGATTTTGTGAATTTTGCCGTTTTCAATGTGGCAGACTGCTTCATTACCTGCGGTTGCATCCTTTTGATGGTGAGCCTTGTGTTCTTTAACAAGAAGTTTTGGAAGGAAGAGAAAAAATGATACTCACTGCTGACCTTGCAGGGGAGCGGTTGGATGGATTTCTGGCCCGCTGCCTGCCGGATCTGAGCCGCAGTGCCGCCCAAAAGCTTTTGGAGCAGGGCATGGTCCTTCGCAACGGCAAGCCGGGCAAGAAAAACGACCGGCTGGAAGTGGGAGATGCCATCTCTGTTACCATGCCGGAGCCAAAGCCTTTGGATGTGCCTGCCACCGAAATGGAACTGGATATCGTCTATGAAGATGAGGATGTGCTGGTGATCAATAAGCCCAAAGGCTTGGTGGTTCACCCGGCAGCGGGACACCAGGAAGATACCCTGGTAAACGGCCTTTTGTATGCCAAGGGAGATAGCCTTTCCGGTATCAACGGCATTTTGCGTCCCGGTATCGTTCACCGGATCGATAAAGATACCTCCGGCCTTTTGGCCATTGCGAAAAACGATCTTGCCCATACGGTGCTGGCTTCCCAGCTGAAGGACCATACCATGGCCCGGACTTATGAAGCCATCGTCTGCGGCAATTTAAAAGAGGACAGCGGCACGGTGGATGCGCCCATTGGCCGTCATCCTTCCGACCGGAAAAAGATGTGCGTCACCGCCCGGAACAGTAAAAATGCGGTGACCCATTGGGAAGTGGTGGATCGCTATCCCGGTTATACCCATGTGCGGTGCAAGCTGGAAACGGGCCGCACCCACCAGATCCGTGTCCATATGGCCCACATTGGCCACCCCATTTTGGGGGATACGGTCTACGGCCACAAAAAGCCGGAGTTGGGGCAGGATAGCCAGGTGCTGCACGCAGGCGTGCTGTGCTTTGCCCATCCCCGGGACGGAAGACCGGTGATCGTGGCGGCAGATTTGCCGGACTATTTCCGGGAAGTGCTGGAAAAATTAAAGAAACGACTGTAGGAGCTGTGCCATGGCAGACTTTTCCAAAGTGTTATTGACAGTGGATTTTGATCGGACCCTGACCGGGCCGGATTCCAAGATCCCGGAACGAAATATAGAAGCCATCCGGTACTTTATGGAAAACGGCGGCACTTTTACGGTCAACACCGGCCGCAGTACCACCACCTTTGCCCAGTATTTGGAAACGCTGCCCAGGAATGCGCCGTTGCTGCTGTACAACGGCTCTGCGGCCTATGACAAGGGCGAGTTGATCGATGTGACGGAAATCGACCTGGATCCTTTGCAGGTGATCGCCGATATGCGGCGGCTGTTTCCCGGGTTGAACTTGGAGCTGCAGGGGGCAGACAACCATTATTTGGTAGAGCCTACCCCCAACGCAGAGGCCTATTACCGGGGAATGAACTGGGGCTATGCCGTTTTCGATGAGAACACCCCTTTGTATCCGTTTATGAAATTCTCCCTTTTCGGACAGACAGAAAAGCCTGCGGTGTCCGATTTGTTCCGGGTAAGCGAGGAAGAACGCCGCTATTTTGAGCAGGCGGCGGCTACCATTGCCAAGATGTATGCCGGAAAAGTGGATGTAATGCTGGCTGCGCCCCGGATCCTGGATGTGCAGGCCGTTGGGGTCTCCAAATGCGCTGCCGCCCGGAAACTACAGAAAAAACTGGGGAAAGAAATTTTGGTCTGCGTGGGAGATGCAAAGAATGATATTGCTATGCTGGATGGGGCAGACTATGCCTATTGCCCCTCTGACGGCATTGTGGCAGACCGCTATGAGAATGTTTGCGAATGTGCAAAAGGCGCAGTTGCAGATGTGATCTATGAAAAAATTCCTGGGATTTGCCAAATTCAGCCTTGACAGTTAGGATTTAATATGCTAAAATTCTATGGCTGAATGGGTTAGGACAATGCGGGTGTAGTTCAATGGTAGAACACCAGCCTTCCAAGCTGGATACGCGGGTCCGATTCCCGTCACCCGCTCCATAGATGCGCCAGTAGCTCAGCTGGATAGAGCAACTGCCTTCTAAGCAGTAGGTCGGGGGTTCGAGTC
>JAZRUE010000013.1:0-5964 GCA_045652345.1 Faecousia sp. | reverse complement strand
CCGGACTCTCACCTGCGGTTCGATCCCTGCGGAACCAAAAAAACCGACCAAAAAAGGTCTTTTTTTTTGTTGCCGGCAACCGGAATCGAACCGGTACGGATTTTACTCCGAGGGATTTTAAGTCCCTTGCGTCTACCTATTCCGCCATGCCGGCAGCGTGAAACTAATGTTACCACATTTTGCCCTTGCAGTCAAGGGAAATGTTGGTTAAGGGCTGTAGGGTCGATTCACCAATCGCCCGCGGGCAAACACAGTTTGCCCCTACATGATCATCTCCCAGCAAAAAAGACGACCTTTACGGGTCGTCTTTTTTGGTTTACTTTTCGGAGCGGCGGCAAAGGCGGCTTTCCAAAACCAGGATACCTACCGTCAGCAAAAGGCTCAGCCCCGCAATCAGGGCGCAGTCCATTCCCGCCTGGGATAACCAATTTTCCACCCGCTGATCTGCCATAGCATCCATAGAAGAACGGATTCTTTGGAAGGTTTCCGTGTAGTGGGAAATATCCAAAATGGACTTTTCAGGCATCAAAGAGGCCGGCAGGTCAAACATCCGCCGAAGCAGCAGCACAGACCCCAGCAGCAAACTCACCAGCAGGCCGTTGCCGACCCAAAGTTTTTTGCTCAGTTCCCGTTTCCGGGACAGAATCCAGCTACCTGCCCAAATCAGCAGGCTGCAAATCAAACTGCAAAGGATTCCGGTGATCCAGGGCAAGGCCTTTGTGAAACTTTCCACATCCCGCAGACTGTACACCCGCACATCCTGCCCCATATCCTCCTTAAAGGTATACCACATACCGTGTTCAAAGTAGGGGTCTGCCCCGTTTCGGCTATCCATTAGGGCCACATTCTCCCCTTTGCTGATCAGGGTCAGGGAATTGGGAAGAAATTCCATTTCTGCGAGGGATTCCGGGTGCCAAAGCAGATAGGTATCCGGCTTATATTTGGTCTCCACAAAGCCCAACTGGGTGCCGGCAACCGGCTGACGGGAGGCAGAATAGATGTAAATATACTCCGCTCCCGGGCCGAATTCCACGTGATTTTCGTGGCGGGTGTAATATCTGCCGGGCAGTTCCGCTACCCGCCATCCACCTCCCCAGCCTTTGCCTTCCACCACCTGGAACAGCACGCCGTCGGATTCTTTCCACTCAATGGCGATGGCGCCCACAGAGGAGTTACCGAAGCGGTAGGTCTTTCTCGCTTCTGCCAGAGTGCGCATTTCCTCCTCCACCTTGGGGCTGACCATGGTGCAGAACAGAAGCAGGATCAGCAAAAAGGAGAAAACGCAGAGAACTTTTCGTTTCATCTTACTTTTCACCTCCCATAGCAATGCCCTCCGACATTTCCCGGTTGAACAAGGCAAAGAGGAAAACAGACGGAAGGGTGACCAGAACGCAGGCCACCAGCAGCACCGTAGGATCTCCGGGAGGTACGGAGGCCAGGGCTACAGAGATGGGGTAATCGGCAAAGTTTTTCAGGTAGGTAATGGGCTGCTCCACCATATTCCAGGCATCCAGGAACGAGAGCAGGAACACGCAAACAAAGCCGCTTTTGCTCATAGGCAGCAGAATCTGCACCAGCAGCCGGGGCAGCTTGCAGCCGTCCAGTCGGGCAGCCTCCAGCACGCTGTTGGGGACGGCCCGGAAGCTTTGGGTCAGAATAAAGGTGCCCAGGGGCACAACGATGGCAGGCAGGATCAGCGCCCAATTGGTATCCAGCAGATTTCCTTCCTTCAGAAGAATGTAATTGGGCACCAAAGTCACCTGCAAAGGCAGGATCATCAGGATCATCATCAGGAAGAACAGCAGGAACTTCCCGGGGAACCGATACTTGGCAAAGCCATAGGCCGCCAGCACGGAGATCAGCACCTGCCCCAGAGCGATGGCAAGGCTCAGCCCCACACTTTTCCAAAACCGGAACAGATACTGGGACTGCCCCAGGAACACCTCATAGTAATACCCCAGGCTAAAATCCCCTTCTACCGTTTGGAAACTGGAGATCAGTACATAGGCAAAGGGTACGATGCAAAGGGCGCACAGAAAGAAGGAAAGGGTCCCAGCCAAAAGACTTCTTCGTTTTTTCATTCCTTATAGGCCTCCTTTCTGTTGACCCGCCAATAGCAGAGCATAAACAGTAAAGAAACCAGCAAGGTCAGCAAAATGCTGGCAACTGCCATCTTGGAATAGCTGAGTTTTTCGAAGCAGTTGTTGATAAAATGCTGGAGCATATACAGACTTTCGTGGGGCGCTTCCCCGCCGATCAGGAAGATCTCCCGGAAGGACTTAAAGGCATTGATGAGAGAAAACACCCCGGCAAAAAAGACGCTGTACCACATTTGGGGAGCGGTAATATAGCGGAAAAGCTTCCAGCCGGAGGCGCCGTCGATGGAGGCGGCCTCATACTGCTCCTGGGAAATGGTGGTCAGCCCGGAAAGGAGCAGCACCACGCTGTAGCCGATGTTCTTCCACAAATAGAGTAAAATAGCCACCCAAAAAGCCCCGTCGGAGTGGAGCCAATCCCGGGCAGGCAGCCCCAGCACATTCAAAAGCCAGTTGCCCAGTCCCGCCTGAGAGAACAGCACATCCACCAAAAGGACCGTGCCAACCACCGGCATCACGTAGGGCAGCAGAACCACAGACCGGAGAAGCTTATGCTTTTTCGCCCGCTTTTGCAACAACAGGGCGATGGCATAAGCAATCAGCAGGTTCAGCCCAATACCGATGCCCAAAAATTTCAAAGTGTTGCCCATAGCCAGGCCAAACAGCTCATTGGAAAAGATCTGGGTGTAGTTCTGAAGACCCACAAAGGTCTGGGAACTGCCACTGCCGCTGACCATGGAGTAGTAAAGCACCATGCCAAAGGGCAGGGCGTAGAAGATGATGCACCCCAAAAGCAGGGGGCTGATCAGGGCGTAGCCGGTAATGGCGTGTTTTGTTTTCAGTTTCATGCCGCCACCTACCCTTCTGCGATGTGCCGTCGCATAGCCCAAAGCAGTTCCTGCGCAAGCCGGGAATGGTCTGCTCCCAAATCCAGCTGCTGCAGTACCTGGGCAAGGTCATCGGACAAAGAAGTGTGAAACCGCACCTGATCAATTTGGGCGTTCTGAATCTCCGCCCACCGATCCGTTTCCAGGGCCATCAGACCGATGATGCGCATCCGATCCCGCTGCTCCGACGTGCCGAAATAATGGGAAGACTTCACATAGAACTGCGTTCTGCGCACATTCCAAAGGGTCTGCAAACTGCCCTGACTGCGAACTGCCCAGCCTTTTTCCATCAGGCCGGGGAACTGAAGATCGTTGACGGTATTGCCCATACCCTTGATGGGCTTGGTATAATTGCGCACGGGGCGATTCTTCTCCCACTGGGAAGTTTCCAGCAGGAATTGCCGCAAAAAGTCATAGGCAAGATCCGGATCCTTGCAGCCTGCACCTACAGCGGCATAATAGGTGACCGTGGCCACTACATCGCCCCCGATAGAGCGCATAGGCACTGCCTGCAGCTCCGTATTCTCATACTGGGCCATAGGTAAATAATCAAACGCATCCTGCATGGTGCCAATCCAAAGCGGATAGTAGCGCAGGTCATACCCGCTGGTATTTTGGGGGTCATAGGCGTGGCTGATATAGCTGGGAATATGCAGTTTTTCCACATAAATATCTTCCTGCAGGGTCTCCCGGAGGGCTTTCAGCTGCTGATAAGCCCGGAAATAGGCGGTCAGGGTCTGCTCCTGCAGTTCCACTTCCCCGGTTTCGTAGTTGAAAAAGTCCGTAAAGACGCTGAAGCTTTCCTGGAAAAGGCCGCCCGCCAATATAGGGTCTTCCCTTTGGCAAACCGCTTCCATGATGGCGCCCAGGTCCTTTTGCAAAATGGCAGGGTCGATTCCCGCTGCCTGCAAGGCGCTTTCTTTTGCGAAAATCACCGGCAGATCATAGCGCAGGGGCAGCACATACCGCTTTTCCCCCAGGGTACCTGCAGCCATAATTTGAGGATTCAGCGCCTCTTTGCCCAGGGTGTCATCCCGGTCATAGAGGTCTGCAATGTTATAAAAGAGGCCGTTTTGCATAGCCAGCTGCACATCGGAAAACAGAGGTTCTACTTCCACATAGGTGTACTGGGCAGGCTCGTCCAGAATCAGGGTGTTGTCGGTGGGCAGCAAATAGCAGTCCGGTCCCCCACCCTGGAGGATTTGGGTCCGCAGCTGCTGCAAATAGGAGGCTCTTTTTTGCTCCTCCGTCGGCAGATACTCCACACGGATATCCACATCCGGATGTTCCTTTTCATAGGCCTGCTCCAGCACATAAAGCTGTCCGTTCATCCGATCCCAGGTGGATTTTTCCGTCAGGACCCACAGCTGCTTTTTCCCGCCTTCTGCCTGGGAGACGCAGCCACAAAGAAGGGGCAGCACCATGGCAACTAAAAGGCAAACGGAAACCATGCCCCTTGCCCATCGTTTATTGCGCATTATGACCCCTCCTTCCGGAAATTTTGTATTATCAACTATTCTACAATTATAAATATCAAAAGGCAACACTTATTTGTCAATAAGTGTTGCCTTTTTTAGCTTTCCAGTTTGCCCAGTTCGTTGCAGCGATCGCAAAGCTTTTTCGCCAGTTCTTCCCGGGAAAGACCCAGCGCCAGCAGCTGGCTTGTGCTGGAAGGGGCATCGAAAACATACTGCTTTTTCTCTTTGTTATAGTAGGCCACATACACGGGCACATCCCGACCCTGCCGTTGGCAGTACTCCAGCAGCAGTATGGCGCCCTGGTGGAATCCGCTCAGTTCCTTCAGGTAGCCCTTATTGGAATCCTCCGGGAAAATCACCACCGTATGCCCCTTTTTCAGGGCGTCCAGGCTTTTGCTCAGGGTGTTTTTCAGGCGGATATCTGCATAGGTGGGAATCAGTTCCAGGCCGATGTAAAACATTCTGGTCAGAGGTGTGGCGATCAGGCAGAACAGCCGAGCCAGCCACAGATTCCAGTGCTTCTTCTTGTGATAGTAAATATTGGTCATATACCAGTAGGCAGATTTGAAGCCTTCGTCCATTTCGTGAGCGCCCCAGAAACGAACGGGCAGCTTGCCGTACAGTTCCATGGAAAGAGGTGCGCCTGTGCCTTCGTGGTTGCTCAGGACAATGCTGCCGGGACAAACCGGCTTGCCCAAAGTGACGAATTTCGGCTTTTTGATAAACCATTTCACTATGGATTGCACCCGCAAAAACCACTTCTTCCGGGTGTATTCCACCGGCACAGAAGTGTCAAATTCCATGGTGACGTTTTTCGGCATGGCGTTGCTCCTTTCCTGAAATATGCAAAGCGTAAGAGTAATGATAACATGCTTTTGCCAAAAAAGCAATTGTTTTGTCGAATAAAATTCCCATCAGAATGAATAAATATGTAGGTTTCCCATACCCCCTTGCCTAAAGGGCAGTTTTTTCCGAGCGGGCGGATATGGAATCCGCCCCTACAAAGGAATTGGTAGGTTGGGTTGTCGGGGCGGTTTTTGACTGCCTGCGGGCGATTTGTGAATCGCCCCTACGGATTCTTTTCAAAAGATGCAAAATTTCCCCTTGCTATTTTAAAATGGATGGTGTATAATACCCCAGTAACCAATGCTTTGCAAATGCACACCTGCCGGTGTGATGGAATTGGTAGACGTAGTGGACTCAAAATCCACCGCTGGCGACAGCGTGCCGGTTCGAGTCCGGCCACCGGCACCAAAAAGCAGATACCCCTTTCGGGGTGTCTGCTTTTTGCATGTAGAGGGGGACGGACTCGACCCGCAGGTGAGAGTCTGGCCGCGAGCCCGAGCGCCGCCGGTGGCGGATGCAGCGAGGGCGCAGCGTGTGCCGCGGTCGACCATCACCGCCGCCCTCGGGGGCAGGGAGAGGGCCGGGTACCGCAAACGGACACCGGCACCAAAAAGCAGATACCCCTTTCGGGGTGTCTGCTTTTTGCATGTAGAGGGG
>JAZRUE010000012.1:0-8572 GCA_045652345.1 Faecousia sp. | reverse complement strand
GAGCAACTTCAGCGTCGGTATCGGTGTAGAAACGGTTGATACAAACAACGGGAGTGATGCCGGACTTCTTGATGGTGTTAACATGGTGGAACAGGTTGCAAGTACCCTTTTCCAGCAGTTCCAGGTTCTCTTCCTTGTACTCCTTGGGCAGGGGTGCGCCGGGGGTGACCTTGGGGCCGCCGCCGTGCATCTTCAGGGAGCGGGCGGTAGCAACCAGAACGGAAACGTTGGGGGTCAGGCCGGACAGACGGGTCTTAACGTTCCAGAACTTTTCGAAGCCGATGTCAGCAGCAAAGCCGGACTCGGTAACATGGTAGTCGAACAGCTTCAGAGCCAGGCGGTCAGCAATAACAGAGGACTGACCGATAGCGATGTTTGCGAAGGGGCCAGCGTGGATCAGAACGGGCTGATGTTCCACGGAGTAGCACATGGTGGGGTTGATAGCGTTACGCATCCAAGCGGTCATAGCGCCGGCAACGTCCAGATCTTCACAGGTAACAGGTGCGCCGCTGCGGGAGTAAGCAACAACAATCTTGCCGATGCGCTCACGCAGATCCTTCAGGTCCTTAGCAACAGCCAGAATAGCCATCAGTTCGGAGCCAACAGCGATGCCGAACTTGGATTCCATCATATAGCCGTCCAGACGCCCGCCGATGCCGATGATGATATTACGCAGGGACTGAGCGCAGAAGTCGATGATCCAGCCCATCTCCACCCGCTTGGGGTCGATGTCCAGACGCTTCAGGCCCTTCTTAGCCAGCCATTCGTCGTTGTTGTTGCGCTCGTGCTGCATACGGGCAGTCAGAGCAACCATTGCCAAGTTGTGGGCGTTCATAATGTCGTTGATGTCGCCGGTCAGACCCAGAGAGAACTCGGTCATGGGCATCAGCAGAGCATTACCGCCGCCTGCAGCAGTACCCTTAACGTTCATGGTGGGGCCACCGGAGGGCTGACGCAGAGCGCCGCCGGCGTTCTTGCCAATGTAGCCCAGACCTTCGATCAGGCCCAGAGAAACAGTGGACTTGCCTTCGCCGAAGGGAGTGGGAGTAACAGCGGTGACTTCGATGAACTTGCCGTCGGGCTTATCCTTCAGACGGTTCATAACCTTGATAAAGTCGATCTTGGGGGTCTTGCCGTAGGGGATGATTTCCTCTTCCAGCAGGCCCAGTTTCTGACGGAAGAAATCAACAGAAGGCAGAGTCTTTTCTGCTTCTTCAGCGATTTGCCAGTCAGCAAACTTGGTGGGGTCAAGTTTTACGTGACCTTGTTCGTCAACGTACTTGCCGTTTTCGTCGTAGATGATTGCCATAAATGTGTCCTCCTTATTATAGTGCCGTAAATGCGACACTTATTCACAAATGACTGCGCTGTCGCGGATCAGCTGAGACACCTTGGTGGTCAGCACGCTTTGCATCAGCGCGGTTTCCAATTCGGGGGTGTAGTACTCCCGAAGCTGCTCTGCGGTGATTCCGTTCTGCTTACAGACCACCGCAATCGCCTGACCGATCTCTTCCTGGGTGGCTACAAGGCCTTCCAGTTCCACAATCTTATTCACAGTGGCAGCAATCCGCAGAGAATCCTCTGCTGCAGGATAGGCTTCCTTATGCAGGTCGGCAACAGTGGTGTTCATAAAGCTGCAGTACATATCCAGAGTCAAACCCTGGCGGGACAGCTGGGCTTCCATCGCCTTCATCTGTTCCTCTACCGCATGCTCCAGTTCCATAGGATCGGGGGTAAAATCCAGGGTAGCAGCGGCCTGATGCAGAAGACGGTCCTGCAGGTCCATTTCGCCCCGGTCATCGGTATAAGCCTGGAGGCTTTCCTGCAGCTTTTGCCGCATTTCCTCCAAAGTATCGCACTGGCCCACTTCCTTAGCAAAGGTATCGTCCAACTCGTAGGCGGTCTTTACCCGGATTTCGTGGATAGTGCATTCAAAGGTGGCCTTCTTGCCTGCCAGCTCCTTGGCGTGGTAGGTTTCCGGGAAGGTAACGTTCACAGAAACTTTTTCACCGGGAACTTTATCCAGCAGCTGCTCTTCAAAGCCGGGAATGAACATCCCGCTGCCCAGGATCAGGGTCTGCATCTGGGCAGTACCGCCCTGGAACTGCTCTCCATCGCAGAAGCCGGCATAATCCAGCACCACCTCATCTCCCTTTTCGGTGGGGCGATCGGTGACCGGAGTGATCCGGGGATTCTGCTGCAAAAGCCGGTGCAGCTGGCGATTTACTTCTTCTTCTGTAATAATGTGGCGGCTGTACTGTGCCTGCAAGCCACGGTATGTAAAAGCCATTTTTATTCTCCTAAATGTAAAATAAAAAGGCAATCCAGTCCCAGGAACTGAATTGCCCAGACGGTCGGCATGAAAGCAATTACATTCCCCCGCGGTGATCCGCGAAATCCGTCAGTCGTGTAATGCTCCCTTATCATAAACCCAAAATCACAAATTGTCAAGACCTAATCGATAAAAAAATACGAAATACGATTTTTTCGTTGCAAAACTAGCAAAATGTGGTATGATAATAGCACGAAATAAGAATTTGGAGGGATTCCAATGCTGGATTTTATGCGACTTGGCTGCGCTGTTCCTAAGGTGCAGGTGGGCAACGTGTTTGCAAACACCCAGGATATCTGCACCTATATGGAGAAAGCAGATGCTGCCGGCTGTGATCTGGTTCTCTTCCCGGAACTGGCCCTGACCGGTTATACCTGTGGTGACCTGATTTTTCAAGAGGCTTTACAGAAGGCTTCTATAGAAGGACTTGCCCAGATCGTAAAGACTTCTGCTTCTTATCCTGCCCTGACTGTGGTGGTGGGTCTGCCCATTTGCGTGACCGGGCAGGTGTATAACTGCGGTGCAGTTGTGGGCCGCGGCAAACTTTGGGGTATCATTCCCAAGACCTATCTGCCCAACTACGGCGAGTTCTACGAACGCCGCTGGTTCGCCTCCTCCCAGGATCTGCCTGTGAAGGAAATTTCCATTGAGGGATTGGGCGTTGTGCCTATCGGCCGGGATCTGCTGTTCACTTTGGGCGACAGCACTGTGCTGGGTGTGGAGGTCTGCGAAGATCTGTGGGCACCCATGCCTCCTTCCACTATGATGCGGCTGGGCGGCGCAGAAGTGATCGTCAATCTTTCCGCTTCCAATGAAGCCGTTGGCAAGCGGGCTTACCGGCAGAACCTGGTGACCCATCAGTCTGCGGTTTGCAGTTGCGTATACGCCCTTTGCTCCTGCGGCTCTACGGAGTCCACCCAGGACTTGGTGATGTCCGGTCACAGCCTGATTGCCCAGGACGGCAAGCTGATTGCCCAAAACAAGGATCTGATCGCCAGCGATTATCTTTTGGTGCAGGACGTGGATCTGGGTACTGTCCGGGCTCGCCGCCGCCACAACACCAGCATCCGGGATGCTATTTCCATTTACTCCCAGGTACAGCCTATGCGCCGTATTGATTGCGATTGCCCCGCTCTGCGCAGTGACGGCACATTATATAAATACGAAAAGATGCCCTTTGTGCCGGAAGATCCCAAAACCTTGGCAGATCGGTGCGAGGAAGTGTTCCAGATCCAGGTTGCAGGCCTGAAGCAGCGCCTTGCCACCATCGGCACCAATGCGGTGCTGGGCATCTCCGGCGGTCTGGACTCCACCCTGGCTCTTTTGGTGGCTGTACAGGCTATGAAGGAACTGGGCCGTCCCGCCACCGATGTGTATGGCGTGACTATGCCCTGCTTCGGCACTTCCGACCGGACTTACCAAAACGCCTGGGAACTGATGAAGAAACTGGGTATCTCCACCAAGGAGATCTCCGTGAAAAATGCGGTTACCGGTCACTTTGCAGATATCGGCCACGATCTGTCTATCCACAACGGCACTTATGAAAACGCCCAGGCCCGGGAACGGACCCAGGTGCTGATGGATTACGCCAGTGTGGTTGGCGGCATCGTCATCGGTACAGGCGATCTGAGCGAACTGGCCCTGGGCTGGTGCACCTACAATGGCGACCATATGAGTATGTACAGTGTGAATGCTTCCGTTCCCAAGACCCTCATCGGTCACCTGATCCTGCACATTGCTCAAAAGGAAGGCTTCAGCCAGGCTGCCGATGTCCTCAAAGATATTGTGGACACCCCCATCAGCCCAGAACTGCTGCCCCCGGATGAAAAGGGCAAAATCAGCCAGCAAACGGAAGATCTGGTTGGCCCCTACGCCCTCCACGATTTCTTCCTTTACTATGTAGTGCGGCTGGGATATTCTCCCAAGAAGATCTACATCCTGGCCTGCCGGGTCTACGAAGGCCAGTATGATGCTGCCACTGTTAAGAAATGGCTGACAGTGTTCTACCGCCGCTTCTTCAGCCAGCAGTTCAAGCGCAACTGTCTGCCGGACGGTGTGAAGGTGGGCGCTGTATCCTTAAGCCCCCGGGGCGACTGGAGAATGCCCAGCGACGCCACCGCCAGGATCTGGCTGGCAGAATTGGAAAATCTGTAAAAAAGTACGCCTTGTCCAAAGCGGACAAGGCGTATTTCTTATTTGATGTAAGCAAGGAGCTTATCCGGGAAATTGACGGTCATGCCGTCAGCGCCGTTATCATAAACAGTCTTCATAATTTCCTCGTTGGAAATGCCCCAGGCACGGACATTCAGCCCCCGGCTGTGCCAAGAGGCCACATTTTCCTTGGTGCAGTCACCCCAGAAAGGACAAATTTCGTAGAAACCCAGTTTTTCCATTTTGGATAGGAGTTCCTCGTCAATTTTCCCCTCTTCTGCTAAGAATCCCAACTTATAAGAGGGGTTTATGCTGTGTATTTTTTCAAGGTATTCCATTTTAAAAGAAGTAAAGATGCACTTGTCTGCCACAGTATACTTTTCTACAAGGCGGGCAGTTTCTGCCTCTGTACCCTCTCCTTTCAGTTCGATAGCGAAGGTCAGGTCCATTTTGGAGAAGTTTTCCAGAAAGGTATCCAAGGTGATGATATAATCCACCCGGCCCTGCCGCTCCATAGGAAATGCGCGAAGCTGGTCGTAGGTATAATCTGCCACTTTGCCCGGCTTTTTCATCATCCGCTCTATGGTGTCATCGTGGAACAGCACTGCTACACCGTCTTTGGTCATTTGCACATCGGTTTCGATGCCGTTGGCACCCATATAGATGCCGGTATAAAAAGAAAGCAGGGTATTTTCCGGGCAGTATTCACTGGCACCCCGGTGGGCATAGGTGATGAATTTCATTATTTCTCCTTTATTGGGGACAATGTTTGTTGGCAATAGAAATGGTCTGGCCGGGTTCGATCTTATAGTCGTCACCATCCACCTCAAACCAAATGGTGGTATTGGTGGGGTTATAAGCTATGGTATTATCCACATTGAAAAGAAGCTGCTCGTAGGCTTTCACATACTCACAAATTTCAATGTTCGTTGCATACCAAACATCTTCGTGGCCGGAAGCCCGCTTGCAGAAGTCTTCCAAAATCTCCCAGTTATTGTTGTTGGCAAATTCGTAAGTATGACCCCACACATAGAACACCTTAGGGAAACGGATTGCCAAATAATCATTCAGCGGTGTGGTAAGGAATTTTTCCAGCCAGGGCATCAGATTGGGATTGTTATGGTGGCAGGTGGGCATCCAGGCATACCAGTTGTTAGGGAGCATAAAGCTATCATTATCCCCTGCCAGGGTGCGGCTATAGGCAATGCCCAGTTCACTCAGACGACGGGAAATATCTTCCAGGTTGTTTCCGCCCATCATCAAAGTAATGCCGGAATCAGGATATGCCATACCACGGATGATCTTGCCGGTGATCCGCTCCAGGCTGCGGCGGCAATCCAGCGTATCCCGGATCATATCCACGGGAGTGGCTTTGCCGGGAGCAATATGCAATGCACCGTGGGTGGCCAATTCATGCTTATCCCCCACCATCTGCAAAAGTTCCTCTGCCGTCAGTCTCCATTCACCGCCCTGGATGGGAATTAGATCACTATTTACATTGAACGTAGCCTTTAAGCCGTACTTGTTAATGATCTGCGTAAACTGCAGATCATCCCGGCAACCATCATCGTAACTTAAGGTGATAGCCTTGCTTTTACCACCGGGAAAACGAGCAAAACGGTAACGCATAACAATGCCTCCTTTTTTTCCTTCCAATATACCACAAAACCATAGAAAATCAAGGAAAAAACAGCGAAATTCTTTCAAAAAAGGTATTGACTTTTGGTGCTTACGATGCTAAAATAGACCAGCCGCATTGAAAAGGTTTAAGAAAGGCACCATGCCTTCACCTTTAGAGCGAGACTACACAAATTAAAGTAGGTGAAAAGAATGAAAGCAGTTATCGTGACCGGTGGTAAGCAGTATACCGTCAGCGAAGGTGATGTCCTGTACATCGAAAAGCTGGAGGCTGAAGCTGAAGCTACCGTGAAGTTCGAGCAGGTTCTGGCAGTGCTGGACGGTGAGAACTCCAAGATCGGCGCTCCCACTGTTGAGGGTGCTACCGTCGAAGCTAAGGTCGTTAAGAACGGCAAGGCTAAGAAGATCTACGTCTTCAAGTACAAGGCAAAGAAGAACGAGAAGAAGAAGATCGGCCACCGTCAGCCTTACACCAAGGTGGAGATCACCAAGATCGCTCTGTAATTATGACCAAGTGTGAATTTTTTACAGAAGAGGACAGAATCACAGGATTTTCTGTCAGCGGTCACAGCGGTTATGCCGAAGCTGGCGCAGACATCGTCTGTGCAGCCATCTCCGCAATCGTGACCATGGCCGAGGCCACCATCAATGATGTGTGTGGCGCAAAGGCCAAAGTCAGAGTGAAGGAAGCAGATGCTCGTATCACTCTCACCCTCCCCGCCTCTTGCGATGAAGAGGAGTCTGTGCAGGCTGTGCTTGCTGGTATGCTCCTGAGCCTTTGCAACCTGCGGGAACAATATCCGGATTATATCGAAGTTTTGGAGGTGTAACACCATGCTGAAAATTGGTATTCAGTTTTTCGCGCACCATAAGGGCGGCGGTTCTACCAAGAACGGTCGTGACTCCCAGGCTAAGCGTCTGGGCGTGAAGCGCGCCGACGGTCAGTTCGTTCTGGCCGGCAACATTCTGGTTCGCCAGAGAGGCACCCACATTCACCCCGGTGTCAATGTAGGCATCGGCAGTGATGACACCCTGTTCGCTCTGGTTGACGGCACTGTCCGTTTCGAGCGCAAGGGCAAGGATCGCCGTCAGTGCTCCGTGTACGCTGCTGAGCAGTAATCACAAAGCATCTATGGGTGCGTTGCAAGACTCTGCAACGCACCTTTTCCTTTATCGAAAGGATGATTTACTATGGAAATGTTTGTTGATAAAGTCCGTATCACGGTCTGTGGCGGTCGGGGCGGCGACGGTGCAGTTGCCTTCCACCGGGAAAAGTACGTTGCAGCCGGCGGTCCTGACGGCGGTGACGGCGGTCACGGCGGCAGTGTGATCCTGCGGGTCAATGATAACCTCTCTACCCTGCTGGACTTCCGCTATAAGCGCAAGTATGCTGCCCAGGCCGGTGCAAACGGCCAGGGCCGGAATATGTCCGGCAAGCGGGGCGAACCTCTGATCATTCAGATCCCCCGTGGCACTGTCGTCCGGGATGCGGAAACCAATCAAATTATTGTAGATATGTCCACCGGCGAGGATTTCGTCATTGCCAAAGGCGGCAGAGGCGGCTGGGGTAACGGCCACTATGCTACCCCCACCCGGCAGGTCCCCCGGTTCGCAAAGGCAGGGCTGAAGGGTCAGGGACGGGAGATCATTCTGGGGCTGAAGCTTTTGGCGGATGTGGGTCTGGTGGGTTTCCCCAATGTGGGTAAGTCCACCCTGCTTTCCGTCACCTCCAATGCCCGTCCCAAGATCGCCAACTACCACTTCACCACCCTATTCCCCAACCTGGGCGTAATTTATGTGGACGAAGGCGTTTCCTTTGTTATGGCGGATATCCCCGGCATTATCGAAGGCGCGGCAGAAGGCGCTGGCTTAGGTCACGACTTCCTGCGGCACATTGACCGCTGCCGGCTTCTTGTTCACGTGGTGGATGTTTCCGGCTCTGAAGGCCGGGATCCCGTGGAAGATTTCGACGCCATTTGTGCTGAACTTCACGATTACAGCATTGATCTTTACAACCGTCCCATGATCGTGGCCGCCAACAAGTGTGACCTTTTGATGCCGGAATCCGACAACCTGGAGCGGCTGCGCAAGCATGTGGAAGAATTGGGCTGCGAACTGTATGAGATCTCTGCAGGTACGACCCAGGGCACTAAGAATCTGATGCGTGTGGTGGCTGAAAAGCTCCGCACCCTGCCCCCGGTGACCATCTACGAGCCGGAATATGTGGAACCCGTGGTAGAAGCAGGCGATCCCAAGGCTTTGGAGATCGAGCATCTGGGCAGCACCTGGCTGATCACCGGCACCTGGCTGGAGCGGCTCATTCAGAACATCAATTTTGATGATTATGAATCCCGGAACTATTTTGATACCCTGCTTCACAAGTGCGGCTTATTCAAGCGGCTGGAAGAAATGGGCATCGAAGATGGCGACACTGTGGATATCTACGATTTC
>JAZRUE010000011.1:0-3563 GCA_045652345.1 Faecousia sp. | reverse complement strand
ATGCCGCTTTTTTGGATCCGGGCAAGGGTTTGGTTTACATTTCGTAGGAAGATGCCCACATCTGCCCGCAGAGGTTTTTCCTCCGGGTGGGTCAGCAGCTGCTCTATGTATTCCTCGGCTCGGGCAACGCTCATTTGGTTTTTCTGCATCACAACAATGGCTTTTAATTTATCCGGCTCGGTGGGGAGTTTCAATAGCGCTCTTGCGTGGCGCTCCGTCAGTTCCGCTTCCCGGATGGCCTGCAGCACCGGAAAAGAATGGCGCAACAGCCGCAGTTTGTTGGCAATGGCACTTTGGCTCTTTCCTAAAACTCTTGCCACCTGCTCCTGACTCATAGTCCACTGCTCCATCAGCAGACTGATGCCCCGGGCTTCTTCGATAAAATCCAGATCCTGCCGTTGGAGATTTTCCACCAACGCCGCCATGCCGGATTCTTTGTCGTCCATGGTCATAATGATGCAGGGCACGTCCGTCAGCCCTGCCATTTGGGCTGCCCGGAGCCGCCGTTCTCCGGCGATCAGCTCATAGCCGTTTCCTTCTGTTCTGCGCACCGAGAGGGGTTGCAAAATTCCGTGCTGGCGAATACTGTTTGCCAATTCTATCAAGGCTTCCTCCCGGAACACCTTCCGTGGCTGGCTGGGGTTGGGTCGAATAGACCGGGCGGAGAGAAAAATGACCCGGTCTGTTTCCATATAGGTTTTCAATTTTTGGCATTGCATAGCCTGTCCTCCTTTGTTGGGAAATGATCGTGCAATCATTTTAGGGCGGCATCCCACAGAAAAAGCACGAAGCTGGGAGGGGGAGGGAGAATTTTCCTCGACAGCATACGGTTTTTCATTGCAAAGGTTTTGCGTATGTGCTAAAATGGGGGAAAAACTGATAGAAAGCGGCCACGAAGTATGGAGAAAATCTTTTATCAAGACCAGGAAATAAAGACCTTTACCGCCACCGTCACCGGTTGCAGTAAGGCAGAAAATGGCTGGGAAATCACCCTGGATGCCACCGCCTTTTATCCCACCGGCGGTGGACAGGCCTGCGATCTTGGCACATTGGGGGAAGCCAATGTTTTGGATGTGTGGGAAAGGGAAGATAAGATCATCCATCTTTGCGATGGGCCTTTGGAAGTGGGGCAGACCGTCAACGGCCACATCGACTGGGAGCGCCGGTTTGACCTGATGCAGCAACACACCGGGGAGCATATTGTTTCCGGTATCATTCATAAGCTTTACGGCCATCAAAATTCCGGCTTCCATGTGGGAGAAGAACTGATGGAAGTGGATTTTGACGGCCCTCTGCCGGAAGGAGCATTGGAAGAAATCCAGCGCCTTGCCAACGAAGCGGTTTGGGCAGATTACCCGGTAAACTGCTATGTGCCTTCTCCCGAGGAACTGCCGAATGTATTTTATCGCACCAAGCGGGCGCTACCTTGGCCTGTTCGGATTGTAGAGATTCCCGGCATTGACAGCTGTGCCTGCTGCGGCATTCACACCAAGCGCACTGCCCAAGTGGGTCTGATCTACATTTTCAGCTGTGTGAAATTCCACCAGGGTGTGCGTTTGGAAATGGCCTGCGGCAAGCGGGCATTGGATCGCCTGCATAAGATTTGCCTGCAAAATAAGCAGGTCAGCCAGACCCTTTCTGCCCGTCCTCTGGAGACCGGTATGGCCGCCCAGCAAATGAAGGATGCCCTGGCAGGGGAGCGCTACCGTACTGCAGGCCTGGAAAGCCGTGTTTTCGATACCATCGCCCAGCGTTATGCAGGACAGAAAACCGCTTTCTGCTTCGAAGAAGATTTAGAGCCCGGAGGGGTGCGCCAGCTGGCAGAGAAAATTGCCAAGGTGGCAGACCTTGCGGGTGTGTTTTCCCAAAAGGACGGAAAGTGCAATTTGTGCCTTGCGGGAAATCCCGAAGAAGTGAAGGCTTTGGGCGTGGCTCTTTCCCAAACTTTGGGTGCCCGGGGCGGCGGCAAACCCGGCTTCTGGCAGGGGAGTGTGAATGCCACCCAGGAGCAACTCCTTGCGGAGTTGCCAACGCAAAATGCATAATGCAAAATGGAAGAACGGAACGGGTCGATGTGGGCATCGACCCCTACGGGATAAAATATACGATTATATGTAGGGGCCAATGCCCACATTGGCCCGCAATGTAGCACCAATGATAGGGGGATTGCAAAATGGGAAATGTGGAAGGCAATTTACCAAGGCGGAAGGCACTGCGACTTGCGGCATTTGACTACAATACCCCTGGTGCCTATTTCATAACCATTTGTACACACAATAAGCAGAAAATTTTAAGCGCCATTGTAGGGGACGATGCCCACATCGTCCCGAAGCCCTATGGGGAAATCGTGGAAAAATACATTCGTAATGTTCCGGAAATTGAACAGTATGTGATTATGCCCAACCATATACATATGATTATTCGTTTGGAAAACGGGTCGATGTGGGCATCGACCCCCACGACCATTCCCTCCAATAATTGTGTAGGTGATGCAGCCCACTTTGTTCCGCAAAACAACAGGGTTTCCAGCATTGTTCGATCAATGAAAACTTTGACCACCAAAGAAATTGGCCATTCCATCTGGCAGCGATCCTATTATGACCATGTGATCCGCAATCAGGAAGACTATAACATGGCTGCAAAATATATTGAAGAGAATCCGCTGCGGTGGAAACAGGACAAGCTATATATTAAGGAATAAAACGGGTCGATGTGGGCATCGACCCCTACCCAGGGTAATTATGCAAATTCTCTAATAGAAATTGCAAAAAAAGTGGGTTTTTTACATTTTCCACACTTTACAAGGGCTTTGCCTTATAGTATAATAATGCCGTATGGGGCAAAAATGCCCTATGTAAATCAGTAAAACCTGCCACAAAGTGGCAAGGATAAAAACGGAGGAATTTACCATGTCTGTAAAAGTTGCGATTAACGGTTTTGGCCGTATCGGCCGTCTGGCTTTCCGTCAGATGTTCGGTGCTGAGGGTTACGAAGTTGTTGCTATCAACGACCTGACCTCTCCCAAGATGCTGGCTCACCTGCTGAAGTACGACTCCACCCAGGGCAATTACGCTGCTCAGGGCCACGTTGTTGAAGCTGGCGAAGACCACATCATCGTGGACGGCAAGAAGATCACCATCTACGCTAAGGCTAACGCTGCCGAGCTGCCCTGGGGCGAAATCGGTGTTGATGTCGTGCTGGAATGCACCGGCTTCTACACTTCCAAGGCTAAGGCTCAGGCTCACGTTGACGCTGGCGCTAAGAAGGTTGTTATCTCTGCTCCCGCTGGCAACGACCTGCCCACTATCGTTTACAATGTAAACCACACCACCCTGACCAAGGAAGACAACATCATCTCTGCTGCTTCCTGCACCACCAACTGCCTGGCTCCCATGGCTAAGGCTCTGAATGACCTGGCTGCTATCGAGTCCGGCATTATGTGCACCATCCACGCTTACACCGGCGACCAGATGATTCTGGACGGTCCCCAGAGAAAGGGCGACCTGCGCCGCTCCAGAGCTGGTGCTGTGAACATCGTTCCCAACTCCACCGGTGCTGCTAAG
>JAZRUE010000010.1:0-60415 GCA_045652345.1 Faecousia sp. | reverse complement strand
CCGCAATGGGTTACAACAAGACTTCCAACAAGAACCCCGGCGGCCAGAGAAGAGCTAAGAAGTCTGAGTATGCTACTCAGCTGACCGAGAAGCAGAAGGACAAGTTTGTTTACGGCATTCAGGAAAAGCAGTTCCACAACTACTACGAGAAGGCTGTTCGTCACGAAGGCAACACCGGCGAAATGCTGCTGTGCTTCGTGGAGCGCAGACTGGACAACGTGGTATACCGTCTTGGTTTTGCCAACTCCCGCCGTCAGGCTCGTCAGCTGGTAAACCACGGTCACTTCACCGTGAACGGCAGCCGCGTGAACATCCCCAGCTACCTGGTTAAGGTGGGTGATGTGGTTGCAGTCAGCGAGAAGGCTTCTTCCAACAACTTCTTCAAGAAGCTGAGAGAAGACGGTGCTTTCGTCGCCGCTCCCAAGTGGCTGGACCGCGATAAGAACACCCTCACCGGTAAGGTCGTTGCTATGCCTACTCAGGCGGATATCGACTTCGACATCGCAGTACACCTGATCGTCGAGTTGTACTCCAAGTAATTGACCCCCTGATTGTTCGCTTGTATGTATGGGTGGGGCAAAATGCCCCACTACTAAAAGGAGGGTTATGATTCTATGGTAGAAATTGAAAAGCCTCGCATCAATTGCTTTGATGACGTAGAGGATGTATCCTACGGCAAATATGTTGTGGAACCCCTGGAACGTGGCTACGGCATGACTTTGGGTAACTCCCTTCGCCGGATTCTGCTGAGCAGTCTGCCCGGCTATGCCGCTACTTCTGTGAAGATTGCCGGCGTACAGCATGAGTTCTCCACCATTCCCGGTGTGACCGAAGATGTGACCGAGATCGTTCTGAATGTGAAGCAGCTGATCCTGAAGCTCCATAGCCAGGGCATCAAGACTGTTTACATTGACGCTGTGGGTCCCTGCGAAGTGACCGCTGCTGACATCAAGGTTGACGGTGAGGTTGAGATCCTGAATCCCGATCTGCATATCTGCACTTTGGGTGAGGGCGCAACATTTAATATGGAAATCACTTTGTCCCAGGGCCGTGGCTATGTGCCTGCTGACCGGAACAAGACCGCACAGACCGTGATCGGTGTGATTCCCATTGACTCCATCTATTCTCCTGTTAAAAAGGTGAATTACACTGTGGAGCCCACTCGTGTCGGCGACAAGACCGATTTCGACAAACTGACCTTAGAGGTCTGGACCAATTCCACCATCTCTGCCAAGGACGCTGTGTCCCTGGGCGCTAAGATCCTTTCCGACCACCTGGCTGTGTTCACCGGTCTGTCCGATGCTGTCGGCTCCGGTTCCACCGTGGTTGAAAAGTCTCCCAATGCTCCCGACACCAAGCTGTCTATGACCATTGATGAGCTGGATCTGTCTGTCCGTAGCTTCAACTGCCTGAAGCGCGCCAACATCAACACCGTGGCTGACCTGATCAGCAAGACCGGTGAAGAAATGATGAAGGTCCGGAACATGGGCAAGAAGTCTTTGGACGAAGTGCAGAAGAAGCTGGAGATGATGGGCTTGTCCCTGGCCAGCGAAGACTCTGCAAACAACTAATTTAGAAGGAGGAAAAGATTATGTTTGGTACTCGTAAACTGGGTAAGACCAGCGCACAGAGAAAAGCTATGCTGCGTCAGCAGGTAACCGATCTGCTGGAGAACGGCAAGATCGAGACCACCTTCTATCGTGCCAAGGAAGTACAGCCCGTGGCTGAGAAGATGATCACCCTGGGTAAGAAGGGCGACCTGGCAGCTTACCGTCGGGCTATGGCCTATGTCACCAAGGAAGATGTGGTGCAGAAGCTGTTCAAGGAGATCGCTCCCAAGTATGCTGAACGCAAGGGCGGCTACACCAGAGTGACTCGTACCGGCCCCCGCCGTGGCGACGCTGCTGAAATGGCAGTGATCGAACTGGTGTAATCCGGTAGAATAACTAAAAAGAACGGTGTGTTCCATTTGGAACACACCGTATTTTTATACCCCGGGCGAATGATTCGCCCGGGGCTACTTTTACTGATTGACGGTATCCACAAAGCGCATAAAGGCGGCACGGCCTGCCTCGTCGCACTTATAAACGCCTGCATCTTCCAAAACCTCGCTGAAGACCTTGCCGGTTTCTTCCAGCAGGATGTCCATAGCATTTTCTGCTGTGAAGGTTTTCCGGGTCTTGATTTCTGCCACCCAATCTGCGTGGGATGCCAGAGCAGCATCTGCGGAAATATCTTTGCCTTCTACGATGGCATCTGCCAGATCTGCAAGTTCCTTCTTAAGTCTGCTGGGAAGGACTGCCAGACCCATAACTTCAATCAGGCCAATGTTTTCCTTCTTGATGTGATGCTTGTCGGCGTGGGGATGATACACGCCCAGAGGATGCTCGGCAGTGGTCAGGTTGTTCCGCAGCACCAGATCCAGTTCGAAATCTTTCCCTCTGCGACGGGCAATGGGGGTGATGGTGTTGTGAGGTTCTCCATCGGTTTCGGCGAGGATCAAAGCGGCTTCGTCGGTGTAGCCGCGCCAGTAAGTAAGAATCTTATCTGCCAGATCAGCCAGCCGACCGGCATCTGCGCCCCGCAGACGGATCACGCTCATAGGCCACTTTACGATACCGGCTGCCACATCTTCAAAGCCTGCAAAGGAAATTTCCTTTTCCACAGGCGCGGTTTCCATGGCAAAGGTGTAGTGACCGCCCTGGAAATGCTCATGGCTCAGGATAGAGCCGCCTACGATGGGAAGATCAGCATTGGAGCCGACGAAGTAGTGGGGGAACACCTTTACGAAGTCCAGAAGTTTGCAGAAAGCGCTCTTGTCGATCTTCATAGGGGTATGCTTGGCGTTGAACACGATGCAGTGCTCGTTGTAATACACATAGGGGGAGTACTGCAAGCACCAATCGGCACCGGCCATTTCGATGGGAATGACCCGGTGGTTCTGCCGGGCAGGGTGGTTCATACGGCCTGCGTAGCCTTCGTTTTCCACACAAAGGGCGCACTTGGGATAACCGGATTGGGGAGCCAGCTTTGCGGCGGCAATGGCCTTGGGATCTTTCTCAGGCTTACTCAGGTTAATGGTGATGTCTATTTCCCCGTAGGGGCTTTGATACTTCCAGCGCATATCCTTGGCGATCCGGTAGCGGCGGATGTAGTCGGTGTTGCAACTGAAATCATAGTACCAGTCGGTGGCCTTTTGAGGATCTTCTGCATAAAGAGAGCGGAAGGTGGCGATCACTTCTCGGGGCATGGGAGTCAGCAGACCCATGATCTTGGTGTCAAACAGATCCCGGGCGGTAATATTGTCCTCGCACAGGCCGTTGGCGCAGGCATACTCCAAAATACCTGCCAGAATTTCTTCCAGGTCTTCGGAGAGCAGTTCTTCAGTGGGGGTGTAGCTGTCCAGCTTCAGGGCTTCCAGCAACTTGTTGGCTACCACAGTGTGGTCTTCCGGCTGGGTAAGGCCACAGTTCATAGAATAGCTGACAAGGGAATCAATGCAGGTTTCAATGGTCATCATTCTGTTTCCTTTCTATTAACAACGGGAACACCGCCCTGGGGACGGATGCTCAGCACATGGCAGCTGCCTTCACCCAGCACACTGTCGATGCTTGTGCGGAAGGCATCCAGCATATCCATAGGCACAAAAGCCTGGACAGTACCGGCAAAGCCACCGCCGTGTACCCGGTAGCCGCCCCGATTGCCCAGCAACTGCTCACACAGACACAGAGTCAGAGCCACATCCTGGTGGGCAGTGTAGCCTGCAGGAATCACATTTTGCAGATACATATAGGAGCTGCGGCCGCTTTCCTTAATGAGAGCCAGGAAGGTGTCAAAGTCGTTTTCCTTCAAAGCCTTCACCTGCTGAGGTACCCGGTCATTTTCTGCATAGAAGTGGAGGGCCCGAAGAACAGCCCGGTCGCCGCATTCTTTCCGCAGGGCGGGGATGGCAGCCACCAGATCAGCCTTGTCGATCTGGGTCAGCACATCCTTGCCGAAGTGCTTACAAATAGCCTTCAGTTCCAAAGTAATGGCGGCATATTCGTCCGTCAGATCTGCGTGGCTGGCGTGGGTGTCGATGATGCACAGAGCGTGACCGCAGGCGGAAAACTCAAAGGCAATCGGCTCAATAATGGGATTTTCCTTGTCAAAGAAGTCGATGGTCACCATACTGCCCACACTGGAAGCCATCTGATCCATCAGGCCGCAGGGCTTGCCGAAGAACACATTTTCTGCATACTGACCGATCATAGCCACTTCCGGCTGGCTTACCTTGCCGCCGAAGAACATATGATTCAGAATCGTTCCCACCAGCACTTCAAAGGCGGCAGAGGAGCTAAGCCCGGAGCCGGGCAGAACGGTGGAAGTCACATAGGCATCAAAGCCACGAACCTGGCAGCCCATTTCCGTAAATCTTGCGGCAATGCCGCGAACCAGGGCAGGGGTGGAGTTGATTTCGCTCTCCACAGGAGTCAGTTGGGAGAGGTCCACTGTGCAGAGGGGATAGCCCTCAGACTGAATCCGGATGGTGTTGGTGCCGTTTTCCCGGACGGCGGCCAGGGTATGTAGATTCACAGCCGCTGCCAGAACACGGCCACGCTGATGGTCGGTGTGGTTGCCGCCAATCTCTGTGCGGCCGGGAGCGGAGAAGAAGTGGGAAGGCTCGCAGCCAAAGGTGGCGGAAAAACCGGCACATACCGGCTCCAGAGCCTTGTCAGACAGTGTAAGGACTTGATTGGACATTAAAAAATCCTCCTTCGCATAGTTGGTACTATTATACATAAGGAAGGGCGAAAAGGGAATAGGTTTGGGAGAAAAAGTTTGTCATTTCTGCAAAAATCCGGGAAGATTGTTTGCAATGTTGCCCCGGGTATGCTATAGTAAGAAAAATGACTGTTGAGAGGATACGTTCTGATGGACTACATCGTTTTGGATATGGAGTGGAATCAGCCCTGGCCCGGCTCTCCGTCTGCCCGGAAGGTACTGCCCGTGCAGATACGGGGAGAGATCCTGCAGATCGGTGCAGTGAGAGTTACAGAGGATGGCCAGGTGGCAGATGAATTCAATGTACTGATCCGCCCCAAGTATTACCGCAAATTAAACCGCCGGGTCAGTAAACTCACCGGCATCAAGGAGGCCCAGCTCCGGGAAGAGGGCGTTTCCATGGAAGTGGCTATGGAGCGATTTCGTGCTTGGTGCGGCCCGGATGTGATCTTCCTCACCTGGGGCTTTGACGATATCACCATTTTGCGGGAAAATCTGCGGCTTTACGGTATGGATGAAAACTGGGTCAGCCGCTGGTACAATGCCCAGATGATCTTCAATGCCCAGACTGACGGCAGCAATAACCAAAAGGCGCTGAAGACCGCCATGGAGATCTTTGAGATTCCTGCCAGCCGTCCCGCCCACGATGCCCTGGGAGATGCCTATCACACCGCCTTGATTTGCGCCAAGCTGGATCTGAAAAAGGGCATTACCGAGTACGAAGAGGCGCTGAAAAGCCATGTAAACGGCTTCCACGGGGCAGAACTGCCCGGTTGTATCAGCCGGAAGGTGTTCTATGACTACCGGGACAAAAAGGATGCCCTGGGCGCTATGTCCGGTCCGGAAAACAAATGCCCCCACTGCGGTAAGAATATGACCGGTACCCGTTGGTTTGCACAGCCTGGCCACCGGTATATGGATCTGGCAACCTGCCCAGACCACGGCAAATTCCTGATCCGTGTCCGCCTTTCCGAGCAGCCGGATACAACGATTCGTGTCAGCAGGCTGACTTACGAAGCCGATTCCCAGGCTGCCGAAGCCTACGCCAAGCGGGCAGAAAAAGCCGATCCCCAGGAACGGCCCACCTCCTCCCGCCGTCGCCACCGCCATCGTCCTACCCAAGAATAAAAAGCGACAAATATATTTGTTCATGCCCGGAAGAACCCATTCCGGGCATGTGTTGCTACTTAAGAAATAAAACTGGATAGAGGATAAAATATGGATAATTCCAAACAGACCTTACCGAAACAGGTAAAAACAAAAAATATTATCCTGCTTGCTGTATTTTCTTTTTTGTTGTTTATAGCAGTAGGCGGTGTTTTTAATAGACTTGCCCAGGGAGTATATGACTTTTCAGAATACATACCGAATATCATACTTTTTCCAATATCAAGCTTTTTTGTTGTCAGAAGCAGTCTTGTTCTAAAGGGGAAGCTAAAACCCCTTAACGTATCCAGAAAGCGTTTGACATTCATCGGCACAATCATTGCTTTATTGTTCTGTCTTACTTTTATGACAGGCGTTTTTGTTTACACATTGCTTGAGGGTGAATATGGCGTTATGCTGTTTGCCGCCTTGTTTTGTTCTGGATGTTGCTATAGCCTAATAGCCTCGATTAAAAAATTTATTACAGAAGTGAAAATCCAAACCAACTATCCATCCACAGCAAACAATCAAACTCAGCATCAGCAGTGGGAACATGCACAATCCCAGGTTGTCCGGTATACCGCAGAGTACTTGGACGATGTTACGTTTATCCAAGATATAAAATACAGATCTCTTGACGGATCTTATGGCGCGTGGAAACAATATGATGTCTTGCTGGCGGCAAGAGGTTACGGCTGGGATACGATGAAGGACTGGGCCGATTATATAGCGCAGGCGGATATGGAAGATGTAGCGCAGGTTGGTGCCGGCGAAATGATGATTACAGAGACAGATTATACAGAGTCTTTTGTTAAAAACGGTAGTAAATGTGTACGGATGCCGGAACTGGACAGAGAAATGGGAATGCTTTGCATTGCAGGTCTTAGCAATGCGCTGCGCGCACCTTTGAAAATTGTCTGGTTCAATCAGACTCGCATTTTGCGGCTGTTTACTTCCGTTAATGATGATATTCTCATATCCTGTTATGTGGAAACAATGGTCCGCAGAACGTTTGGTACCGATAATGCCATGAAGCTGGGAAAACCTCTTCCTGAAAGACATGCTGAAAAGAAAGAGCCGGTTTCCTTCCATAATGGACACATACATATTGATTCCGGTGTATTCTTTGCATGGAAGAAAGAAAACCCGGCTATTGCACAGTACGAGAAGTGCGCTGCCATTTTACTCCACGAAAAGGAACCTGTGATTTCCCTTTATGAGGACGGCGTAAAAACCAGAGAGTACCGACTGCAGACAGAGGCAGAGGAAGATTTTACCGGGAAGTTTTTCCTTATTTCTGTGCGTCTTGGGTTGCAGGGAGTTTCTGCAGTTCCGGTGGCGCAGATTGATGGATTTATTTCCGATACCGACGAGGAACGGAAAATGACAGCGAATGATATTGGCTACCGTATGGAAGGCCATTTCCTTGCCTGTGGCGAGTCAAGGGGAATTTGTCAATATGAATTGATCCAAGGTCGCGACCTGCCTGCCAAGGGCTTGAAATATCCCGGATATACGACCCCTTCTAATGTTCGACTTGTGGGTATTTGCCCCTCCTGCGGTAAGTCCTTCTGTTTTCACGGATACGCATTCTATATGTTACAGAACGATGTGGCTTACTCGGATGATGGACTGGATTGCTGTAAGATTCTGCCTTATGACATCGATAAGAATAACTGGTCTTATGAAACAGATGGTAAGGTTTTCCGTTATTACAATTCCTTTAATTGCCCTCATTGTGGAACACCATATATCGACTACAAGCGTTATCCAGAAGATAAGGTCTTTGGTGTTTCCGGATGTGTACATTTAGGCAGAAAAGTTTACTGCGCAAAGTAAAGGCAAAATTAGCTGCAAAAGCCGAGCACAAAAGTGCTCGGCTTTTTTGGTAGGAGAATAAGGATTTGTTTGCATTTTATTCTGGACGTTCCGGAAAGAGAATAAGGCCTGGCCTTTGTCCAAATCAATACGCCTTTACCCGCTGACAACCGGGCAAAAATCCAAAACTAAGCCTTGACATTCGGCTTTGTGGATGCTATAATGGCCCTTGCAATGCGGTGCTTTGCACCAGTGATATTCGGGCCCTTAGCTCAGTTGGTTAGAGCCGGCGGCTCATAACCGCCTGGTCCTGGGTTCGAGTCCCTGAGGGCCCACCACACAAAATAAAAGGCTTTGCCTTTTTATATATAGGGGTATAGCTCAATTGGTAGAGCGGCGGTCTCCAAAACCGTAGGCTCAGGGTTCAAGTCCTTGTGCCCCTGCCAAAAAAGCCCACATTTTTTGGTGTGTTCTTTTTTGGCAGATGTACAGGCACAGGACTTGAAAGATCAAATGCGGTGCGGACGAGCACCTCTGCCGAGGGCTGGACCGAGGCGAACCATAATTTTCATTCTGCAAACAGAATGAAAATGCAAACAAGTCCTTGTGCCCCTGCCAGAAAAAGACTCTGATTGTGATACAATCAGAGTCTTTTTCAGCTATATTCGCCTTCGGCGAGCTAAATTTGCTCCGCAAGCTAAATTGGCTATCGCCAGCTAAATTGCCTGCGGGCAGCTGGGGCGAATATAATTTAGCTCTGTGCGTTAGCACAGAATTTCGCTGTTTCGAAGAAACAATTTCGCTGCGAAGCAATTTAGCTAATAAAACATCGATGCCCAACCAGGAGTAATTTCCTGGTTGGGCATTCTGCATTTTTAGGGCGATTTCCCATTACAAATCGTTGGACTTATGGGGTTATCGTTGAATTTATGAGAACCAATACCGCAAACACACCGAACCGTCCCCTGTGTTACATTTCTTAAAAGAATAACTTCATTGTGACCAAGATTAGTTTCATCGAACGATCCAAAAAGCAAGAATGTAAAGTATGTTGCGAAAATAAAATTTATATGGTACCATTATGAACGTAATCATAACTAATAGGAGATTAAATGATATGTATTGTCGTTTTTGCGGAGCAGAAATAAGCAATCAATCCCGATTCTGTAGTTCGTGCGGTAAATCACAAGATTTAACAAAAAGACCTGTAGAAAATATCTGGCCAACTGTTTTATGCTACATAATTGGTGTGTTTTTTTTAATAGGGGGAGTTCTTCCTTACTTGTTACAGGGAGATTTAGCAGAGCATAAAGCTTATATGTCTTCGCTTTATACCAAATACTCTTCGCCTATCGAAATTTCTGCTATTTCTTGCTTTACACAATTTTCGTCTTTTCTCTCGCCACTATTCTATTTTTCGTCTTCCGTTCTTGCCATCTACATAGGCCTTCTAATATTAAAAAAAGAATCCAAACCAACAGCTCCGGCAATCGCTTGTGCTATAGTACACATTGTGTCGATTATATATTCAGGTGTTATCAATCTACTGATTTATGGTGCCCCCAAATTTGTGCTTTCTTTATATACAAGTGAGGCATCTATTATTACAGCCGGCGAAGATATTATTAACTTTGAACCGGATATGTTATATTACTATCAAGACAATGCCATCTGCCGATTGATTGTCTCCGTCATCCTTATCGCTCTCGTTGTCGTTTTTCTCTTTATCAAAAAGCGGTATATGAACACCACAACCAACGATAACACTAACGCTTCCTCTATTGGCAACGTTATAATGATCCTGTCCATTTCGGTATTATCCGTTGTTAGCACTGTTTTATCCACTTCTTTAGTCGGATATTATTATGGAATTTACGCAGTTGCAGCTAATTCTGTTGCGAAACAGGTCTTCAATCTTAATTTAAGTTCAGTGGTGGTTTTTGCGTTTGTTATTATTATTGGCATTGCAGTATTTTTTACCAGAATAAAGAGATGGATTCTTGCCATACCTACAATAAGTATTGTTGCGATACTTGGATTAGTTGCATCTCTTTTCTCTAATGTGTTACTTCGAGATATGGAAACTCCAGCAGAAATGCTTGCTATGGCTTTAATTAATTTTAGAGGTTTAATTATTAGTAGTGCTGTTATTTTAATTGCAATGTTTTACTGGTTTAGTTCTGTATCAAGAAACAAAATTCCAATGTGGTTGCAAATTGTTTTGCCACTATCTCTGCCTATTATTTACGTCGTCATAGAAGTAATCACTAACACTATTTTGCATTTAAATTTAGGCATTTCCTGTGGTTTAGTAGGCATCGCTTTAATAACAGTAATAGTATCGTTGTTAGTCAATTCAGATACAAACAGTCTTAAATTAGATTAACCATTGAGAATGGTATAGTGCAGGTATAGTTCAGCTCGAATTTGTATGTAGCACAGGGGACGGTTCTATGTGTTCTCCGGTATAAACCTTTTAACGATCCCTGAACCTTTTAACGAAAGGGTATACCTTTTAACGATCCCCCATACCTTTTAACGAAAAGTCTGCCGGGGTGTGCAACCCGTATCAAAATAGGTCACTTATTTCAGAAAAGAACGGTAATCGTGATACGATTACCGTTCTTTTCAACTAAATCCACCCTTTCGGGTGGGTGAAATCATCTTCGGCGATGAAATATTGCTACGCAATGTGAAATGTGCGGCTCGCACATAGGGATTTATTTCATTTCCCTTGACGCGAAAATAAGGTTGTATTTAACTGTCATCTATTGGTGGTATATTCAAATTTATTTCATAAAAAGTCTCTTGGAGAGTGTTTTGAATTTGTTCTGCCAATTGCTGGGGGACAACAGTTCTTTCAAAATCCCAAAGAAAGATATAGTACAGATTGTAATGGTCATCCATATAAAACATCCCTCCTATGTAAATAGGAGGGATGTAAAGGCTGTTTGGTTTTATTGAAAAATGAAATTATTTGAATTTGCTTACTTTTACAATGGGCAGTTCAGATCCGATAATCTGTTTGAATTGCTGAAGCTGCTCAACAAAATGCTTTTCCGCATTCTTTGCGGCAAGGAAAGGCATCAGACCTTTGCCCTCAACGACTGCTCTGGTAATACATGGCTTGTATGTAAAGACCTTTTCGTCATTCAGGCGGACTTCAAAGGTGTGCAATTCGGAGAACAAACCGGTGCTGCGTCCTATCTTGGTAGCTTTGCGGTATTCGATTCGGGTAATATCATTCTTGTCAAATGGTACGCCTTCTACATATTGGGATGCCGTAATAGAACTGGATTCGTCATCGGCAAGGAAACCGCTTAATTGAAATTCTCTTACAGTGAAGAAACCGAACTTGTTGTGCGCAAAGAAACCGGTAAAATGCTCGAGTTCCTGATTGCCCGCTTTTTCTTTTTGCTGTGTTTCTTCTGCCAGATATTTATTTACCAACTTGGCGATTTCTTCGTCAGACAATTTTACTTTTGCAGACCGCTTCATATTTTCCAACTTGTTGATGATACGGTACTCCTTGCCAGCGATAGCGGCACTGAACTTTCTGTGACAGCTTTCACAACAGGTAACTGTTTGGGAAAGTTGTAATTCTTCAGCATTTCCGGTAAATAAACTCGTGGTTACTTCTGCTCCGCAAAATGCGCATTTTGCCGTTTTAGCCATAATCATATCCTCCTCTATATTGGTATGTGATTTACGAAGGATTGGCATCCGGCTTGGTGACAACCATAGTTTCAAAGGAAATAGCCTGTGCAGTGAAAGTATCTACTGCGCGAACGTAATGGAAGCCATCTTCGCTTTCTTCTACATCAATCTTAAAATCAACGGGAACGGTGGTTTTGTTGGTGTAGTGAGATGCGGGGTAGGAGAGATCATAATAGAGATAGCCTTTTGTGCCGGGGTCAACATACAACCATGAGAAAACATCTACGCCGGAGAAGGTGACATCCTTATTGTCGGCAACATCAATACCGCAAGTCTGATCGCTGTTATTCTCAATATAAAAGCGGGCGTGGGTATCAGCATAGGAACACCATTCTCCATAGCCTTGATCTACGATTTTCAAACCGTCTTTCTCATAAATGACGTTGCCGCCGGTATATTGCTGCTGGGTGTAGTTTAATTTTGCTGTAAAGGACATGGTAGCTCTGATCCAGCCATAGTTCAGGCAACGAATATCTAACATACAGATGCCGTCGCCAATTTCGGAGATGCCGTTTCGCGTGAACTGTTCGCAGCTTACATATACATAAAAGTCTTTGGTTTCACCGGGCTGTATCTCACAGTGTCTTGGACCAGTAAGATTGCAAAAATATCCATTGATATATGCCCGCTTGGGTTGTCTATCTAAATCCATAGTATAGGCGGTGCGATTTTCGATTGTGTAGTAAATGACCAAGGACGCGGCGGGAAGGGTCTGGTTTGCATATTGGTTGTACTCGATTCCGGTAATCTCTACATAGACATCGTCGTCTTCATAGGGCTGGGCAGAAAGCAGGGACACATCTTTGTTTTTGAGGCCATAAGAGTAAAACGGGACATTCAAATTTTCGGGTGCTTTATCAGGGGACGCTTCGTTGCCAATTGTGGGGGATTCGCTATTGCTGGGGGTGTTATCAGCACCGCAGGCACACAGGCTCAGCACCGATACCAAAACTAACAGGATGGCAATTGCTCTTTTCATAATGATTCTTCCTTTTCGTAAAATATATTAGGCGTTTTTCGCTGCCCACAATGATAGGAGGAATCTGGTTTTGATTCGGTTTTATAAAATTGAAAAATTTTTTATTTTTCTAATTTTGCTCTTAAAGGCCCGCTGCTGAATTCGAAATAGTCTTCTTCGCTGCTATATCGCAGCCTCAGTGTGCTATATCCGGGTTTACCTGATATATATCCGGGAATTTCCTGTTCCAGTTCTATGGTATAGGCAATGATATCCTCATTATGCCATGAGGAAATTTCTCCCGTTCCACGAAATGCGGTCTGGTGAATCTTTCCGCTGACATAATTTATAGTCAGGGTGCCTTGGATGCTTTGCTCATCCATTTTGTCAACGGTCAGGGTAAATCTATTTTCTTTTGAAAAATTAAGACCGATATCAATATACCCGGTTCCTTCCCATATCTGGGGATCAGGTTCGTCACTGGAAATGTTAGTGACCACAACACCGGCGCATACCGCAACTGCTGCAGCTGCCACACCGGCAACAATTTTTTGCCACAGCGACCAAACCGCCTTTGCACCTTTCTTGACTAAAGATGGCAAAGATAAGGTTGTTCCTGTTGCCGCAGAAACACCGGATGCAACTGCTTGTGCCGTTGTCCCTGACATAGTAGTTGCGCCAAAATCCGAAGCAAACAACCACAAAAGAAGGGGGAGAACACCGGCGCAGTGAAGTTTGACATTGTGTTTCTTCTCGTAGCTTTCTACAGATGATTTGATTGCCTTTCTTCCGTAGTTTAATCTGCTCTTGACCGTGCCCTCAGTTACTCCCTGAATTTCTGCGATTTGTTTTACGGATAATTCATCGTAGTAATACAGAATAATAGCAGTTCTTTGCTCTTCGGGAAGACCATCCACCATTTCTAAAATAGTCTTCTTGAAATCTTCCTTGTCAAGTGCTTCGTCGGGGATGAATTCGGTTCTGTCCTCCCGCACTGTGTCAAAGATGCTGTTGCCGTCCTCGTCTTCTTCTACGAGAACTTCCTTGTCCTGCTTTTTAATATATTGCAGACAGTGCCGGTATGTAATTTGTCTTGACCATGCCGGATAAGCAACCGGATCATTCAGACCTTCAATATTTTGAAAAATGGTAATAAAGGTTTCCTGGGTGATGTCTTTGGCAAGGGTTTCATTCTTCACGGTTTTCAGCGCGAAGTAGTAGACATCATTATAAGTTTCGGTAAAAAGGTCGTTTAATGCTTGTGGGTCACTTTGCTGTGCTTGTTTTACTAATGAAATTAAATTCTCTTTTTCCATAAGTTGCTCCACTAAATAATAGGATACCGTTAATTTATCACTCTTTTCGACACTTTTCAAGATATAGCCATATTTGTAGTCTGGATTATTACATAAAATAAGGAGAATGATCGATTGCTTTCAAAAAATGATTTTTTGCACCTAATCTTAACCAATTGACATTCTATACTACATGCGATATTATTGAATGAGAATTGGAGGCGAAAAATATGATAAATTGGCTTATCGGCAATATGGGCACCGGAGGGGACTATATGTACCAGGCGATCCATTGGTACAGTTTAGCTGCAGTTCTGTTGGTTTTGGTAGCGGCAGTTGTATTCTGCATCTGCAACCGAAAGGACAGCGCCAAGTGCAGAAAACTTTTGGTGGGCGTCAGCGTATTTCAAGTTGCCTTTGAGGTCATTTGGCGGCTGGTCTATTTATTTATCAAAGGAGATCCTATTTTGTGCTGGTGGCCTGCCTATGCTTGCAATCTGGGCGGCGTTTTGCTTCCTATTATTGCGCTTTTGAATTGGCAAAAAGGCAAAAAACTGTTTTACTTATTTGGCTTTGTTGGCGGTGTGCTGACCTTCGCTATGCCGGATGGAATCTTTAGTCAAGACGTATTTGTTTTCCCCATACTGAAAAGCGTTTTGCAGCATACGGGACTTTTGCTGATCCCCATGATCGAATATGTCAGCGGCAGCTATCGCCCCAGCTTGCGCGATTACGGATGGCTGGTTGGTGGATGCCTGATCCATGTGGCAAACTGCGAAGGTATTTGCCGACTCCTTGGCTTTACGGAAGACTTCCTATTTATGCGTAGCGATTTACCCTTTGTAATTCCCGGAGTGCCTCAATGGATTACTATGTCCGTCTTTGCGCTGGTAGTTTTTGCGCTGCTGAGCTTTATTAGTGATGTGCCAGGCTCCATGAAGTGGATAAAAAGCTGGAAGAAAAAGCGTCCCTGAGCAGCACGGGATAGAGAATTTGTACTGAAAGCCCAACACCAAATGGTGTTGGGCTTTTCTGCTTGAACGGGGACTCCCGCCAAGGTGGTTGCAAAAATGAGAAATTTGCCGTATAATGAGAGAAACTACTTGAAAGGAAGTGCAGACCGTGGACTTTTGGATTGGCGTCCTGGAGTTTTTGAATACACAAATGGAAACTCCGGAGCCCTACGGTATTTTTCATCTTCTGTCCTTTGGCTTTTACATTGCCCTTGCAGTTGTGCTTTGTATGACCCATAAAAAGGGGGATGACCGTCGTGTCCATCGCGTGATACGGATCATTGCTGTGATTACCCTGGTTTTGGAGATTTATAAGCAAATCAATTTCGGCTTTGATTACAGCAATGGGAAAATCACCTTTGACTATGCATGGTATGCCTTCCCCTGGCAGTTCTGCTCCACGCCATTGTATGCCGGGTTGATTGCCGCCTTTACCCCCAGGGGAAAACTGCATAATGCAGTATGTTCCTATTTGGCCACCTTCTCGATATTTGCCGGTATCTGTGTGATGTTCTATCCCACTACGGTATTTGTGGGCACGGTTGGCATCAATATCCAGACCATGTTCGCCCACGGCACCATGATCACCATGGGTATTTATCTGCTGTATTCCGGCTATGTGAAGCTGGAACACAAAACGATTTTGAAGGCCTTGCCGGTCTTCCTATGCGTGGTGACGATTGCAATGGTAATGAACGAGGCGGCTTATCAAAGCGGTCTTTTGGAGACGGATACCTTCAATATGTTCTTCATCAGCCCCTATTGCGACCCTTCCTTGCCGCTGTTTAGCCTGATCCAGCCCCTGGTGCCGTTTGCGGTCAGCGTGGTGATCTATGTGTCCGCCTTTACCTTGGCAGCCTATCTCATTTTGCTGGCAGCCATGGGCATTGCAAAGCTGGGCGCCCGGAAAAAGGCAGCCCTATCCCTATAATCCAATACCAAACAAAAAAGCACTTGCGTTTGCAAGTGCTTTTTTTGTTATATGCCGATTAAAGTTCTTCTGCCAGCTCCACGCCCATGGCGATGCATTCGCCGCAGGAAATGTGATTTCCGTTTTTGATTTCCTGGCAGATGGTGCTGCCGCTTTTTTCCTTAAATGCCTGGCACAGTTTGCCGCAGATGGCATAGGTGGTGGCTTTGGAGGCAGGGGAATCCAAATTGCCGTCGCTGTGCTTTAAGCCTGCTACAAACACCGCGCCGGAAAGCGCACCGCAGGTCTGCATCCGGTTGCCCATACCGGCACCAAAGCCTTCCAAAGCCTTGGCGGCGGCCTGCTTGGGCATCCCCAATTCTTCACAGAAGGGGAGAGCAACGGCCTGGGCGCAGTTAAACCCTTTTTCGTGCAATGCTTTTGCTTCTTGTTTCTTTGTCATAGTATTTGGATTCCTTTATTCTGTTTCTCCGGTCGGTGTGGGTTCAGGCGTAGGTTCGGGCGTGGGTTCCGGAGTAGGCTCGGGCGTAGGTTCAGGCGTGGGTTCCGGGGTGGGCTCGGGCGTAGGTTCAGGCGTGGGTTCAGGCGTAGGTTCGGGAGTCGGCTCCGGAGTGGAACCAAGCACAGTGATCGTCACTTCAAAGGTGGCGTCAGTCACATTCCAATAGCGGGTAGCCGTTACAGTAATGGTAGCAGTGCCGGGGGCCACCGGAGTAACCATGCCATCTTCGCCGACAGTTGCCACGGCATCATTGCTGCTGGAATAGGACATAGCCGCGCTGGTGTACTTGGCAGTAGCATCCAGCTTGAAAGGACTGCTGCCTGCTTCTGCTGTGTAGGCGGTAGTGCCGGTAATTTCCTGGGTCTTCATAGAGGTGGTGTTGCCATAGATAATGACGGCAGTACCAACGCTCACATTTTCATAAAAGGTCTTGGCTGCATTATAGGGCATATTTACACAGCCGTGGGAGCCGTTATAGATGAAAATATCCCCGCCGAATTTTTCGTGCCAGACCGCATCGTGGAAACCGTAGACGCTGCTGATGAAAGGCATCCAGTAATAAACATTTACTTCGTAATCGGAGCCGAAGAGGGTCACATACTGGCGCTTGGGGTTGATCTGATAAATGCCGTTGGGCGTAATCCAGCCTTCGCTCACTCTGCCGGTGATCACATCGGTGGAAACGATCAGCTTGCCGTTTTTATAGAACCAAAGATGCTGGTCGTCAATGCTGACTTCCACATAGGTGCCGTCGTAGGGCTTGGCAGAGTTGCCGGGAAGGAACTTGGCGGTCCGTGTGCCGGAGATGCCGTTTTCCATGCAGTAGATCAAATCGGCAGTCAAATAATCAGTATCCAGAATGACCTTCCGATAGGGAACTTGGTAGGAGGGCAGAGCATAGCCGCCGGTGGTAATGAAAGCGTCCTTGTTTTGCTCACCAATATAGCTTTTTCCGATCTTGTTGGCGTAGCTTTCCAAAGCGCCCTGGCTGAAGCTTACGGAATAAGTTGTGCCGATAGAAATGAAGGAGGCAAGCTCGTCCCGGCTCACAGGCAGATCTGTGGGATTCACGCCATCGGCTTCGTAATGATAGATGAGCCCATCGATCAAATAACTGTTTGCCTTGTCCCGGGCGGCAGCCAAACGGGGGTCGGTTTCTGTTACAGTGGGCGCCACAGAGAAGGTGCTCAGCTGCACAGTAGCGCTGGGTTGCAAAGCTGCGATGGCGGATTCCACTGCCGGGATCACATTGGTCGTGTCCACATTTTTGCCGTTTTTGCCGTTGACGATCACAAACTGGGAAAGATTCTTGGCATAAGAGACGCTGGGGTTTATGTAGCTCCGCTGCAATTCGGATTTCACCTTTTCAACGGCCACACCGGTCTGGCAAGTGGCAAGGACGGCAGTGGGAAGCTCTTCGCCGTTTTGCAATGCAGTCAGATAGGCAAGCAGGGCATCGGTATTTAATGTAACGCCCAATTCTTCACCGGTGAAAGCAATGGGCGTGCCGTTGGCAACCAGAGTGAATACATAGGAGGGGAGACCTTTTGTGATCGCATCAATTGCCTGATCTTCTGTAAGACCGGTAATATCCACGCCGGCGATGATGCCTTGGTCATAGGTGCTTTCCGTGGGGGCAGGGGTGGGCTCCGGTGTGGGAGCCGGTGTTGCCTCGGGAGTGGAAGGCACGGTGGCTTCCGGAGTGCTCAGTGCGCATCCTGCAAAACACAGAAGTAACGCCAAAAGAACCAGTAAAACACGAGTGGGCTTCATAAATACGCCTCCACAAAGAGTAATTTTATACACTATACCACACTATGCAGAAAATGGCAAGAAATACCAGAATGTTTGCGATAGAAATAAGGCACAGTTTTTGTAAAAAAATGCTTGACAATTGCGGATGACTGAGATATAATGGCAACGCTGTCCGAAAACAATATGCTGCTATAGCTCAGCCGGTAGAGCGCATCCTTGGTAAGGATGAGGTCGCCAGTTCAAATCTGGCTAGCAGCTCCAAAAAAGAACCAACACCATTTGGTGTTGGTTCTTTTTTCGCTGCGACGCCAGATTTGAATGATTGTTGCAACGCGGACGAGCGTTGCCGCCGACGGCTGGACGGAAATAGAACAAGCATTAGACTGTGATGTGTATTTTGCAGACCCATATTGTGCTTGGCAAAAAGGTACCAATGAAAATAGCAACGGATTGCTCCGGGAGTTCTATCCAAAAGGAAGAAATCTGTCCAGAGTTAGTCCTACTACACTAAAACGAAACCTGGCGTTGATCAACGCCAGGCCTCGTAAGGTTCTTAAATTCGTTTCAGCGCAATACCTTTGGGAGCTTGAACTTCAAAAAGTGTTGCACTTAGTTTGACAAATCACTATCACACCTTTAGGTGTGTATCAAAAAACTGTGGCTTGATGATATACAAAACTGCGTTTTGATGATATGCAATTCCTTGCGAAATTGATGATATGCAATGCTTTGCATTGATTTATCTTCTAATTAAATTACCAATTTTACACTATGAATTTACAATTATCCTGAAATGTTTTGACATAGAACTTGTGGTATTGACAATTTGATGAATGCAATTTATAATGCATTCTAAAAGTTGTTGTCAAAAAGTTTCAAAAAATAGTTGTGTGGGGTGTAATTGTGAACGATAGATTTTTCTCTGATAATGTTCAATATCAAGCGGTTTTATCTAATTTAGAAAAAAACAAGGGTCAATTAAAGTGTGCATTGTGTGGGAAGGTTCTTGTGTCAAAATCAGAATGTCATTTTGATCATATTTTTGCATACGCTAAGGGAGGAAAGTCTACATTAGATAATTGTCAGATATTGTGCTCTGCTTGTAACTTGTCAAAAAGTGATAAGGATATACATGAATTTTTATTAGAGGAAAAAGCAAAAAGATTTATGTCTGGTGAAAATATTGATCGTGATATAAGCCCAGCACCTCAAAATTCAGTAATTAACAACGAAAAGATGTCAAAAGAAAAATTTGATACTATAGTCGGGGAATTTATAAGGAAAAAAGGCAACATTAAAAAAGTTGATTTTACAAGAGACAAAAATGGATTACCTTCTGTTGCATACGTTACCCAATATTATGGTTCAATGAATGAACTGAAATTGGCTTTTGGACTCAAGTTAGATGTTGTTTGGAATAGAGATAATATTTGGGATCGTTTAGTTGAATATTCAAAAACAAATCCTGAATTTAAGCAGGCTGATTTAGTTAAAGAAAATGAACTTCCGTCTCTGCCTTGTATTTTATCGTACTATCCTGAGTATAAAAACTTTAGCGATGTTAAAATTGCTCTTGGTTTAGGTCTGAATTATGAGCTGTGGACAAAAGAAAAAGTTATTGTCGCTTGTAGTCAATACTTAAAAACACATACTAAAATTACGCAAAAAGATTTAAAAAAAGAAAATGGTTTGCCGACAGCGAAAGTAATATACAATTTCTTTGGCACGATGCAAAATTTTCAAGAAGAAATAGGATCTGAGGTTTCAAGAAGACAGGAGTTTATTTCTAGAGAAGAAATAATGGCTGCGACCGAAGAAATACTATGTCAATATGGTTCAACCTTTGAATCTAGAAATGCATTTTTAGAAGTGTTCCCATACAGTTTATCAGTAATAATGCATCGTTTCGGTTCTTTTGATTCATTTGTTGAACTGGCAAATATTAAACTTTTAAATACAAAGAAAGCTAAATATACAAAACAAGAGGTTGATGATAGCATCCTTTTGTATTTGAAAGAGGGAAACCCCATCCCAACGGCAGCAAAGCAATTATCTTCGCTTAATTTGCCGTCATCTTCAACAATATTGAGATTTTACGATGATTGGAAAGAACCATTTGTTGTTTTCTCGAAAATGATTAGTATTACAAGTAAATAGAAAACGAATTTTTAAGAAAATAGGTTTTCAGACCGGTCCCATTTTGAGTGTCGGCCCCAAAAATCACCCGAATCCTTATGGCATCGGGTGATTTTTTATTTACTGCTATAGATTTCAACTGGCGAAGCTGTTGAAAAGGACATATCTTGTCTGCTTATACAAATAACGATAAGAAAATATCGATAAAATTGTATGGAATGAGAATTGTATTTTGCTTTTCTATTCGGTATAATAATATCGAAATCAAAAGAGGAGTGATCTGCATGAATGTTGCATTTTTCGATGCCAAGCCCTATGACAAGGTGGGCTTTGAGCGTTACACTGCCGGGACGGATATTTTTATCAAGTATTACGAAACCCATCTAAACGAGGACACGGTATCTCTTGCCAAGGGCGCGGACTGTGTTTGCGTATTTGTGAATGATATTCTTAACAAAACCGTCATTGATAAGCTCTATGAGATGGGCGTTAGAATGGTGGCACTGCGCTGTGCAGGCTTTAACAATGTGGATACCCGGGCCTGCTTTGGAAAGCTCCATGTGTTCCGCGTGCCTGCCTATTCTCCCTATGCGGTTGCAGAACACGCCATGGCGCTTTTGCTGAGCCTGAACCGGCACATTCCCCGGGCCTACACCCGTACCAAGGATTTTAATTTCAGCCTTTCCGGCCTGACCGGCTTTGATCTCCACGGCAAGACTGTGGGCGTTGTGGGTACGGGCAAGATCGGCAAGATTTTCTCCGATATATGCAAAGGGTTTGGGATGAATGTGCTTGCCTATGACAAGTTCCCCAATCCGAATTTGGGACTTACCTATGTGGATTTGCCGGAGCTGTTTGCCAAGGCAGATGTGATTTCTCTGCATTGCCCGCTGACAGAGGAAACCCACCATCTGATCGGACAGGAAAGCATCGCTCAGATGAAGCCTGGGGTCATTCTCATCAATACCTCCCGTGGCGGCCTGATCGACACAGAGGCGCTCATCGAAGGTATGAAGCAGGGGAAGGTTTACGGTGCAGGACTGGATGTATACGAAGAAGAAGGGGATATTTTCTATGAAGATTTCTCCGGCCATGTGATGCAGGATGATACCCTTGTCCGACTGATTGCCATGCCCAATGTGATCGTCACATCCCACCAGGCCTACCTGACGAGAGAGGCACTGGACAACATCGCCCATACAACCGTGGAGAATATTCAGAAATTCTTTGCCGGGGAGCTGAATCCGGATACGGAGGTTTGCTACCACTGCGCTCGGAAAGAAAGCTGCCGCAGAGAGCGGCACAAAAAGTGCTTCTAAACAAGAAACAGCCATCCCGGCCGGGATGGCTGTTTTTTAAGCGGAAATTTCATAAAAAAACAAGGAGGAAAAATGGGCGTTTTCCTCCCAGACTTTGTTCATTTGTAAAGCTTGATGCACTTGACTTTATAGGGCATTATGAGGTATAATCTATAGGAGATATTGTGGCTATTTATTACATTTTGCCATAAAATGCCTAAAAACAAGCCTTTTAACTGTTCAAAATGGACAGAAAAAACGGACAAAAGGCAATAACAGGCAGAAAATGCTGCAAAATGAAAATTTTGCCTTGAAATATTCCCGGTGAAATGCCGAAAGGAGTAAATATGTATAGAAGATTTTTTAAGCGTGTCATAGATTTTATTCTTGCCCTTATTGTTCTTATATTGACTTCTCCTGTCCTGCTGATCATTGCCCTTGCAATCAAGCTTGACTCCAAGGGCCCCGTTGTATTTAAGCAACGCAGACTGGGAAAGAACGGCAAAGAATACAATATGTATAAATTCCGGACAATGGTGGTGAATGCCGAGGCAGGCGGTGTTTATTCGGACAATAAAGACCCCCGCGTAACAAAAGTTGGCCGCTTCCTCAGAAATACTTCTTTGGATGAACTGCCCCAGTGTGTAAATATTCTCAAGGGAGATATGAGTTGGATTGGCTTTCGGCCTCCTTTAACGTATCATCCTTGGCCTTTTGACCAGTATACGGATGAACAAAAGCGTATGTTTGACGTGCTTCCCGGAATCACAGGTTGGGCACAAGTAAACGGTCGTAAAGGTGTGGAATGGAATCAGCGCATAAAGCTCAATGTTTGGTATGTAGACCATATATCTTTTTGGCTGGATATAAAAATACTGTGGCTGACTTTTTGGAAGGTCGTTTCTAATGCAGATAACGAAAATACTGGCGCAACTGTGGTTAACACAGAAACGGCAGGGGAGAAAGAGAAGGTAGACAATGGCGTTGAAACTAATGTACATAACTAATCGCCCTGAAGTTGCGCAGATTGCCGAAAAGGCAGGGGTAGACAGAATTTTCGTGGATCTTGAATATATCGGAAAAACTGATCGACAGGGCGGTAAGGATACTGTTCAGTCTAAGCACACGATTGACGATGTAAAGGCTGTGGCACAGGCGATCACAGCAGCAGAACTGTTGGTGCGGATCAATCCCATGCATGAAGCAACCGATGCCTATACATCCTCTCTGGAGGAAATTGATAGTGCGATTGATGCCGGCGCGGATATTTTAATGCTGCCGTTTTTCAAAACGGTGAAAGAGGTAAAGGATTTCCTTTCCGCTGTGGATGGCAGAGTGAAGACCATGCTCTTGCTGGAAACACCGGAGGCAGTAGAGCTTGCGGACGAAATACTTGCGCTGGAAGGTATTGATTCTATCCATATCGGTTTAAACGATCTGAGCCTTGGCTACGGCATGAAATTTATGTTTGAATTGCTGGCTGATGGCACGGTTGAGCGATTGTGCAATAAATTCCGGGCGAAGGGTATCCCTTACGGCTTTGGAGGTATCGCATCCCTTAGGGGTGGCATGATTCCCGGACGGGTCGTTTTGAAGGAGCATTATCGCCTGGGTTCAAGCTGCGCCATTTTATCCCGCAGTTTTTGCAATGTAGATAAGTTGTCTGATTTGGATTCCATTAAGACGATTTTCACCACCGGTGTGAAAGAGATCAGGGAACTGGAAGCATTGTGCCAGGAACATATTGATTTTTTCACTAAAAACAAAGAAGAATTGAAGCAAACCGTTTATAACATAGTGAGCGAGGGCATTTGATGAATTTACTGGTGACGGGTGCAGTTGCGCTAACAGAAGAGAAAAAGAATATGCTACGGCAGTTGGGGCATGAAGTGGTGTTTATGCAGCAAGAAAAATCCCCGTTGCCCTGCGCTGCCACATGGGTGGAGGGTATAATCGGCAATGGCCTTTTCCTGCATCAACCTATTGAGCAGTTTACTTCTTTGCGCTATATCCAACTCACCAGCGCAGGATTTGATCGTGTACCCATGAACTATGTGAAAGAACAGGGAATTGTGATTCATAACGCAAGAGGCGTTTACAGCATACCCATGGCTGAATTTGCCATTGCCGGCGTGTTGCAGCTTTATAAACAGAGCCATTTCTTTTACGAAAACAAAAAAGAAAAGAAATGGGAAAAGCACAGACAGCTGCTGGAACTGTTTGGAAAGAAAGTCTGTATTATTGGCTGCGGTAGTGTGGGAACAGAATGTGCAAAGCGGTTTGGCGCATTTGGTTGCGAGATTGTTGGCGTAGATCTTGCGCCCTACAGCGCAGCGGAGTACACGGCGGTACTTCCGTTGGAGAAAATGGACGAGGCAATTGAAAACAGCGACATTGTGGTATTGACGTTGCCCCTTTGTAAGGAAACCCACCATCTGTTCAATCAGGAAAAGTTTGAAAAAATGAAGCCGGGAGCGGTGCTTGTCAATATTGCAAGAGGCGGCATTGTAGATACGAAAGCTTTGGTGGAGGCCCTCAACGGCAGACTCTACGGAGCAGTGCTGGATGTGTTTGAAGAGGAACCCTTAGCAGAGGACCACGCCTTGTGGCATATGGAAAATGTGATTATAACGCCCCACAACAGTTTCGTTGGCGAGGGAAATGACAAGAGACTTTGGAATGTGATTATTGGGAACTTGCGGCAAATGGAAAGCCTGTAAGACGTTGCGACAGAGCAATCGTTGCTTGGCGTGCTATGACGAACGAGGAGTAAACAACATGAAACTAATAATGATGCGGCCGTCTTTTACCCCTGAACTCTCCGGTGGAACCCATCTTGCTCTTGATTTGGTCAAGGATTTTATAGATGCCGGGTGGGAAGTGGAAGTGGTTGTTCCCATCGGCGAAAAGTTTGTGGACCAGGTGGACGAGAGTAAGGATTTTGTTAAGGTCCACAGAATCCGCTCTAAATTTGTGGGGACTGGCGTGATTAAGCGCATCCTGCGGTATATTGATACCTCTTGGAAGATGTATAAGACAGCGATGTCCATAGAAAACGCAGATTTAGTCATGACCCATTCTATGCCGCCGCTGCTGGGACCTCTCGGCGCAAGGGTAGCCAAAAAGAAGAAAGTGCCCGCTCTGTATTGGGAGCAGGACATTGTATCCGAGTCGCTGATCAGTACCGGCATCTTTGGTGCAGGCGGCTTTAAAAGAAAACTGCTCTACAAGGTGGCAAGCGCCATCGAGAAAATTTCCGAAAAAAGGAGCACCCATATCATCACCATTTCGGAACAGTTCCGGAATATGCACCTCAACAGAGGCGTACGGCCGGAAAAAGTATCGGTGGTATATAACTGGATCGATACGCAGCAAATCATGCCCATACCCGCAGAACAGAACCCCTTGTTTGAAGAACTGGGGATCGAGAAAGATAAATTCACAGTAACTTACTGCGGCAACCTGGGTGTTCCGCAGAATGTGGAGATTATGGTAGATGCGGCTGCGATTTTGTGTAACGAGTTGCCGGTGGAGTTCGTGATCCTTGGCGGCGGCTCCCGAGAAGAAAAGGTGCGCAAGTATGTGGAAGAGAAATCCTTGCCGAACCTGAAGCTGTTCCCCTTACAACCATTGGAAAGAGCGGGTTATGTGTATAACCTGGGGCAGGTTGGCTTGGTAATTGGTAAAACCGGCACCTCCAGAAATGGTTTTCCCAGCAAGACATGGAGCATTATGGCTGCGGGCCAGACGATGATTGCTTGCTTTGATACAGATAGTGAGTTGTGCCGTTTTGTACGGGAAGGGAACTGCGGTATTGCCGTAGAACCGGATTCTCCTGAGGCATTAGCCCAGGCCATCCGCACGCTTTATCACGATCAAAAAACTTGTGAAAAAATGGGCCACGATGCAAGAAACTATGTGGTGGAAAACTTCGGCCGGTCTGCGGCCACGGGAAAAATCATCGATACCGCAGCAGAATTAGTAGAAGCGTATCAGAAGAAAGCGCGTTCCTGACACTGGGGCTTCCATTGAAGCAAAGGCGCGTATGGACGATAGGTACCGGATGCGGGTTCTGCTTTGAACTGCAACCAGAAATAGGAAAAAAGGGATTGCCTATGAAAGTTTTAATGATAAACTCCTTGTGCGGCGTCCGCAGTACGGGCCGGATCTGTACCGACCTGGCGGTGATGCTGGAACAGCGGGGACACGAAACAAAAATAGCATACGGCAGAGGCACCGTTCCGGAAAAGTTTCAAAAATATGCCCAGCCTATTGGTAGCGCAGGGGATATGAAACTCCACGGGCTGAAGGCAAGACTGTGGGATGCTTCCGGCTTTGGCAGCAAGAAAGCTACCCGGCAGTTTATTCAGTGGGTAGAGGAGTTTAATCCGGATGTTATTCACTTACACAATCTTCACGGTTATTACCTGAATGTGGAGTTGCTTTTCAAGTATCTGCGCCGCTGCGGAAAACCTGTTTTGTGGTCTTTCTACGATTGCTGGTCCTTTACCGGCCACTGCGCCCATTTCGATTACAACGGCTGTGCCAAATGGCAGACCGGCTGCCAAAATTGCCAATTCAAAAAAGAGTATCCCAAGAGCTTTTTGGATCGCTCTAAGCAAAATTATGAAAGAAAGCGCCGCCTGTTTACGGGAATTCCCAATTTGCAGTTGATCGTTCCCTCCAAATGGATGGCTGAAATGGTTTCCCAGTCCTATATGAAAGACTATCCCTGCCATATATTGCCCAACGGCATTGATCTTGCCCAGTTTTATCCCAGAGAAAACACGGTAAAGGAAACCTTTGGTATTGGAGAGAAAAAACTGGTGCTGGGTGTGTCCAGCGTGTGGCATGATATGAAGGGCTTGGCCCATATGAATCGACTGGCGCAAACACTGGATAACGAACAATACCGTTTGCTGCTGGTGGGTGGCAATGATAAAAATAAATGGATTGACCCGTCAATCCTCCGGGTGGAACATACAGACAGCATCGCAGAACTGTGTACTTTCTACACAGCGGCAGATGTGTTTATCAACCCCACTCTGCAGGAAACCCAGGGCTTAACCACTGTGGAAGCTTTTGCCTGCGGTACGCCCGCTGTGGTGTTCAATGCGGGTGGTGCGGCAGAATGTGTGGACGATACCTGCGGTATCGTAGTGCCTAAGGACGATACAAAGGCGCTGCTGGACGGCATTATCCGGGTCTGCGAAGAAAAGCCCTTTACCCCCGAAGCCTGCTGTGCAAAGGCGGAAGCCTATGATAAAAACACTTGTTACCGGGCATTTATGGCCCTCTATGAAACCTTGACGGAGAAGTAAAATGAAAGTCTGCTTTTTATCCAACTATCTGACCCACCACCAACTTCCTTTTTGCCTGGAAATGGTGGAACTGACCGGCGGAGAGTTTGTCTTCGTGGAAACGGAGCATCTGCCAGACGAGCGCAGAAATATGGGCTATGCCCAGTTGGGGCAGCAAGTGGATTTCGTGATTCCTGCCTGGAAAGGGGCGGAGCAGCAGACATTGGCGCAAAAGGCGGCTCTGGAAGCAGATGTGGTTATTATCGGCTCTGCACCGGACGGCTATATTCATCAGCGACTGAAAGAAAACAAACTGACTTTCCGCTATTCTGAGCGGATCTTCAAAAAAGGCTATTTCGATCCTTTGCGGCAAGGGAAATATTTATTGAAGACCCTGCCTTACCGCAAAAAAAATCTATATTATATCCTCAGTAGTGCCTATGCGGCTCACGATTATGCCCGCTGCGGCGCAAAGCCGGAAAAGATGTTCAAATGGGGCTATTTCCCGGAGCATACCCACGGGGAAACGGAGAAAAAGCCTGGAAGTATCCTTTGGGCAGGACGGCTTCTTGATTGGAAGCACCCGGAGGATGCGGTGGAAGTTGCCCGCCGGCTGAAAGAAGAGGGCGTGCAATTCCATCTGAATATCATCGGCTCTGGCCCTATGGAAGAAATCCTTCGGGAACAAATCTGCAAGTATGGTCTTGCAGAGCAGGTGACCCTTTTAGGGTCTATGCCTCCGGAGCAGGTTCGTAGGTATATGGAAGAAAGTCAAATCTATTTGTTCACCAGTGACTATAACGAGGGTTGGGGCGCAGTTACCAATGAGGCTATGAGCAGTAGTTGCGCACTGGTTGCCAGCCACGCCTGTGGCAGCGTTCCCTTTATGGTGGAGCACGGGAAAAGCGGCTATATTTACGAATCCGGAAATGTGCAGCAATTGTTTGCTTTTACAAAGCAGTTGCTTCTTTCTCCGGAAACCTGCCGACAGATGGGCGAAAACGCCCTGACCGCCATGGATACCCAGTGGAATGCCAAAGTGGCGGCAAAACGGTTTGTAGACCTTTGCGGTTGCTTTACCCAAGGAAAACCGCTGCAGGCCATAGAAAAAGAAGGGCCTATGAGTCTTGCCCAGCCTATCCGGCAGGACAAAATGTACAAGTATTTGGAAAAATAAAGGAGGTGGCAACTTGAAATTATTGTTTTTAGGGACGATGTTTTCTCCCCGGTCTTTAGAAGAGGCTTACAGCGCATCCAAATGTGGCGTGCAGATGGCACCCCATCTGTTTCAGGATCGGCTGATTCAGGGGCTGAAAGGGGACGAAGGCACCACCGTTACGGTTTTCAATGTGCCGCCTGTGGGAAGTTTTCCCATGAATTATAAAAAACCCTATATCCACGGTCATAAGTGGGAGGAGAATGAGCAGATTGGCTATTTGAATGTTCCCGTAATAAAATGGAAGATTCAAAGACGGAAACTCCTGAAAAAAGTGGGAAAATGGATAAAAAGCCAACCGGCAGAGGAAAAATGCTGCATTTTGGCCTACTGCTTGTATGAGCCTTTTTTGGATGTGCTTGTTCATGTGAAGAAGAAGTACCCCCACGTACATACTGCCCTTATTCAAACCGACTGCGTTCCGGGCAGAAATGATATGGAGCAGTATATGACAGCGGAGGCTAAGCGCAGAGGTGACCGGGCAGTAGAGAAAGCGAAAACCATTGATTCCTTTGTGCTGCTAAGCCAGCCGCTTACAGAGGTTTTGGAAGTAGGGGATCGGCCCTATGTGATCACAGAGTGTATCTGTGATCCCAAACAGCCTATGAGCAAGCAGAAAGCTAAGAGCGAAAACATTTTCCTCTATTCCGGCACGACGGAAAAAGTATACGGCATTTGCGATGTTGTGGATGCTATTAAGGAACTGCCCCAGGCCCAACTTTGGATTTGCGGCGCAGGCAACAGTGATGACTATATCCGGGAAACCGCTAAAACTTACCCCAATATCCGTCATTTTGGCTATCTGAGCCAAACCGAACTGGCAGATTTACGGGATAAGTGCGATTTTCTCATCAATCCCCGCCGCCCCACGGGAACCTACACCAAGTATTCTTTCCCTTCCAAAACGGCGGAATATATGCTTTCCGGCAAGCCTGTGGTGATGTATAAATTAGAGGGCATTCCCGATGAATATGATGATTATCTTCACTACTTGACTGCAGAAAATGCGGTCGGCATGAAAGCGGAACTGCAGGCTATTATGGAAAAATCCTATGGCGAACTGCTGCAAACTGCAGAAAAAGCCAGAGCCTTTATGCTGGAAAAGAAGAATGCGGCAACCCAGGCAAAGAAAATTCTTACTATGATCGAGCGATAAATCCAAGGAAAGGAGAATGCCTCTATGAAAATCCTGCAAATCAATATCACTTGCGGTAGGGGAAGTACGGGAAAACTCTCCCAAGCTTTATACGAGGCATCCATTTTGGAAGGGTTTGAGGCGCGGTTTGCTTACAGCGCTTATACCCCTACCTTAAAAGAGGCCTTTCCTATAGAAACCAAGTGGCAAAATTATCTGCGCCGGGGACTGAACCGATACTTCGGCAGAAAGCAAAAACACTCTGATCCCGGTACAAAGCGGCTGATCCGCTATATGAAAAAGGAAAAGCCGGATTTGGTGCATCTGCACAATGTGCAGCAAAACAGCTTGAACTATCACCGCCTTTTCCGTTTTCTCAAAGAATCGGGAATCCCGGTTGTGTATACTCTCCACGATTGTTTTGCCATCACCGGCGGTTGCTTCCATTTTACGGAGCAGGGCTGCACCGGCTATCAGTCAGGTTGCGAAAATTGCCCCATTCCTCCGGGAACGGATGATGTAACCTGCTCTTCCCAAAAGGCTTATGAAAGCAAAAAGACCTTGATGGGCGGCAACGACAAAGCATATCCCGTCTGCGTGTCCCATTGGCTGAGAGATTGCGCCATGGCGTCCTATATGGGCCAGATGAAGCATCCTCCCATTACGATTTACAACGGCATTGACACGCAGCTGTTTTCTCCCAAACAGGAAAGTGCCCGGGCTGCCTTTGGCATTCCGGAAGATGCCTTTGTGATCTTGAGCGTGGCTTCCTACTGGAATGAGGGCAAAGGCCTTTCTATGCTGCTGGAGCTGAGCGAAAAACTGCCTTCCAATACAGTTATGGTGCTGGGCGGTCAGGGCTTGGAGCAAGTAAAGAGGCCCAATGTGATCTGTTTTAACCGAACAGAAAGCCAGGAGCAGCTTGCCGAACTTTATAGCAGCGCAGATGTTTTTATTAACGCATCCATAGAGGAGACCTTTGGCCTGACAACTGCCGAAGCCATGGCTTGCGGCACCCCGGCAATTGTATTTAATTCCACCGCCTGCCCGGAAATCGTGGACAAAAATACGGGCCTGGTGGCAGAGCATACAGTAGACGGCCTGCTGGCATCTGTGCTGGAAATCCGGGAAAAGGGCAAAGAGGCCTACCGGGATGCCTGTGTGAAACGGGTAAAAGAACACTTTGAGAAAAAACGCATGGTGGAAGAGTACCTTGCACTTTACAGGAGAATTCTCGATGAGCAATAGTACCAATCGGTTTCAATGGAAAATAAACGAGAGAATAAAAACAAAAAAGACCATTGACTACTTTGTAGACATCGGTGTTTATATGGTGCTGATCTGCAATTTCTTCATTCTGTGGGGAAATTCTCAGGGAATGGATGCACTTGTCCGCTGGCCTACCCGTTTGATGGTGTCTTACATCTTCTTGCTTGCCATTTATCTGTTTGCTGAAAAAGTAACCAGCAAAAAGGTGGAAAAGGTGGAGGCACTGTTTGTAGGCCTTGTGGCTATCACGGGTATTTGCTATGTGCTGACCTGCAAGAGCGCTGTGGTGGATAAGCTGGTGCAGTATATGTGCTTTTTGATGCTGCCGGGCTGCTGTGTGCTCTATAAGCATGCAGGCCGGGTAAAGCAATTGAAAAAGGCAACATACATTGCAAGCGCGTGCTATGCGGTCTTGTTTACTGCGCTGGTCTTTGCGGACAACAGCCATATTGCCTATGGTCATTACGGCCTGGAAGAGGTGGATGAACTGACATTGGGCTTTCAAAACCCCAATGAAACCGCCATCTATTTGATGCTGACATTCTTTGTGCTGGCGGCTGCTTTCTTCGCGGCAGGAAAGTGGACGGGCAGAGCTTTTTATGGAGCCCTGGCAATCCAAATGTATTATCTGACCCTACAAACCCAAAGCCGTAGCTGCATTGCGCTCTGTACTGTTTATTTGGTTTTGGCGTTGGTGCAAAGGTGGTTTCGCATCGGAACCAAGACGCTGGTGGGGGTGTTACTTCTTCCTGCAACAATCCTTGTGATTATGTTGGGATTCCCCTCTTTGCTTGCAGAAGTGCAATTTATGGGCGAAGCGGCAGACACGGGCCGAATCCTGATTTTTAACAGCTATTTCAAGGATTGGGGAATGAGCCAGGCGCTGCTGGGTGACTTCCTAAAGTATGGTGGCAGTAATCTCCATAATAGTTTCCTAAGCCTGATGGCTATGTTCGGTGTTCCTGCTGCAGTTTATTATCTGTACAACTTTTATAAGCAGACAATGGAATATAAAAAGCAAATAGAAAGCCCCACTTCCTATATGGGCTATGTGGGCTGGGTCATGGTTATGCTACATGGTATTGCCGAGGGCACACTTCTCTCTGCAGGTACGGTGTATGCCGGTATGGCGGGCCTTTTGCTGATTTTAATGTTGCCGGAGGAAAAGAAAGAATGAAAATTGCTTTTTTCTCCAATTATTTGACCCACCACCAGATTCCTTTCTGTGAGGAAATGAGAAAGCTGCCCGGTGTGGAATTCACCTTTGTTTCCACTATGGATATGGAGGAAGATCGGAAAACCGGCGGCTGGGCATTAGAAAAAGAATATGCCTATGAATTGAAAGCTTGGCTGTCAGAAGAAACTCATAAGCAGGCACTGGCGTTAGCAGCCCAGAGTGATGTGATGCTTATTGGGTCTGCCCCGGAGGAATATGTAAAGCATCGGATGGCAAACCACCCCTATCCCTTGACATTGCGCTATAGCGAGCGGATCTATAAGGGAGGGCGCTGGCGTGTTTTTTCTCCCAGAGGAGCAATCCTGCGCATGAAAACCTACTTCCGCTATATAAGAAAACCCCTTTATATGCTCTGCGCCAGCGCGTATACTGCCGGAGATCTGGCAATACTTGGCTCTTATCTGGGCCGCTGCTTCCGCTGGGGCTACTTCCCGGAAACCAAGCGCTATGATAATTTCCCCAAAGTGCTGGAAGAAAAGAAAAAACATTCCATTCTTTGGGCAGGTCGCTTACTGGACTGGAAACATCCGGAAATAGCGGTGGAGGTTGCCCGTCGCCTGAAGGAAGAGGGATATGATTTCCAATTGAACCTCATCGGCACCGGGCCTATGGAAGACTGCCTGCAAAAGCAAATTGCTGCCTGCGAGCTTTCAGAACAAGTGCATCTTTTAGGCACAATGACCCCGGAGCAGGTGCGCAAGTACATGGAAGAAAGCGAAATCTATCTGTTCACCTCTGACCAAAAAGAAGGCTGGGGCGCAGTACTTAATGAGTCCATGAACAGCGGTTGTGCTGTTGTTGCAGACGGCCGCATCGGCTCCGTTCCTTTCCTCATGAAGGATGGAGAAAACGGTTATTCCTATGACGGCACAGAGCAACTCTATGCCAGTGTGAAGAAATTGCTGGACGAACCGGAAACCGCCCGGAAACTGGGTGCGGCAGCCTATGAGACCGTTACTGGGACCTGGAGTGCTGCCGAAGCGGCAAAACGTCTTTATAAATTGTGCGAAAACCTGCAAAAAGGCAAAAAAATCTTTGAGGCAGACGGACCGTGCAGTAAGGCACCTGTCTGCATTAAGAAACGGAGAAAATAATGCGAATTCTTTGCATTTCGGAATGTTACCCCCGGGCAGATGCCCCCCAATACGGTGTGTTCATCTCCCAGCAGGTAAAAGCTTTGGAGAAGCTGGGTAATCAGGTGGATGTGCTGATTCCTGAAAGAAGCCCAAAAGCCGGGAAGCTGCAGCAAACGGAGTATGGTGGCAACCGGGTGTATAGTTTGCCCTATTGCACCATTCGCTATGAACTTTTTCCCACTTGTGCAGCTCGGGATGCAGGCAAGGAACTGTCTGCTTTGCTGAAAGAAAACCACTATGATTTGGTGGCAGTGCATATTGTGGGCGATCCATTCCTTCTGCTTGCTGTGAAAGTGTGCAAAAAGCAAAATGTTCCCGTTGTAGCCCATTACCACGGGCTAAATGTGTGGGAGGAATATGTAAAAAGTCATCCTATGCGGCAGAAATTCTATGCCGCCCGGCGGTGCAAGGCTCTGCGTAACACGGCAGGTCTGGTGGGTGTGAGCAATAAAGTTTCGGATATTCTTCGTTCCCGTATCCGGAATGTACCCGTAAAGACCGTGTATAACGGCGTGGATGTGGAGCTGTTCCGGCAGAAGAATCCTGCCACCGATTGCTTCCGGATCATTGGTGTTGGCAACCTGATTGAAATCAAGGGCTTTGCCTACCTTTTGGAGGCCTTTTCTGACCTTTATAAGCAGTATCCCCAAACCCGTTTGGACATTGTGGGTGACGGCCCTCTGCGCCAATCCCTGCAGGAACGGGCGAAAGAACTGGGAATCGATACCGTCACTACATTCCACGGCAAAGTGCCTTATGACCGAGTGGCAGAATTGATGCAGATGAGCGATTTGTTTGTGCTGCCCTCTTTCTATGAGGCTCTTGGTTGTGTGTACCTGGAAGCCATGGGATGTCATCTGCCCACTGTTGGCGTTGCCGGGATGGGTATTGACGAGATTATAAAAGATGGAGAAAATGGCTTGTTAGCCCGTCCCAAGGATGCCGCCCATCTTTCCCAAAAAATATCCTATGCGCTGGAGAATCCCCGGGAGGCAGAGCGTATGGGGCAGGCCGGTTATGAAACGGCTTGCCGGTTCACCTGGGATGCCAGTGGCAAAGAACTGAACGATTTTTATAATGAGTGTGTAAAATAATGAATTTTCTCTTTTTAACCGACGAATTCCATCCGAACTTTGGCGCCAACTCTTTGGTGGTGCGCACGGTTTGCCGGGGCCTTGCAGAAAAAGGCCACCGGGTACTTGTTGCGCCCGCAACTTACGATGGCAGCCTGCCCGCCCGGGAAGAATGGGAGGGCATAGAGATCGTTCGTGGAATGCCCGGTGACACAAAAGAGAATTTCAAGAACTATCTGAAGCAGGGGCATTTTGTGACAGCAGCGAAACTACTACATGTTCTGCTTTGGACGAAAGTGGCTGGCCCCCATAAACTGGGCCCCAAAAAGGGCATTTGCGCCCGATCCTGGCTGGAAAACCTGATCCGGCAGGAAAAAATTGATGTGGCGGTGTCCATTAACTGCTCCATGGAGCGGGGATTGCCGTTGCTGTACTTAAAGGAAAAGGGCAGACTCTCTGCCAAGTGGTATTTGTATATGTTAGATCCTTTCGAGGATCACGAGTATTACCGCACCCATGAGTCCGGCAGCTATCTGCGCCGCTTGCAACACCGGATGATGAAAAACTGTGACCGGGTGCTGGCAACAGATCTGATTTATCAGGGCATCGAAAAATGGGAATGCCCCTGCATCTTGAAGAAGATTACCAAAACCGAGTTTCCCAAAATTGAAAAACCCACATACACAGAATGTGCCGATGACATTTCTTTGGAGCCTGGGTTTACGCACGTGGTTTGTACCGGCTCAAAAAATGAGCAGGTGCGAAACAGCGCCTTTGCCCTTGCTCTTTGCCGGGAAGTGAAAGATCTGCCGGTCCGTTTCCACTTTGTGGGCTATGGCTGGGTGGCAGATGGGGAAGTAAAGCAGGAAGAAAACTGCATTTTCTATCCTCCTCACAGCCCCCAAAGCGCGAAAAATTTCCAGCTAAAGGCAGATTTCCTTTTGAATATCGGAAACTGCGTGGTGAATCAGCTTCCCAGCAAGGTGCTGGAATACATCAGCACCGGAAAACCGGTGATCAATACCTATAAAGAGGAAGCCTGCCCTGCAAAGGCCTTGCTGGAAAATGGAGATAGCCTGAATCTATGGGAAGGGGAGTGCCCGGAAACCGCGGCAGAAAAACTGCGGATATTCCTGAACCGGCCCCACGAAAAGGCCGACTTTACCCAGATAGAGTCCCGCTTTGCTCCCTATACACCGGCTTTCGTAACAGAGCAGTTCCTGGCCGAATAACGGAAATATTGAGGTGTACATTTTGAGAAAAATCAAGTTTGATAAGAATAGTTCCACATTGAACTTTATCAGCAATTTGCTGGCGTTCTTTATGACCTATTCCATAAGCTTCTTCCTCTCTCCCTATATCGTGGAGACTTTGGGCGTAGAGGCGAATGGATTTGTGTCTTTGGCAAATAACTTCACCAATTATATTTCCCTACTGACAGTGGCGCTGAACTCCCTTGCCAGTCGCTTTGTTTCCGTGGCCCTTTTCAATAAGGACTACGAGAAAGCCAATAAGTACTATTCTTCCGTGATTACGGCAAACGGTGTGATCACCGCAGCGGTCATTATTCCCTGTACCGTCTTTATTTTGTTCCTGGAACACTTCCTTGCTGTGCCGGCAGAACTGGTGGCGGATGTAAAAATCCTCTTTGCCCTGGTATTCGGCAGCTTCTTTATCTCCCTTTTGACCTCCCTTTTCAATGTGGCGGTGTTTGTGGAGAATAAACTGTATTTGACTGCCCGCCACAGAACAGAAGGCGCTTTGATTCGGCTTGCGCTGACAGTTGCCCTCTTTAAACTGTTCCCTGCAAAAATCGCCTTTGTGGGAGCAACGTCTCTGGTTGTCAATTTGTATATTATTTTCTGGCAGTATCATTATAAGCGCAAATTCCTGCCTCAAATGCGGTACAACTGGAAGGACACTGAAATGAAAAAGGTGCTGGAACTGGTTAAATCCGGTTCCTGGAGCTTACTGAGCAGCCTTAGCGGCTTGCTCAGCTCCGGCTTAAATCTGCTGCTTGCAAACCTTTTTGTCAGTCCGGAGGCCATGGGTGCTATTGCCCTTTCCGCCACGCTGCCCACCATTGTTCGCTCCATTATGGGCTCTGTTTCTTCTGCTTTTACTCCCAATCTTACCCGGCACTATGCTGCCGGAGACTTCAACCAAATGGAAAAGGAACTGCGCAAGTCCATTCAAATGCTCAGTGTGATTATGGTTGTACCCTTGGCAGGATTGGCTGCCTTTGGTCAGGCATTTTTCCAGCTTTGGCAGCCCACGCAGGATTCACAAATGCTCTGGATCCTGATGATTTTGAATGTGTTTAGCCTGACATTCAGTGCCAGCACTGCGTCTATTCATGAAATTTTCACTGTAACCAACCGGCTGAAAGGACAAGCCATTGCCGTATTTATTTCTGCTGTAGCCAATATGGGTATTACGCTGCTGCTGATTCAATTTACAGACCTGGGCGTTTATGCAGTGGTGTGCATCGGTTCTTTCATTGATATCGTGCGCAATTTTTGTTTCACATTCCCCTATGCAGCAAAATGTATCCGTCAAAAGTGGTACACCTTCAGCTTACAGTCCTTGCGATCCTTCGCTATTTTCCTGCTGCTGACCGGACTGTACCTTGCGTTTAACTATTTTGTTTATACTCCCACTAACTGGTTTTCCTTTATTGCTGTTGTCCTTGTTTGCGGCGCAGTGGGTATGGTGATCAACGCCTATTTACTTCTTTCCAAGGAGAACAGAAAGGCACTTATCAAAAAACTGCTGAGAAAATAAGAGGATACTCCTTATGAAAAAAGTCGACATTCTTTTCTTATATGAAACCCGGGTTCGGGAACTGGAAAATATTTGCTTGCTCAAGTATGAATTAGAGCGGCGGGGCTACACCGTGGCAGTGCAAAATACCTGGAACGAACTGGCGAAAAAGACCAAGCCCAAATATGATGCCAAGGTAGTAGTTACCCACGCTATGTACCACGATGGTATCTACCAGTTTGTGCAGAGCATTGTGGGAAATGTGCCGAAAGTGGTGAATATGCAGTGCGAGCAGGTAGGTACTTTGCAGGATGATGAGGCGGAGAATTCCCGGTTTGTTCTGCAGGGCGTAGCCGCCCAAAGCATGAACATCTGCTGGGGCAGAAAAAGCTATGATCGCCTGCTGAACAGAAGCAAAATCTCCCCCGACTATTTACGGCTTACCGGCCAGATCACATTGGACTTCTGCCGTCCGGAACTGAAGGGCTACTATAAGACCCGGCAGGAACTGGAAGAGGAATACAATCTTCCCGGCGATTGCCAACTGAACCTGTTTATTTCCTCTTTTGCCTATGTGAATCTGCCGGATAGCATTGCTGCCCAAAGCGACATTCAGGATAAATCCCAGTTTATCAAATGTTCCCGGGATTCTTTCAACGGGGTTTTGCAGTGGTTTGACGCATTTCTGACAGAAAGAAAGGATCAGACGGTGGTGTACCGTCCCCACCCGGCAGAGGCAGATAATCCGGTACTCAAGGAGCTTTGCAAAAAGCATCCCGGCCGTTTCTTCGTGATTAGCCAGTACTCCGTAAAGCAGTGGGTGGCCATCTCTGATCGAGTTTATACCTGGTATAGCTCTGCCGGTGCAGAGGTGTATACCTTCGGTGTGCCCTTTGGCATTTTGCGTCCTGTGGAAATGCCTCGGAGCATGGAAGTGGAACTGTTTAAGAATGCCCGGTTTATCACCGATTACCAAGGCTTCCTTACATCGGTAGATGGCGGAAATGAAACGGTGATTGACCCGGAAGTATTTGCAGAGCTTTACGATGTGCAGCCCACTATGTCCTATATCCGGGTAGCAGATGCCATTGAGGAAGTGCTGAAAAACGACCGGTATCTGCTCAAGAACGCCCCGGTACTTCCGAAAAAGACCTTCTCTATGAAAATGAAGGAATTTGCCCATAAGGCAGTGGCACTGGTTGCAGACCGTCTGCCGGAGGATTCCCAATACCTGAAAAAGTACAGAACGCCCCAGCAGGTTGTGGATGATTACACCCTGCAGCGGCGGCAGAATAATTACGCAACGGATGAAGAAATTGAAGAAATACAGCAGAAAATCAGCCGCTTACTGTCCCGGTGAGCGTTAGGAGCGTCCATATGAAAAAAGTGTTTCACATTGAAAATATCCAAATTGGAGATGGCTGTACCCCTCTGGTAATTCCGGAAATCGGCATCAACCATGAAGGCAGTCTGGAAGTTGCCAAGCAGATGGTGGATGCGGCCTGCCGGGCGGGTGCAAGACTTATTAAGCACCAAACCCATATTGTGGAAGATGAAATGAGCCACTTGGCAAAATCCGTCATTCCCGGCAACTCAGATGTATCCATCTATGATGTAATGGAGCGGTGCGCTCTTTCTGAGGAAGAAGAGCTGGAATTGATGCGCTACACCAAGGAAAAGGGCGTGGTGTTTTTGAGCACACCTTTCTCCAGGGCGGCGGCAGACCGGCTGGAACGGTTTGGCGTCAGCGCCTATAAGATTGGCTCAGGAGAGATGAACAACTACCCCCTCATTGAGCATATTGCCTCCTTCGGCAAGCCAATGATCGTATCCACCGGTATGAATGACATTCCCAGCATCGAAAAAACCGTAAACATTCTGGAAAAGTACGGCGTGGATTATGCCTTGATGCATACCACAAACCTCTATCCCACTGCGCCTTATATGGTGCGGCTGGGAGCTATGCAGGAAATGATGAAGGCTTTCCCCGGTGTGCCGGTAGGCCTTTCCGACCATACCCTCAATAACAATGCTTGCATTGCAGCCATGGCCTTGGGTGCAGCCCTGGTGGAACGGCATTTTACGGATGTAATGTCCCGTCCCGGCCCCGATGTGGTCTGCTCCATGGACGAGCAGGCGTTGAAGGAGCTGCTGACTGCCGCCCGGGAAGTCCCCCAAATGCTGGGTGGCGAAAAGAAAGCGCTGTCAGAGGAGCAGGTTACCATTGACTTTGCCTTTGCCACTGCTGTGACCATCAAGCCCGTAAAAGCAGGGGAGTGCTTCACCAAGGAAAACCTTTGGGTAAAGCGTCCCGGCACTGGAGAAATCCTGGCAGAACAGTATGAACGTGTTTTGGGCAAGCGGGCGGTTTGCGATATTGAAAATGATACCCAACTTCGTTGGGATATGATAGAAAACGGAGGGAAGTAATATGGCCCCCAAAAAAGTGCTGTTTGTCACCGGTACCCGGGCAGACTACGGCAAAATGAAGTCCCTGATGAAGATTTTAGGAGAGAATCCTGCTACAGAACCCTATATCTTTGTGTGCGGTATGCACCTGGCAAAAACCTTTGGCAGTACCTATACCGAGGTTTTGCAGGATAAGCACAAGAATGTCTATGTGGCCTACGGCCTGAGCCAGTCCCAAAACGGCAGTGTGAATCTGGGTAACACCATCTCCTGCCTTGCCGGCTATGTGGAGAACATCAAGCCGGATATGATCATTGTCCATGGCGACCGGATGGATGCTATGGCAGGTGCGCTGGTTGGCGCGCTGAACAATATCATTGTGGGTCACATTGAGGGCGGCGAACTTTCCGGTACCATCGATGAGTCCATCCGCCACGCCATTTCTAAGTTTGCCCATATCCACTTCGTTTGCACCGAGGAAGCCAAGAAGCGGCTGATCCAGTTGGGTGAGGAGGAAAGCCGGATTCATGTTATCGGCTCCCCCGATATTGATATTATGCTCAGCGACAAACTGCCCTCTTTGGAAGAGAGCCTTGGTTGGTATGAGATTCCCTTTAAGAACTATGGCATTTTGATGTACCATCCGGTGACTACAGAGAACGATACCATCGGCAAGAAAATCAAAGCGGTGGTAGACGGGGTGCTGGAAAGCGGACGGAACTACATTGTGGTTTACCCCAACAACGATTTGGGCTCTGAGGTCATTCTCAACGAATATAAGCGCTTTGAAGGAAATCCCCGGTTCCGGGTGTTCCCCTCCCTGCGGTTTGAGCGGTTCCTGACCCTTCTGAAAAATGCAGAGTTCATTGTGGGCAACTCCAGCGCAGGTATTCGGGAATCCGGTGTCTATGGCGTTCCCGGTATCGACATCGGTACTCGCCAAAGCGGCAGATACTCCACCGCCCACATCAAGAACCTGCAGCATGTGGAAGAAGATGCCAAGGCCATTGTGGAGGCAATCAACCGCACGCCCATGCACCGCTGGACTTCCAGCACCTTCGGTGACGGCAACAGTACCCAGCAGTTTAATGCCATTTTGTCTGACCCAAAATTCTGGGACATCAAGATTCAAAAGCGGTTTATTGACTACGATATTTAAGGAGAGCACTTTATGTATCAGGGAAAAAAGATCCTTGCCCTCATTCCTGCCCGGGGTGGCAGTAAAGGAATCAAGGATAAAAATATCATTGACCTGTGCGGTAAACCGCTGATTGCCTATTCCATCGAATGTGGTCTGCAGAGCAAATATATTGACTCTGTGGTGGTTACTACCGACAGTGAAAAAATTGCAGAAATTTCCCGGAAGTTTGGCGCCCGGGTGCCTTTCCTGCGGCCTGCAGAGTACGCCCAGGATACTTCTACCACTTTGGTGGCGGTGCTGCACGCAATAAGAACTTTAAAGGAAATGGGTGAGCATTATGATACCCATGTGCTTTTGCAGCCTACCCAGCCTTTGCGGACAAGCGAAGATGTGGACAAGGCCATCGAAGCCTATTTCGCCAATGGGGAAGAGGACTTGATTTCTGTAAAGCCGGTTTCCGACCCTCCCGTGCTGATGCGCACCATTGGTGAAGACGGAAAACTGCATCCTCTCTTAAACTATACTGCAGATATGCGGCGGCAGGATATGCCGGCTTATTACCGGATTGATGGCTGTATCTACATTAACAACATAGAAAGATTGGATGAAAACAGCAAGTTTGCTAATAATTCTGTTCCTTTTGTGATGGAGCCGGAACACGCGGTAGATATTGACGAACTTGTGGATCTGCGGGTTGCAGAGTATTATTTAGAAAATAGCAAATGAGGTAATCCTATGAAAGAAAGTTGCGGTGCAACTGTTTCGGTGAAATGCCGTAACAGCGGAATCGATTTTTTGAGAAATCTTTCTATGTTTATGGTGGTACTCCTTCATGTTCTCGGTGTGGGAGGACTGCTGCAGGCAACGACGGGATAAACGATTAAATATGAAACGCTGAAGATTAAGGAATGCCTTACGAAATTAGAAAATAAAATACTTCCGAAAATGGAGGAATAAAATAATGTCACTTTTTGAAAACAAGACCCTGATGATCACCGGTGGTACCGGCAGTTTCGGCAACGCAGTGCTGAACCGCTTTTTGAAGACCGACATCGGTGAAATCCGCATTTTCTCCCGTGATGAGAAAAAGCAGGACGATATGCGCCACGAGTTCCAGGCAAAGATGCCGGAAGTGGCGGAAAAGATCAAGTTCTATATCGGCGATGTGCGAGATATCGCATCTGTGAAGAATGCTATGCACGGGGTGGATTACATCTTCCACGCCGCCGCTTTGAAGCAGGTGCCTTCCTGCGAATTCTTCCCCATCGAGGCGGTAAAGACCAATGTGCTGGGCACCGAAAATGTGCTGACCGCTGCCATTGAAGCCGGTGTGCAGAACATCGTCTGCTTGTCCACTGACAAGGCCGCATACCCCGTTAACGCCATGGGTACTTCCAAGGCGATGATGGAAAAGGTGATCGTGGCAAAGTCCCGTACTGTCAAGCCGGAAAAGACCAAAATCTGCTGCACCCGTTACGGTAACGTAATGTGCAGTCGTGGCTCGGTCATTCCTCTGTGGATCGATCAGATCCGCGCCGGCAAGCCTATCACCATCACCGAGCCTTCTATGACCCGGTTCATTATGAGCCTGGACGAGGCCGTGGATCTGGTGCTGTTTGCCTTTGAAAACGGCACTTCCGGCGACATTTTGGTGCAAAAGGCCCCTGCCTGCACCATTGAAACTCTGGCAAAGGCTGTCACCGAACTGTTTAACCCCGGCCACGAAATCAAGGTTATCGGCATCCGCCACGGTGAAAAGATGTATGAAACCCTGCTGACCAATGAAGAATGTGCCAATGCTATTGATATGGGCGAATTCTACAGAGTCCCCTGCGACAAGCGTGGCCTGAACTATGATAAGTACTTCAAGGAAGGCAATACCGAGCGGAATACCCTCACCGAGTTCAATTCCAACAATACAGATCTGCTGAATGTGGCTGAGGTAAAAGAAAAACTCCTTTCCTTGCAGTTCATTCGGGATGAGTTGGCAAAGGATGGCAAATAAGGATTCTCTTGGAGGAACTGTTATGAACATTCTCGTTACCGGAGCAAAGGGCTTCGTGGGAAAAAATTTAACTGAAACTCTGAAAACCATTCGTGACGGTAAAAACCGCACCACCGGACTGGCAATCGGCGAAATCTACGAATACGACATTGACACAGATCCCGCCCTCTTGGGGGAATACTGCGCAAAGGCAGACTTTGTGTTCAACCTGGCTGGTGTGAACCGTCCTCAAAACCAGGAGGAGTTTATGCAGGGCAATTTCGGCTTTGCATCTACACTGCTGGATACCTTGCAGGCAAAGGGCAACACCTGCCCGGTAATGCTGTCCTCTTCCATCCAGGCCACCTGCATTGGCCGCTATGACAGCGAGTACGGCAGAAGCAAAAAGGCGGGGGAGGAGCTGTTCTTCGCCTATGCCCAAAAGACCGGGGCAAAGGTGCTGGTGTATCGATTCCCCAACCTGTTCGGCAAATGGTGCCGCCCCAACTATAATTCTGCGGTGGCCACCTTCTGCAATAATAAGGCCAATGATCTGCCCATTACCGTCAATGATCCCAAAGTGGAACTGGAACTTCTGTACATTGACGATTTGGTGGAAGAAATGCTTGATGCATTGGCTGGCAAGCCCCACCGCTGCGATTACAATGGCCTGACCCCCGTGAACGGTGAAACCTATTGCTATGCGCCCGTGACCCACAAGGTCACCTTGGGCGAGATCGTGGAATTGCTGGATCGCTTTAAAGCACAGCCGGCCACTCTTTTGATGCCGGAAATTCCTGCAGGCAGCTTCGCCAAGAAGCTTTATTCCACCTATTTAAGCTACCTTCCGAAAGAAAAGGCGACCGTTCCCCTGAAAATGAATGTAGATCCCCGGGGCAGCTTTACAGAACTGCTGAAGACCGCCAACTGCGGCCAGTTCTCTGTGAATATCTCAAAGCCCGGCATCACAAAGGGGGAGCATTGGCACCATACCAAGTGGGAATTCTTCATTGTGGTAGCAGGCAAGGCTCTCATCCAAATGCGAAAGATCGGCACGGAGGAAGTGCTGAATTTCGAGGTCAGCGGAGAGAAGATCGAAGCAGTCCATATGCTTCCCGGCTACACCCACAATATTATCAATCTCAGCGAAACGGAAGACTTGGTGACCCTGATGTGGGCCAACGAAGCTTTCGATCCCAATAAACCGGATACATTTTTTGAGAAAGTGGAGGGTTAAGTATGGCATCCTTCAAGAATAACGGAAAACTGAAACTGCTGATTATCGTCGGCACCCGCCCGGAAATCATCCGTCTGTCTGCGGTCATCAACAAGTGCCGCCAGTATTTTGACTGTTTGCTGGCCCACACCGGTCAGAACTACGACTATAACCTGAATGGCGTGTTCTTCAAAGACCTGGAACTGGCTGACCCGGATGTGTATATGGACGCTGTTGGCAAGGACCTGGGCGAAACCATGGGCAATATTATTGCCAAGTCCTATCAGCTGATGGTGGAAGTGAATCCCGATGCAGTACTGGTGCTGGGTGATACCAACTCCTGCCTGTCCGTCATCGGCGCAAAGCGGCTGCATATTCCTATTTTCCATATGGAAGCAGGCAACCGCTGCAAGGACGAGTGCCTGCCGGAAGAAACCAACCGCCGGATCGTGGACATCATTTCCGATGTGAATCTGTGCTACTCCGAGCATGCCCGTCGGTATTTGGCAGACTGCGGCCTGCCCAAGGAGCGGACCTATGTGACCGGTTCTCCTATGGCAGAAGTGCTGCACAATAATCTTTCCAAGATTGAGGCCAGTGACATCCACGCCCGCCTGGGCCTGCAGAAGGGCAAGTACATTCTTCTGTCCGCCCACAGAGAGGAAAATATCGACACTGAGAAGAACTTTACTTCTTTGTTTACTGCCATCAACAAGCTGGCAGAAACCTATGATATGCCCATTCTGTACTCCTGCCATCCCAGAAGCCGGAACCGTCTGGAAGCCTCCGGATTCGTGCTTGATAAGCGGGTCATCCGACACGAGCCTTTGGGCTTCCACGATTATAACTCCGTGCAAATGAATGCCTTTGCGGTGGTGTCTGACAGCGGCACTTTGCCGGAGGAAAGCTCCTTCTTTACCTCCATCGGCAAGCCCTTCCCGGCTGTTTGCATCCGCACCTCCACCGAGCGCCCCGAAGCATTGGACAAGGGCTGCTTTGTGCTGGCGGGTATTGATGAGCATAGCCTTCTGCAGGCTGTCCACACCGCTGTGGAAATGAATCTGCAGGAGGACCACGGCATTCCCGTTCCCGATTATGTGGAAGAGAATGTGTCTACCAAGGTGGTAAAACTGATCCAGTCTTATACCGGCGTAGTCAATAAGATGGTTTGGCGGAAGTTCTAAGGATAGATTAAAGGAGAACACTCTATGGAAAAGGAAAGAAAGTTGCTGCTTGCCGCTTTGGGTTGGGCAGTAACCGGCACAACTGAAGAACTTTCCTTGTCTGTAGATTGGGAGGATCTTCTGAAACTTGCCAAAAGCCATATGCTGCTGCCTTTGCTTTGCGATGGACTGCAAAAAGCGGGATGCTGGGAAGAAGTTCCCCAAGAGGCTCGCAAGACCCTGGAAAAGGCTTATCTGCAGGCTGCCTACCGGGATGCGCAGATGGAAAATGTCCACGCAAACTTAGAAAAACGCCTTGCAGAGGCGAAGATCCCCTATGTGTTTCTGAAAGGTGCGGTTCTCAAGTATGATTACCCGGAACCGGCCCTGCGGACAATGTGCGATATGGATATTCTAGTCCATACGGAGGACTATCCTGCCATCGAAAAGATTGCCCGGGAGCTCAGTGGCACCCCGGGTCATAGCGACGGCAACCACCGCAATTATCGCTTCCCCGGTGGGGTAGAGGTGGAGTTCCACCCCAATCTGATCCATCAGGACACCCCCGTGGGTACGGATATTAACCCTGGCTGGCAGTATACGATGGCAACCGCCGAGGGTATCCAAATGACGGAGGAGGGCATTTATCTCAACACCCTCTGCCATTTGGCAAACCACTTTGTTTTGGGTGGCGTAGGTGTCCGCTTTGTGCTGGATGTGTGGGTCAACCGCCATCTTCGCAAGAATCCCATTGACCAGGCAAAGGTGGAGGAAGAACTGACCGGGTTCGGCCTTTTGGCATTCGCCAGGAACATTGAGGCTTTGGCAGAATGTTGGTTTGGCGCAGGGGAGAGTACCCCCCTCTTAGAAGAATTGGGAGAGTATATTTTTACCAGTGGCTCCCACGGCCGGACAGACCGGGCAGTGCTGAATAATGTTACCCTTTCCAAGGGCGGCAGCAGAACCTCTGCTCTCTGGGGCAAAATCTTCCACTCCCGGGCGGAGATGGAAGATCGGTTTCCCTGGTGCAAGGGAAAACCCATCCTTTTGCCGATTGCCTGGTGCGTCCGGGCTTTCCGGGCGGTGACCAAACGGGGCAAACTGATCTTTACCTGGAGCAAAGAAACCTCCAAGGTAACAAAAGAGCAGGCCGATGCCCAAAAAGAAAAACTTGCCCGCTTCGGCATAGAACGAAAGAAATAAAATAATCCCGCAGTTCTTTATGAACTGCGGGACTTTTTATTTAACTGTTGCGCACTTTCATAAACATGGCTTCCACCATCCGGGAGGTTTCCGGAGAAAGGAAGATGAAGCTGACGCCCTTTTCCAGGGTCTCTGCGCTGGGATAGGTGATCTCGTTGTTCCGGGTCTCCTCATCCAGAAGGGCCCGGGCCTCAGAGATGGGTGTTGCGTAACAAACCCATTCCATATTGGCGGCAGAAATTTCCGGCTCGCAGAAGAAATTGATAAAGGTTTCTGCAGCATCTTTATTTTTGCAGCCCTTGGGGATACACATAGAGTCAATGAACAGATTGAAGCCCTGATGTGCCGGCAGGTAGAAGCCCAGGTCCGGGTTTTCTTCTATCATGGAAACCGCATCGCCTGCATAGTAGGGGGCAAGGCTGGCTTCACCGCCGATCATGGCGTCGTAAATCTGGTCCATCACATACTGCTGCACAATAGGCTGCTGTTCGGACAGCTTATCTGCGCAGATCTGCAGGATCTCGGGGTCGGTGGTGTTCACATCATAGCCCAGCATAGCCTGCACAATGGCGAAGGCATCCCGGGAATTATCAAACATCAAAATCTCGTTTTTATACTTCTCGTTCCAGAGAATTTCCCAACCGGTGAGATCGGCTTCATCCACAACGGTTTTGTTGTAAATGATACCTACAGTGCCCCAGGTGTAGGGAACAGAGAACCGGTTTTCCGGGTCAAAGGGCTGGTTCTTGAATTGCTCGTCGATATACTGATAGTTCGGTATATTCTCGAAATTCAGTTCCTCCAGCATATCCTCTTCAATCAGCCGGGCGATCATATAGTCGGAAGGAATGATCACATCGATCTGATCACCGCCACCGGCCAATTTAGAGTACATAACCTCGTTGGAGTCATAGGTCACATAGTTGACCCGGATGTTAGGATACTTTGCTTCGAATTCTTTAATGAGATCCCGGCTGCCATCATCGCCCCGGGCCATATACTGACCCCAGTTATACACGTTCAGGGTAATGGTGTTCTGGTTGCGGATAATGGAATTCACGATGCCATAGCAGCTACCACCCAGCATAGCCAGCACCAAAACGGTAACACACACATTGCGGATGATCCGCCCGGTTCTGCCCAAAGGCTTGCTCTGCTTTGTTTTCTTCTTCTCGCTTCTGGCTTCGATTACATTCATAGCGATCATCAGAACCAGAATCAGCAGGAACAGCAGGGTAAACATGGCATACAGTTTAGGCTGCAGAGGCTTTTTCACGTAGGAGTAGATTTCCACGGGCAGGGGAATGAAATCGCTGCCGGTTACGAAGTAGCTGATAACGAAATCATCCAAACTCATGGTAAATGCCATAATGGCACCGGCCACAATGCCGGGAGAAATCTGGGGCAGAGTAACCTTAAAGAAGGCTTGCCAGGGGGTACAGCCTAAGTCCATAGCCGCATCTGTAAGGGAGTTATCCATCTGACGCAGCTTGGGCATCACGTTCAGAATCACATAGGGCAGGTTAAAGGTCAGGTGGGCCAGTAACAGTGTCCAGAAACTGAGGGTATCCCGCTTGCCCAGCAAATTCGCACCGACGAACACAAACAGAAGGGAAAGGGAAACGCCGGTCACGATATCGGGGTTTGTCATGGGAATGTTGGTCAGACTCATGACAGCCTTCCGCAGGCGGGGGCGCAGCTTGTTGATGCCAACGGCGGCCAAAGTGCCGAATACGGTGGCACAGAAACTGGACATAATGGAGATGATCAGAGAGTTGCCGAGCAGTTGCAGCAACGCTTCATCCTGAAACAGTTCCCGATAGCGGTCCAGGGTAAAGCCGTCGAAACGGACCATACTTTTGCCGGTGTTAAAAGATGCCACTACCAGCACCAGCATGGGCAGGTACAGAAACAGGAAAATGAGAACGGTAATCCATTTGGTCGTTTTTTTCATGCCACAACGCCTCCTTCTTCATCGGAGCCGAAGCGGTTGATGATGCCGGTGCAAACAAGCACAATCAGCATCAGGACTAAGCTGAGGGCAGAACCCAAATTGGGGTTTTGGCCCTGCTTGAACTGCCGTTCAATAATATCGCCGATCAGAATGGTTTCCGCATTGCCCAGCTTCTGGGAAATGTAGAAGGTGGAAACTGCAGGCACAAAGACCATGGTGAAACCGGAAAGAATGCCCGGCACGCTCAGGGGCAGAATCACCCGGCCAAAGACCTGAGGGCTGTTGCAGCCCAAATCTTCTGCAGCTTCAATCAGCCGCCGATCCATCTTGGAAAGGACAGTGTAAAGGGGCAGAATCATATAGGGAAGGTAGTTATATACCATACCCAAAATGACGGCACCGGGGGTGCGGATCAACTGCACCCGTGCAAGACCGATGGATTCCAGAAAACTGTTGATAATGCCGGTGTCCTGCAGCAGGCCCACCCAAGCCATGGTGCGGAGCAGGAAGCTCATACACATAGGCAGCATAATCAGCATATACAGAATCTTCTGGGTCATCGGCTTCCGGTTTGCCACATAGTAAGCCACGGGATACCCAAGCAGCAAGCAGATAATTGCAGCAATCAGAGCATAGCCCACACTGCGGAAAAGTGCAGGCAGATAGTCACCGATCTGGAGTATATTATCCCAGGTGAAAGCTCCGGTGGTGGGATCCGTGAAGGCGTAGTAGGCCACCACACCCAAAGGAATCAGGGTGAAGATCACCATGAAGATGATGTAGGGACCGCTGAGAAGCCAGCTGTTATTCTTCTTCATCGTCTGCATCCTCCGTCAGTTCGTCATACTCTGCAGAGTAGGAACTGTAGTCACCATACATGCCGGAGTATTCACTCTTGTGCATAATATGAATGTCCTCGGGGTTCAAACGAATGCCCACGGTGGTACCCACAGCTTGGAAGTCAGTGGTCTGAATCAGCCACTTGAAGCCGCGGAAGTCCACAATAATATCGTAGTTCAAACCTTTGAAGGTGATGGAAGTAACGGTGCCTACCAGGTGGCCCTGCTCCACGGGAACAAAGTCGATATCTTCAGGACGGATAACCACGTCCACAGGCTCGTTAGGCTCAAAGCCGGCATCCAGGCAATCAAAGGTTCTGCCAAAGAAGCGAACCTTGTAGTCGGAAAGCATCACACCGTCCAGGATGTTACTCTCACCGATAAAGTCTGCTACAAAGGCGTTTCTAGGCTCGTTATATATATCCTCAGGGGTACCAATCTGCTGAATTCGGCCCTTATCCATAACAACAACGGTGTCAGACATAGAGAGGGCTTCTTCCTGGTCGTGGGTAACATAAATAAAGGTGATACCCATAGCCTGCTGAATTCGCTTCAGTTCGTTCTGCATATCTTTGCGCAGACGCAGGTCCAAAGCGGCCAGAGGCTCGTCAAGCAGCAACACCTTGGGACGGTTTACAAGGGCCCGGGCAATGGCAACACGCTGTTGCTGACCGCCGGACAGAGCATCCACGTGGCGATGCTCATAGCCTTTCAAACCTACCACTTCCAGAATCTCATGCACCCGCCTTTGAATTTCTGCTTTGGGCACTTTTGCAACTTTTAGGCCGAAAGCAATATTGTCATATACATCCAAGTGCGGGAAGAGGGCGTAGCGCTGGAAAACAGTGTTGATTTGCCGCTTATAGGCGGGCAGATCGTTGATGCGTTTTTCATTAAACAGCACATCGCCGGAAGTGGGCGTCAAGAAGCCGCCGATAATACGCAGAGTGGTCGTTTTGCCGCAACCGGAGGGTCCCAGCAAAGTGAGGAATTCTTGGTCATAAATATAAAGATCGATACCATCAAGTATCTTTTCACCGCTGAACTCCATGGTCAAATCCTGGAGTCTGATGAGTTCTTTAGACATTATCCTCCCCCGTTTCTTTTCTAAGATTTCCGTCATATTTTGACAAGTATATTTGTACCCCAAAATGCGCCCTTTGTCAAGGAACATTCCTCATGGAGAGAACAAATTTTCACCCGGAGTGTATATTTTTTCCAAAAGTGGCAATACTTCACTTCGGAGGTGCAAAAAATGCGCAATAAGAAATTTTTAGACAGTCTCCGTGGCAAGGGCTACTACATAGCCCTGGTGCTGTGTGCTGTCGCAATTGGCGTATCCGCCTATCTGTATTATCGGGAGGATGAAATGCCCAATTCCCCCGATGTGCCTGCCGGTGTGCAGGACACTGATCCTACTTTGCCCGGAACGGATCCCAGTGATACAATGCCCGGGACAGATCCTTCTCAGCCCGATTCCACAACTCCTCCCAGTGACAACAAAAAGCCTAAAAAGATCACTCGGCCGGTGTCCGGAGAAACGGTGCTGGAGTATGCTATGGACTGCCTCTGCTATAATCCCACTACTCGGGATTGGCGTGTCCACAATGGCATAGATATTGCCGCCGCGGAGGGCACAGAGGTGCTGGCTGCGGCCGATGGAGAGGTGTACGCAGTTTTTGAAGATGAACTGCTGGGTACTACTGTAGTTATTCGCCACGAGAATAATTATACCACCCGCTATTCCAGTCTTCATCCGGAAACCAAGGTAACTCCCGGTCAGGCAGTCACATCCGGTCAGGCCATTGGCGCGGTGGGCAAGACGGCCCTTATGGAGTATGCCATCGGAGATCACGTTCACTTCAGTGTAGCCCTGGATGGGGAAGAAGTGGACCCGGAAAGCTTCTTAACCCAAAACTGATTTCATTTTCTTTCCTCTTTGACCGGGTGCAGCATCCGGAAAACGGAGCCACGATTCGTGGCTCCGTTTGCTTTACATATTTACAAGTTCCGGGATATCCAATCCCAATTCTCCCGGCATAAACCGGGGGCAGACGTTTTCCTCGGAGGTAATAACAGAGGCGGCAAGGGTAGAGCCGATCTCAATGGCCTGAGGTAACGTTTTGCCGTAGGTCAGCCCAATACTGACACCGGCACAAAATGCGTCGCCTGCACCGGTGGTGTCCTTCACCTGGACTTTTCTGGCGGGGCAAACCCCTTTATTACCGGAGAGCTCTGCATAGACAGCGCCTTGGGCGCCCATGGTTACTACCATAGAGGGAATCCGGGCGCCAGCTACTTTTTCTGCAAGAATATTTGCCATTTCAGTAGGATTCAGCTCACTGTAATCATCCAGGAACAGCTGCCCGGCTTCCTGCTGATTGCAAATAAAGCAATCAAAGGATTTCAGGAAATCCCGTCGCTTGGCGGCAAGGCTCATATTGGAAACTACGCCAAATACCTTTACGTTGTGTTTTTGCGCCAGTTCCAAAGTTAGCTTGACGATTTCTTTATCCAGGTCTACTTCAATGACCACAGAGGAGATCTGGGAGAAGATCTCCTCTCCTTTTTCTTCCAGCAGGTCCGCAATCGGAAGCATATTGGGCCGCTTGGAAATGGAACCGGCTACATCGCCATTGTTGTCAAAGACCGCCAGCCAGGTGCCCATTCCATCGGGACGGGTGAGGATATAATCTGTATTTACTTTGTGGTTTTGGAGCTTTTGCATCACATCCCGCCCCATAGGGGTGTCATCCACAATACCCAGGAAGATAGGGCGCAATTCCACGTTGGCAATGTCTTCTACTACGTTCCGGGCTACGCCGCCGTGGAGGTATTCTACCCGGCCCACATTCCGGCCGGTGGGGATATAGGTATCCAAAGGAAACCCTTTGATGTCCACGAAGGTGGCACCGATGACTGCAATACGCATTGTGCAATCTCCCTTTCTTTTTATTTTAGGGGGGAGGAGTTGTTTATCTTTTTAAAAGTCAGAAGGTAGTCTGTGGGATCTTCTCCTTGAATGGTATCTTCCACAGCTTCGCAAAGGAGGTTCAGGTAGGCTTCTTCCTGCACATAGGCCATACCGCTGCGCCCATCCAGTTTTTCCAAAGATCCGGTGGACAGCAGGTAAAAATCTTTTCCTTGGGTCCAGCCTCTTCCGGAAATGGCTTTTGCAGCCCCTTCTGCCAAAATTTCAGAAGAACAGAGGATCACCTCGATGTCCCGACCGTATTGGGCAAGGGCTTCGGTGACGATTGCTTTGGCAGTGGTTTCTTGATAGTCGCAGGAGAGGGTTTCCAGGATAGCAACCGGCAGGGGAGATTGAGCCATATTGGCATCCAACCCCTTTTGCCACTGCTGCGATTCCCAATCGGAAGGTCCGGTGAGGGTAAGGCAGGAAACGGTGCCGTCTTCATTGGAGTCGCCGCCCAAGGGGAGAAGGGGAATCAAATCCACCAGGATCTCTCCGGCATTTTCCATATGATAGCCGGTAAAGCGGACTGGGGTACTTAAATGGGGTCTGCGATGGATAAAAAGGGCTTTTTCTCCCACGGCATCATATATTTGCTCTGCCAGCGCTTCAGTTTTGGCGCTGACGATCCAGGCGGAGCAGTCTGTGCTTTGCAATTCGTCCGGATCTTTTGCAAAAAAGACCTCATAGCCTTCCTCTTCCAGGCGGGTCTGCAGGTGCTGTGCTTCTGCAGCGTCAAGGCCGAAAAGACCAACTGTTTTTGCCGGCGAAAGGAACACAAGGGCCAAAACCAAAGCAACGGCCAAAAGCACTACGATTCCTGCTATGATAAGAACTTTAGGCTTCTTCAAAATATGCATAGGTTGCCCTCCTTCGTGATTTCTCCTTTTAGTATAGCACAAAGGATTCCGTTTGCAAAGGAGAAAAACAGAAAACCCAAGGTTCACACAAAAACCGTTGTGCAATAAGCACAAAAAGAAGGTGGAATATTTTACTTCTGTCATATAAAATAAATAATAAATCCATTGAAATTTAAAAAACAAAATGGTATAATAAAAACGTAAATAAGAATCTTACTCTCCTTTTCATTTTCTTATCTCTCTTTTCATAGGAAACCCGGTGCCATCTGGTCAATGGCACCGGGTTTCTGCGTATTGCATTTTTTGAAAAAGGGAGTATAATGGGACTGTTATTATTTCAAGGAGAATAAGGTATGTTGGAATTTTTGAAAGAAATGGTGGATAATCTCAGCGGATATGCCCTTGGAAAATTTTTGCCCGCTATGGCAATTCTTGTAGGGGGCGTGGTAGTCATTAAAATCCTGATGCGGATTATTATGGCTCTGCTGAAAAAGACCAAATTGGAAGAGCCTGCTTTGGGCCTGATCAAAGGCGTTCTGCGGGCGGTACTGTATGTTCTGCTGGCCCTGATCGGCGCTTCTGCCTTGGGTCTGGATGTGACCGGCGTTGTGGCTTTTGCCAGCGTGCTGACCCTGGCGTTGTCCCTTTCCTTGCAGGAAGCGCTTACCAACCTGATCGGCGGTTTTACCCTTCTTTACACCAAGCCTTTCAGCATTGGCGACTTTGTGGAAATCGCAGGCCAGAGCGGAACGGTCCGGAATATCGGCTTGAACTACACCAAGCTGACCACCACCGATAATAAAACCATTTCCATTCCCAACCACAATGTGGTAAGTGCGGAAATCGTCAACTATACGGTAGCAGGTACTCGCCGGACAGATGTAACAATCTCGGTGTCTTATGATCATCCCATTCCTGATGTGTTGGCGGCGCTGAAAGAGGCAGCTGATGTGCCCACAGCCCTCCAGGATCCGGCTCCCAGCGCAGTGGTAACCGACTACGGCCAGGACTCCGTGACCTATTTGCTTTTGGTGTGGAGCAAGACGGCCGACTATTGGACAACCACTTGCCAAACAAAAGAAAACATTCAAAAAGTGTTCAATGAAAAGGGCATTCGCATCAGTTGCAACAATGTGAATGTGACTGTAAATAAAAGCGAATAAAAAGAAAAACACCGGCCATACTACCTATGGACAAACAAAGACATTCCATATTGCGACGGCAAAGGGAACGTCAATGGTTGTCAAGGGTATCACCGGTAAGATACGAACAGGCAGAAATTTTAAGCGGTGTACAACGCAGAAAAACACAGAAGTAGAAATGCAGACTGGTTTTTCGGGAATTTCTGCCGGTACATAAAAGAGGACTTGCACACGGATTTGTGCAAGTCCTCTTTGCTTATTTCTTCAAATCGATAACTGCGTAATAGAGCTTGTAATGGATCTTTGCCAGCAGGGCGTGAATTTGTACCTGACGGGTCAGGAACTTTTTGCATTTCCCATTGAAATGCTGCCGTATCACCTGGCATATTTGAGGCGCATACTGCTTTTGCAGGTCTTTATTTCGACGCAGTTTCCGTAGAAGCAGTACAGAACAAACCACAAAACGGCTGTCCATATAGATCTGCATTCGGTCCAAAAGTCCTTGCTCTTTCAGGAATGCCTGCATGGTTTCGCAGGCATCAATGGAAGTCAGATGCTTAGGATTAAACTTGGAGCGGACGATTCCGTTGACGTTTACATAGTAGTTATAAAGAACAGTCTTGTCGATACAAATTTGCTTTGCCCGGGAAAGGACCTGCAGGATAAAGGTGTAGTCCTCATCCAGGTGGAGGGCAGGGTCAAAGGAAAGCCCCTCTAAAAGGCTGCGCTCCATCAGCCAGCACCAGGGACTGCCGCCGATGTAGCGGCTGCGGAGCAGATTTTCCATAGCCTGCCGGGATTCCATAATAATAGGCTGATTGGGGTCCGGGATGCCTGCTGTTTCATAACTTGTCCGATCTTCCCAAAAGGCTCTTGCACAGTAGGACATTTGGCAGTCATTTTCCTGCGCCAGTTTCAAAAGATGCTCCACATAGGCAGTCCGCAGGGTATCGTCGCTGTCGCAGAATACAACATACTGACCGGTGGCATTGGCAAGGCCCACATTTCTGGCGGAGGATACGCCGCCGTTTTCCTTGTGAAAGGCCTTGATGCGGCTGTCCTTTTGGGCATAGTCATCGCAGATCTGCCGGGTGTTATCCCGGGAACCGTCATTGACTACCAGAATCTCCAGGTTCTTGTGGGTTTGTCCCAAAATGCTGTCCAGGCATTGGGCGAGGTAAGGCTCTGCCTGATAGGCAGGAACGATAACAGAAACCAAAGGTTTATCCATCAGGATACCTCTTTTCTTCTTTTGATTTTAGGATAAATGCACTCAAAATAGCAGATGGGTGCAAAGAGAAGCACGCCTGCGATGGAGCATACAAGTCCCCAGGTGACAGAAGTGTTTTCATACCGGAACTCCACGGTGTGTTTGCCTGATGACAGAGGAACAGCCACCATAGCCTCGCCAACCAGCTTGCTTTCTACCTTTTGTCCGTCCACATAGGTGACCCAGTGACCGTCCTGGGGAATAGAGGTGTAGAGCAGACCGTTCCGCACGGCTGTTACTTCCCCTTTTACATAGGTGTTTTCAAATTGGGTGATCTTCATGGTGTCCATGTTCAAAAGACTGTAAGCATGGCGGTACACCCGATCATTTAAGATGGCGCCCCGGACGATCATGGAGGAAGATTCATTTGCCCCGACGGGAATCTCAACCTGGATTTTATCTCCCTTGGAAACAGCACCGCAATGGACCATTTCCGTCAGCTTATAGCCTTCATAAAACAACCATTTCTTTTGCTCAGAATTCTTGGGAATCTTATATACGGTAAAGGTGACGCTCTTGCCTAAATGCAGATCCAGGCAAAGCTCTCCGTCCTGCCAGGCAGTGAAGGTGTAGATGACAGTGCCACCGCTGGGATCTGCCTTGTACCGGGTGAACGCCGAGACAGAACTGCTGTCGGACAGTTTGGCATTCTTTGCGGTGATGGTAAGATCCTGACTTGTCCAGCGATTCCACACTTCTTCGTGTATGCCGGTGGCTTTTTGCAGGAATAGATTCTGGAACACAAAATGGTCCACTTGTCCTTCGGGAAGAGTAACTTCGCTTAATTCAGGCTGAACCATAAAGCCCAGGGGCAAATAGGTGGTGTTTTCCAAAAGGTGGACATCGTTTTCAGTGTGGATCTCTTCAAAGTAAAGGCTGTCCACCGGTGCATATTCCCGCTGAATCAGGTACTTTAGATTCACAAACAGATGGGTCACCGGAGAACCGTATTTGTAAACATATTGGTTCCAGCTGTCCCGGGCGCTGAAGCCCATCGCCTGCATATAGCGGGTGGTGGAGGCATTGGCGGAGCTGCTGAAAAGAGAAAGACCGGAATAGCCGTTGAAGGCGCTGTCGTTCAGGGTTTGGGTGCGGGTCATTTCTACTCGATAATAGGGATTGTCTTGCTCCCGCTCCTCTATGATCTGCAAAACGGATTGGACAGTGGATGCCTTCTTGGGATAGTTTTCGGTGCTGTAGGCACTGCTTTGGTAGGTGTTATATACATAGGCATTGAAGTTCAGAAGATTCAAAGCCACTTCCAAAAGCATCACAAACAGCAAACTCCAGGTGCCGAATCTTTTCCGGAATGTGGAAGAAGATTGGGCTTGCTCTGTGGCGGGCTTTTTCCAATTGCACTGTGTCAAAAGGAAGATGAGACCATAGACAAGGATCAAAAGCAGATTGTAAAGGGGGTAGACCCAGTCGACGGCCTGGAGGGTATCGTTTTCCCAGCCGGTTAGGAACTTGTGGAAGGATTCACTGCCGACGGCAAGGCTCAGCGCCAGCAAGATGGCGCAGCCGATGTGCCAGGGGCGGAAGGTGTGCCGTTTGTCCCAAGCCCGGTAGGCGATAAACACCAGCACAAAGCTGTAGAGGAAACTGAACCGATAGGGGATGGAGTTGGGGAAATGGAAGCCGTGCCAAATAAAGTCCAGCTGCCGCACCACAAAACTCAAATTCAGGAAGCCCAGTAAAAAGACCAGGCAGAGCTTTTCCCGAAGGCGGATCTTGCGGTTGAACAGATACAGAAATGCCAAAACATTTGTAAGAACACCGCAGAAAATGTTGGGAAGGCCGTTCACAAGGGTAGGCTGTACGCCACCGTTTTGATTGGCTGCTACTTGCCCCATTCCGTCAAAAATGGGGGGCAGGCTCTCCCAAAGGGCAACGAACCAGTTGCCGATGCCGGGATCGGCCTTATATGCATTCCAGGCAGCCACAGCTTTCTTGCAGGCGCTGGAATCGGTAATGTTCAGCGCAAAATCGGAGGGGAATTCAATATTTGCTGAGGCGGTGGACTGCAGTGCATCCAAAACGGGAATCAGGATCACACCGCAGAGCATAGCGGCCAGAAGGGAATGGAGAATGATCTTGCCGGTGTCCCGGAAGAATCCCTTGATGCCGGGGAAATAGGCGATTTCATAACAGAAGAAAGCCAGCACAACAAATATGCAAATGAAGAATCCGATATAGTAATTGACGCTGACAGTCAGGAACAAAGCAATGGTATAAAGAACACCTTTCTGCTCCCGCAATAGCTGCAGCATACCCAAAATCACCAAGGGCAGGAGGGCAAAGCTATCCAGCCACATCAGATTCCACTGATACCCCAGCGCCCAGGCACAAAGAGCATAGAAAGAAGCAAACAAGGGGAGGGAATAGTCGTTCTTCTTAAAAATCTTCTTCAGGAACAGCCCGAAGAACAAACCGGCAAAGCCCATTTTCAGAGGCGGCAGAAGGGTGAAAAGTTTAAGGCTCCAGCCTTCCGGAAGCAGCATACAAAGAAGATTCAAAGGAGATGCCAAATAATAGGCAAACAGACCGGCATAGTTCAGACCCAGGCCCAAATCCCAGTTGTAGAGCATACTGTCGCTGCTTAAAAGCATTTCCCGGAAGTTGACAAAGAAAGGATAGTACTGATGCCACATATCCGAGTATAGCATAGCCTGCTTGCCGAAGGGCATATAGCCGCTGGCGGCCATCAGGATCAGCATGCCTAAAAAGGGCAAGACAAAGCAAAGGGTCAACGGGAGCCAGGCTAATTTTTTATTCAATTGTTGGAGCTTTGGAAGACTCATAAAAAGTCTCCTTTCCTGACATTTTTTTTATTTTACCATATTATTGCCCCGGGGTAAAGAGATAAACAAATAAAAAAAGCGGTGTCGTTACGACACCGCTTTTGCTTGATCATTAGACAGCTCTCTCGACCTTGTTGGAACGGAGGCATCTGGTACAAGCATACACATGGCACGGAGTACCGCCAACAATGGCCTTAACCCGCTTCACGTTGGGCTTCCATGCCCGGTTGGAACGTCTGTGGGAGTGGGAAACCTTGATACCAAAGGTAACGCCCTTGCCACAATAATCACACTTTGCCATTCATTGCACCTCCAATCCGCACATGATAATGGCTCGCTGAAATAGCGCCCATAATCAGGCGCTTTGATATGATAGCAGAGTTCTTTTAAAAAAGCAAGTCCTTTTTTACAATTTTTTATGTTTTTTTGAAAATATTATTATTGCTATTCCATTTTGCCATCGTTATAATATAAGTAGATAATTATGGAGGTGAAACTATGGATAGCAACGGTGTTCTTCTTTCCGTGCTTGCGGAGGCTTTCCACCTGGAAGTTGCCTTCAAGGCCACAGACTTCGACAAAGTAAGACTAACGGTAGAAGATGTGACCCGTCCCGGCTTGCAGATTGCCGGCTATATGGACCATTTTGAGCCTATGCGCTTGCAGGTGATCGGCAACGCTGAAGCCAGTTATGTGGAGAAAATGCGCAGCGAGGATCGGCGTGCTGCTTTTGAGCGGATCTTCTCCTACCGGTTCCCGGCATTGCTGATTGCAAGAGACTTACCCGTATGGGATGAGTGCCTGGAAGTGGCGAAGCGCTATAATGTATCCATTCTTCGTTCTCACGAGGCTACCAGTACGGTGGTTTCTGCCATTATTGCGTACTTAAAGGCTGCCCTTGCTCCCTGCATTACCCGTCATGGTGTGCTGGTGGAAGTTTACGGCGAAGGCCTGCTTTTGCTGGGCGATAGCGGCCTGGGTAAAAGCGAAGCCGCCATTGAGCTTCTCAAGCGCGGTCACCGGCTGATTGCCGACGATGCGGTGGAGATTCGCAAGATCTCCGAAACCTCCCTGATGGGCACATCTCCGGAACTGATCCGCAACTATGTGGAACTGCGTGGCATTGGCATTGTAAACGTGGCAAAACTGTTTGGTATGGGTGCTGTCAAACTGGAAAACACAGTGGACCTGGTAGTGAACATCGTACCCTGGAATACCCAGCAGGATTATGACCGCCTGGGCCTTGACGAACAGCATATGGATATTTTGGGCGTAAAAGTGCCCATGAATACTATTCCCATTACACCCGGCCGTAACCTGGCAGTGATTTTGGAAGTGGCGGGTATGAACAACCGTCAGCGCCGTATGGGTTACAACCCGGCTCTGGAATTTACCCAGATCCTGGACCGACATTTCGAACAGAACAATCCTAAGGCAGAACAACTATGAAAGAATTTACCATTGGCAAAAATGATGCGGGACAAAGACTGGACCGCTTTTTAGCCAAGGCTGTCCCATTGCTCCCGGCTTCCCTTGCCCAAAAGTATATCCGCATCAAGCGGATCAAATGGAACGGGGGTAGAGCGGAGCGGGATACCCGTCTGCAAGAGGGCGATTTGCTGCAGCTGTATATCAATGATGAGTTCTTTGAGAAACCCCGGCAGGATAATGCCTACCTGACGGTAGCTGCCCCTAAATTAAATATTGTATATGAAGATGCCCATATCCTTTTGGTAGATAAACGGCCTGGCCTTGCAGTCCATCCCCACGATGGCGCGGAGTACGGCCGCACCCTGATTGACCATATCCTTTCCTACCTATATCAAAAGAAAGAATGGCAGCCCCGGGGAGAAAATGCCTTTACGCCCGCCTTGTGCAATCGGATTGACCGGAACACCGGTGGCATCGTGATTGCTGCCAAGACGGCGGAAGCCCTGCGGGTGATGAACCAAAAAATCAAGGACCGGGAAATGGACAAGCGCTACCTTGCCATTGTGGAAGGCTGCCCCAAGCCGGAAACCGGCAGCCTGAAAGGTTATCTTTTCAAGGATGAGAAGAAAAACCGGGTGTTCGTGTCCGATACACCCAAGCCCGGCGCTAAAACTTGTCAGACCAATTACCGCGTGATCGCCAAACGAAAGGACCTTTCTTTGGTGGAATGTGAATTGATCACCGGCAGAACCCACCAAATCCGTGCCCAGTTCGCCCACGCAGGCCACCCCCTTTTGGGTGACGGCAAATACGGAAAACTGGACAAACGGTTCGACAGAACCTATCAGGCGCTGTATTCCTATCAACTGACCTTTTGCTTCACCACCGATGCAGGAGAACTTGCTTACCTGAACGGAAAGTCCTTCCGGGTAGAGGAAGTGGATTTTGTAAAAGAGTATTTCCCGGAAAGGAAATGAGAATTATGAAAAAATTATTTTTGGTATGTAATGCACACTTAGACCCCGTTTGGCTGTGGGAGTGGCAGGAAGGTGCTACTGCCGCCATTGCCACATTCCGTTCTGCAGCCAATTTCTGCGAGGAATACGATGGCTTTGTGTTCTGCCACAATGAAGCGCTGCTTTATCAGTGGACTGAAGAATACGATCCTGCCCTTTTTGAACGGATCAAGAAACTGGTGGAAGCAGGCAAGTGGCATATTATTGGTGGCTGGTTCTTGCAGCCGGACTGCAATATTCCTGCCGGCGAGACCATTATCCGTCAGATCATGGAAGGTCAGCGGTACTTTAAAAAGCACTTTGGCGTAAGCCCTAAGGTTGCCATCAACTTTGATACCTTCGGCCATAGCCGTGGCCTGGTGCAGATTCTTGCCCAGTGTGGCTATTTAGGCTATATGTATATGCGCCCGGAGAACAACCGCCAGGAACTGCCCGGCAGCAATTTCTACTGGGAAGGCTTCGACGGCTCCAAGATTTTGACCCATCGGCTCAACGGCGTCTATGCCACCAACATGGGAACGGCAAGTCGGAGGCCAAGCGGTCTTACGGA
>JAZRUE010000009.1:0-11816 GCA_045652345.1 Faecousia sp. | reverse complement strand
CAGCGCAGCGGTGAAAAAGTCACGGTTGATATCGTGGACTAACGATATGCAGAGAGGATTTTTCCTCTCTGCCTATGCGTGACGCCTTGCGCCACGCATTTAAGTCGGATCGTAGCCATGTCGTTCTGTGAGCCAAGGAGTTGTGTGTGAATGTTGTCTTCCTAAGACCGCTTGGCCTCCGACTTCAGCGCAGCGGTGAAAAAGTCACGGTTGATATCGTGGACTAACGATATGCAGAGAGGATTTTTCCTCCCTGCCTATGCGTGACGCCTTGCGCCACGCATTTTCACTTTATAGGAGGTTACTATGAAACTCCAATTTTTACAAGCCGGTGAAATTGTAACCTGCCACGGTATTCGTGGTGAGGTGAAGGTCCTTCCTTGGGCGGATGGACCGGATTTTCTTCTGGATTTTAAAAGAATTCGTTTGGATGGCAAGGACTACAAGGTAGAATCTTGCCGCGTTCAAAAGACTTGCAATCTTTTAAAACTACAAGGTGTTGATTCAATGGAAGATGCGCAAGCGCTTCGTGGTAAGATAATCGAGATCTATCGTGAAGATGCACCAAACGATCTGATTTTTGCAGCAGAACTTATGGATATGGATGTGTTCTGCAACGGAGAAAACATTGGCAAGATTACCGATGTGTTAGACTACCCCGGCAATAAGGTTTATGTGGTAAAAGGACAGCACAGTTATATGATTCCTGCCGTGAAGGCCTTTATTCTTTCCACAGATCTTGAACAAAATAAAATGGAAGTTATGCTCATTGAGGGGATGCAAACCGATGAGAATTGATATATTAACCCTATTTCCTGACTCGCTGCTTGATGTGCTTGCTGACAGCATTATTGGCAGAGCCCAGGAACGGGGGATTTTGCATATTGAAGCCCATCAGATAAGGGATTACACAATCAATAAACAATGCCAAGTTGATGATTATCCCTACGGTGGAGGTCGTGGCGCCGTGATGCAGGCTGACCCATTATTCCGCTGTTGGGAAGCGGTAAAGAATATGGTGGAAGGCCCCGTTTATACAATTTATCTCTCACCATGCGGTCACACTTTTAAGCAGGCTGATGCGATCCGCTTAAGTCAGCACAAAAATCTGATTCTTGTTTGCGGACATTATGAAGGCGTTGACCAGCGCTTTATTGATGAATGCGTGGACGAAGAAATTTCCCTTGGTGACTTTGTACTTACTGGGGGAGAAATCGCCGCTATGGCGGTTGCTGACGCTGTGTGCCGTATGGTACCCGGTGTGCTGGCTGATCCTGAATGCTTTGTGGATGAAAGTCATTTCAATGGAATGCTCGAATATCCCCAGTACAGCAGACCCGCTGTGTGGCACGGCAGGGAAGTGCCTGCAATTCTTCTTTCCGGCAATCACGAAAAAGTGGCACAATGGCGCAGAAAACAGTCCATACGCCGTACCCGTGAACGCAGACCGGATATGTATGAGAAATTGGATCTGACTTCTAAAAAAGATAAAAAACTCTTGGCAGAAATCGCTGCCGAGGATGCAGAAAATTAAAAGAGGAGGCAAAGCCTCCTCTTTTTATGTTTTTCTCCGATGCCGCCACACGCCCCAAAGGCGGACTATGGTCGAAACGATCAATATTCCGATCGCAAGCGCACCGGCGATGGCAATCGTTTGTGTTGCCTTGGTTGCAAAGCCATCCATATCGCCACTGACAATGCAGTTTGTAGCAAAGTAGACAGCAGCGCCGGGGAGAAGCGGGAACAAGGAAACTACCAGGTAGGAAATAGCTGGGTATTTACGAACTCTTGCCATAATCTCGGCGTATACAGATGCGATTATGGCAGCGATAAAGTTTGACATCACGATATCGTCGGTAAAGCGAAACACAATGCAGTAGGCAAGCCAGGTGATGCCTCCACCAAGTGCGCAGAGCAAGCCTCCGGGACCGTGGACGTTAAACTGAATTGCAAAGCCAACACAACCAACTATGGATGCCAACACAGTAATCCAGTCAGCATATACGGTTCCTTGGCCAACAGTGGGTGCGCCATATAGACTTGTTGCCGCATTGAGGGCAAAGCCAGCACCGATGGCAATTGCAACGGCAACCAATATGACTTGTACAATGCGATTTACACCGGAATTGGTGTCACCAAAGATAATATCCCGCATTGCATTTGTGAATAAGAGACCTGGAACTAAGATCATCAAAGCACCGATAATTGCAGAATCAGCACTTTGAATCAAACCGGCTGCACTAATGGAGTAGGCAAAGAAACTCATTAGAAATGCTGCAAGAATTGTTGTAAAAAAGTTATTTACTTTTAATGAACCCATTGCTTTTGTGACAAGACCAACAAGAATACCGCAAAAGCCGGATAACAGCGTTTCTAACAAGCCGGCACCGTAAAACAAGCCAAAACCGGCACCACCGAGGAATGTGCCCAAGATATACATTGGCAATTTGTGCTTTACGCGAGATGCTGCAACATCATGAAGCCAGTGCATTGCATCTTTGGGCTCGGGTTTTTCTGAACAGATTCTTCTGCTTAAGTTGCTGAATCGTTCAACAGAGTCCAGGTCGACGTTATGATATCCGATGCGGCGCATCCTGGTCATGGGTTCGCCATCAGCTGTATCGATGCTAACTGTTAGGCAATTTGGTATAGCAAATACTTCCGCTGTGACATTATATGCATTCAATATGCGGCCGACGCTATCCTCCACACGGAAGGTTTCTGCACCGCTAATGGCCAGGTAATATCCAACTTCCGTAGCCATATCAAGTAAGGTGTTATAGTCCATGCATAGACCCCTTTGCTTTTTTTCACCAATAGTATAGCATACAAACGGGAAATTACAAGAAGTAAAACCGCCGGTCCAGACCGGCGGTTTTGCATTTATTTCCGAACGAAGAGAACACCCAAAGTGCCGGGACCGCAGTGGCAGGAAATCGTGCTTCCTGCAGTAGTCCAGTATGTGTTCTCGAATGTATCGCTTTGTGCGACGGCATCGGCAACAGCCTTTTTACAGTCATCTTTCACGGGAGTGTGGGTGACAAAAAGGGTTTCATGTGTGATATCTTCGCGATTCGCAATTCTGTCCTTGACATACATAGCCAATGTTTTTGCATAATTGCCGCGATACTTCTTCACAACACCCATTTTTCCGTTGCGTACCTCAATGCAGGGCTTCAAGCCAAGCAGGTTGGCACCCAAAGCGGCAGCAGCAGAACAACGGCCACCCTTGACCATATAGTCCAATCTGTCAAGAAGGAAGCTTGCCTCTACCTTAGGAGTGAAAGCATCCAGTTGATCTTTTAACTCTGCAAGACTTTCACATGTTTTTGCCAGCTGGCAAGCCTTTAACACGACAAGACCCTGACCGGTTGAGAGGTTAGCAGAGTCTATACATACAACATTATCAAACTCCGCTGCGGCAAGGCAGGCGTTTTGGTGGCAAGAGGAAAAGCCAGATCCGATATTGATATGCACGACTCCGTCATAATCTTTGGAGTATTTGGTAAAAATATCTTCGTAATCGCCAACATTTACTGCAGCAGTAGAGCAAAGGCTACCACCGGCGGCCACGTGAGCAAAAATATCGGCGGGGGTAATAGTTACGCCATCGGAATAGGATTGACCATCTTTAATAATAACGAGGGGAACGATACCAATATCATTTTGCTCAATCAGTTCTTGAGAAAGATCACAGGTACTATCAGATAAAATTTTGATTCTCATAGTTTGCTCCTTTTTATATCTTTATCGGTTGCCTGTTCATAATTGCATACTTGTAATTTGCATCCAATATGTTAAAATAATAGCATAAAAGACCATTTATGTCAATGTTTAAGTGGGATGGTGGTTATGTGGAACATAAAATGCAGATTACCGGTATGACCTGCGCTGCCTGCAGCGCAAGAGTAGAAAGAGCCGCCCGCTCAGTAGCCGGTGTAGAAAATGTGCAGGTGAACTTGCTCACGGGCACATTGTCTTTTTGCGCAGATAACGAACAAGCTGTGCCCGCGGTGAACAATGCAATCATCCAGGCGGGCTACGGTGTCCAGGCACAGACGAACATAGCGCAGAGGGATAAGCTAAAATCCCAAAAGAGTGCAGCCCTTCCGCTTGTATTATCATTTGTCTTTTTACTAATACATATGTACTTTGCCATGGGGGAAATGATTGGTATTCCTCTGCCGCACTGGTATACAAGCGATGAAAACTTTTTGCTTGCAGGGATTTTCCAGTTTTTCCTAATGTTTCCGATTGTGATACTCAATAAAGGCTATTACACAAGAGGAATAAAGGCTGTATTGCATGGTGGTCCGAATATGGATACATTAATTGCGGTTGGTTCTGGGGCTGCGATTATTCATGGTGTAATTATTATATCCTACTCAGCCTACTTAATTTCAAACGATGCTGCTGGTTTTGCTGCATTTTCCGATCAACATTTGTACTTTGAATCGGCCTCAATGATTCTCACGCTCGTTTCGTTAGGTAAGTTTCTGGAGTCAAGAGCAAAATCAAAGGCGAGTGATGCAATTGGCAAGCTAATGCAACTCAGGCCCAAAACGGCCGTATGTATTCGTGACGGAGAAGAACGAATTGTTCCGATTGAGGAGATTGTGGTCGGCGATGTGCTTGTTCTTCGCTCCGGCGAATACATTGCCACCGATGGTATTGTTGTTGAGGGCTCTGCTTCAATCGACCAAAGCGCAATAACCGGTGAGAGCTTACCCGTTGAAAAGGCGCAGGGAGATAGGATTGTTGCGGCAACTGTTTGCGCACATGGCTATTTGAAGTATAAAGCGACAAAGGTTGGGGAAGATACAACACTTTCCCAAATCATTCGTATGGTTGAGGAAGCCGGAGGGTCTAAAGCGCCTATTGCAAGGCTGGCAGATAAAGTGGCTGGTGTTTTTGTGCCGGTTGTTATGAGCATTGCACTTGTTGCTTTTGTGATCTGGTTGATCGCCGGATACGGAATTTCTTTTGCACTCAATATGGCAATATCTGTTTTGGTCATATCCTGTCCTTGCGCATTGGGTTTGGCAACGCCGGTTGCGATTATGGTTGGAACCGGCAGAGGAGCCACTATGGGTTTGCTGTTCCGTAACGCTGAAGCCCTGGAAGTCCTCCACAAGGTGGATACTGTTGTTCTGGACAAAACGGGAACGCTCACTATCGGAAAGCCGTCCATCGTAGAAGCGGTAACGGGTGAATGCGAGAAGGTGTTTTTATTGCAAATTGCCGGCTCACTTGAGCGGTACTCTGAGCACCTCTACGCAAAGGCTATAGTAGAATATACAACCTCTATTACTTATCTGGATGTACTTGATTTTAATGTCCTTCCTGGTTTTGGCGTTTCAGGCGTAATAGGGGATGTTAAGTACTATGGCGGTAATAGAGTACTAATGGAGCAGATCGGGGTAAAAACACCCGATATAGATTCCTTAGCCGATGCAGGGAAAACACCGCTCTATTTTGCGTCTGAAAATGGTCGCTATTTAGGGTGCCTTGTGGCTGCAGATGTCTTGAGAGACGATGCTGCTTCAACGGTATCTACTTTTAAAAAGGCAAACATAAATGTGGTTATGCTTACGGGAGACAATGCTAAGACAGCCGCCGCAATTGCTGGTAGTGTGGGAATTGAGAATGTCATCTCCGATGTGCTGCCGCAGGACAAAGCCAATGCCATAAAAGACCTCCGAAGATCTGGAAAGTGTGTTGCAATGGTAGGGGATGGCATTAATGATGCGCCGGCTCTTACAGAAGCAGATGTGGGCATAGCGATGGGCGGCGGAACGGATGTGGCGATGGAATCTGCCGGAGTTGTAGTAATGGGAGGCAGTTTGTCCCGCATATATGAAGCAATTTGTTTAAGTAAAGCTACTCTGCGCAATATAAAGGAAAATTTGTTCTGGGCATTTTTCTATAATGTGCTTGGAATTCCGCTTGCGGCCGGTATCTTGTATCCTGCTTTTGGAATTGCGCTTAGTCCTATGGTTGGCGCAATTGCAATGAGTTTTAGTTCTGTTTTTGTTGTAAGCAATGCATTGCGACTGCGCTTTTTTAAGGTTAAGACCACCCCTGCAGGTGAAATGCGGCAGAATAATGAGCCTGCTGCAGATCCCCCAACTTTGCTCGTACTAACGGTTGGCGGCATGATGTGCAGCCATTGCAAAGCAAGTGTGGAGCAAGCTTGTATGCAAACGCCCGGTACTGAAAGTGCCGTTGTCGATTTACACGCAAAGACAGTTACAATCACCGGTAAACCCGAAAAGGAACTGCTCGTCAAAGCAATCATTGATGCAGGCTTTGAAGTATTGGACTGATAACATTGAAAAATGATATCTTCTATTCCTCCTGCGGGCAAGGCAAAATTCATGCGGCTGACTACGGACTTTACTGTAGTCGACCGCTATATGGACAACCCCATGTGTGGATTTCTTATCAGTACTGGCCTTATCAATGTGACACATAAACTCTTTGAAGGCAAGCACCATGAACTTCGAAATGCGGATATACTGGATGAAGCTTATGATGATTGCCTGAGATATATCAATAGCATCTGCTGCGAATAAGTCCGGTTTATTGGACAAAAGGTTATATATACTGTTATCGAAAGGAAAGGTGACAGTTATGTATAAAACTTGTTTTGTTCAGGGACATATCCATGTTTATGATTCCATGGGGAATTTCCTGTTTTCTGCAGATAGCTATAAGGAAGTTCGGGAGGAATTAGAAAATTATGAGGAATCTGCGGCTTGATATTTGTTATGATGGCAGTCGCTACAAAGGCTGGCAACGCCTGCCGGGAGCAACAAATACGATTCAGGGAAAACTGGAGACAACGCTCTCTAAAATCCTTGGGGAAGAAATTTCTGTATCCGGCAGCGGAAGAACGGATGCAGGAACGCATGCGCTTCATCAAGTGGTAAGTTTTCATTGCGCAAATGGTATGCCAACAGAGGAGATCCTTGTAAATCTTCGCAGGTATTTGCCGGAGGACATTGGCATATATTCTTGTAAGGTTGCGTCTGATCGTTTTCATGCAAGATTGAATGCCAAAGAAAAAACATACCGATACCGCGTGTGGAATAGTGATGCGCCGTGTGTTTTTGATAGAAAGTATGTGTTTGTTGTGCCGGTCAATTTAGACCTTTCTGCAATGAAGCAAGCGGCTGATCATTATTTGGGTACGCACGATTTTTCTGCTTTTTGCGGCAATAAGAATACAAAGAAATCCACAATTCGACACATCTCCGCATTCCATGTGGATCGAGTTGGCGATGAAATCCATTTTACGGTTACCGGTAATGGATTTTTACATCATATGGTCCGCATTATGGTTGGAACACTCCTTGAAGTGGGCAAGAATGAGAGAGATGGCAATGCAATCAGCGACTTGTTTGGCGCAAAGCGGGAAAGTGCGGGTCTATTGATACCCGCTTGTGGCCTTTGCTTGATGGAGGTAAGATATTGAATATACAAATATTTGGAAAAAGTAAGTGCTTTGATACTAAAAAAGCCGAGAGGTATTTCAAGGAACGGCGCATTTCTTTTCAAAGCGTCGATCTGATCCGGTATGGCCTATCAGGAAAAGAATTCGATGCTGTTCTGCGTGGCTTAGGCGGCATTGATAACTTGATCGACTGGGACAATAAGTCCGATCTAATTACATTGATGCGATACATGGAGGACAAGACGGCGAAAGAAGACAAGGTGTTTGATAATCCGAGTTTGATGCGGACGCCTATTGTTCGAAATGGGAAGCAGGTTACAGTTGGTTACTGTCCAGAAATATGGGAAACATGGAAATAATTACGAAAGCAGTTCTCGTTCGAGAACTGCTTATTTTTTGAGGTGAGTCATGGAAATACTTGAAAGGATCAATGGAATTGTTTGGGGTTTGCCAACGTTAGTGCTAATTCTTGGCGTTGGAATGTATATAACGCTTCGGAACGGATTTCCCCAGCTTAGATTGTTTCCTCTCTCGTTCCGCAATTTTTGCAGGAAGTGTAAGCCAGGGAAACGTGGAGAATGTGGCAACTCATCTTATAGAGCGCTGTGTGTAGCCCTTGCTGCAACGGTAGGTACTGGGAATATAGCCGGTGTTGCCGGTGCAATTACAATTGGTGGCCCAGGGGCAGTATTTTGGATGTGGATCAGTGCGTTTATCGGTATGGCAACAAAATTTGCTGAGGCAACTTTGGCAATACATTATCGGGAGAAAGATAAAAATGGCAACTACATTGGAGGTCCAATGTATATGATCCGGAATGGCTTAGCAGGGAAATGGCACTTGCTTGCCGTGGTTTACTGCTGCTTTGGAGTCATTGCATCACTCGGTGTTGGCAACGCTACACAAGTCAATGCAATTATCGGAGGAATCCGAAGCGGTGCAAGTTCAATGGGTATTGCAATGAGCAACTATTGGAATTGGGTTATTGGAATTTTCCTTTGCCTGCTTGTTGGAATGGTTTTAATTGGTGGCGCCGATAGAATTAGTAGGGTTGCAGAAGTGATTGTTCCATTCGCTTCTGTATTTTATATCATTATGGCAATATGGTTGATTTATGTATGCAGAGGAAACTTACCGCAAGCAATTTCAAGTATATTTTCTGGTGCATTTGAACCCCAGGCGGTTACCGGAGGTGTAATTGGCTCGGTATTCATTGCTTTAAGAACCGGTGCGTCCCGTGGGGTTTTTACAAATGAGGCGGGAATGGGAACGGCCTCCATTGCTCACGCTGGAGCAGATGTAGACCATCCGTGCCAGCAGGGACTAATGGGGATTATGGAGGTGTTTATTGATACCATTGTCATCTGCACCCTTACAGCGCTTGTCATTTTGACTAGTGGAGTGGAAATCCCATATGGATTTGAATACGGAGCTGCCGTTACTATCAATGCATTCGCAGCAGTTTGTGGAAGCTGGATAAGTATACCATTGGCATTTTGCTTATGCGCCTTTGCAGTTGCTACGATATTCGGCTGGGGGTTATACGGCTTGCGATGCGCAGAGTTTTTGTTTGGTAGTAGAGCATGGAAGCCTTTTTGTTATCTGCAATCATTCACAGTCATACTTGGTGCAATCCTGAACACCGGCACCGTTTGGCTTTTAGCGGAGATATTTAATGGACTTATGGCAATCCCCAATATGATCGCTTTGGTTGCGCTGTCTCCAGATCTGCAGACATTAACACAGCAGTATAAGTTGCAGCTTGGAGGAAATAGAAATCCCACAGCATAGCTGCTGTGGGATAGTTCTATTCAACCGGAAGAAGCAATATGGAGCCGTCCTCGCCACTCATATAAATGTAGAAGCTTTCTTTGTGGTTCTGTGTTTCATAAGAAACCATTAAATTGGGCAAAACATCCGGTATGGACATCCGGATTATGATTGCTCTATCACTGCTGACACCTGTTGTACTGAAAACAATATGATCAGGGATGAAATACAAGCCATCGGGAGTCCAACTTCCATGGGTGATCGTTAGCTTTTGAATGGACTTATCAGAGTAAAACAGCACACGTTCGCCTTCGGGATCTAATGATGTTTCAATGAGCTGCGTGAAGCTGCTCACATCGGTGTCTCCAACTTTCTCTGCAATTAAAGTGCCCGTTGAAGGCTGATACTCGTCTGGGAAGTACGCATCGCTGAGAATGCCAGGGAGCTTACTGTAGGGGATTTCTACGGAGATAATTCCGGTAGAAAAAGGCGCAAGCTCATAGGGGGCGAAGAAGAAGCAGAGACCGGAATCTGTGAAATAAAATGCTTCATCTGTGCTTTCATCTGCGGCGAAGCGTTCTGCTACAACGCTTTCATAGCCATCGAAGAGAGAGTATTGATAATTAACCTTCTCCAGTTCTTCCAAAACCAAATTACAAAGGTCCTGCTTGTTGTCCACATGGTTCAGAATACTGCCGAGTGTCAGAGATGTACCACTTGCAGCATCATAGCTGACAGACACGCAACTTTGTTCGGGGTGAAGTCCACCGGTGTAGGTTGTCCTTGTGCCAAACATACTGATGATGCCTCCATCAACCCGGGTGGGACTATAATATATGTGATACTTGTAGGGAGACCAGTTTTTTGTGCCGGTATAGTCTGCCAGGGCTTGCTCTGCAATGGCATCTGCGTTGGATCTTGTTTGATCTACTCGCGTCAAAAAATCAAGGATGATTTTATCGGATATGCTTTGATCTGGCGTGTGCAATTGAATATGCTGATATGCATACTCAAAAATGACCGCGCCATCCTCGCTATATTGATACTCCGCCTGGTTTGGAACGCTGAGTGCATACAATGTTTGCAGAGGGGGATCATCTGTATTGGAGGTAGATGAGGACGGTGCGGGAGTGCTGGGTGGGAGCTGCGTGGACGGTGTATCGGGGGACTGACACGCAGCTGAGCATAGTAATATAATAATACACAAAAGTAAACATGTGAACTTGCGCATTTAAATTCACTCCTTTTCCTTGATTCTATCATACTGCTGATAATATCGCAATGGTAAATAGAACTATTTTACCCTAAATTCTTGACAAATGTCGGATTTGAATGGTAAAATATCCATAAGTTCATATCACTGTGAACGGGAAGAGTAACGAATATTGCATCTTTCAGAGAGCTGGATCGTAGGCTGCAAATCCGGCAGATGTGTATCGCCAAAGTGCGCCCGGGAGTGAGTTAATTTGAGTGATAAATGAGAGTGGAACCGCGGGTTATCAATTCGCCTCTTGTGCTTCGGCGCAGGAGGATTTTTTATTTGGAGGTCTGTTATGTATCTTTATAATTCTTTAAGTCATAAGAAGGAACTTTTTGTTCCCAATCATCCTGATGTAGTTAAGATGTATACTTGTGGTCCTACTGTGTACCACTATGCGCATATTGGCAATTTGCGCACATATATCATGGAGGATGTACTCGAAAAGTCATTGACCTATCTTGGGTATAATGTCAAACGTGTTATGAACATCACTGACGTTGGCCACTTGGCATCGGATGCTGATACCGGTGAAGATAAGATGCTGAAGGGCGCAAAGCGGGAGAATAAATCCGTAATGGAAATCGCCCAGTATTATACCGATGCATTCTTTGCTGACTGCGATAAACTGAACATCAAAAAGCCTGAATATATCCAGCCTGCAACCGGCTGTGTGGCTGAATTTATTCAGATGGTCGTAACGCTGCTGGAAAAAGGTTTTGCCTATGTTGCGGGTGGAAACGTCTACTTTGATACTTCCAAGCTGGAAAAGTACTATGTATTTAACGATCACAATGAGGAAGATCTTGCCGTTGGTGTTCGTGAGGGCGTGGAAGAAGACACCAACAAGCGAAACAGACACGACTTTGTTCTTTGGTTTACCAAATCTAAGTTTGAAGATCAGGCGCTAAAATGGGAATCTCCCTGGGGCGTTGGTTACCCCGGCTGGCATATTGAATGCTCTGCTATTTGCCAGAAGTATCTGGGAGAAGATCTGGATATCCACTGTGGTGGCATTGATAATGCTTTTCCCCATCATACCAACGAAATTGCCCAGTCTGAAAGTTATTTCGGACACAAGTGGTGCAATTACTGGTTCCACGTTCATCATTTAAACACCGACACCGGCAAGATGTCCAAATCCAAGGGCGAGTTCCTGACTGTAAGTCTCTTGGAAAGCAAGGGCTACGATCCTATGGCTTACAGGCTCTTCTGCTTGCAAAGCCATTACCGCAGAAATCTGGTGTTCAGCTGGGAAAACCTGGATAACGCTGCTCAAACTTATGAGAAGCTGATCGCAAAGATCGCTACCCTTGTTCCAGGTGATGATGT
>JAZRUE010000008.1:0-23744 GCA_045652345.1 Faecousia sp. | reverse complement strand
GTTTTACCCCTATCATAAGGAGCACAGTATGAACAAGCAAGTTTTTTCGAAAGACATTGAAACCGCAAAGGAGCTGGTCATCACCCCCGGTGCACCCATTGAAACCGTAGCCAAAACCATCAAGGCGGTGACCGATGGCCCGCTTTATGAAAAGGGCGCAGCCTTTGCCCAGGAAATGGAAGACCTTTTTGTTTCGGATTTTGAAAAGCCCGGGGATAAAATGGCCCACGTTTCTACCTTCCTGGTGGTGGGCGATACGGTGTATATGACCTACTATGCCAACACCAAAGAGCCCTCGGAAGACCCCAAAAATCAAACCGCCCGGCTGGTTTACGCCCCGGTGAATGACATCGAAAAGAAAACCTTTATGGATTTGCAGACCACCGGCGATGTGGTGGGCGATAAGGTCATCGATATGGTGTATGACACCATTTTGATGCAAAAGGACGAGGATACTCTCTTTATTCTCTGGACCGCCCGGACAACAGAAGAGAACTACTACCGCTTCTACTGTCCCTTCACCATTTCCACCAAGACTTTGGGAGAAATTGGGGTCAACCGCTTTAAGGTGGGAGATGTAACCAACGATTTCTCCGTCAGCGGCATCCGGTCTGCCCTGGCAGAAAATGACATTCCCTGCAAGAAGATGTATTCTGACATCGGCATTATGCAAAAACTTTCCTGCAGGATAGAAAATGGCGTGCCCTACTACTATTCCGGCACTTACAGCGGCGACTTTACTGCCATTATCAAAAGCCGGGATCTGATCACCTGGGAATATGTGTCCCAGCCGGATTTCATCAACGATTCCAAATGGGAAAATGCCACCTATGTGCTGGGTGATAAGGTCTATTACTTTGTTCGTCAGCAGGATACCAACAAGTGCGGCTTTTTGACTGCCTATGATTTAATAAACGGCACTTGGGATACCCCGGTAGAGGTGGAAGATTGCCAGTCCAGAGGAGATTTTATTTTCTATCAGGGCAGACTCTTCCTGTTCCACGCCCCCACCGACCGGGAACATATCGGCATTTTGGAAGTAGACCCCCAGGATATTTCCAATACCCGGGTGGTACTCCAGGCCAAAATGCACTCCAGCTGCTTCTATCCCTTTGTGCAGTACTATCGGGATGGGGAACTGGCTATGTCCTACACCGTTGCCCGCCAGCATATCCGCTTAGGTCGGTTTACATTAAGCAAGTATTTATAAGGTAAAAGCCTCCCGTGAGGGAGGCTTCTTTTATTGATTGTTGCGGATCATCACCATACCGGGAGCGGTAACGGAAAGGCGGCTGGCCCGGTAGAGGAGCTTGGCGCATTCCCCTCTGGTCAGAGGCTGGTTGCCGTCCAGGAAAATGTCATATTCTCCCATGACCGCCAATGCCTCAGCTGCCCATTCCGGTGCATTTTCCTGGCTGAAGGTTTCCATCACTTCCGGCTTCACTTCCAAAGCCAGCAGACTTTGCACCGCAACGGCGGCTTGCCCGCCGGTAACGGGAGCATCAAAGTTGCCGGATTCTTCCTTTGGCCATTGAGAGATCAGCCCGGAGCGTAGGGCAGCGCCCAAATAGGGGCGAAGCCACTGGGGGGCGTCCTTCATAGCTTCCGAGGAAGCGGATTCTTCCTTCAAATCCAGGGTTTTCACCAGCATGGCAATAAAGTCTCCCTGGCTCACCGGCTTTTCCGGCTGGAAATGGTCTTCCCCGCCAATTTGCTCTGCGGCAAAAATGCCGGTGGAGCGCATCCACTCAGCCTGGAATTGGCAGTCTGTGCCGGCGGTGTCCGTGTAGCGGCGGCTGTCCGTGGGCTTCAGAATCTGAATCACCACCGTTGCTTCCCGGGAGACATTTCCTGCGGGGTCGGTGGCGGTGTAGGTGAAGGAATCCACCCCCACCTTGTTTTTCTTGGGCGTGTAAGTGAACATACCATCCTCTGTTACAGTCACAGTGCCTCGCTTAGGCTGTCGGGCGATGGTGTAGGTCAGCGGTTTTCCCTCCGGGTCGATGGCTTTCAGCTTTTCTTCCCGGGGCAGATTTTTATAGGTTTCAATGGCCACATCCTCGGCAATAGGGGCTTTGTCCTCTTTGCCCCGAATGGTCAGTTCCATACGGGCGGTAGAATCCACCCGGTTTTCATAAATGGGCAAAAATTCCACCACAGCGGTGGCATCTTCCTGGGAATAGACGGGCAGGAAGGTCATAGTTGCCACCTGATCGGCAGACAGAATATCCCCCTCCATCAGCACCCGGCTGCCCAAAAGCAGTGTTCCCACTTCAGGCTCCGGCAGACCGGTGATACAGATGCCTTCCAGGTTTTCTTCCTGGGAAAAGTCCTGGGTGGTGAAGCAATAGACCTGGTCGCTGTCTGTCTCCTGGGCAAATGCCGGCAAGGCAAGGCTGCAGAGCAGACAAAGGGCCAGACCGAAAAGAAGCAATTTGTTTTTCATCCGGATTCCTCCTAAATAGTTGTCGCAGGTAGTCTTTGCCAGTTCGGGAAAGAATATGCAAACTATTTGACATTAAATCAAAAACATTTATAATAAAAATAGAGAAAAACAAGGAGGCTTTCCTATGAAAAAACTGCTTTCTATTTTGTTAGCGCTGCTCCTGGTGCTGGGTATGACCGCCTGCACAGAGTCTGCCCCGGAAGTGAATCAGCCCGGAAATGGGTATTATGATCCGCAGATTTCCATCACCTTAGAGCAGGTGCAGAGCATTGTAAACAGCGAATTTACCGCCCCTAAGAATATTATCGTCATCATTGGTGACGGTATGGGTCCCAACGATATCGTGCTGACGGAAAAGTACAGCCAGGATGTATATGCATTTGGCACGGTTTTGAATCAAATTCCCAACCACGGTCTTGCAACCACCCACTCTGCCAACGCAGAAGTTACCGATTCTGCCGCTTCCGGCACGGCCCTTTCCACCGGCGTGAAGACCAATAACGGCTACATCGGCAAGGACGTGGACGGCAACGACCTGAAAACCATGGCCGAGCGAGCCAGAGAAGCAGGAAAAAAGGTGGGCATTATCACCGATGAAGACCTGTCCGGTGCTACCCCCACCGCCTTTACAGTCCATAACATCTCCCGGGAAAACGGTGTGGAACTGATGAACGCCATGGTGGCATTCCGCCCCGATGTGCTGATGTGCAAGGACTATGACGAGGTGGAGGTGTGCCTCAACAGCTATAACAAAGCCCTTATCGAGAAGTATTGTGTGGTAGCGAAGAAATTCTCGGATTATAAAACAGCGTTGGACAGCGATCCCAATGGAGAAAAGGGTTTCATCGGCTGCCTCAATGGATATTCCACGGTGGCATCTGATAATTTGGCACAGTGCGCCCAGGTGGCATTCAACCGGCTGAAAAATGAAAATGGCTTCTTCCTGATGATCGAAAGTGCCGGAACAGATAAATACGGTCACGGCGGCAATATCAACGGCAAACTCAGCAGCGTAGTCACCCTGGATCGCACAGTGGCAGCGGCATTGCTCTTTATGGAAGAAAATCCCGACACTTTGCTGATCGTTACTTCCGATCACGAAACCGGCGGTATTCGCATTCCCGCAGAAGGGGAAAATCTGTTCACTGCCTTTACGGTCAATGAGCATACGGCTACCCCTGTGCGCGTTTTCGCAGTAGGCAAGGGCGCAGAGTATTTCAGCGGAAAAACGGTAGATAATACCGACATCGCCAAGTTTATCATCAACGCAATCGAGGGAAAATAAAAGAAAGAACGGAGCGAACGCTCCGTTCTTTTTCTATGTATCAGTGTTCCAAAATGGCGAAACTCTGGGGCTTCAGGGTCACGGTTGTGCCGCTGATTTCCACATTTTGTGCTTTCAGCACCTTGCTGTGCTTCACTTCCCGGGTGTAGACCTCATTGGAGGGGTTCAGCAGAACGGTGATCTTTTGGCCGCCACCCTCTCTGGTGTAAACGGCAGGATAGCCGGTCTCCAGGAATTCCTGCTTTGCGCCGGTGTGAAGCGCCGGGCAGGCCTTTCGCAGAGCGATCAGATCCTTGGTGCAATTCAAAATGGAATTGGGGTCCGGCAGCTGCTCTTCCACAGATTGCCCCTTTTTGTTGGAGGTGGGCAAGTAGGGACTGCGGCTTGTGGTAAAGCCACGGTTTCTGCCCTTGGTCCACTGCATAGGTGTCCGGGCGCCGGTGCGGATACCGCCACCGTCCTTGCTCACATCAAAGTTATGCTCCAAGCCGATCTCGTCGCCGTAGTACACAAAGGGCACATTTTTGTAGGTCAGCAGGAAGGCCCAGATGCAGCGGATCATAGCCTCATCCTTATGGATGGACATACGGATCTCGTCGTGGGAGCCGGTGGCGGTGGTGAACATACCCTTGTTTCCCATCTGACCATAAAGGTAAGTGACATACTCCACGAAGTTCTTCATGGTACCCTTGCCGTTGGGGCTAAAGTAGTCGTCACCCCGCTCGAAGTAAGGCAACAGGTTTTCGCCGGGCTCGTTGCGAAGCAGATCGTTGAAGGCAACGTTATCGTGGGCTATAATGTCCACATCGAAGCCGCACTTGGCAATGGCAATTTGAGGAAGGCACCACTCGGCAACAAAGACGGCGTCTTTATATTCTGCCCGCAGCACCGGCAGGATCTGATTCCAAAGCCATTTGATGCCGCTAAGACCCTCGTCAGAGTGGTCAAAGAGCTTGCTCTCTTCAAAGGTAGAGCCTCCCTTTATCATATGGCCAGCCATATCCACCCGGAAGCCGTCCGCACCCATATCCAGATAGTGACGCATAATGCGCAGCAGCTCTTCCCGCAGGGGACGCAGCCGCTCGTCGGTGTAGTGCAGCTGCCAGGGCTTTTCCGGATCGGGATTTTCAAAGCCGTAGTTCAATCCCGGCTGGCTGGCGTAGTAGTTGGGAAGATAGCCGCCGTCCCGGTCGTGCAGACCCTTAATGAGGCCGGGATGATCCTGGAATAGATTGTCGGTCCAGACATAGTAATCCCAGTATTCGTTCCGCTTAGCGGTGGCGGACTTTTTGAACCAGGGGTGCTTGTTGGAGGTGTGACCGATGACCAGGTCCATAATGATGCGGATGCCCCGGCTGTGGAAGGCATCGATCACCTTTTGCAGATCTTCCATAGTGCCGAAACGCTTGTCGATCTGCATATAGTCGGCAACATCATAGCCGCCATCTTTGAAGGGGGACTTATAAATGGGGTTCAGCCAAACCGCATTTACACCCAAGTCTTGTAAGTAGTCTGCCTTTTGGATGATGCCCTGCAGATCGCCTTTTCCGTCGCCGTTACTGTCAAAAAAGGAGATGGGATAAAGCTGATAAAACACAGCATCTTCAAGCCAATGTAACATGGTAAATTCCTCCTGGATTTATTTTCTTAATAGTAAACGATTTTTGCATTTCCGTCAACAAAAAGGTAGAAAGGAAAAACTTTCTGTGCTATACTGGAAAAGACGACGAAGGGTCGCCTGCGGGCGGGTACTATCCGCCCCTACGAAAAAGCAAGGAGGGGTTTTATGAACACCTGTGAAGTTTACCCGGCTTCCCCCAATGGACCCCAGTGGGAAAGCCTTCCCAAGGCAGATATTTCCAATGTGCTGTGGATTCCCGCAGAGGGCATTACCGCCTGGGGTCAGCTTTGCTATGACGAAAAGTTTTTGTATGTTCGCCTGGAAGCGGTGGAGGAGCATATTTTGAAGCGCTATAAAGGGGAAAACGATCCGGTGTGTATGGATTCCTGCCTGGAATTTTTCTTCAGCGCCCAGGAAAAGGGCAACCGGTATTTCAATGTGGAAGTGAACCCCTATGGAGCTTGCTATGTGGGCTTTGGCCGCCTCCGCCGGCAAAGATGCCGCCTGCTCCATCCCCGAATGAAAAAACTGATGAATATCCGCACCTTTACCACGGAAAAAGGCTGGGGTGTGGAATTTGCCATCCCGGTGTGGTTCTTGGAAACCTACAGTCCCGACTTCGCGCTCCATCCCGGCAAGAAACTTCGTGCCAATTTCTATAAGTGCGCAGAGGATTCCGTCACCCCCCACTTTATCTCCTGGAACAAAGTGGACCATTATAAGCCTGATTTCCATCGGCCGGAGTATTTCGGTCAGTTGATTTTTAAGTAATATGGTTAAAACAAAACAATTTTCTTTTCTTTCCGGCACCACGCTAAAACTGTTGGCGGCGCTGCTGATGCTGATTGACCACGTGGGCTATATCTTCTTTTGGGATGGGTCTGCGGAAATTTATATAACCCTGCGAATCATCGGCCGGGTCAGTATGCCCATCTTTGCTTACCTGGTGGCAGAGGGCTGCCGCTACACCCGCAACCCTTGGCTGTATTTGGGCAAGCTGGCGGCCTGCCTTGTCATTTGCCAGGTTGGCAGTTACATAGGGGCAGAAAGCACCAATATTTGCATCCTTGGCACGTTTTTGCTGGGCGCAGCCGTGTTTTTCTGCCTGCAAAATGCAAAAAAAGCCTTTTGGGAAGGGGAACTGGATAAGGGCGTTCTTTGGGTGACCCTGTTTATTTTGGCTACCGCCGCCACCTGGCACATCCATCAGGTGATCCATATTGACTACGGCTTTTGGGGCAGTATGCTGCCCGTGTTTGCGGGGCTTTTCTTCCTGCCGGAGTCCGCATCTGCCCGGGCAAGGAAGTGGGATAATAAGTGGCTCAGCCTGCTCAGCTTCGGCATCGGCCTTTGCATTCTGATTTGGACCGATCTGGCCACAGCATCTTTGCAGGTCTACTGCCTGCTGGCGCTGATCCCGCTGGCCTTTTATTCCGGCAGACGGGGCAAATGGAAACTCAAATACTTTTTCTATCTGTTTTACCCCATTCACCTGGCGGTGCTGGAAGGCATCCACTGGTTGATTGTCACCTACTGCTAAAAAGAGAATCATTGACAGACCGGGTCTATCCCGGTAAAATAAAAACAGCAAATCTAAAATTTGCAAGGAGAATGCACTATGAAATCCGTAAAGAATAAGCAGTTAGTTGTTGGCGCCGACTTTGCCGGCTACCCTCTGAAAGAGGCTGTTGTTGCCCACCTGAAGGAAAAGGGTTGGGAGATCACCGATATGGGCGTGAAGGCGGATTCCGACCCCAACGATACCGACCTGATGTTCCACAGAGTTGGCCTGCGGGTTGGCTCTATGATCTCCGAAGGCGAATTTGACCGTGCGCTGCTGTTCTGCGGCACCGGTATGGGCATCCATATTGCCGCCAGCAAGTGCCCCCATGTTCACGCAGGCGTGGTAGAAAGTGTTCCTGCCGCTCTTCGTGCCATCACCGGCAACGGTGTCAATGTGCTGGCTATGGGCGCATTCTATGTGGCTCCTGCTATGGGCTGCGACATTGCGGACGCTTACCTGAATGCCGACCTGGGTACCGGCTATGAGTGGTGGTACAACTTCTATGAGTTCCACTGGCTGGCAATCGATGAGCTGGAAGCCTTCGATTACGTAGAATACAACCGTAATGGCTTCAAGGTGAATAAGTTGGGTGATTTCCCCCTGAAGTTAGAGAAGAAGCCTGAATAATGAAGTGAGGACATACCTATGCGGGTAAGGGACAAAATTTTATTGGACATTAAAGGCCTGGCAGAGCACGGCCCCATCAATATCGTTATTTTGGGTGACAGCGTGTCCCACGGCACAGTGCTGGATAACAACGACTATGAAAATGTCTACTGGAATGTGCTGAAGAAGAAAATGAATGCCTACCGGGACTATATGCCGGTGAATATGATCTGCGCCTCCATCGGCGGCACCAAGGCAAAGGATGCCCTTCCCCGGGTGGATAAGCAGGTTCTGTCCCACGACCCCGACCTGGTGATCGTTTGCTTTGGCCTCAATGACATCAATGGCCCTCTGGAGGAGTATGTGGGTGCGCTGCGGGAGATCTTCACCAAATGCGTCAATGCGGGCGTGGACACTATCTTTATGACCCCCAATATGCTCAACACCAGAGTTGTAGAGGATGCCCCCCAGAAATGGGCCTGGTATGCAGTAGAAACGGCCAAAATGCAGAACGAGGGCAAAATGGACCGGTATATGGAAGCCGCCAAGGCGACTGCCCGAGAACTGGGCGTTACGGTTTGCGACTGCTATGCCAAGTGGAAGGAAATGGAAAAAGCCGGGGAAGATATCACCATGATGCTGGTAAACCGGATCAACCACCCCACTTCCGAACTGCACAAGCTCTTTGCCGACGAACTGTATAAACTGATCATCGGAGATGAAGCCTGCTGCGTTGCCAACGACAGCGGTATGTATCAAGGCAAAGTAAACCAACAATAAACAAAAAGACTGTAAAGAAACCGTAATTTATTCAAAGGATATGCGCAAAAACTTGGCCCCCTCTCAGAGGGGGCTGGCAAAACCGTAGGTTTTGACTGGGGGAGTGGCCTATCGTATGGTAAGGCACTCCTGTTGCGGTGCCCTGCGAAAACTTCGCCTGACAAAGCAGGCTTGTTTTCTGCAGACCGCGGCCACTCGCTCAGGTCGCTTCATCTGCCACCGGCAGCGCTCCCTTCGCTCCCCCTCCGTCTTTGCCTAAAGGCAAATCCACCTCCCTCATAGAGGGAGGCGAGACTTCTGTTGCGCATTGTGAATAAATAGTAGGGTTTCTTTACAGTCTATTTTTTATTTGGCATTCAAATATTCCTCAACTTGGTGGATGGCAACTGCGCCGTCGGAAACGGCGGTCACTACCTGCCGCAGTGCCTTTGTTCGCACATCGCCCACGGCATATACACCAGAAATGGAAGTGCAGGTGTCCTCCCCCGCCAGGATATACCCGGCAGCGTCCAAAGCCAGCTGGGAAGCAAACAGTTCCGTGTTGGGAATTCTGCCTACGCTGACGAATACACCTTCGCAGGAGAATTCTTCCAATTCACCGGTTTTCGTGCTTTTCAGCACAATGCCGGTGACTTTTTTGTCACTTAGGATCTTCTCTACCGTGCAGTTCCAGTGGAATTTCACATTTTCCGTGTGCATCAGAGGTTCGTGGTAGACCTTGGTTGCCCGGAGGGTATCCCTTCTGTGAACCAGGTGGACTTCCTTGCAGATCCGGGAAAGAAGCAGGGCATCTGCCGCCGCCGTATCTCCACCGCCTACCACCACCACCGTTTTGCCCCGGTAGAACATACCGTCGCAGGCGGCACAATAGGCAACACCTCTGTTTACCAGTTCCTTTTCCTCCGGCAGACCTAAGGGCCGGGGGTTCGCACCGGTGGCGATCACCACCGCATCGCAGGTAAAGGTGTCCCGGTGGGTTTTCAGCACCTTTGGCTGGGAAAGAAGATCAGCCTCCCTGACTTCTCCGTAGAGGGTTTCCGCCCCAAACCGATGAGCCTGGGATTGCATCTTTTCCGCCAAGGAATAGCCGTCAACACCTTCCGGAAAACCGGGATAGTTATCAATTTGGTGGGTCAGCGCCATCTGTCCACCGGCAGAAAGCCGCTCTAAAACCGCTACCCGGAAACCTGCCCGGGCGCCGTAAAGTGCGGCAGTATAACCGCCGGGACCACCGCCGATTACCACGATATCATAATGCTTTTCCATATTTACTCCTTGTCAAAAACGAACATAGGGGTCATATAGGGTTTATGGAACACCTGCTCGAACCGGGGGCATTTGACCAAAAAGGCGTAATACACAGGAAGGCCGCAGCCATAAAGGCTTTCCGTATTGCCCATGCCTTTGGCAAGAATCACATCGGCCTTTTCCAAAAGCGTTCGGGCTTTTTCGCTGATTTGATGCAGGGGCGTGCCGCCCACACATAAACCGCTGTCCTCCACCGGGAAGGAAATTCCCACGGTGGCGGCATCCTCCCGAAGCGCGTCGTTGTTTGCCGGGCCGCCCCGGACTAAGAAGGTGATGTTGATTTCCGGATAAAGCTTGTGAATGGTTTCTGCCAGCACCCGGTCGAAAACCACTTCTCCGGCATTGTCTGTGATCAGCACAAACTGCTGAGCCACAGATAAATCCTTCCGGAATTTCTCGTAATCCGGGCCGGACAGATCATAGTTTTCGCTTTCGGAGAGCATTTTATCCAAATCTTCAAACCGGACTTTTCCTGCCAAAGCGGCAAAGTCCAGATAGTTGCCTAAAACGGACAACTGCAGAGCGCAGTAGAGGGGATCTTCTGCCTTTTCTACCTGCTTGTAAATGGCATCTAACCGCTCCAATACAAAGGCGTTGGAGGCTTCCTTTTCTTCTTTGTAGCGATCCCCTTCCACGCCATAGAGGGTGGCGTAAAGCCGGGTCACCGCCGGGCCGATCTGGCTGGAATCTGCCCCTTCCGGCAGGGAAAGGAAGGCTTCCATCAGTCCTTTTGCAAATTTAGTGGCGGTTTCGTCATCGCCCAAAGGCCGGGCGGCATCCACGTGCCGTTTCATCAGGCATTGGGCGCAAATGCTGTTCATTGGGATTGCCATAAAAACTCCTTAGACCTTGATTGCTTCCGGCACATCGTCGCCGGTCAGGTGCTTGCGAATACGCCATTCAATCATATCCAGGGCAACCACATTCTTGCCGCCCTCCGGCACGATCAGGTTGGCATATTTTTTGCTGGGTTCCACATACATTTCGTGCATGGGCTTCACAGTCTGCTGCCATTGCGCCAGCACAGATTCCATAGATCTGCCCCGCTTGTTCACATCCCGCTTGATCCGGCGGCAAAGCCGAATATCCGCGTCCGTATCCACAAAGATCCGAATGTCCATCAGATCCCGCAGTTCCTTATTTTGGAAGATCAGAATACCCTCCACGATAATCACCTGCTCCGGCACGATTCTCACCGTTTCGTTGCTGCGGTTGTGGATGGTAAAGTCATACACCGGGCAGTCGATACTGTAGCCGTGGCGGAGCTGATCCAGCTGGTAAACCATCAGGCTGGTGTCAAAGGCATCCGGTTCGTCATAGTTGAGCAGACACCGCTCCTCGTAGGTCAGATCGTCGTGGCGCTTATAGTAGTTATCGTGGCTCACAACGGTGACCTTGCCGCCCAACCGGGCGATCAGATTCTTCATCAGGGTGGTTTTACCGCTGCCGCTGCCGCCTGCGATGCCAATTACCAAAATGTTATCCATGGTTTGCCTCCTGAGTGTCTTTCAAAAGTGCATTGGATAGGGCCAAGATCCGGTCACAACCCAAACTGTTCTCAATTTCTACAGAGCCGGGGCCTTCGTGGAGCAGTCCCCGCTGTTCCAAACAAGCCTTGGTGTAGCGGGCAGTGCCCGGGCCGCCGTCAAACAGGGGAATTTCTCCCAAAACCCGGCCAACCGCCTTTGCGGCAAAGGGGTAATGGGTGCAGCCTAACACCAGGCCGTCCAAATGCCCCTTGTGGGGGGCGAGAATTTCCGTCAAAAGGGCATCCATTTCCGGGGAATCGGCCTTTCCGGCTTCTACCAGTTCCACCACTCCCGGAGCGGCAATGGAAACAAAGGTAGTTTCCGGGTAACGGGCCAAAAGTCGGTGGAGCTTTTCTTCCCGGAGGGTCACTTCTGTAGCCATCACGCCCACCCGACCGCCGGGGAAGCGGACAGCCGCCGGCTTCACTGCCGGCTCAATGCCCACAATCACAAGCTCCGGATAAAGTTCCCGCAGGGTGCGAATAGAAGCGGCGGGGGCAGTATTGCAGGCCACCACAATGGCTTTCAGCCCACGACTCATCAGCTTTTCCACCGCTTGCAGGGAAAGCTGCCGGACTTCTTCCGTGGTTTTAATGCCATAGGGGGCATTGGCGGAGTCGCCCAGATATATAAATTTTTCCTTTGGCATCTGCTTTGCCAGTTCCCGCAGAACGCTGATTCCGCCAACGCCGGAATCGAATACGCCGATATAATCCTGGGAGGTCATCCAATCACCCCTTTTTTCTTTATTCTATCAAAGTTTCTTTCCCAATTCAACCGTTATAGGGCGTATAGAGGCAGAATGGGATCATAGCCCTGGGGCTTATAGGTCACAGAGCCGATGGGTTTTCCGGAGATGCCGTACTGGGGATGGTAGCCAAAGAGATTTATGTACCGATCCAGATCGTCCTTTTCGTCCTCCATTGCCTGCATCACAGCCACCGTTGCCAGCACATCATCCACCGCCCGGTGGGAATTGACCACCTTGCCGGTCAGCCCGTAGGTTTCAATGGCGTTGCAAAGCTTGTGGGGATAACTGTGTCGATCCTTGTAGGTGGTGTACAGATCCAGCTTGTCCTTCCCTTTCAGGATGGTGGGATTTCCGCTGCGCAGAAGCAGATAGAAAAGGAAACTCAGGTCAAAATGGGCGTTGTAGGCCAAAAGCAGGGTGTTGCCGCTGATCATACGGGCAATATCCTGGCAGACCTGCTCCTTGGGAATGCCCTTTTCCGCAATATCCTCGTTGGAAATGCCGGTCAGCTTTACGATCTCCGGAGGCACACGGCCACCGGGAGAAAGGGTGATCAGTTCATCGTATTCTTCGGTGACGGTGACCTGCCCGTTCACCCGCTCCAGGCTCACCGCCGCAAACTCGATGATCTCGTCCCGGGGATAATCCAGACCGGTGGTTTCCGTGTCAAAAAGGAACAACTTATCGTATTTTGCAAAAAGGCTGTCCAGTTGTGCCATACTCGTATCCTCCCTTACAGGGTCAAGTCGTTTGCCCGCTTGAATTTGCTTTTGTATTCCGGGGTAAGGCCGTATTCCGATGCCAGGCCGCAGGCAAAGGCCTCTGCGGTGGCTTCTTCTCCGGATTTATACTCGATTTCCATTTCCAAAAGGGGAATCTCCTTGCCGCCGCCCAGTAAAACGCCTCTGTCCAGCGCCAGTTCCACGGTGGCCTTTTCCAGGGAAAGGGTGGCAGCCAGCCGGGTGAATTTTGCACCGCACACCGGGATGAGCCTATCCGGTGCAGGCAAGCCTGCAAGTTTACATAACACGGGAACGGCCTCTTTGATTTGTGCCATTTCCACTTCCCATTCCGCCCGTCCTTTTTCTGCGGGGGTCTTCAGGGTGCAGATACATTTGCCGTTTTCCAGCCGTGTGCGCAGGGTGCAGCGCCGGGCGGCAAAAAACCGATCCGGGGTGTCGTAATAGGTGGTTTCCATAAAGATGGGGGCCAAAGCCGATGCGTAGGCCATTTGCAAGGCAGAAAATGCCTTTTCCGTAGCGGAAAACTTCCATTCCAGTTCTGTAGCCATACCCATTCCCCCTTCGTTTTTGTTCATTATACACCCCTTTTGCCATTCCTGCAAGAATCTTTCCGGGAAAACCGCCTTCGACAAAAAATTTCTCCTCTTTATGGTAAGATTTATCCACAATCAGGAAAGAGGATGATACATATGATGACAACATTGCAGGCCTATGCCCAAAAGGCGAGCATACGGGTGCGCACCTGGGGGCTGAAGCCGGAGGTCCATCTTGCGTTGCGGGCCATCGGCTATTTTTCCGGAGGCTTTGTTTTAAGCGCCGCCCGGTTGGCAGGGGCCTATCTGCCCCTCAGTATGGCGTTCGTTCTTGCCTGCCGGGGGTATGGGGCGTTGCTGGCGGCCAGTGGCGCCCTTGTGGGCTACCTGCTTTTTTGGGGAAGTGCCTGCCAGCAGGGCTATTTTTGGATTATTTTGGCATTGCCGGCGGCCCTTTTGCTGGCAGACCGACGGATTCTGCAAAAAATGCCCTTCCTGCTTGCCACCATTGCCGCCGTGATCGTAGCGGCTTCCGGGGTGGTGTTTCAGCAGCTTGGGCTGGAATCGGATACCATCGGCATCTATTTGCTCCGGGTGGCATTGGCATTGGGGACTACCCGGCTTTGCGGACTGGTGATGCAGGGCAGAAATCCTATGCTGGATTGGATCGCAGGAGGGGTTGGGGTGTTGGCTCTTTGCCAGATTGCCCCCAGTCCCTGGGTCAATCCCGGGTTCTTAGCAGCGGGACTGATTGCCTGTAGCGGGTCCTTTCCGGCGGCAGTGCTGGCGGGTCTTGCCTTGGATTTGGGGCAGGTCTGCCCGGTGCCCATGACAGCGGTTTTGGCGCTGGGCTATTTAGTGCGATTTTTGCCCCGGTGCCGTCGTGGCTTGCGGGTGGGGGCTTTAGGCTTCGTATATACGGCTGTGGCTCTGATTTTAGGGGTCTATTATCCCTATCCTCTGCCTGCCTTGCTGATCGGGGGCATTGTAGGGGTGTTTTTGCCCGTTCCCGGGAATACCCAGCACCGCCGGGGAGAAACGGGCGTTGCTCAGGTGCGGCTGGAGATGGCGGCCGGGGTCCTTTCCCAAACCCGTCAGCTGTTGATGGAAGTAACCATGCCGGAGGTGGATGAGGATGGACTGATTCACCGGGCGGCAGAACGGGCCTGCTCCGGCTGCGCCTACCGGAAAACCTGCAAGGATGCCCGCCGCATTGGCCGTTTGCCGGGATTACTGCTCCATAAAAGTTTGCTCAGTCCCCAGGAACTGCCAATTGTTTGCCGCCGAAGCGGACGGTTTTTGGCGGAACTCCACCGGGCCCAGGAGCAGCTGCGCTCCATTCGGGCAGACCGAGAGCGGCAAAAGGAGTACCGCACCGCCCTGACCCAGCAATATCGGTTTTTAGGCGAGTTTTTGCAGGATGTGTCCGATAGTTTGGGACAGCGCACGGAATCTGTATCCAACCGCTATACCCCGGAAGTGTCGGTGTTCGGCAACCGGCCGGAAGCGGACAACGGGGATAGATGCGCCTACTTTGCCGGCACGGGCAGTAAGTACTATGTGGTTATGTGCGACGGTATGGGTACCGGCATGGGGGCTGTCCGGGAAGGAGAGGCGGCAGTGCAGATTCTTCGCCGCCTTTTGGGGGCGGGATTCCCTGCCCAACACGCCCTGCGAAGCCTGAACAGTCTTTGCGCCCTCCGGGACAGAGCCGGGGCGGTGACTGTGGATTTGGCAGAAATCTGCCTGGATAACGGTAGAGTGACCCTTTATAAATGGGGCGCTGCTCCCTCCTACTTCCTCACCAGGGAAGGAGCAGAACGGATCGGTCAGCCCGGACCGCCTCCCGGACTTGCGGTGGAAGGCTACCGGGAAGAAACGGAGCAGTTCTCCTTGAAACGGGGACAGTGCCTGATTTTGGCAAGCGATGGGGTGGACAGCACGGAAGCCCTGGCCTGCTGCCGGGCAAACAAAGAAGAAAGCGTGGCGGAACTGGCCACCCGGATCCTTCACAGTGGACAAACGGACGGTACCGACGATGCCACCCTGGCGATGATCCGCCTGAACGCTTCATAGGAAAAGCCGTCACCGGGTTTTCGGTGACGTCTTTTTGTTTATTGCAATTTATTTTGTCAGGACTCTTTTGTATCTTCAGCGGCTTTGTTTCTTTTATAGTGAAGGAACAGAAGGATCACTATGGGCACAGCACAGGAACAAACGATGGCAGGCCCGATGGGAAAAAGGTGCCACTTCGATTTCGCGGGGAAGGCATTATCATATGCAAAATAATCGATAAGGGAAACGGTGAAGCAAGCCAAACCGGCGATCACGCTGAACAGATTTTTCCGTTTCAGAACACAAAGCACAATGGCAGTTAAGCTAACCAGGATGAACACTGCAGAAAAGCGCAGGAGAGCTTCGATAGAGGAAGCATTGTCAATGGAGGCAGGTATATCGCAGTCTCCCAAAAAGTAGAGGTAGGATACGATCTGCGTTTCTCCGCGATTCAGGATGCAGGCAGGGATGATCAGTACAGTAAACAGTATAGCGGCGCATAGGATCAGCACAGCCAGTATGGACTTTTCCATATGAAAGCTGGGCAGGGTGATGGTTCTGGGCGCAGAGCTTTGAGGTTTTTCCTGCTCCGGAGCAGGAGAAATCCGGGTGCCGCAATGGGTGCAGAACATGGCGTTTTCCGGCAATTGACTGCCGCAGTTATGACAGAACATAGCTACATCTCCTTGTTTGTGAAATAGGCCGCCCAGCAAGCTGCATCGGCCTGCGGTAATACAGATATTACTTGCGCTCGAAGGTCAAACCGACATATATTTCCAAAGAGGTATCGTCACCGGAGAAGCTCACGATTTCAAATTCCTCTCCGGTAAAATCGATCACAAAGGGATCGTCAAAGCGACCGTCTGAGCCGAGATAAAGCTTGTCACCCTCCAATTTATATTCGCCTTCGTTGGAAACATCAAGACTATCTGCAACATCTTCCACTGCTTCTTCCAGCTGCTCTGCGAAGTATTCGTCCAGGGACATACCGTAGAGATCTTCAAGATCTTCCATAGAGCCGCCCTGCTCTTTTACGATGTTTTCCATATAGTCTGCAAGGTTATCAGCGGCTTGGTCAAGCCATTTTTCCACAGCATCCTTTCCGTTCATGGTCATCGAAGCTGTGCCGTCCTCTTTAAACTCGAAGGTGAGCTTGGCCATAACTTTTTTGGGCATAACAATCTCTTGCAGATCCTCGTCCAGCGCATCAAAGCCGGGACACTGGGTCAGAATATCCGCAATGTCGATTTTGGTTGTCCATTCGCCCACAATGGTTTTTTCCTCCCCGGCATCGGAGTCGCTGCAGGCGCAGAGGGCGAAAACCATAATCATGGCCAATAGCAGAGCAAATAGTTTCTTCATAATTCTCTCTCCTTTTTTATGCAGCAGGTGAGCCTGCTTGCTCTATATTTTAGACAGTTTGCGTCTATTTGTCAATAGAAAGTTTCTATCTATACTACAATGAGCCTGAGGTGATCGAAATGGTGCTGACCTTTGGCGAGAAGATTCGAAATCTGCGGGAGGATGCAGATCTAAACCAATCGCAGCTGGGCAAAGCGGTCAACATGACCCAGCGGAAAATTTCCTATATTGAGTGCGGAAAATATGAGCCCAGCATTGGAGATATTGTGGCTTTTTGCAACTTTTTCAAGGTTTCGGCAGACTATCTGCTGGGCCTGCCGGGGGAATATAAAACAAAGCGATAAACACCCTTCCAACAGCTTTGCCGGGAGGGTGTTTTTCAAAAGGAAGGGGACGGGTTTCCCGTCCCGGAATCCGTAGGGACGATCATTGATCGCCCGTCAAACGCAGCACAAAAGGAAGTCCCGGCAATCCGTTAGATTACAGACGTGCAGCGTAATTTGTAGAAGGATTGTAGGCGGCCTTGCCTCCCTCTGTGAGGGAGGTGGCTGAGCGTAGCGAAGACGGAGGGAGTGTCGTTCTTAAGATGGGACACTCCTCCAGTCACGGCTTGCGCCGAGCCAGCCCCCTCAAAGAGGGGGCCTTTGCAGGCGATCATTGATTGCCCGTCAAACGCAGCACAAAAGGAAGCCTTGCCATTTTCCTGATTTCAGTGTATGATAGTAAAAACCGAACTTTGGCAGGAGAACAATATGACAAAGAAAAATTACGGCATTGAGCTATTGCGTATGCTCTCTATGACGATGATCGTGATCCTCCATATTCTGCGGTGGGGCGGGGTCATGGATCATTTGGACGGTCTGTCCAAGCAGGCCGGATATATTTTGGAAATGGCGGTCTTTTGCTGCGTCAACTGCTTCGCCATGATCTCCGGCTATGTGATGTGTCATTCCAAAAGCCGGCTTTCCAGACTTCTGCGGCTGTGGCTGCAGGTGATGTTTTATTCCCTGGGCTTTTTGGCAGCGTTTGGGGTGCTGTTCCCGGAAACCCTCCATATAGACGCCCTGAAAGAAAGTCTTTTGCCCGTCTCTATGCGGCAGTATTGGTATATCAGCGCCTATGCAGGCATGTATGTGCTGATTCCGATGCTGAATGCAGCCATTCGCCACCTGGAAAAGAGAACCTTTGCGGGTTTGCTTTTGGGCGCATTCGCCCTTTTCAGCCTGCTCTCCACTTTCCCTACCAAGGATGTGTTTGGCCTCCGGGCGGGAGAAAGTATGATCTGGCTGTGCCTGATGTACCTTTTGGGCGGCTACCTGAAAAAGTTTGAGGTGGTGGAGAAAACCAAGGCAACCACCGGCCTTTGGCTTTACCTGGGGGCTGTGTCGGTTACTTACGGCGGCAAATTGCTCATTGGCGCTGTGGGAACCTATGTGCTGGGTCGGCAGGTCTATGGGGATATGCTGATGCAGACCATCTCTCCCACTATGGTGCTGGCGGCACTGGGCTTGTTCCTTTTCTGCGCCAAGCTGCCCATTGGAGAAAAACTGGCAAAGCCTATCGGCTTTGTGGCATCCGGCTCTTTGGGTGCCTACCTGATCCATGTGAATGTGTTCGTTTGGGAAAATTGGATGGCAGAAGGCTTTGCCTTCCTGGCAGATTGGCATCCTATCCTGATGATTTTGGGCGCCATCACCGTTGGCGTTGTGATCTTCTTCCTCTGCGCCCTGGTAGATGTGGGCAGAGAATGGCTTTTCAAGCTGCTGCGGATTCCTGTTCTGTGCGAAAAGGTGGAAAGCCTGGCCTCCAAGCTCCTGAATAAACTGGTCAAAGAAAAAGAAACCGTATAAAATCGCCCCCTCTGCAAAAATGCAGAGGGGGTTCGCTCGTTCTGCGGACACGTCCCTACAAGCACGCACCAACATTTCTGAATGTAGGGGCGGCTGTGTTGCATACTTTGTGATCAAAAAGAAGTAAAAACCTCTTCACCAAGAAAGACAAAAGAAAACTCCTCCGCAAAAGCGGAGGAGTTTTTGCTGCTATAGAGGCTTCTGTTTTGTATTTGCACACGGGCGAAAAGAATGGTATAATACATCCAAAGAGGTGCGTTTATGGAAAAACAAAAAGAAAACCTAAAAAAAGTGGAAGCCTTTGTTTTGGGCGCGATGGGAGCAAATGACCCGGCCCATGATGGCGCTCATGTACGGCGGGTGGTAGCCTTGGCGCAGAAGCTTTTGGTCCATTATCCCCAGGCGGATGCTTACCGGGCTGAACTTTTGGCGTGGCTTCACGATCTGCAGGACGATAAATTGGCAGCACAGACAGAAAAGGCCACCCTTGCGGACTTTTTGCGCTCTGTTGGCGTGACGGGAGAAGACATAGACTTTGTGCTTGCGGCCATTCCTTACATCTCTTTTCGGAAGCACCCTAAACTGCCGGAAGACGCACCCATAGAAGTTTGCATTGTCCAGGATGCGGACCGGCTGGATGCCATGGGCGCTGTGGGCATCGCCCGCACCTTTGCCTTTGGCGGCGCAAAGGGCAGACCTTTAGCCGAAAGCATCGCCCATTTTGAAGAAAAACTCCTTCTGCTTTACGAGTTGTTATCCACCCCGGAAGCCCGGGAATTGGCAAAACCCCGTCTTGCCCTATTGCAAGACTTTTACCGGCAATATAAAGAAGAAACCAAATAAAAAAGGCCCACCGTCTGGTGGGCCTTTTCGTTTCGGATTACTGCTTTTTGAATACCCAAGGGAACAGGTTGGGCATAACTTCAGAGGCCTTTTCACCGTCACTTTCGATCTCGGTGATGGTCAGCGTTTTGCTTTCCAGGGTAACGTGGAGACAATTGGTGACATCAACAGTTTCCAGGTCTTCCCGGTCTTCTGCAAAGAAGAGTTTGCCGTTTTCGAATTTGTAATAGCCCAGGGTTTCGGTATCGCCCATGGAATTTTCCAGATCCATGCTGTTCATGATCTGTTCCACAAATTCTTCCCGGGTCATACCCTCTGCGGCCAGCATTTCGTCAAAGTCCTGGCCCTCACCGCCAAAGGTTTCAATCATTTTTTCCACCACAAGCTCTGCGGCTTTTTTCATTGCGGCTTTGAGGCTGTCCGTATCTACCTTTGCAGTGTAGGTGTCGTCTTCGTGGAAAGAAAGAACGATATCGAAACAGATGGGCTCGTCAAAGTCCATTTCTGTATAGTCAGATAGGATTTTGCTCATATCTATAGAGCCTTTCCAAGAGCCCACAATGGTTACTTTCTCTGGCACTATGCCGCAGGCGGCCAGACCCAGGAGCATTGCCAGAGTCAAAAGAACAGCAAACAGTTTTTTCATAGGAAAAACCTCTTTCTATCATTCATACTAAACTAATTAAATTGCACTTTTTGGAAAACTATAGGGAACATGCCCGGCATCACCGCAGACAGCCTTTGTCCATCTTTTTCAATGTCTGTAATATACATCCTGTCGCTATCCAGTTGTATATAGTCACATTCTGTAAAATCTTCCTCATAAAAGGCTTTTTTCGTAGCGGCAATATAAACCTTTCCGGCTTCATACTTATAAAACCCGGTCTTTTGGGGGCCCAGCATCATAAGCATAGCTTCCATCTCTGCAGAACCCAAGGTCTGCTCTCTGAAATCCTCTTTTGTCATACCTTGCTCTGCCAGCACTTCTTCTGGGGAATACCCCAAGTCTTCACAAATTTTCACAAGGCTGTCCCAAAATACCTCAAACGCCATACTCATCGCCTCGGCCATTGCTTCCTGATCCACCTGGGAAACAATCCAGTTATCCGGAGCAAAGGTATAGGTTATCGCTATGGGCATCGACTCTTCAACCTCCACCTGGAAAAGATCTTCAAAGAGCGTGCTCATATCAACAACCCCTTCCCAAGTGCCCAAAATCGGCAATTCGGTGTCCTGGGTCACTTTCTCGGGAGGCGCCTCTTGGCAGGCGGACAGGCTTAAAAGCATCATAAGGGCCAAAACTATCGCAAACAGTTTTTTCATAGAAATAGCCCCTTTCTGTTTATTAAAATTAGAAATTATACCAGAGCAGCGGTGATGATAGCCATCTTGTAAACTTCGTCAGCATTGCAACCACGGCTCAGGTCGTTAATGGGAGCAGCCAGACCCTGCAGAATGGGGCCGTAAGCTTCGTAGCCACCCAGACGCTGGGCGATCTTATAGCCGATGTTGCCAGCTTCGATGCAGGGGAAGATGAAGGTGTTGGCATAGCCGGCAACGGGAGAGCCGGGGAACTTCAGCTGGCCCACTTCGGGAGCACCAGCTGCGTCAAACTGCATTTCGCCGTCGATGGCCAGTTCGGGATCCATTTCCTTTGCAACGATGGTAGCATCGTGGCTGAGTTTCACAGTGCCGCCCTTGCCGGAGCCGTTGGTGGAGAAGCTCAGCATAGCAACCTTGGGGTCGATGCCGAAGACCTTGGCGGTCTTTGCGGTTTCGATGGCCACTTCAGCCAGCTTGCGGGCAGCGGAAACGGTCACATTGCCTTCCTTATCAACGCTGTCTTCGTAGCTGAGGTTGATGGCGCAGTCGCCCATGGCGATCTTTTCGTCACCCCGAACCAGAATGAAGCAGGAAGACACCAGGTTAGCGCCCTTCTTGGTCTTTACGATCTGCAGGGCAGGACGGACAGTGTCGGCAGTGGAGTAGGTAGCGCCGCCCAGCAGGGAGTCAGCATAGCCCATCTTCACCAGCATGGTGCCGAAGTAGTTACCCTTGGAGAGAGCGGCCCGGCATTCGTCAGCGCTCATCTTGCCCTTACGCAGAGCAACCATGGTCTCCACCATTTCGTCCATGCCGGCATAGGTGGCAGGATCCAGGATCTCTACGCCTTCGATGTCAAAGCCGCCCTTTGCAGCGTTGGCCTTCACCTCATCTACATTGCCGATCAGCACAGGGGTCAGGAAGCCGCCCTCTTTCAGCCGTGCAGTGGCTTCCAGAATTCTGGCATCGTGGCCTTCGGTAAAGACAATTTTGCGGGGGTTGGCCTTCAAAACGTCAATCATCGCTTGAAACATTGTATTTTCCTCCTAATATGTATGGGCTTTTGCCCGGATTTTTACAGTGTAATTATACATCACTCTTTCCGGGAGTGCAACTGTTTGACAAAAAATATTAAATAAACCGTAAACAAATTTCCTCAGCGGTTGCATTTGCCTGCAAAATCGGTATAATGTAACCAGCGATCTAAGAAAGGGTAGGTATAACTCCCTATGAAAAACGCCTTTTCCCGATTTATGGCCGGCCGCTATGGCACAGATAAACTGAATATGCTGCTGCTGATTGCAGGCCTGATTCTTTCTGTGGTAGGCTTTTTTGTGGAAGTGCCGGAACTGAAGTTCGGCCTTACAATGGGAAGCTATGGCTTGGTAGGCCTTACCATTTTCCGGGCTTTCTCCCGGAACACCTATCGGCGGTACCGGGAAAACCGCTGGCTGTTGCAGCTTACTATGAAATGGAAGGACCGGGAGCACCGCTATTACGACTGCCCCCGCTGCCGCCTGCAGGTGAGAGTTCCCCGGGGCAAGGGCAAGATTTGCATCACCTGCCCCAAGTGCAAAGAAAAATTCGTGAAAAAGACATAAGCGGGCGAACACAGTTCGCCCCTACCCATATCATTAAAAACAGTGTGTTGCAATTTGCAACACACTGTTTTTAACTTTCCATCTGTTTCCCCAGGAAGGATGCGGCGGTTTGGGCCAACTTTTTTTCTGCCTCTGTGGGAACGGTGGGCTGTTCTGCCAAAAGAAGGACGCCGCCTAAAATATCCCCCTGGCACAAAATGGGAGCTGCCACGCTCAAATGATGCTTGCCGTTTTCCTCGCTGACCGGAACCAAAGGCTCCGACTGGGCGTAGCAGTACACCTTCCGCTGCTCCAAAAGCCGGGACAGCGCAGAGGAGCAGGGCTTTTCCAGCAGTTCCTTCTTGGGCGCGCCGGACAGGGCAATGATGCTGTCCCGGTCGGAAATGGCCACCGCCACCCCCGCCTGCTCTGCCATAGATTGGCAAAGCTGTCCGCTAAGCTCCAGCAGATCTCCCATGGGGGAATACTTCCGGAAAATCACGCCCCCATCCTTCTCCGTGTAGATCTCCAACGGATCTCCCTCCCGAATCTTGAGAGTTCTTCTGATTTCTTTGGGAATTACAATACGCCCGAGGTCATCCACCCGACGGACGATACCAGTTGCTTTCATATATATCTATCTCCTTATTTTACAAATTACGCTGTTAGTATCTGTAAACATAAGGGATTTATACTGTGATACTTTACTTTTTAAGTCACACATGATATAATTTAAAAATCATATATGATATCATATTAGAATCACTTGGAGGTTATTCCATGGGAATATTTAATTTTTTGAAAAAGAATCAGAAAGCAGATTTGCCTGATGTCACTAAATTAAGTGATGATTGGCATACACTTGTACAAGAGAAAAAAGCAAACACCAAAATGGAATCCGTTGTCACCCAAAGAAGTATCTACAAATTGCTTCGTAACACATTTCCTTCTCTTGACCCGTTCTTCGCATCTTTACAGTTTGATTTTGATACCCTTGACGTAAACATAAAAACTAATGAAGATGTTGAGCGTGTTATGTACGTGCTTTCACAGGTTTGTTTGAGATTTAACGGTGGTTTTCACGCCTTAAAACCAGAAGCTATAGAAAGATATTTAGATTCTCTCAGTAACGAAGATTTAATTATGGCATATATTGGAATTGAGTATTATAGGGATTCTATCGACAATAATGCGTCCCTTAACCATGCCTTAAAAATTGCGGAGCAAGTATTGATAGGCCGTTCGGCTTAAATAAAGAATAGCGGAGTGACATTCACTCCGCTATTCTTTTATATCTTTCCACCACGCTATGTATCGCCCAGCAGAACCTGTCGATTGGTGTCAATGTTGTCAGCAAGGGGTCTCCCTCCCGAATCTTGAGAGTTCTTCTGATTTCTTTGGGAATCACAATACGACCTAAATCGTCAACACGACGAACAATCCCTGTGGCTTTCATAGTATATCTTTCTCCTTTTCTCGTAGGGCGTATTTCTTGGCCCCCTCGCTGAGGGGGCTGGCGCGGCGATAGCCGTGACTGGGGGAGTGTCCCATCGTACATACAACAC
>JAZRUE010000007.1:0-36766 GCA_045652345.1 Faecousia sp. | reverse complement strand
GGCCATTTTGGGATTCCAGCGGCGGGTCTGGTGACCGAAGTGCACGCCGGCTTCCAGCAGTTGCTTCATAGATACGACAGACATTTTTGGTTTCTCCTTTTGTTTGTTCCTCCACCCCGATCATCTTGCCGCGGCCTCTCTTGCGAGCACTTGACCGGACAATCCCCGGGTGTGTGGTGTAATAATACTATGGGATTTACCCATGCTGAACTATTATAATAGAGGTAAATCCAATTTGCAAGTATTTTTTTCGAAAAAATCGAAAAATAACCCTACTTTTTTTCCTTTATCTTAGAAAATTATTGCGATTTCGGATGCAACGGCATTCTTCCGGCTTTACATCCACCAAAATGATGTCCGGGCCGATGCGGCAGATGCAGTGCCAGGGGATAATGTAGTCCTCCCGGCAGCCCAAAAGGCCGAAATAACGGCTGGGTCCCGGCACGATCAGGGCGCACAGACGCCCCTCCGGCAGCTCCAGCCGGGCGTCGGATACAAACCCCAATCGCCGCCCGTCGGCAACGCAAATGACCTCTTTGCAGTACAGGTCAGAAATTTTCGTCAACATCTGAATGACCCCCTTTCTGTATTCTATGGTGGCGGGGGAGGAAATATTTGCAAAGGGAAGGAAAAAAGTTGTTGACGGATATGGAAATTTAGGGTATAATCCAGTATGGTCTATTATTATGTGTTGCTGCGGCCATTTGGCTGCCGAGCATAGAGAATTACTTTAGGAGGTGTACCGAATGAAGCGTACCTATCAGCCCAGCCGCCGTCATCGTTCCAAGGTTCACGGTTTCCGTATGAGAATGGCTACTTCCAATGGCCGCAAGGTTCTCGCCCGTCGCCGTGCCAAGGGCCGCAAGGTTCTGTCTGCCTGAGCATTTTCGCCAGTGTAGAATCCAAAGCGTGTGCAAGCGCACATTGCAAAATGGGAGTGAAGCAGGGCGGGTTTTGCCCTGCTCCCTTTTTTCATGGAAGAATGTATCTTCTTCAGGAGAAATGCTATGGAATTTTCCGTCAGCCTGAAACTCAACCATATATTCCGCCGACTGTATAAAACCGATGCCGTGGCCAATGGGTACCTGGTACTCTACGCCCGGGAAAATCACACCGCTACCAATCGGGTAGGGTTTACAGTGGGGAAAAAGCTGGGTCACGCAGTGGTGCGCAATCGGGTGCGCCGACGTCTGCGGGAGGTATATCGGCTCAATGAGAGCGCGGTTTTGCCCGGCTATGATATTGTTGTGGTTGCTCGGTCCAAGTGTGTGGATGCAGAGTTTTCCAAGTTAACGGCTGCCTATTTGCATCTGGCCCAAAAAGCCGGTCTTCTTCGGGAGGACAAGGCATGAAAAAGTGCTTTCTGGCTATGATCCGTTTTTATCAAAAAAGCATCTCTCCCTACAGATCGGCCTGCTGCCGATTTACCCCCACATGCTCCGAGTATGCCCGCCAGGCAATCACGAAATATGGCGCGGCAAAGGGTGGCTGGCTTGCTCTGCGCAGGCTTCTTCGGTGCCATCCGTTTTACAAAGGGGATCATTACGATCCCGTTCCGTAACGATGAGAATAGCCGGATTTTTCCGGTTTAAGGAGGACTCTTATGGAGTATATTCAACAAGGCTTTGGCTATGTGTTGGGTTGGTTTTATGACCTGACGCAGAACTATGGCGTATCACTGATCATGTTTACGCTGCTGCTGAAACTGATCTTGCTGTATCCCACCATGCGCAGTAAGCGCAATAGCATGAAGATGAGCCGTTTGACGCCTCAGATTCAGTATATCCAGAAAAAGTATGAAAACGATCGTCAAAAGCAGGCGGAAATGACCCAGGCCCTTTATAAGGCAGAAGGCGTTTCCATGGGCGGCGGCTGTTTGTGGAGTCTGTTGCCTTTGCTGCTGCTGTTCCCTCTGTATGCGGTTGTCCGTCAGCCCATTACCTATGTGTTCCACGAGGGTGAAAACGCTGCTGTCATTATGAACCTGCTGAGAGCTTCCAGCCTGGGCGAGATGCTTTCCGGCGGCAATGCTTACTATGAGCAGATGGCTGCTGCGCCTCGCCTGCAGGAGTATGCAGGAATCCTTGGAAACTTTGTAAACAACCCCGATACCCTCAACGGTATGGACTTTAGCTTCCTGGGCATTAACCTGGCCGATGTTCCCAACTATAACTTCTCCACCTGGGGAGGGAATCTGTGGGGCAACCTGGGCCTGTTCCTGCTGCCCGTTCTGTCTGCAGGCAGCCAGATTGTTACCATGCTGGTTTCCCAGAAGATGAACAATTCCATTGTCACCAATAATAAGGGTGTGCAGGATAAGGAAGCTGCAAAGAATTCCGAAACCAACAAGAACGGCAAGACCATGATGTTCATTATGCCGCTGATGTCTTTGTTCATCGGCTTCGGCATCCCCGGCGCTATGAGCCTTTACTGGCTGGCTCAGGGCCTTTTGGGCATGGTAATTGACGTCGTCCTGACCAAGCATTATCGCAAGAAGTACGATGCTGAAGACGCTTCCAAGCTGTTGCTGGCTATCCAGGAAGAAGAGCGGGAAGCAGAAAAAGAGCGGATCCGTGCTGAGCGCCGTGCCGCCAACCCCGATGGCATCACCCAGAACACCAGTAAGAAAAAGATTCAGGGAAGCAAGCGTAGAGAGCAGGAGGCAGAAAGAGCTGCCGCTGCCAGAGAGTACGCTGAGAGAAAGGGCCTTCCTGTGGAAGAGCCTAAGGAACAGCTTCCCCTGTCCGGCGTGAAGGATCGCCCGTTCTGCAAGGGCCGTGCCTATGATCCCGACCGCTATAAGAAAACGGAGGAAGAATAATGGAAAAGACCCTTGTTGCCACCGGCAAGACCATTGACCTTGCCATTGAGGCGGCACTTGCACAGCTGGGCCTGGATCGGGACAGCGTGTCTGTTCAGGTGTTGGCCCAAGCCAAGTCCGGCTTTTTGGGCATTGGCTCCAGCCCTGCCAAGGTGCAGGTTACCTATGAAGCTCCCGATCTGAAGCCGGAGGCACCCAAGTCTGCACTGGGTTCCGCATCCCGCTCCAAGCCCAAGGCTAAGCCCGCAGCAAAGCCTGAAGTGAAGCCGGAACCGGTGAAGGAAGTCAAAACTGCCCCCAAGGCAGAACCCGCAAAGCCCGCTCCCAAGGCAGAAAAGACTGCTCCCAAGGCAGAAAAGCCCGCTCCCAAAGCCGAGAAGGTTGTGGAGCCCAAGGTTTACCTGGAAGTGGAAGCCGGTTCTGTGGAAGAGAAGATCGTCACCTTTGTGAACGGTCTGCTCCTGAATATGGGTTCCAAGGCAGAAGGCCGGATTTACAAGAAAGACGGCAACACCTACTTTGTGGACCTGGTGGGTGAGGATCTGGGCTATCTGATCGGCCGTCGTGGCGATACCCTGGATGCCATCCAGCATCTTTGCAACTATTCCATCAATCGTGGCGTAGAAGGCCATATCCGCATCAATGTGGATGCAGAGGCCTACCGGGAAAAGCGGGAAGAATCCCTGCGCCGGTATGCTACCAAGAAGGGTCAGCAGGTGCTGAAGGCTCGCCGCCGCACCACCCTGGAGCCCATGAACGCTTACGAGCGCCATGTGATCCACGCTACCCTGCAGGATATGGACCGCATCACCACCTACTCTGTAGGTACTGAGCCCAACCGCAGAGTTGTGATCGAGTATGTCAGATAAGCAATTACCCAGCACCAAAACGGTGCTGGGTAATTTCAAAGATTCAAAGAATCCCCAAACCGTCAAAATGCAAGTAATATTTTATAGTGATTTCAATTCTTTTAAAACCTTCCCTATGGGGAAAGGGGACCGCGTTAGCGGTGGATGAGGTGAAAAGGCTTGCTATGCAAGGCATTTTGACTTACTGCGCAACTCTCCCCTCTCGAGTATCTATATACACATCGGGGTCGAGTTGCTTGTCTTTGGCGCTTCTTTGACCTCTGCCAGTCTGTCAAAAACAAGCTTTTTGACAGACTGCAATTACCCAGCACCAAAACGGTGCTGGGTAATTTTTTGTATTTGCTTTTCCGGGAAAATAAGGTATAATAAAGAAAAAAGCAGAAAGAGAGAATACTATGCGGATTTTAAAAGAAAAATGGTTGCGCCCGATTTGCATTGGCGCAGGTGTTTTGCTGGGCATTGTTCTGCTGGCTGTAATCCTCACCTTTGTGATGCCCCTGGAAATGCAGGAAGTGCCTGACCGGGTGGTGGCAGCCTGCGGGCAGGATCTGCCGGAGGTGTATGTAAAGACCACCTGGGCAGGCGATGAAGTGGATAGCACCGTTCGGCTGTCCGGCTATGTGAATACGGCCGTCCCCGGCACCTATAAGCGAACCATCACCGCCAATTTCCTGTGGTTTGTTGCCAGAAAGGAACAGACTGTGGAAGTGCGGGACTGGGAAAAACCGGTAATCACCCTGAAAACCACCGAAGGCAGCTACACCCTTCCCGGCCACGACTATGTGGAAGAAGGCTTTACTGCCACCGATAACTGCGACGGAGATATCACCGATAAGGTGCAGATTCGGAAGTACAACGGCGCTATGGTCTACTCTGTGCAGGATGCTTCCGGCAACTACACCGAAGTCTGCCGTACCATCAACTATCAGGACTATGATGCCCCCGTGATCACCCTGGAGGGGGATGCCACCATTACCATTATGGCAGGCGCCACCTTTGAGGAGCCGGGCTTCACCGCTGAGGACAATGCAGACGGCGATATTACCGACAGAGTGAAGGTAAAGGCGGACTACAACACCTATGTCCCCGGCACCTATGAAATTACATACACCGTGTCTGATACCTTCGGCAATGAAACGGTGGCTACCCGAAGCCTGACCATTCAGGGTCGGCAAAACCAGGGTACAGTGGTGCCGGACGGCAAGATCATCTATCTGACCTTCGACGATGGCCCCAGTGTTCACACCCCCCGCTTGCTGAACATTTTGGCAAAGTACAATGTAAAGGCCACTTTCTTTGTGGTTGGCACTGCTGCCATTGGCTATATCGATGATATTTACGCCGGTGGTCACACGGTAGCGCTCCACACCAACACCCACAACTTCAAGACTGTGTATTCCAGCGTGGAGGGCTATTATGAAGACCTCTATGCTATTCAGAATAAGGTGTATAATGCCACCGGTATCCGCTCCAATCTGATCCGTTTCCCCGGCGGCAGCTCCAACACCGTCAGCCGCAACTACTGCAAGGGCATTATGAGCCAGCTGACCAAGTCTGTGGAAGCCCTGGGCTTCCGGTACTTTGACTGGAATGTGGACTCCTACGATGCAGGCGGTGCCTATACCTCTGAGCAGGTCTTTAAGAATGTGACCAACGGTGTTAAGGGCAACCGCTACTCTGTGGTGCTGCAGCACGATATCCACGGCTTCAGCGTGGATGCGGTGGAAAGCATCATCCAGTGGGGCCTGGCAAATGGGTACACCTTCCTGCCTCTGACCAATACTTCTCCTACAGCCCACCACGGCGTGAATAACTAAGGCGAGGGCATAGAGAACGCAAACCGTCAAAATGGTTTTATCATTTTTGACTATAGCATCTAACGCAAATGATCTAAATATATAAATGACCTTTCCAATAAAGAATAAAAGCTTGCTGCGCAAGCCATTTTGACTTACAGCATAAAACGGACCCTCACGTACACCAAGTACGCTACGGGTCCGTTTTATTTGTCTTTGCGTGCTCTCTGCCCTCTTAGGAGTGGAATGGATAATGACGACCCGGATGAAGATTCATCCGGGTCATTTGTATTTTCAGTATTCTCTTACCACGGCTTTGACGATGCCCAGGATTTGGGCGTTGGTGCCGTCAATGGGGGAGTAGGCGTCGTTTTCCGGCAGAAGCCAAATTTGCCCATCCTTTTTGGAAAGGCGCTTGACGGTGGCCTCGTCTTCAATCAGGGCCACAACGATCTGCCCGTGGTCCGCACTTTGCTGGGGGCGGACAACCACCTTATCGCCGCTTAAAATGCCGGCATTTATCATACTGTCACCCCGAACCCGGAGGGCAAAGCAATCGCTGTCTCCTTCCCAGGCCATGGTGCCTTCCTGGTTTTCCACCGCTAAAATGGGGACACCGGCGGTAACCACGCCCACGATGGGAATATGCCCCGGGCGAACAGCGGAGACGACCGCCCGCTTGGCACCCTTTACGCCCGTACCCATCAGCAGGCCTTTGGCCTGGAGCTGCCGCAGATGATAGGTAACGGAGGCAGTGGACTGGAGGCCTACCGCATTGCCGATTTCCCGAACAGAGGGCGCAAAGCCGTGCTCGGCAGTGAAGTCCCGGATATAGTCCAAAATCAGTTGTCCTTTTTGGGTGGTCCGTGCCATAAAAAAGCCCTCCTTAGGATTTATTATATTTATAATAGCACATATGAACGAAAAAGAAAAGAGGAAACCGCAAAAAGTGACAAAAATTTTCTGCCGCTGCTGCATATACTATATAGAAAAGGGGGAGTGGGAATGGAAAAGATCAATCGCAATCAAGCCGTGAATGTGTGGGAACGGGTCACTGCGGGACGGGAGCAGATGCCCAATGCGGAAGAACTGGTGATGGAAAGCTGGGAAAATGCCCTGCGAATCCTGCAGCTATCCCGTCGTGTCCAGGGGCCAAAAGGCGCGCAGTTACATACATTGTATCAATCTGCCCAGCAATGCACCGACTGCTTGAAAGGCATCTGCCTGCTGATCACCGGAAAGCGACCTGCCTTAGGGAGCAAGCCCCCCAAGCAGGAACCGGTGGAAACTACTCTGCGGACGGCCTACGGCAATGCCATGCGCCTGCTGGCGAAATTGGAGACCTGGATCAGCCACAGCCAGTACGGGCCAGCCTTTCAAAAACTGTCTCAAATGGAGCAGGAGCAGTGCCGGCAGATCCTTTGCTTACTGGGCAGCATGGAGCCGGTAAAGGGCCGAAAGTAGGGAATAAGGGGGGCTACATTTGCAAATAATAGAAAAAGTCTTGACAGAGCCCCGGTTTGCCCGTAAAATAGAACCATCTTGAGGGAGTAATTCACGCGAAAGCGAAAGCCTGACCGTCAATTCGGCAGTTTGCCCGGCGGCTTTGAAAGAATGAGACTCATGCACAAGGCTTTCGCTTTGGGCATGGGTTTTTTTGTTTCCCTGAAAATATATGTTGGCCGAGATTCTCGGCAGTACGAAAGGAGCGACCTCTTTGAACAAACCATATGGACTCACAGAGCAGGAAGTTTTGGACCAGCTGGAAACTACTTCCCAGGGTCTGACCACTGCCCAGGCAGAGGAAAGACGGAAGGTCCACGGCCTGAACAAACTGGATGAGCCTCCCAAGGTGACAATCCTGCAGCGCTTTTTGCAGCAGCTGAAGGATCCGATGCTGATCATTTTGATGATCGCGGCGGCAGTTTCTGCAGCCACCACGGTGGTGCACAACATCCAAAATCCGGACAACCCGGAGGGACTGGCAGAAGTCTTTATCATTTTAATTGTGGTCCTGCTGAATGCTGTTTTGGGCGTTGTGCAGGAGAGTAAGGCAGAGGCGGCCATTGAAGCCCTGCAAACGATGACGGCGGCCACCTGCAAAGTTTTGCGGGATGGCAAGCAGGTGGTACTCCACAGCGATGAGCTGGTGCCCGGTGACATCGTGATCCTGGAAGCCGGCGACAGTGTGCCTGCAGACGGCCGTATTTTGGAAAGTGCCAGCCTGAAGATCGAAGAGGCTGCCCTGACCGGTGAAAGCGTACCCGTCAATAAAATCTCCCAGGTACTGAACCTGGATGGGGATAAGGAAATTCCTCTGGGCGACCGAAAGAATCTCTGCTTTATGGGATCTACCGTGGTGTATGGCCGGGGCAAAGCGGTGATTATGGAAACGGGCATGAAGACCCAGATGGGTAAGATTGCAGGCGCTCTGGCTGCTACCGAGCAGGAGCAGACGCCTCTGCAGAAGAAATTGGATCAGCTGGGCAAGACCCTGAGCAAGCTGGTGCTGGGCATCTGTCTGTTCATCTTTGCCTTTAACCTGATCTCCGCAGGGAACTTCCACGTGGATACCATCCTTTCCACCTTTATGATTGCCGTATCTTTGGCGGTTGCGGCCATTCCCGAAGGCCTTGCTACCGTGGTGACGGTGGTGCTATCCATTGGCGTTACCAATATGAGTAAGCGAAATGCAGTGATCCGGCGGCTGACGGCGGTGGAAACCCTGGGCTGCACCCAGATCATCTGCTCCGATAAGACCGGCACGCTGACCCAAAACAAGATGACCGTGGTGGAGCATTACGGAGATGCTGAGAATACCTTGGCTACCGCCATGGCTCTTTGCTGCGACGCTATTTTGAATGAAGAAGGCAAGGCAGAGGGCGAACCCACAGAAGCAGCCCTTGTAAATTATGCGGCTTCTCTGGGCCTGATGAAGCCTGCGCTGGAAGAGGCTGCACCCCGGGTAGGGGAAGCTCCCTTTGACTCCGGCAGAAAGATGATGTCCACCCTGCATACTGCCCCCAAGGGAGTCGTGCAGTACACCAAGGGCGCACCGGACGAGGTGCTGAAGCGTTGCGATTGGATTCTGGTAAACGGTGAAACAGTGGCTATGACCCAGGAACACCGGGATGCCATTTTGCAGGCCAACAAGGATATGGCCGATAAGGCTCTCCGGGTGCTGGCCGCCGCTATGCGGGTTTGGGACGCAGCGCCCCAGGATCAGTCCCCTGAGAATTTGGAGCAGTGCCTTTGCTTTGTGGGCCTGGTAGGTATGATCGACCCGGTTCGTCCGGAAGTAAAGGATGCCATTGCCCAGTGCCGCACTGCCGGTATCCGTCCCGTGATGATCACCGGTGACCATAAGGATACTGCCGTGGCCATTGCCAAGGAATTGGGCATTATTGAAAGCGCGGATGAGGCCATCACCGGTGCAGAACTGGATGCCATTTCCGATGAAGACATTGTGGAATTCGTGAAGAAGTACAGCGTCTATGCCCGTGTGCAGCCGGAACACAAGGTGCGGATCGTCAATGCCTGGAAGGCAAACGGCGCCGTGACGGCTATGACCGGTGACGGTGTAAACGATGCCCCCTCCATTAAGAGTGCCGATATTGGCGTGGGTATGGGCATTACCGGTACGGATGTCACCAAGAATGTGGCGGATATGGTGCTGGCAGACGATAACTTTGCCACCATCGTAGGCGCAGTGGGCGAAGGCCGCCGGATCTATGATAATATCCGCAAGGCTATTCAGTTCCTGCTGGCCTCCAATATGAGTGAAGTGCTGGGCGTATTTGTGGCATCCCTGATGGGCTTCACCCTTCTCAGCCCCGTCCATCTGCTCTTTATCAACCTGATCACCGACTGCTTCCCCGCATTGGCTCTTGGCCTGGAAGCACCGGAGCCGGACACTATGCGTCGTCCTCCCCGGAAATCCGGCGAAGGCATTTTTGCCGGCGGCTTAGGCTTCGATGTGGCCTATCAGGGCATCCTGGTGACCATCATCACCATTGCTGCTTACCTCATCGGTCACAGCATGAAAGTGGGCTATTTCCACATTCCCCAGGGCGAATCCAAAGACGGCATGACCATGGCTTTCCTGACCATGAGTATGTGCGAAGTGTTCCACAGCTTTAATATGCGCTCCCAGAGAAAGAGCGTCTTCTCTCTGAAGACCCATAATAAGGTTCTTTGGGCCGCCATGGCCGGCAGCTTGCTGCTGACCACCCTGGTGCTGGAAGTGCCTTTCCTGGCAGGCGCCTTTGGTTTTGAGACCCTGGATCCCATCCAGTACGGCATCTCCATGGCTCTGGCGATTATCGTCATTCCCATTGTGGAACTGGTAAAACTGATCCAAAGAAAAGTCGCAAAATAAGCCTACAAGACAAGCAAACCGGACCCGTAGCGTACTTTGTGTACGCGAGGGTCCGTTTTAGCGGTTGTGGGCATCTATGCCTTATAAAAAAGGACTGTCCATTCGGACAGTCCTCTTTTATATTTCCTTGTACATAGTGACTGCATCGTCTTTGCGGACATTATCAGCCACAATAAGCACTTCCACGGCTACCACACGAGGTCCCATGGAAATCTCCAGCTTGTCGCCTACTTTCACATCATAGCTGGCTTTGACCACCCGGCCGTTCACTTGGATCCGGCCATTGTCGCAAGCCTCGTTGGCTACGGTGCGGCGTTTGATCAGTCTGGAAACTTTCAGGAATTTATCAAGGCGCATTACTTAGCAACAGCGTCCTTCAGGGTCTTGCTGGCCTTGAACTGGGGCAGGCGAGTAGCGGGGATCTGAATGGTTTCCTTGGTGCGGGGGTTGCGGCCTACGCGAGCTTCACGGGTCTTCACTTCGAAGATGCCAAAGCCGGAGAGCTGAACCTTATCGCCCTTAACCAGGCTTTCGGTGATGGTGTCGACAGTAGCGGCAACAACGCGCTCAGCGTCCTTCTTGGACAGGCCAGTCTTTGCTGCAACGGCAGCGATCAGTTCGGTTTTGTTCATATTTTTTACCTCTTTCCAATTAATTGGTATTTTGATTTTACCACGGTTATGTGCATAATGCAAGCCTTTTTCCTCTAAAAAGGTAAGAATTTTTTACAAATGCAACAATTTTGCGATCTTTTCGCCCTTGGGCAGCAGCAGGCAATCTGCCCGCTTGATGGTCTTGAATAGAATCACGCCTACAGCATAGACGATAACACCCACAGCCACACAAGCACCGCACAGAATCAGGCTGGAGTGGATATCCAGGTAATTCTGCAAAACAAAGGAAGCGGCCCATACGGCAACGCCCATCAAGGCGGCGGGGAGGATCGGCCGGAGCATATTGCGAAGGAGTCTGGGCTTTTGCGGCGCCAGGATGGCAATGGCAATCAAGTTCAGAATCAGGATGCTTATAAAGCTGAACATACCGCCAATGGGAATACCGATGGCGTGGATATAGGGATTGGAGGTGAGGTAGTACACCAGTCCCAGCCGCACGGCACCGCAGGCCACAGTGTTGATCACCGGGATATAGGCGAAGTTATGGCTTTGCAGAATAGAATTGGTAAAGGTGACGGCGGAATAGAAGAAGACGCAGACACCCAAAATGGTCAAAACAGTGGCGGCAAAGTCCAAACGGGCGCCGTCATAATTCAGCAGGCTGGCAATGGGACGGGCCAGCAGGGTCATACCAACACCGCAGGGCAGCGCCAGCAGACCGGTGATCCGGGCGGCAGATTCCTCTGTTTCCCGGACCATATCGTGCTTTTTCAGGGTCAAATGCTCCGTAATGGCGGGCAGAACGCTGATGGTGATTGGGCCAATGAAGGAAACGGGCATATTGAAGAAGGTGTACATAAAGTTGTAGATACCCTTCATATTGGCGGCAATCTTGGCAGGAAGGTCTGCCGCTGCAATGTTGGGGTTCTCTGCCAGAATGTCATTTTTAATGGCATTGACCAGCTCCAGGTCCACATCCGGATTGCCGGCAATATCTGTCAGGTTGCCCATATAGAGGCTCACTTCCGCCAAATTCAGCACCTGAAGTCCTGCAGAACCCAAGGTGATGGGAATGGCGATCACCAATAGGCCCTTCATAATGCTGCGGTAGCTGGTAACCCCCTCAGGGCTGTTTCCAAGCCGGTTCCAGGCGGGGGTAAACTTGCTGCGCAGGAATATGGTGGAGACCAGGCAGCTGATGGTGACACCGATGATGCCGCCAGCTGCGGCATAGGCCAAGCTGCCGAACATTTCCTTCAGCGCATAGGCAAGAGCCAGACCTACAATCAGCTTGATCACAGCCTCCAGCATTTGGCTCTGGGAGGTGGGGCGCATATTGCCCTGCCCTTGGAAGAAGCCCCGGAAGGCACTCATATAGCTGATAAGGAAGGCGCTGGGTGCAAGGCAGGCAACGGCAATCCAGGCATCCGGCTGTCCCTGGGATACAGCAAAGCTCTTGCAGAACAGCAGCATCGCCATCATACCCACAAAGCCTAAGGTCAGATAGATGGCCCGGCCGGCTTTGAAGATGCGGCGCACTTGTCTGCCCTGACCCAAAGCATTGGCGGCGCTGGTCATCCGGCTCAGGGCCAGAGGCAGGCCTGCCGTTGCCACGGTCATCAGCAGGGAGTAGATATCATAAGCGGTGGTAAAGTAGGCGTAACCCTCGTCGCCGATGATGGCTTGCAGAGGGAACTTGAAGATGGCACCAATGATCTTTACCACGATGGTTGCCATAGCCAGCCAGGCAGCACCCTGGAGGAAATTTTGCTTCTTTCCGGCATTACTCATTTGGTGTCCTCCTCTCTGAACAGGCGGTCAAAGGCGTAGGTGGTCATGGTTTCCACCGCTCCGGCCAGATCCAGAGTGGGGAAGGTACCGTTTTGATAGAGGATTTTACCCTCTACCATAGTCATTGCCACATCGCCGCCCTTGGCGCTGAACACCAGGGCAGAAAGTACATTGTGGCAGGGAATCAGGTGGGGCGCAGAGAAGTCTACCAGGATCAGGTCTGCATCCATGCCCTCTTTCAGCATACCGATCCGGTCTGCTCTGCCCTGGGCTCTGGCACCGCACACGGTGGCCATCATAAGCGCTGCAGAGGCGGGAAATGCGTCTGCAGCGGCGGCCTTTTCCCGGGCCAGGGAGGCGGTCAGCCCCATAACAGCAAAGAGGTCAGCATTGCCTGCTTCCACAGCGCCGCCGGTGCCCAGAGCCACATTCAGCCCTGCCTTCACCGTTTGCGCCACATCCATGGTCTGCTTGCCCTGCTTCAGGTAGGCAAGAGGCGTGTGGATGCAGGAAACCTTGTTTTTGGCAAGGATCTTTCGATCCATTTCGGAAAGGGCCACGCAGCCGGTGGCGGTAGCGCCCCGAGTGAAGAGGCGGTGGCAGTTTAAAAGTTCTGCCTGGGAAAGACCGGTTCGATCCTGGCAGTCCTCCTCTTCTTCCGAAGTTTCGCAAAGATGGAGCTGGAAGGAAAGTTCCTTTTCTTCCGCGTAGGCGGTCAGGGCTTCCCACAGCTGATAGTTGGAGGTGTACTCTGCATAAATACCTGCATCCACCCGGATGCGGCCCTTATCAAAGCCGTGCCAGGCATCCACGCAGTCCCGCAGTTTCCGGCAGTCCTGGTCTGTTTCAAAGTCGAAAACTTCGTTTTCGTCGGTGAAAAGAGTGCAAGCCATAGCCACATTGGCCTTGATGCCGCTTTCTGCGGCGGCTTGAGCTACTGCCTGGGGATAGATGCCCAGGTCGGAAACAGAGGTGATACCAAAGCGCAGGCACTCCGCAATGCCCAAGGTGGCGCTGGCCTTTGCGCTCACATCATCTAATTTAGATTCCTTTTCCAGCAGGGTCTTCAAAGCCTCTGCCCGGGAAAGGTCATCGGTATAACTGCGCAGAGCGGTGGTTGCCAAATGGGTGTGGCAGTTCACAAGACCGGGCATGGCCACCATACCGGTGCCGTCGATGATGGTTTTGGGCTGGCCTTCCGGGGCGGTTTTGCCCATGTAGGTGATTTTGCCATCTTCGATGCCAATAAAGGCGCCAAAGACTACCCGCATTTGCTCGTCCATGGTCACTGCGGTTACATTGGAAATCAGGGTGTCCACTTAATCGCTTCCTTTCATAAGGAAAATCAGTTCTTCCTTGTCGGAAAGCACCTTGCTCAGTTGTTCCAAATAGCTTTCCGGGAACTTGGGGTTGTGGAATCGCTCCACCTTGCCGCCGGGCAGGTTCACCTTGTTCATACCGCCGCCGCCAAGGGAGAGAATGCTGTGGAGTTCTTCCATCATATAGATATTATACAGACAGTCCTTGCCGATTTTGCTCCAACCGATGTTTTCAAAGCTGCCGGACATATATTTTTGCCGGTAGAGGTAATAGGGCTTGTAGCCATGCCGGGGTAGCACCCGGTTGGCGTAATCCACCATTTGGGTCACTTCTTCCTCGGTGGGCAGGGACTGTTGCTTTTCAAATAAGTCGGCGCCTTTTTTCAGGGCCAGGGTGTGAACGGTGATGTTTTCCGGGTTCAATGCCAGCACCCGGTCCAAACTTCTTTGGAAACTCTCGGGCGTATCCAGGGGCAGACCGGCAATCAGGTCCATATTGATGGCATCGAAGCGCAGGTTTCTTGCCACCCGGTAGAGATCTTCCTCCGCCTGGGCGGTGTGGGGTCTGCCGCAGGAACGGAGCACTGCATCGTTCATACTTTGGGGGTTGATGCTGATTCGGCCGGCATAGTTCCGGATGACACGGAGCTTTTCTGCATCCAGGGTGTCCGGGCGACCGGCTTCCACTGTAAATTCTATGCAGTCACTCAGGTCAAAATGGGTGGTGATGGCCTGCAACAGCCGGGAAAGTTGCTCCGCAGAAAGGGTGGTGGGTGTGCCGCCGCCCATATAGACCGTGCGAATCTTTTTATTCGTTGTGCCCAGCAGCCTGCCGGTGACTTCCACTTCCTGCAAAAGAGCCTGCAAATAAGGCTCGATCAGGTCGGTTCGCTTGCCAACGGTGCGGCTGACAAAGCTGCAGTAGGCGCACCGGGTGGGGCAGAAGGGAATGCCCACATACAAAGAAATGTGCCCTTCTTCCGCCAGGCGCACCGCTTCCACAGAAGAATGGGAGCAAGCCAGGGACAGCGCCGAGCGTTCTTTTGTAACATAATAGGTCTTTTCCATCAAGGCCATAGCGCTTTTATCGTTGCCGCCCTCCAACAGATGCCGGGTGGAGAGCTTGGTGGGCCGTACACCGGCCAAAGCACCCCAGGCAGGAATCCGGTCCAAATGGGGCAGCGCTGCCATATAAAGGCTTTGCTGCAGGGCTTGCCGACGCAGTCGCACCGTTTCCTGATCTACTCGGATTCGACGGATGGCCCGGGTGGTCTTTTCTCCCAGGGTCACGGTGGTGACAGCGCTGAGCCAGGTTTTTCCCCGGTGCAGGCAGGAAAGGGTTTTTCCCTCTGCGTTTGCCGGGAATAAGGACATCTGTAGCTGCTGTACGGCGTACAGGTCTTCGTGTCCTTTTAATTGAAGTTCCATAGTTTATCCTCGTAAATAAGGGTTTGCGGTCTTTTCCCGTTCCAGAGTGGTGCTGCCGCCGTGACCGGGGTAGACCTGATAGGGGGCTTCCAAATTTTTCAAGAAGCGGAGGGATTCTGTAATGGTTTGCCAGTTGCCGCCGGGCAGGTCTGTGCGGCCGCAGGAGCCTGCAAAGAGGGTGTCGCCCGTAAAGAGCAATGTGCCGATTTGGAAGCACACAGAGCCGGGGGTATGGCCGGGGGTGTGCAGCACGCCGATCTCCATACCTGCAAGGGGGAGGCTCTGCATATGCTCCAAAGCGTGGGTGTAATATAGAGGGCCGGCGGTCAGTTGAGGCGGCATGGCGGTGTCTGCCGGGTGCAAATATACCGGGCAGTCAGTCAGCGCCACCAGGTCCCGGACAGCGCCTACATGGTCAAAATGGCCGTGGGTCAGCAAAATGGCGACCGGAGAAAGCCCCTTTTCTTCCAGAAAGGAAAGAACTTCGTTTGCTTCGTAGCCGGGGTCAATGACGATGCATTGGGATTGTCCCTCCCGGTGGACCACATAGCAATTTGTTTGATAGGCCCCTAAGGGCAAAGTGTAAACTTGTGTCATAGCTTATCCTCTTCTGGGGGCATCCATTAGCTGATCGGTATCCAAAATCAGAGTGACCGGGCCGTCGTTCACAGATTCCACCTGCATATCGGCTCCAAAACGGCCGTGCTGGGGAGGATAGCCCAGGTCTTCGCAGTCCCGAAGGAACTGCTCATAGAGCCGGTTCCCCAATTCCGGGTTGGCGGCTTCCACAAAGCTGGGGCGGCGACCCTTCCGGCAGTTGCCGTAAAGGGTGAACTGGCTTACCACCAGCACCTGACCGCCTACGGCGTCCAGACCCAAGTTCATTTTGCCGTTTTCATCTTCGAAAATCCGAAGGGAAAGAGCCTTTTCTGCAAGATACCGGCACTTGGCTTCCGTATCCTCCGGGCCAACACCCAAAAGCATCAGAAAGCCTTTGCCGATCTTGCCAACCACTTCTCCATCGATGGTGACGGAGGCGCTTTTCACTCTTGTCAGTACAATTCTCATCAGTTTTGTCCTCTGCGGGAGCCGGTTACATCCCGGATATTCAGCAGTCTGTTGCGAACGATGTCCAGTTCTGCCACATCCTTTACTTCAAAGCGGACGGTGAAGGTACTTCTGCCACCGGGCAGATCCTTGCCGGAAAGCTCCTTCACCCGGATGCGGGCAGCGGTCATAGCGGTAGCCACGTCCAGAAGCAGGCCGTCTCTGGTGATACAATCCAGTTCCAGTGTGGTTTCGAAGGGCTGGTTATCCACATTGGCCCAGCGCACATTCACCCAGCGGGCAGCCTGCTCCGGATCGCTCCGGTGGGCGGCGTTGGGACAGTCCGCCCGGTGGACGGAAACGCCGAAGCCCTTGGTGATAAAGCCCACAATGGCATCCCCGGGAACGGGGGTGCAGCACTTGGAGAATTTGATCATGCAGGAGTCAATGTCTTCCACGATCACACCGTTGACGGCGTGACGGCTCTTGACTTCGTCTGGGAAGGTTCTTACCACGGGGGTAGCCTTTTCCTGCTGAGCCTTGGTGGCTTTGTTGATGTCGTCCCGGATACGGCCAACGGCTTTTACCGCCGTCAGACCGCCGTAGCCGATGGCGGCATACATATCATCCCAGCAGTCGAAGGAGAGCTTTTTCAGCAGAGCAGGCTCCAGGTTGGGATCGGTAATGGCGGAAAGGGGAAGCAGCAGCCGCTTCATTTCCGCTTCAAAGCTGGACTTGCCGTGGAGAATGTTCTCCTCCCGCTTTTCCTTCTTGAACCACTGCTTGATCTTGGTGCGGGCTTGGTTGGACTGACAGATATTCAGCCAGTCACGGCTGGGACCCTTGGCGGACTTGGAGGTGATGATCTCCACAATGTCGCCGTTATTCAGGGGCGTATCGATGTTGCAGATCCGGTTGTTAACCTTGGCGCCTACCAGGGCGTTGCCAACGCCGGAGTGAATGGCATAGGCAAAGTCAATGGGGGTAGAGCCTGCAGGCAGGCTGACGATCTTGCCCTTGGGAGTAAAGACGAACACTTCGTCGTCGAACATATCGATTTTGAGGGAGCTTAGATAATCTTCCGCATCGGTGTCCTGCTGGCTTTCCAGCAAACGGCGAACCCACTCAAAGTCCTTTTCGTTGCCTTCACCTGCGCCCTGCTTATACTTCCAGTGGGCTGCGATACCGTATTCCGCAGTCTGGTGCATATCCCAGGTGCGGATCTGCACCTCGAAGGGGATACCCTGGGTGCCGATGACGGTGGTGTGCAGGCTCTGGTACATATTGGGCTTGGGGGTGGAAATATAGTCCTTAAACCGACCGGGGACCAGGTTGAACAGGTCGTGAATATGACCCAACACATTGTAGCAGTTGGGAATGGAGTCCACGATGACACGGAAGGCATAAATGTCATACAGCTCTTCCAGGGTCTTGCCCTGCTGGTTCATTTTCCGGTAGATGGAGTAAACGTGCTTGATGCGGCCGTAGGTTTCATTGTGGATACCCATACGGGAAAGCCGCTCGGTAATCCGGTCCTGAATGATGTGCATAAAGGCTTCGTCCTGCTCTTTGTGGGCATTCAGGTAGCCGATGATATCTGCATAGGAATGGGGGTCCAGATACCGCAAAGAGATATCTTCCAGCTCCCACTTGATCTTTTGCATACCAAGACGGTGCGCCAGAGGGGCATAGATATCCATGGTCTCCCGGCACTTTTTGATCTGCTTTTCCGGCGTCTGATACTGCATGGTGCGCATATTGTGAAGCCGGTCAGCGATCTTGATCAGCACTACCCGGATGTCCTTGGACATGGCCATAAACATCTTCCGCAGGTTTTCCATCTGGGCCTGCTCGGTGCTGGAGAAATTGGCACGGGTCAGCTTGGTGACGCCTTCCACCAGCTCTGCAACGGAATTGCCGAACAGACGGGCAATTTCATCGTGGGAAGCATCGGTGTCTTCAATGCAGTCGTGAAGAAGGGCGCCTAAAATGGCATCTTCGTCCAGACCCATTTCCGCCACGATCTCCGCAACGGCCAGGGGGTGGATGATGTAAGGAGAGCCGTCTTTCCGGGATTGATTCTTGTGCTTTTCCCGGGCGTATTCCACTGCCCGGTCCACAAGGTCCATATCCACACCCGGTAAGTACCGATTCACGGTTTGGTACATGGCGGCATAATGTTCAGAAAAGGTTTCCATTGTATCAACTCTCTTTCAGGGATACGAGGCGTGCCATAGTGGCACTGGTTGCAAGGTCTGCCTTAGGGGCGTTGGGGCAAAGGCAGATGCGAAGGTGCTTATGTAGCCGTTCCTGCCGCAGCAGGCCCACATCTGCGAAAATATCCAGGCAGACCAAAAGATCTTGCAGGTCCAAAGTTTTCCCGGACCAGCGGACGATTTTCCGGCAAAGGCACATAGGCTCTTCCCGAATTTCCTCCTGCCGGGAGGAAAGATACCGCCAAATAAGGCCCAAAGTGGCCCGATCGGGGGTCAGGGCGGTGGCCTGACCGGGGGTCAGACTGCCTTCCCGTAATGCTGTGTAGTTATCCATTTCCCAGTTGCAGGGCACACTGCAGTGGGGACGGATATCCTGCAGGTTTAATTGGACGGAGCGATTGCCCCGGAATTCATTGATTTGCGGCGCAAAGGCCACATCCACCACATCACCCAGGGAAATGGAGGCGGATTGGGCGGTGGAGGAGAAGTAAATGGATTGCAGGATGTGATTGCCTTTTCGCAGCTGCAGGCGCATATGCTTGCCGCTGCCTACCTGGTTGATTTTCTCCACCTGCAGACCCTCCATCACCAAAAGGGGCTTGGGGCAACCGTTGCCGCAGGGCTCCAGAGCGGAAAGACTTTCCACATTGGAAAGGGACAGCAGTTCCGGGGTGACCACACAGTCGGTGTCCAGCACAATCCGCTGAATAGAGCCCTTATAATAGGCTTCTGCCATGGCGGTGATTTTTTCCCGGAAGGCGGGAATGTTCTGCCGCCGGACTGTAAAGCCCGCTGCCAGTTCGTGTCCGCCATAGCTTTCCAGCAGGCCGGAGGATTCCTTCAAAGCAGCGAACAGATTGAAGCCGCCGTAGCTGCGGGAGCTGGCTTTGCCATGCTCTCCGTCCAAACAAATCAGGAAGGTGGGACAGCAGTATTCTTCTGCCATCCGGCTGGCAACAATGCCAACCACGCCCTGATGCCAGGTTTCGTCAGCCAGAACGATGGCCTGAGGCGGCTCACCGGGAGGAAGCATTTCTTCTGCCTGCCGATAGATCTCGGTTTCCACTGCCTTCCGCTGCTGATTCAATTCGCACAGAAGCTGCACGGTTTTCCGGGCCTGAGCCGGGTCGTTGGTTAAGAAAAGGTCGATGGCCAGTTCAATTCTGCCCATTCTGCCGGCGGCGTTGATCCGGGGGGCCAGCACATAGCCTACAGAGGAGGCGGTCAGGTTGTTGCCATCGCAGCCGCTTTGTTCCATAAGGGCTGCCAGGCCGGGACGACGGGTGTTTCGCAGCAGTTGCAGACCCCGATCCACAAAGACCCGATTTTCTCCCTGCAGAAGCATCACATCTGCAATGGTGCCCAGGCAGAGCATATCCCCATAGGTGTCCAGAATGGCCTGCTGACTGCCGTGGAGGGCGCAAGCCAATTTGAAGGCCACGCCCACACCGGAAAGATTCAGGTGGGGATAGCCGCCGTCAGGGCGGTGAGGGTCCAAAACTGCCACTGCCAGGGGCAGTACATCTTTACATTCGTGGTGGTCGGTAATCACCAGGTCGATGCCCAATTGCCGGCAAAGGCGGGCTTCTTCCAGGGCGGTGATGCCGCAGTCCACGGTGATGATCAGTTTGATGCCCTGGCTGTGGAGCTGGTGGATGGCGATGGTATTCAGGCCATAGCCTTCTTCCAGCCGGCCGGGGATATAGGGGGTGCAGTCAGCGCCCCGACTGCGCAGATAATCTGTCAGCAGGCAGGTGGAAGTGATGCCATCCACATCATAGTCTCCAAAGACTGCGATCTTTTCCCGACGCCGCAGAGCAAGCTGAATCCGCTCCACTGCCTTTTGCATATCTGTCATCAAAAAGGGGTCGTGAAGCTGGCAATCGCACCGCAAATAATCTTTTGCAGAGTTTAGATCATGGATATTTCTGCCTGCCAGCACCATGGCAGTCAGCGGATTGTAGCCCCCTGCAACCAACGCGTTCACAGCCTGGGGCGTGGGCTGCGAAACATTCCAGATTCCGTACTTCAAAGCATAACACATCCAATTATATCATTTTCCCTATATTATAGCAAAAATGTCCCGGTTACACAATAGGAAACTGAAAAAAACCCGCCTATTTCCTAAGGAAAAAGGCGGGTTTTGGTGTTTATTTACAGGGGGCTTTGCTTGATCTTTGCGTAGCGGCGGGGATAGGCAGAAGGGGTGGGGGAAACCTTGCGGAAAACCAACACATTGTGGGCCGTACCATCCAGGGGGAAGGTGTGGACACCCTCCAGTTGCAGCCCCAGTTTTTTGATGGCGTTTTTGGCTTCCAATAGTTCTTCTTCTGCGGCAGCGCCCTTCATGGCAAGCACCTTGCCGCCGACTTTTACATAGGGGGCGGTCAGCTCCAGCAGAATGTTCAGCCGTGCAACGGCCCGGGAAGTGGCAAAGTCATATTGCTCCCGGCGACCATCCAGCAGTTCTTCCGCTCTGCCGATCAGGCAGGTAGCGTCCACGCCCAAAGCAGGCAGAATTTCTTCCAGCCAGTGCATCCGTTTTCCCAAACTGTCCAGCAGGGTCAGATCCAGTTCCGGGCAGGCAATTTTCAGAGGCACGCCGGGGAAACCAGCGCCGCAGCCCACATCAATGAGCTTTTTGCCCTGCAGATCGGCCACCTTCAAAAGGCTCACACAGTCGCAAAGGTGCAGGATCGCCACCTGCTCCGGCTCGGTGATGGCAGTGAGGTTCATCACTTTATTTTGTTCGATTACTGCCTGCCCGAAGGCACACAGTTTTTCCTGGGTAGCCTGCTCCAGGGAAAGTCCCAATTCCTGCAGGCCCCGGGCCAAAGCATTTTGCATCATTAAGCCACCTTGTTGACGATGTCCTGCAGACGCTCATCGGTCTCATCCATGGGATTAAAGCCGCTTTCGTCCACGGGAGTCTGGGGAATGACCACTTCCTGAATATGCCAGCTGATCAAAAGGTCCGTAAAGAGGGGATCGGCCTTTGCGGCTTCTTCCTGGGAGAAGAAGCTGTTGTAGCGATCCAGGTCCTCCTTCAGGAGGGAGGAAATGGAGCCGTCCAAAGAAGCAACAATCTGTCTGGCGGCTACGCTGTCCTGGCTGGCCAGGGTATTGTAAATAGCACGATAGGCCATCAGGTAAGCGGAATACTGGAATTCATCGGACAGCCGGTCGTGGCAGGTGGATGCCAGGAAAGCGGCAAAGTTTGCCTCGCTGTCGTTATAAATCATCATACGCTTTGCCATTTCCTTACAGATGGCAAAGGGCATACCTACCTGGGGCATTTGCGTGTTGACCGCAGATTCACCGGTGAGATACACCGTCATACCGGTCACGCCCTGGGAAGTATAGAGGTCACTCCAGCCCAGTTCCTTTACGGGGGAAGTGTCACCGGAGAAGACCGCAAAGCCCCGCTCATAGGTCAGGTAATGGAAGCCTTCACCGGCCTGGGCATTCAAATCCTCAAAGGAGGCAAAGACCACGCCGTTTTCATCCCGGTTCACTTTCCGGGAAAGGACATTTGCTTTGTCCCGGTAATAGAGGGCCGCATCTTCCAGGGCATCTGCGGAATAATCCTGCATTTCCAGCAGAAGGTCCTCTGCCATGGGGGTGGAGTACCGACCCAGGCTGAACAGACCGTCGTTGACAAAGGAAAACAGGCAGGAAATGGCCAAAACCCAGCCAAACCATTGTACGGGATTCCAGCGAAGCAGAATCATCAGCACAATACTCAGCACAATGCCGCCAATGACGAACAGCAGCAGTGTCTGCCACAAACAGTAGTCAACGCCATTGGACCAAGCAGTTACTTCCGGCAGGAGCATACGGACCATATAAGGATAGACCATATCCATCAGCTGCTGATGGCCGGCGGCAAATTGGGTGATAGCCAAAGTGGCAAGAGCCAGGAATGCGGCTACCAGATAACCACGCCAATATTTCAAAAGGAATCGCCTCCTTAGAAAACAGAATCAACTTTACAATATAGTATAACACATTTTTCCTGGGGCTTCTACCCCAAAAAATTACATTTTTTCCGGTGCACTGAAGCCCAAAATAGACATGCAGCTTTCCAGAATGTTTTTGGCAAGGGCAATGAGGCTGATGTAGCCGGCCTGCAAAGCCTTGTCCGTTTCTGTGAGAATCCGGGTTTCGTGATAGAATTTGTTCACTGCGCCCGCAAGCTCGTAAATGTAAGCGCAAATCAGGTTGGGACTGCTGGTGCGCAGAGCGCTTTCCAGGCTGGGAGCCAGCCGGGTGATGGAGAGCATCAGATCCCGGGCGCTGTCATTGGCAGGCATAGCAATGGGAAGATTTTCCCAGGCGCCGTATTTTGCCAAAATGGACTTGATTCGCACCGTGGTGTAAAGAATATAGGGGCCGGTATTGCCTTCAAAAGCGGCAAACCGCTCCAAATCGAAGTTATAGTCCTTGGTGGGCTGATTGCTCAGATCGCCGTACTTCAGGGCTGCCAGGGCAATCTTTGCGGTGGTGTCCTCCACATCTTCTTCTGCAACGATCTTGTTTTCCACAACCTTGGAGCGGACAAACTCGGTCATATCGGAAAGCAGCTGCTCCAGACGGAGAACGCCGCCGTCACGGGTCTTGAAGGGCTTGCCGTCGGCGCCGTTCATGGTGCCGTGGCCTACGTGCTCCAACTCGGTTTCAGCAGCCACGATGCCGCACTTTTGGGCGGCGCGGAACACCTGCTCAAAGTGGAGAGCCTGCCGCTTATCGGTGACATAGAGCATCTTATCCGGTTTCCAGTCCTGCATACGCTGTACCATGGTGGCAAGGTCTGTGGTGGCGTAGATGGCAGAGCCGTCGCTCTTGACGAGAATGCAGGGAGGCACTTCCTTCTTGTCCTCCTCCTTGGCAACGGGAATGACCCAGGCGCCGTTGGAAAGAACAGCGTGACCTTTTTCCTTCATATCTGCGATCATAGCCGGAATGTAGGGGTCGGCATCGCTTTCGCCCAGCCACTTTTCGTAGTGGACATCCAGCATATCGTAGATCCGGTGCAGGTCCGGCAGGGAAACACCCATCACGTGATTCCAAATGGCCCGGTAGCCCGGACGGCCGGTCTGCAGTTCATAGGTGGCAACGTGGGCCTTTTCTGCAAACACGGGATCGCTCTTTTTGGAAGAAGCAGTGGGGTAGATCTCCTCCAGCTCGGAGAGAGTGAAGGGGGATTCTTCCGGGTACGGGCCGGTATAATTGGCGTCAAAGTAGCAAAGCTCCGGCTGGCGGCACTCCAGTTCTGCGATGATCAGACCCATCTGCAGGCCCCAGTCACCCATATGAATATCACCGATGGTGTTATAGCCGAAGAACTTGTAAAGCCGCTTCAGGGCTTCACCGATGATGGCAGGCCGCAGGTGGCCGATGTGCAGGGGCTTTGCCACGTTGGCTCCGCCGTAGTCCACCACGATGGTCTTGCCGCAACCGGACTTTTCCACACCGAAATCCGGTTCTAACCGCATTTTTTCCAGGTATTCCTGCAAAAATGCATCGGAAAGGTTCAGGTTCAAAAAGCCGGGCATCACCGCTTCAATCTTGGAAAAATCCTTGGTATCCAGCTGGGCGGCCACGGCCTGGGCGATCTGGATGGGGGCGCACTTATACACCTTGGCGGCAGCCAAAGCGCCGTTGCACTGATACTGGCAAAGGCCAGGCCGGTTGGAAACGGTGACCTTGCCGTAGGAAGGCTCATACCCGGCCTTTTGGAAAGCGTCTTCCATTTTCCGGGTGATCAAATCTAAAATTCTCTCCATAGTCAAACTCCTATAAAGATTTATTTGTTCTTCTGCTGTTCCATCCAGTACAGGTACTCATCGTAAGTGCCGTAACGGTCTACGATGGTGCCGTCGGGCTGGAAGGCGATGACTCTGTTACAGACGGAGGAAAGCATTTCGTGGTCGTGGGAGGCAAGCAGTACAACGCCGGGGAAGGCTTCCAGACCCTTGTTCACAGCCTGAATGGATTCCATATCCAGGTGGTTGGTGGGCTGGTCCAGCAGCACCACGTTGGCGCCGCTGAGCATCATTTTGCTCAGCATGCAGCGAACCTTTTCGCCACCGGAGAGGACTTCCACGCTCTTGAAGGCATCGTCACCGCTGAAAAGCATACGGCCCAGGAAGCCACGCAGGTACACATCGTCTTTCTTGGCGGAGTACTGGCGCAGCCAGTCCACCAGTTCGCACTTGTTGCCTTCAAAGTAGGAGGTGTTATCCTTGGGCAGGTAGCTGCGGGAAGTGGAGATGCCCCACTTGACAGAGCCTTCGTCCGGCTCCAGTTCGCCCATCAGCACCTGGAACAGGGCGGTTTGGGCCAGTTCGTTTTCACCCACAAAGGCGATCTTATCGTTCTTGCCAACGGAGAAGTAGACCTTATCCAAAAGTTTAACGCCATCTACGGTGACGGAAACATCGTTGACGGTCAGGATATCCTTACCCAGTTCCCGCTCGGGCATAAAGCCTACGAAGGGGTAACGACGGGTGGAGCAGGGCATTTCTTCCACAGTCAGCTTATCCAGCAGCTTCCGGCGGGCGGTAGCCTGCTTGGCCTTTGCTTTGTTGGCGGAGAACCGCTGAATGAACAACTGCAGTTCTTCGATCTTTTCCTGATTGCGCTTGTTCTTGTTGCGAATCATAGCCTGCACCAACTGGGAGGACTCGTACCAGAAGTCGTAGTTGCCTACGTACATCTTGATCTTGCCGTAGTCGATATCCACGGTGTGGGTGCAGACGGTGTTGAGGAAGTGACGGTCGTGGGAAACGGCGATCACCATGCCGGGGAAGTCCAGAAGGAAGTCCTCCAGCCAGTTGATGGATTCAATGTCTAAGTTGTTGGTAGGCTCGTCCAGCATAACGATGTCGGGGTTGCCAAACAGCGCCTGGGCAAGCAGCACCTTCACCTTCAGTCGGGGGTCGGTGTCGCCCATCATATCATAGTGCAGTTCTGGGGGAACGCCTAAGCCCTGGAGCATACGGAAGGCATCGGACTCTGCTTCCCAGCCGCCCATTTCCGCAAATTCCACTTCCAGCTCAGATGCCCGCAGGCCATCTTCGTCGGAGAAATCTTCCTTTTCGTAAATGGCATCCTTTTCCTTCATCACATCGTAAAGGTGCTGGTTGCCCATGATCACGGTGTCCATAATGGTGTAGCCGTCGTAGGCGTTCTGGTTCTGCTTCAGAACGGAAACCCGGAGTTCTTCCGGAATATGGATAGAGCCGGTGGTGGAATCCAGTTCGCCGTAAAGAAGCTTCAAAAAGGTGGACTTGCCTGCGCCGTTGGCGCCGATGATGCCGTAGCAGTTGCCGGGCAGAAATTGCAGGTCCACGTGCTGGAACAGCCACTGACCGCCGAATTGCATACCTAAATTGCTGACAGTAATCATAGTTTCTCCTTCAATGTCATAGGCCTTGCAGGCCGGAGCATTCTCCTTGCCAACATTTGCCTGTATTTATAATTTACATCAGCCCATACTTGGGCATTTTAATACAGAATAAGCATACCACAAATAGGCAAAAAAAGCAAGCGTACAGCCAAAAAACTGTACGCTTGTTGTGTATTTATCTTTTTTTCCAGCTGTAGCGGCTGAACAGGATCAGAATGGGGAAAATTTCCAGTCTGCCTGCCAGCATATCGAAGATCAGCACCAGCTTGGAAAGGGGACTGAAAAAGGCGTAATTGCAGGTGGGACCTACGGCTTCCAAACCGGGGCCGATGTTATTGAAGCAGGCCAGCACCGCAGAAAGATTGGTGCCGATGGTTTGACCGTCCAGACAGATCACCAGGAAGCTCAAAACGATAATGATCACATAGGCCGCAAGATAGGCATTGGCGTGGTCTACCACCGTTTCACTGACAGCCCGGCCGTTGATCCGTACCACCTGTACCTTTTTGGGGTTGATCAATTTGCGGATATTGCGCCCTAAGCTCTTGAAAAGGAGCAGCAGCCGGGCGCATTTCAGGCCACCGGCAGTAGAGCCTGCGCAGGCACCTACCACCATCAGCAGCATCAGTAATCCCTTGGACAGCATGGGCCACTTGTCAAAATCTGCGGATGCAAAGCCGGTGGTGGTCATAATAGTGGAAACCTGGAAGGCGGAGTTCCGCAGGGTGTCCGCCCAGGAGTCATACAGATGGTGGATGTTCAGGGCAATCAGCACGATCGTGCCTAAGACAAGACCAATGTACAGCCGCAGCTCTTCATCCTTGAAAATTTCCTTGACATTTCCCAAAAGGAGCAGATAGAAGCAACTGAAGTTGATGCCAAATAGAAACATAAATACAGTTGTGACATTCTGGATGTAGGGGGAGAAAGAGATAAAGGAGTCGTTGCGAACACCGAAGCCGCCGGTGCCTGCGGTAGAAAAAGCGGTGCAAAGGGCATCCAGGAAAGACATATTTCCAAAAAGAAGGAAAATGAGATTGATAACGGTCAGCCCGATGTAGATGAGGTAAAGAATCACAGCGGTCTTTTTCATCCGGGGAACAAGCTTGCCTACATTGGGGCCGGGGCTTTCTGCCCGCAGCAGGTGCATGGTAAAGCCGCTGCTCTGAGAATCGGTGGGGGCAATGGCCAGCAAGAATACCAGCACGCCCATACCGCCCAACCAGTTGGTGAAGCTGCGCCAGTAGAGAAGTCCTTTGGAAAGACTTTCCACATCGGCAATCACGGAAGAACCGGTGGTGGTAAATCCGGAGACCGTTTCAAAGAGTGCGTCAATAAAATTAGGGATCTCTCCGGAAAGGAAGAAGGGAAGACAGCCGAAAAGACTGATGACCAACCAGCCGAAGCTGACACTGATCATACCTTCGGAGGCACCGAAGCGCTTACTGGCCTTCCGGCAGATCAGCCATAGGACACCGGAAACAAAGCCCATAATCGCCAGGGTCAGCAGGAAGCTTTGTGCAGTATGCTGTTCGCCGTATCCAATGCTGATGCCCAAAGCAGGCAACAAAAATACTGCTTCAATGGCAATGATCTGAGCCAGGATCCGGCCTATCATTCGAACATTCATAGAAGATTCCTCAAGCAAAAATGTCGTTCAGGGTTTGCAGGGCGTCGTGGCGAGTAGTGACCACCACGACCGTATCGCCGGGCTGGATGGTGGAACTGCCGTTGGGGATCTCCACCTGACCGTCCCGGGAAATGGTAGCAAGCAGCACATTGGGCTTCAGCTTCAGATCCTTCAGAGCAGTGCCGCAGTTGCGGGTATGCTCGTCTACGGCAAATTCCACCGCTTCCACCTGGCCGTCGGCAATGGTGTGGATGGAGATAGCCGCACCGGTCTGGTTGGCCATAGCCCGGACATAGCGGACAATTTCATTGGAGCAAAGCTCCCGGGGGCAGATGACACTGCCGATGGAAAGCCCACCTGCCAGGGTGTAGTTACCTGCATGCCCCAGCTTGGTGATGACCTGGGGAACGCCCTTGGAGGTAGCGTACAGGGCAGTGATCATATTCATTTCGTCCATACCGGACATGGCCAGGAAGGCATCACTGATGAGAAGGCCGCCTTCCTCCAATTCGCTCCGGGCGGAGAAATCTCCCTGCAGGATATCTGCATTGGGAAGAAGCTCGGAAAGCTCCCGGCAACGGTCTGCGTTTCGTTCGATGATCCGCACATGGATGCCGTCCTCATCCAGCATTTGGGCCAGATAATAGGAGATCCGGCCGCCGCCGCCGATCAGGCAGGAACGAACGCGACGGGTCAGAATGCCCAGGTTTTTCAGCAGGATTGCCAGTTCGGAGGTGGGAGCGGTAACGAAGATCCGGTCGCCCTCCTTCAGCACAAAGTTACCGCCGGGGGTAATGGCGGTGCCGCCCCGCAGAACGGCGCAAACAAGGACTTTACACTTGATGGTGCGGTACATTTCAATGAGGGAAGTATCCTTCAGCTTGCTGTTTTCATCGATCCGCAGCTCCACGATCTCCGCCTTGCCCTTGGCAAAGGTATCCCGACGCAAAAAGCCGGGCAGCTTCAAAAGCCGCTCCATTTCCTTGGCGGCCTGGGCTTCCTCGTTGACAGTCATGGAAAGGGCGAACAGATCCCGCATCTGGTGGCTCTGCTGGGTGTATTCCGGATTGCGGATCCGGGCGATGGTGTGCAGCTTGGGGTTCAGGCCATGGGCGGTCATGCAGGAAAGCAGATTCACTTCGTCAGCACCGGTGACGGCAATCAGAAGATCGGCGTCCATGACACCTGCATCCAAAAGGATCTGCTGGGCAGCACAGTTGCCCTGGACGGCCATTACATCGTGGCGGGTGACAGCGGTTTCCAGCACATTTCTGCGCAGATCAATGAGGGTCAGATCGTGGCCCTCCTGGGAAAGCTGGCGCAGAAGGGTAGCGCCTACTTTGCCGTTGCCTGCAATAATGATATTCATAAGGAACCTCCTTATAAAAGCAGATTACACTTATTATACCAAAGCATTTTTATTTTTGCAACTCATATGGAAAAATCCCCCCCTTTTGGGCAGGTTGAGAATTGACAGAATTGTTTGGAAGTGTTATAATTTTATAAATTTAACTGATTTTCACATTTTGGAAGTCAGATAAAGGCAGGGCTCCGGCCCCGCTGATTTTTTGGAATAACAAAGGGGAGAAACAATCAATGATTATTACGCAGAAGAAACCCATCGAAGAGGTAATGGCTCTGGTGGGCAATGCCAAGACCGTGGGTATCATCGGTTGCGGCAGTTGTGCTACCGCTTGTCAGACCGGTGGCGAACCCCAGGCACAGGAGCTGGCTGCCCATCTGGAAGCCGCCGGCAAGAAGGTGGTTGCCATCACCATGGCTGACTACTGCTGCATGAACCTGGGTGTAAAGGGTAAGATGAAGCCGGTGGTTGCCGCCAATCCCGACTGTGTCATTTGTATGTCCTGCGGTGACGGTGTGCAATGTGTAGCCAAGAATGCCCCCGGCATCCCGGTCTATCCTTCCAACAACACCATGTACTTAGGCGAAGCTGGCCGTTTCGGCGTTTGGGAAGAGTCCTGCAGAATGTGCGGTGACTGTGTCCTGGGTCAGACCGGCGGTATTTGCCCCATCACCCAGTGCGCCAAGAGCCTGGTGAATGGCCCCTGCGGCGGTCAGAAGAACGGCAAGTGCGAAGTCAATCCGGAAAATGACTGTGCATGGATCAAGATTTACGAACGGCTTTCCGCCAACAATCAGCTGGAGAAGCTGATGACTCGCCGGGAAGACAAGGGGTATGAAAAGGTCGCTTACCCCAGAACAATCAGTCTGAAGGGGAAGAAGTAATGAGTGCATTAAAAGAAATTCTGGAAAACGGCGGTTTTGGTATTACCGCTGAGATGGCACCCCCCAAGGGTTGCGATTTTACCGAGCAGATGGAAGCTGCTGAACTGCTCAAGGGCAAGGTTCACGGCGTGAATGTGACCGATATGCAGTCTGCCAGCCTGAAGGCCTCCGGCCTGGGTCTGTGCATTAAGCTGAAGCAGGCAGGCATTGAGCCGATCCTGCAGATCACCGGCCGCGACCGTAACCGGATGGCTATCATGGGCGATGTGCTGGCTGCTGCCGGCTTCGGCATCGACACCATGCTGGCGCTGACCGGTGACCACCCCGTTGTGGGCGACTGCAAGAATGCAAAGCCCGTTTACGATCTGGACTCCGTTGGCATTTTGAATATGCTGACCCGTATGGAGCAGACCGGCTGCGACTGCGGTGGCAACGAACTCAGTGGTCCTGCCCCCGTATTCTACAAGGGCGCATCTGTTACTCCCGTGTATGAGCCTATGTTCCTGCAGGTGAATAAGCTTCGCCAGAAGGTGGAAGCAGGCGCTATGTATGTGCAGACCCAGGGCATTTTCGACCTGGATATGCGCAAGCGTTTCCTGGAAATGGTGGACAAGGCTGGCATCAAGACCCATATTATGGCAGGTATCATTCCTCTCAAGAGCGCTGGTATGGCCAAGTATATGAATGAAAATGTGCCCGGCATCGCTGTGCCCCAAAAGGACATCGAGCGTCTGGAAGCTGCTGCTGCCGAAGGCAAGGAAAAGGGTGTTAAGGGTCTGCCCATGCAGCTGGGTATCGAGATGGCTGCGGAACTGATCGCCAAGATCAAGGACGAAAAGCTTTGCGACGGTGTACATATCATGGCCATCGGCGCAGAAAAGAATGTTCCCATCATCCTGGAAAAGAGTGGTATCTGATATGAAGAAAATTCTGTTTCAGGGGGATTCTATCACCGATTGCGGTAGAAGCAGAGAAGTTTTGACGGATGTGGGCAATGGTTACCCCTATTTGGTCAGAGCCCACTACGGGTTGGAAAAACCCGGTCAGTTTGAAATTATGAACCGGGGTATCAGCGGTAACCGGTCTGTGGACGTGTATGCCCGGATCAAGGCAGACATCATCAACTTGAAGCCGGACTATATGTCGATCCTGATGGGTGTGAACGATGTTTGGCACGAACTGGCCATTGGGAACGGCGTGGATACGCCGAAATTCGAGAAGATCTACACCATGCTGATCGAGGAAGTGCTGGAAGCCCTGCCCGACATCAAGCTGATGATCCTGGAGCCTTATGCGCTGCCCGGTGCAGCTACCGAGGGTATTTTAGAGGATGGTAGGGATAAGTACCCTGTTTTCCGGAAGGATACGGAAGACAAGGCTGCTGCCTGCCGCCGTGTGGCAGAAAAGTTTAACATCCCCTTTGTGCCGCTGCAGGCCAAGCTGGATGAAATGCAAAAAGCCTACGGCACGGAATGCGTCAGCGGTGACGGTGTACACCCCAATGTTACCGGCCATTTGCTGATTGCCCGGGCTTGGATGGAAGCTTTCGAAAAGAACTATTTATAAAAAGCAAAAAGGACACGGAATCATTTGTTCTGTGTCCTTTTTTGCCAGGAGCTGCACAATATATTTGTAGTGCATAGAAATAAAGGAGGCAAAATGGCAAGAAAGTATACTTGTCCGCACTGCGGCGGGAATGTGGTCGTAGAGGAGAAGGATCTGGAGCTCAAATACAACTGCCCTGTTTTGACCTGCGGAATGTGCCAAAAGGAATTCCTAATGGAAGATTGCAAGGAAATTGCCATCAGCAAAGTAAGCTTGAATGATAAGCTTCCTGTGCCGTTATATCTGTTTCCGATGCTGCTGCTGGGTCCGATTTCGATTTGGGGCGCCTTTTACACCTATAATTTCACCGCGCTGATCGTTTGCATCCTTGTGGGCCTTTGGCTGACCGTTGCTTCCATTGTTGGAATTTTTGTGGGGATATTCACTTTCAGGAAAAGACGCGCCTATCTGGAAGAGGAAAGGCAAAGATCTCAGATTCGGTGTGCAGATCCGGCTTATATGGAAAAACTGCAGGCTCTGGGCTATAAAAAATAACAAAACAAACCCCTGATGCAAAAATTGCATCAGGGGTTTGTTTTTTGCGTTTGGTGTGTTTTGTGTCACTCCAGCTCGAAAGCGCCGGTGTAGAGCTGATAGTAAGTGCCCTTTTGAGCAATCAGTTCTTCGTGGGAGCCACGCTCGATAATTCTGCCTTGGTCCAGGACCATAATGCAGTCGGAATTCTTAACCGTGGAGAGCCGGTGGGCGATAACGAAGGTGGTACGGCCCTGCATCAGGGCATCCATGCCCCTTTGCACCAGGGCTTCTGTCCGGGTATCGATGGAGGATGTGGCTTCGTCCAAGATCATGACCGGAGGATCGGCCACCGCTGCCCGGGCAATGGCAATCAGCTGCCGCTGACCCTGGGAAAGGCGGGAGGCGTTGCCGGTGAGTACGGTGTCGTAGCCTTCCGGCAGACGGATGATGAAATCGTGGGCATTGGCCAGCTTTGCCGCCTGGATACATTGCTCATCGGTGGCTTGCAGGTTGCCGTAGCGGATATTCTCCATCACCGTTCCGGTGAACAGATTGGTATCCTGCAAAACGATGCCCAAGCTGCGGCGCAGATCGGCTTTGCAGATCTTATTGATGTTGATGCCGTCATAGCGGATCTTGCCGTCGGCAATGTCATAGAAGCGGTTGATCAGATTGGTGATGGTGGTCTTGCCTGCACCGGTAGCACCTACGAAGGCCAGTTTCTGACCGGGCTTGGCATACAGCGTTACATCGTGAAGGACTGTCTTTTCAGGCACATAGCCGAAGTCCACATTAAACATGGTGATCTCACCCTGCAGGGGGGTGTAGGTGATAGAACCGTCTGCCCTGTGGGGGTGCTTCCAGGCCCACATACCGGTGTGCTCGGCACACTCTGTGATGTTGCCGTTTTCGTCCTTGGTGGCATTCACCAGGGTCACATAGCCTTCGTCGGTTTCCGGCTCCTCGTCCATCAGTTCAAAGATTCGCTCTGCACCGGCCAGGGCCATAACGATGGCATTGATCTGATTGCTGACCTGACCGATGGGCATATTGAACCGCCGGGACAGCAGCAGGAAACTGGCAAGACCGCCCAGAGTGATGATGCTGCCGCCGGAATAGATAGCAAGCAGACCGCCAACCAAAGCCAAAATGGTGTACTGAATGTAGCCTAAGTTGTTGTTCACAGGGCCCATCATATTGGTGAAGGCGCTGGCTTTATAGGCATTGTCACGGAGCGTGTCGTTGCGTTTGTCAAATTCTTCTTTGCAGGCGTTTTCGTGGCAGAAAACTTTCACGACCCGTTGACCGTTGATCATTTCCTCCACATAGCCGTTCACATCGCCCAAAGAGCGCTGCTGCCCGATGAAGAACTTTATAGATTTGCCTGCCACCGTCTTGGTGATCAGCAGAATACAGAAAGCGGTGGCAAATACTACCAGGGTCAGCACCCAGGAAGTCATAAACATAGAGATGAGCACCACCAAAATGGTGCAGATAGAACTGATGCACTGGGGCAGGCTTTGGGTAATCATTTGCCGCAGAGTGTCGATATCATTGGTATAACGGCTCATCACATCGCCCACCGGGTGGGTGTCGAAGTAACGGATGGGCAGTTTCTGCATATGAATGAACATCTGGTCCCGAATGGTCTTTTGGGTGCCCTGACCCACCTTTACCAGCAGGAAGTTGGCAAGGAAGGAAGTGAAAATGCCTATGCAGTAAAGGCCGGCCATGATAAGGATGAACTGAATTAAGGGGACAAAATTGGGGTTAACTTCCCCAATCATAGGGGTGATGCACTTATCTACAATATATTCCAGGGATTTGTCGCCCAAAACCTGCACGACAGCACTGAAGATCAGACAAATGGCCATAATGATCAGGCTGGCGCTATAGGGCTTCAGATAACCGAACAGCCGGAAAAAGGTTTTCTTCGGATTTTTTGCTTTCCGGGCGTCCTTGGGAAGATGGACAGGAGGCATTATTCCTCGCCTCCTTTCGTCTGGGACTCATAAATTTCCTGGTAAATGGGGGAGGTTTTCAGCAGGGTTTCGTGGTTGCCCATGGCAACGATTTGGCCGTTTTCCAGCAGAATGATCTTATCGGCGTACTGGACAGAGGCCACCCGCTGGGCAATGATCAGCTTGGTGGTATCGGGAATTTCCTCTGCAAAGGCTTGCCGGATCATGGCATCGGTCTTGGTGTCCACTGCGGAGGTGGAGTCGTCCAGGATCAAAATCTTGGGCTTTTTCAGCAGGGCCCGGGCAATGCAGAGCCGCTGCTTCTGACCGCCGGATACATTTTTGCCCCCCTGCTCGTTGTGGGTGTCATTACCATCAGTGAAGGCCATTATAAAATCGTGGGCGCAGGCCAGGCGGCAGGCGTGTTCCATTTCTTCTTCGGTGGCATTGGGGTTGCCCCAGCGCAGATTGTCCTTAATAGAGCCGGAGAACAGGGTGTTCTTCTGCAGGACCATGGAAACCGCATCCCGAAGGACGGTCAGATCATATTCCCGCACATCCTGGCCACCAACTTTCAGGCAACCCTCCGTCACATCGTAGAGCCGGGGGATCAGCTGCACCAGGGTGGATTTACCTGCACCGGTAACGCCCAAAATACCAACCGTTTCGCCGGCATCGATATGGATGTTGACATTCATCAGGGAATTTACCAGGGCGGTTTGGCTGTAACGGAAGGTTACATTCTCAAAGTCCACAGAGCCGTCGGTCACTTCCGTTACGGGGGTTTCGGGGTTGCGCAGAGCAGGTTCTTCTGCCAGGATTTCCGTAGTCCGACGCAGAGGCTCCCGGCTCATGGTCAGCATCACAAACACCATAGAAAGCATCATAAGGCTGCTGAGGATTTGGGCAGTGTAGGTAAACATAGAGGTTAATTGGCCGGTGGTAAGGCCCAGTTCCGGGTTATTCCCGGATTCTATTACCATTACGGCACCAAGGTAGGAAATGGTCAGCAAACACACATAGACGGCGGTTTGCATAAAGGGATTATTCAGAGAAATGATCCGCTCTGCCTTTGTAAAATCGTCATGCACACTTTTGGAAATGGAGGTAAACTTGCTCACTTCCTTGTCCTCCCGGACGAAGGCTTTTACCACCCGCATACCGTGGATGTTTTCCTGCACAGTGTTATTGAGTTTGTCGAAGGTTTTGAACACCCGCTCAAAAATGCTGTGAACCAGTTTGATGAGGCCGAAGAGAGCGATTGCCAGAAGGGGCAGCACGATGCAGTACACCAGACACAGCTTGGGGCTGATGTTCATAGCCATCACCAGGGCCATGATCAGCATCATGGGGCAGCGGATGGCCATCCGGATCATCATCTGGAAGGTCATTTGCAGGTTGGAAACATCGGTGGTCAGCCGGGTGATGATGGAAGAAGTGGAAAACTTATCGATATTGGAAAAATCGAAGGTTTGCACCCGGTGATACATATCGTGGCGCAGGTTCCGTGCAAAGCCGGTGGCGGCGTGAGCTCCGAAAAAAGCGGATGCCACACCGAAGGCCAGCGAGCATAGGGCGCACAGCGCCAAAAGAATACCCTGCTGGACCACAACGGGCATATTGCCGGCATTGATGCCTTCGTCCAAAAGGGTAGCCAGCACCAAAGGAATGGTCACTTCCATTGCCACTTCGCCGATCATACAGATCGGACTTAAAATGGTTGACCATTTGTATTCCCGGATACACCGGGCCAATCGTCGCAACATAATCTTGCCTCCCAAAGAAATTGTGTTTATTTTACCACTATGTTTTTAAAAATGCAATATAGGAAAACGGCCCGCCAAAAGGCAGACCGTTTCCTTGGGATAAATAGAAAAAAGAAGAGAGGGACAACCGAAGTTGCCTAAAGAAGATTCAATGTCGTACAGAATCTTTCTGCCTTTAGAATACAAGCGGGTTTTGAATAAGCCGTGACGACTTTAAGAATAAATTGCAACTTTTTTGTGAACAGGGAAAGATTGACAGATGGCAACTTTGGGTATAAAATGGGTGTAGCTATTGCCGATTGCAAAAATCGGTCACTTTCAGAAAGGAGAAACACCATGGATTCTGGCAGTATACCCGGCCGAAGTACCCAATTAAAGAAGCCACATCCCGGTGTTTATGCTTGGTGACCGGGTGAGGGCTTCACTTTTTGTGAAGGAGGAAACCCAATTGCAAGAGCGTTTTGAAATGATGGAAAAGGTCATAGAGCAAATGGCGGAGGAAAAAAAGTATGCCACCCTCCGGGACATTCTTTTGACCATGAACCCGGCAGATATTGCCGCTATTTTTACCTCTATGGAAGAGAACTATCTGCCTCTTTTGTTCCGCTTGCTTCCCAAGGAACTGGCGGCAGAGACCTTTGTGGAAATGGAGCCGGAGGAGCAGGAATTGCTGATCCGCACCTTTTCCGATAACGAACTAAAAGAAGTGGTGGATGAACTCTATGCCGACGATGCGGCGGCCTTGATCGAAGAGATGCCTGCCAATGTGGTAAAGAGAATCCTCAAGCAGGCTGACCCGGAAATGCGTCAGTCTATCAATCAGATCCTGCGCTACCCGGATAACTCCGCCGGCTCTCTGATGACTACCGAGTATGTGTCCCTGCGGCCCCATATGACCGTGGAGGAGAGTATTTTGCGAATCCGCCGCCAGGGTGTGGATAAGGAGACCATCTACACCTGCTATGTAACCAAGGATCGGAAACTGCTCGGCATTATCACCGTCAAGGATCTGCTTTTGGCAGAGGACGATGAAATGCGGATCGAAGATCTGATGCTGGAGAATTTTATCTCCGTCACCACCCATACGGACCAGGAAGAAGTGGCCCGTATGTTCAGCAAGTATAATTTCCTGGCGCTGCCCGTTGTGGATAATGAAAACCGGATGGTGGGTATCGTTACCTTCGACGACGCTATGGATGTTATGGAAGACGAGGCCACCGAGGATATGGAAAAGATGGGTGGTATGATCCCCTCGGAAAAGACCTATCTGCGGTCTTCCGCCTGGGAACTGTTCCGCAACCGTATTCCCTGGCTGCTGCTACTCATGCTCTCTGCCACCTTTACGGGTATGATCATCACCTCCTTTGAAAGTGCGCTGTCTACCCAGGTG
>JAZRUE010000006.1:0-26858 GCA_045652345.1 Faecousia sp. | reverse complement strand
TGTCCATAACACAATCCTCTCTGCCTGCATTATACCACAGGCACGCAACATTGCAAGGAAGTTTTTCTTGTAACATAGAAGAATTTATTATATAATAGGGAAAAACGAAAGGGGTGCAGATATGGTTGTAGGCATTATAGGCGCAGGCGCTTCCGGTATGACGGCGGCTCTGTGGGCTGCCCAAAATCCCAATGTGCAGGTTATTTTGCTGGAACGGCAGGCAAGAGTTGGCAGAAAGTTGCAGGCGACCGGCAACGGCCGTTGCAATCTTTCCAACGAGAATTTCCATATCTCCCATTATCACGGTGAAGACCCCGCCTTTACGGCAGAAGTATTCCGTCAATTCTCTGTAGAAGATACCCTGCGTTGGTTTTCTTCTTTGGGATTGCTGACCGTAACGGAAAGCAACGGAAAGGTCTATCCCTATTCTGATCAGGCCAATTCTGTGACAGATGTTTTGCGTCTTGCCCTGAATAAGGAGAACATCTCTGTTCGTCTGGGCTTTGAGGTGGAGAAGATTAAGTCCTCTGCGGAAGGCTTTGTGCTGGAAAGTAAAGAAGAAACAGTTGTTTGCGACAAACTGATCGTGGCCTGTGGTGGTTTGGCAGGCACCAAGCTGGGCGGCACGATGGCAGGCTATAAATTGCTTTCCAAGTTAGGACATCGCAGTACAAAGCTTCGTCCCAACCTTGTGCAGATTCAAAGCCGCTGGCCTGCGTTGTCCTCCTTAAAGGGTATCCGTGCAAACTGCGATGTAAAGATCCTCCATAATGGAGAAATTTATGCACAGAGCAGAGGAGAATTGCAATTTACAGAGCAAGGTCTATCCGGCCCGGTGATCTTTGAGATCTCCCGGGATGTGTGTGCTGCGCCCGGCCATTGGGTCGCCAAAATTGACTTTTTGGCCCAATGGAACGAAGCCCAACTGATGGCTCATTTGCAGGCACGTGCAGAGTCCGGATATCCGTTAGATGACATTCTTACCGGCGTACTCCATAACCGCCTGGGCCGCGTTTTGACCCAATGCGCCGGCATTAAGGGAAAGTCCTGCTGCAACGAACTCTCCCACAGAGAAATGACAGAGCTTTGCAAGGTGGTCAAAGCGCTGGAAGTGGAATTGACAGAGCCTATGGGCATGGAAAATGCTCAGGTTACTGCCGGCGGTGTGCTGACGGCAGATTTTGACCCGGTGACATTGGAAAGCAAGCGAGTTCCCGGACTTTATACCTGCGGTGAACTCTTGGATGTAGATGGAGATTGCGGCGGTTACAACCTGCAATGGGCTTGGAGTTCCGGCTATGTTGCCGGTATACACGCCGGAAAGGATACCAATGATTAGAATTCGAGAAATTGCCCTTCCTCCTGAACACAATATTGCCCAACTGTCCTACGAGGCTTCCAGACTTCTCAAGATCTCAACTTCCAAAATTCGCAAGCTGGAGATCGTGAAGCGCAGTGTGGATGCCCGGAAAAAGCCGGATGTAAAGATCGTTTACACCGTGGATGTGAGCATTGAGGGCAACGAAAATAAAATTCTCAAAAACAGCGGTTGCAAACGGGCACAAATTGCCCCCGTCAGTTTCTACAAACCGCCCAGAACTTCCAAAGAAACAGATTTGTCCCCTGTGGTAGTCGGCTTTGGCCCGGCTGGTATGTTTGCGGCTTTGATCCTGGCAATGGCCGGTCTTCGCCCCATCGTTTTGGAACGGGGAGAAGATGCCCTGACCCGCAAGGAGAAAGTGGAACGATTCTGGACTACCGGAGAATTGGACGAAAAGACCAATGTGCAATTCGGTGAAGGTGGCGCAGGAACATTTTCTGATGGTAAATTAAATACCGGTGTAAATAATCCCCGTATCGGTTGGATCTTAAAGCAACTGGTTCTTGCGGGCGCAAGTGAGGATATTCTCTTTGATGCCAAACCCCATGTGGGGACAGATGTACTTGTGAATGTGGTACAAAGCATTCGCAACCGCATTATCAGCTTGGGCGGCCAGGTGCGCTTTAACGCCCAGGCAACGGGTATTTCCCGGGAAAAGGATGCGATTACCGGACTGACAGTCAACGGTGTGGAGCATTTACCCTGCAATAAAGTGATCTTTGCCATTGGCCACAGCGCCAGAGATACCTTCCGTATGCTTTTGGATGCAGGTATTTTTATGGAGGCCAAGCCTTTTGCCATGGGCGTGCGGATTGAGCACAAGCAATCGACCGTTGACTTAGCCCAATACGGAAAGAACGATCCTGTTTTACCCCCTGCGGACTATAAACTGGTAAAGCATCTTGCAGATTCCACAGCCTATACATTCTGTATGTGTCCCGGTGGCTATGTGGTGGCTGCTGCCTCCCAAAAGGGAAAGGTTGTTACCAACGGTATGAGCTATAAAGACCGTGCAGGGGAGAATGCCAATGCGGCACTTTTGGTTACGGTAAATCCCCAGGAGTTTCCTTGGGAGGGACCTCTTGGCGGTATGCTTTGGCAGGAAACCATTGAGGAAAAAGCTTATCAGGCCTCCGGCAGTTATCGGGCGCCTGCGCAGTTAGTGGGAGATTTTCTGGCAGGAAAAGCAAGTACTGCTGCCGGTGAGGTGCAGCCTACCTATCGTCCCGGAGTTCACTGGTGCGATCTACACGATGTACTTCCGGAGAAGATTACTTCCGCCCTGAAAGAGGCAATCCCTGCCTTGAATGATAATCTTGCAGGGTTTTCTGACCCTCAAAGCGTGCTGACAGCACCGGAAACCCGCAGTTCCAGCCCGGTACGAATCAACAGAGGAGAGGACAAGCAGTCTGTATCTTTGCAAGGCTTCTATCCTGCAGGAGAAGGAGCCGGCTATGCAGGGGGCATTATGTCTGCTGCTATTGATGGCATTCTGTGCGCAGAAGCACTCATCGAATCCTTATAGATAAAAAGCACCGAAGAAACTTCGGTGCTTTTTGCATATTTGGATGTACGGTTGCATTGATTGATAGCAGTAAGGAGGCGTATGTATGAAAAGAATTTGCATATTGTTGTTAGCCGTACTGATGTTGGCCGGTTGCGCAGAAAAGAAAACATTTGAAACAATTTCCGATGGTCTTGAGCCGGAGAAAGTCTCCAAACCGTTGGAAATGTCCGCTGTTATGCCTGCCGGGGTTGCAGCACCGGTGCTTTCAAGCACAACTGCGGGGAAACTTTATGAATACGAGGAGTATACGGTTACAATGCAGGCGGTTGCCGCGGGGGACTTTTCCGGATTGGTGCGGAGTGTAACCGGCTATCACCCGGATGATCTGCAGATCATCGAGTCCACCCAGTCAGGGCTGCAAAGCTACCATACGGTTTGGACTTCAGTGGGGGAAGGGCAGACCTTTGTTGGCAGGGCTTGCATTTTAACGGACGGAAACTACTACTATGTACTTAGTGCTATGGTGCCGGAAAACAAGGCCTCTGACCTTTCTGAAGGAGAACTAAAGGAAATGTTTGCTACCTTCCGTGCAGTGCCCGAGGAGGAAATCATTAGTAGCGGCTCATAGCTTCTACGCAAAGCTCTTTGCAGGCATCTGCAACGGACTGGGGATAAAGGACCTTTGCCTTATTGCCAAAGCCGATCACCCAGCTTAGGAACATGGGAGACACGGCCACGCGAACGGTGAAGTTGAAGTGCTCCTCTCCGTCGGGGATCATCATAATATCCTTTCCAAAACGGTCGATCACCACGTTGACAAGGCTCTTGTGGAACTGCAGCTTTACATCTGTAGGCGTTCCCTGGAACATTTGGAACGTTTGATTTGCGTGCTTATAGAGGGCTTTCCCTGCCAGCTCGGGGCAGGGCAGACGCTTTTCGTCCAAAATGGAAATATCTGCCATTCTGTCCACCCGGTAAGAAGTGGTGCCGTGCCGCTCTGAGAAGGCGAGCAGGTAGCAGTTTTCATTGTCCTGCAGCAGGCCGTAAGGACTGGCAATGTAGTTCTTTTCTCTGTAGACCCGCTTGCCGTGTATGTCCCAGTCGAAATAGCGGAAGGTGATTTGCTTATTCTCAGCGATGGCATTCTGAATGGCATCCACGCTGAAGTAAATAGACTCGTTCATGCTCTTGACCCGGCCGGAAACCAGAACATCCCGCTTAAGTAAACTGGCATCATGGATATTGCACTGCTTGCAGAGCTTTTCAATGAGCTCCTGGGATTTGTTTTGGGTCAGATAACGACTTGATTGCACAGCGTCAATCAAAAGCTTGATTTCATAGGGTTCAAAGTTCCGGTAGCCAATATAGTAGCCGCCGTTTTTGCCGGGTAAAGTGATGATATCTACGCCGAAGTCCTGCAAGGTGGCGATGTCAGAATAAATGGTTTTTCTTTCGCAGGAAATGCCATGCTGCGAATCCAACATATCGATCAGTTCAGATGCTCTCACGGGATGGTTCTCGTGGGAGTATTTTTCTAAATAATCCAGGATGTAAAGAATCTTTGCTTTTTGATTATCGGATTTCGGCATGCCCAGACCTCCTAGGTGTTTTTCTTTCAGTTTAGCACATAATAGGAGAAAAGAAAAGGCGCATATGAATAAAATATAAATTACATTTGAATTGTGGAATATGAACGGAAAATTGCTTGCAATTACTGGAAAAATGCGGTATATTATAAATTGAATTGTGTAAGCAAAGGGGGCCGTATAACGGTGAAAAATATATCACTGATCACTTGGATCACCCAGCTTGGCCTGGGCGTTGCTGTCCCGCTTGCAGGCTTTATCCTTTTGGGCGTTTGGCTCCACAATTCTATCGGTTGGGGAAAGTGGACGATTTATGTTGGCATAGGCCTTGGGCTATATTGTGCTTTCCATAGTTTTATGACTTCTCTAAAAACGATGAAGCGTCTTTCCGACCCCCAAAAAGAGGAAATGAAAACCGTTGCTTTTAATGACCACGACTGATATGGAGGAAATATGGATTCCCGTAAATATATTTTGAAACAACTGCTTATTGTAGCCGGGGTTTTAGCCCTTTGCGTAGGCGCAATGTATGGGGTGTTTGCCCTTCTCGGCAAATTCTCTGTGCGTGTGCTCACCGGTGGCATTTTCGGCTATATTATAGCAATCGGGTACTGCTTTTTTATGAATATAGGTAATGCCAAGGTTGCTGAGCAGGATGGTGCAAATGCCACCCGCGCAAAAGCAATGGCCCAGGGCGGTATGATTTTGCGCTATATAGCCGTGTTTGTTTTCCTGCTGATCGGTGTGAAAACAAATCTCTGCGAGCCGTTTTCCATGGTCATTCCCCTGGCACTGCTTCACCCCATTTTGCTGGTGTATGACTTCTTTCGCAAAGGAGGTCAAAAATGAATATATCCGTTGACGGCGCATTTGTCTATTTTACCATTCCGATTTTTGGCGGTATTCCCATAACCCAGACAACGGTTTCTTCCTTTATTGTTACAATCACATTGATGATTGCAGCGATCATCCTGGGCAGGAATATCAAAAAACGTCCCGGTGGCGCCCAGGTCCTGGTAGAAAAGGGCGTTACAATGATGCACAACATGGTGATCGAGACAATGGGCGCCCATAATGTAAGATGGACCCCTTTTATTATCACCATCTTTTTAAGCAGTATTTGTGGCACATTGATAGGCCTGACCGGTTTTCTGCGTGCCGCCACTGCGGACCTCAGCTGCGTGATTGTATGGGCGGTAATGGTATCCGTTATTGTTTGGTATCAAAGTATAAAGAATAACGGGTTCATTGGCTGGCTGAAGGGCTTTACCGAGCCAATCGTCATTATGACCCCAATGAATATCATTTCGGAAATTGCCCAGCCTTTCTCAATGGCCTTCCGTCACTTCGGAAATGTGGCAGGTGGCGGCGTGATCACAAGCGTTATTTATGCCGGACTGTCCGTTGCCAGCGCCGCATTGCTGAAAGCTATCAGCGGCACCGTTGTGATCCCCATTATCATTGCCGTGATTGGCATTATTGCCATCATCGTCGGCGCAAAAATCAAAAAGATGAAGGCACTGATTGCAGGCATTGCACTCATCGTTATTTCAGCCTTTGGCATACTGCAAATGTACGGCCTGCTCTTTGGAGAAGAGATTCCCATTTTGGCCTTTGGTATACCGGGCGTGCTGTCTATCTATTTCGATTTGTTTTCCGGCTTTGTGCAAGCCCTGGTATTTACGCTTCTTACCATGGTGTATATTGCCGGTGCTTGCCCTCCTCCTGAGGACAAGCCATCCACTAAGTGATTAAAAAATTTTTATATAAACATTGGAGGAACTTATTATGGAAATTGCTATCATTAAAGCTGCTTGTGCGATCGCTGCCGGCCTATGTATGGGTATCGGTTCTATTGGTTCTGCACTTGGCGAAGGCCGCATTGTGGCCACCGCCCTTGAAGGCATGGCTCGTCAGCCTGAGGCTGCCGGCAACCTGCGTACCAATATGATCCTGGGTTGTGCTATTACCGAAACCACCGGTATTTACTCTCTGCTCATTTCCTTCCTGCTGCTGTTTGCTTTTGCTTAATTGCAAGATAGGAAACTAACGGAAAGGAGTCGTTACCTTGGGTTACTTTGAAAGTTTTATCGGCGTAAATTTCTGGACGGCTCTCTTTGTTTTGCTCAACACCATTGCTCTTTTCATTGTCCTGAAGAAGTATCTTATTGATTCTATCCTGAAGATGATTGCTGATCGTCAGGCAGAAATCGATAATATGTACAAGGAAGCAAATGATACCCGGGAGCAGGCAATTTCTATGAAGGAAGACTATTCCCATAGATTGGAAGCGGCCAACGAAACCAGCGAACGCATTGTGCAGGAAGCTGTGATTCGCGGGCAAAACCGGGAAGAAGAAATTATCCGCGATGCCAGATCTCAGGCTGATGCAATGCTTGATAAGGCCAGAGTGGATATTGAACAAGAGAAGAAAAAGGCACTGAATGAGGCGAAGGACGAAATATCCGATATGGCCATGGCAATTGCGGAAAAGGTAGTTGGCAGAAGCCTTGCAGAGGAAGATCAGCAACGCCTTGTAGAGCAATTCATTGATGAATTGGGTGAAGATCTATGACACAGATTGGCATTGCCTATGGACAGGCTCTTTATACCCTTGCGCTGGATGAGGGACTTGCGGAGACGATCTGCGAGGAACTTGCCCAGGTTGGGGCAGTGCTGGAAAAGGAGCCGGACTATTTGCGCCTTTTGTCGGCCGCTAATATTCCCCGTCAGGAGCGGTGTGCCCTTGTGGACAAAGCTTTTCGGGATCAGGTGCATCCCTATGTGCTGAATTTCCTGAAAATTCTCACGGAGAAGGGCTATGCAAAGCACTTTGCATCCTGCCGGGATGCCTATGTGCGGCTATATAATGTGGACAACAATATTTTGCCCGTAAAGGCAATGAGTGCTGTTGCGCTTACGCAGGAGCAAATTTCCAGGCTTGAAGAGAAAATCAGCAGCATTACCGGAAAACACGCCCGCGTGGAGAATAAGGTAGATGGAAAGTTCCTGGGTGGCATCGTTTTGGATTACGATGGCACGCAGGTGGACGGCAGCGTAGCCAGCCGGATCGAAAACATTCGCAAGCTGCTGAAAAATACCGTACTTTAAGGAATTGAAACTATGGAATTAAGACCTGATGAGATTACGAAGTTGATTCGTGATCAAATTAAGAATTATGAGAATAAATTGGAAACAAGCCAGACCGGTACCGTTATTCTGGTAGGTGATGGCATCGCAAAGGTCAGCGGCCTTGATCGGTGTATGTCCGGCGAGCTGGTGGAATTCCCCAATGGCTCTTATGGTATGGCACAAAATCTTGAGGAAGATATGGTCAGTGTCGTCATTTTGGGTACCGACCAGGGAATCAAGGAAGGCGATACTGTAAAACGCACCGGCAAAGTCGTTTCTGTGCCCGTTGGCGCAAAACTTATTGGCCGCGTTGTAAATGCATTGGGTGAGCCTATTGACGGCAAAGGCCCCTTTGAGGCGGAAGCCTATAGAGCCATCGAAATGCCTGCACCCGGTATTATTGACAGAAAGCACGTCAGTGTGCCTCTGCAGACCGGTATTAAGGCCATCGACTCTATGATTCCCATTGGCCGGGGACAGAGAGAACTGATTATTGGTGACCGCCAGACCGGTAAGACCACCATTGCTACGGATACAATCTTGAACCAAAAGGGTAAGAATGTGATCTGTATTTACGTGGCAATCGGTCAAAAGCGTTCTACGGTTGCGCAAGTAGTCAATAATTTGACTGCCGGCGGCGCTATGGATTATACGATTGTTGTCAGTGCAACAGCATCCGAACTGGCACCGATGCAGTATATTGCTCCCTACACCGGTTGCACCATGGGTGAGCATTTCATGCATCAGGGTAAAGATGTGCTGGTTATCTATGATGACCTCAGCAAGCATGCAGTGGCATATCGTGCCATTTCTTTGCTGATTCGTCGTCCTCCCGGACGGGAAGCCTATCCCGGTGATGTATTCTACCTGCATTCCCGCTTGCTGGAGCGGGCGGCGCAATTGTCCGATGCATTGGGTGGCGGCAGCTTAACAGCGTTGCCCATCATCGAAACCCAGGCAGGTGACGTTTCAGCATACATTCCCACCAATGTTATTTCCATTACGGATGGACAGATATTCCTGGAGTCCGAACTGTTCAACGCCGGCGTTATGCCCGCTGTCAACCCGGGCATTTCTGTTTCCCGTGTAGGTGGCGATGCGCAGATCAAGGCCATGAAGAAAGTAGCAGGCTCTTTAAAATTGCTGTATTCCCAGTATCGGGAACTGCAAAGCTTTGCCCAGTTTGGCTCTGACCTGGATGCAGACACAAAGGCTCGGCTTGCGCTGGGTGAACGGATTGTGGCTGTGCTGAAGCAGAAAAACAATGCACCGGTGGAAGTTGCCCACCAAGTTTGCATTTTGTATGCCGTCATTGGCGGTTTCCTGAATGAATTGACTGTTCAGCAGGTGCCGGAATATGAAATCGCCCTGTATTCTTTTATGGAACAAAAGCATTTTGATGTGCTTTCTGCCATTCGTGATACCGGTAAACTGGAACCGGAGACGGAAGAAAAACTGAAGTCCGCGCTGATCGAATTACGGAAGGAATTTGTTGCGGAAATCTGATAAGGAGGTAAGCCATGGCTGGCGTATCCACTAAGGAAATCAGAAATAGAATACGCAGTATGGAATCCACCAAGCAGATTACAAAGGCAATGGAGATGGTGGCGGCCTCCAAGCTGCGGCACGCCCAGGCAAAGGTGCTGTCATCCCGCCCTTACTTTGAAATTCTTTACGAAACGATTATGGACATTGCCGGCAAAGAATCTCAGGTAAATTCTGCTTATCTGGAAAAAAGACCGGTGAAAAGGTCGGCCTATATTGTTATTGCCGGTGACAGAGGTCTGGCAGGCGGCTACAATGCGAATGTGCTGAAGCTGGTTGCTTCCCATATGGAGGGGAAGAATAGCCTTGTTTTACCGATAGGCAAGAAGGCAGTGGAGTTTTTTCGCTATCGGAAGGCAGAACTGCTGACAGAGCAGTATGCAGATGCGTCCGGTTTGAATATGGGCGACTGCTTCACCATAGCAAAGGGACTGTGCAAGGCTTATTTGGATGGAGAAGTGGACGAGGTGTTTATTGCCTATACCAATTTTGTATCAGTCCTTTCTCAAACACCGTCTGTGTTGCAATTGTTGCCTCTGTCTAACCCGGCACCCAAGGAAACGAACTGTCAGGATATTTTGTATGAACCCGGCAGTGCGGAAGTGTTTGAAAGCATTGTGCCGGAATTTGTGGGCGGTGTTTTCTATGGCGCACTTTGTGAAAGCCGCGCATCAGAACATGCAGCCCGCCGTACTGCTATGGATGCGGCAACACAAAATGCCGACGAGATGATCGCAGATTTGAGCCTGAAGTTCAATCAGGCCCGCCAGGCGGCGATCACCCAGGAAATTACGGAGATTGTTGCGGGTTCCTGACCTGCTCAAGCGTAAGGAGAAGATAAAATGGCCAAAAATGTTGGTACTGTTATTCAGATTATGGGCCCGGTTCTGGATATTCGCTTTGACCAGGACAATTTGCCCCAGCTTCTGAACGCAATTGAAATTAAGGTAGATGACCGCTTGCTTGTGGCGGAAGTGGCGCAGCATATTGGCGACAATGTGGTGCGTTGCATTGCCATGAGCTCCACAGATGGAATGCAAAGAGGCATTGAGGCAGTGGATACCGGAAGAGCGATCACTGTACCCGTAGGCGAAGAATGCCTTGGCAGAGTGTTCAACCTGCTGGGTCAGCCCATTGACGAGAAGCCTGCCCCGGAAACTGCGGAACGCTGGCCCATTCACCGCCCCGCCCCCAGCTATGATGAGCAGGAACCTGCTACACAGATCCTGGAGACCGGCATCAAAGTGGTTGACTTGATTTGCCCCTATGCAAAAGGCGGTAAGATCGGTCTGTTCGGCGGCGCAGGTGTTGGTAAAACCGTTTTGATTCAGGAACTGATTTATAATATTGCCACTGCCCACAACGGCTACTCTGTGTTTACCGGTGTCGGTGAACGCACCCGTGAGGGTAATGACCTTTATAATGAAATGACCGAATCCGGTGTTATCAATAAGACTGCCATGGTGTTTGGTCAGATGAATGAACCCCCCGGAGCTCGTATGCGTGTAGGCCTTTCCGGTCTGACCATGGCGGAATATTTCCGTGATGTAAAGCATCAGGATGTTTTGCTGTTTATTGATAACATTTTCCGCTTTACCCAGGCTGGCTCCGAGGTTTCCGCTCTCTTGGGTCGTATGCCTTCTGCTGTAGGCTACCAGCCCACCCTGGCAACGGAAATGGGCGCTCTGCAGGAGCGGATCACTTCCACCAAAAACGGCTCTATTACCTCCGTCCAGGCCGTTTATGTGCCTGCCGACGACTATACTGACCCGGCACCGGCTACAACCTTTGCACACTTGGATGCGACCACTGCTTTGGATCGTGGTATTGCATCTTTGGGTATTTACCCTGCAGTTGACCCGCTGAACTCCTCCTCCCGGATCCTTTCTCCGGATGTGGTTGGCAATGAACACTATGAAACAGCAAGAGCTGTACAGCGCATCCTGCAAAGATATAAGGAACTGCAGGATATCATTGCCATTATGGGTATGGACGAATTGAGTGAGGAAGACAAACTTACAGTTAACCGTGCCCGCAAGGTTCAGCGCTTCTTATCCCAGCCGTTCAGTGTTGCAGAGCAGTTTACCGGTTATGAAGGTAAATATGTGCCTCTGAAGGAAACGATTCGCGGATTCAAGGAAATTATCGAAGGTAAGCACGACCAGATTCCTGAGTCTTGCTTCTTGTATGCCGGCACCATTGACGATGTGGTTGCAAAGTGGAAGGGGCAGGGGAAATGAAGCAATTTCCTTTGCGAATCGTAACGCCTGATGGCCTTGTGTACGATGGTGCATCCGAGGAAATCATTGTGCGTACCACAACCGGCGACCTGGGTATTTTGGCAGGCCACATCAATTGCGTTGCTCCCTTAGGGATGGGAAAAGCAACGTTCATCATTGACGGTCAAAAGCGCTATGCAGCCTGCATCGGCGGTATGATTACAATGATGGACGGCAAAGCAACTTTGGTCGCCACCACCTTTGAATGGGCCGATCAAATTGACTTAGCGCGGGCCAACCGTTCTGAGGAACGGGCCAGAGCTGTGCTGTCTGATAACAAAAGCACCGATACGGACATTCGTTTGGCGCAAGCTCGGCTGAAACGGGCACTGATCCGTAAAAGTATTGCCGACGGAAAATAAGAAAATGGTAGAAAATTATGAAAAAGACTTTAAGTATCATTCTGTGTTTGTGCATGTTGGCAACCATACCTTTTTTTGCTGGTTGCCAAGAGCAGGCACAAATGGAGGAACCCTTGTTCCGGGGCTTGGAACCGGGACAGATGTTTCTTAGTGGCTATATTGGTCCCAGACCTTCCTATGTCCGAAACGGAAAGGTGATTTGGGAACCCTACAATGATGGTACCATATTCAAGGACCTGAAAGATGCCGGCCTGAATTATATGGTTGACGAACTCAACTTTGCCGGTTCAACCTACGAATATGCCCAAAAAGCATTGGAATATTCCGAGGAAGTTGGCCTCATGTACTTTATGGCTGCTTATGATGTGATGCGCGTCAGCAATCAGACCATGGGTACCGACGAGGAAATCAAGGCAAAACTGCAGGAGCTATACCAGTATGACAGTTTTGGCGGGCTGTTCCTGGTTGATGAGCCGTCTGCCACTTCCTATCCTTTTATAAAGGAATGTATTGATAAACTCAACCAGATTGAAGGAGAACTAGGTTACGAGAATCTGAACCCCCACGTGAACTTGCTCCCGCCCATTGCCGGTGCAGAACGCCTATCCGGCATAGCGGGGAAGGGCATTACCTGGGAAGACTATATTCGAGGGTTAAGCGACACGGGGATTCAATATCTTTCCTTTGATATGTATCCCATTTATGGATTGTTTACCAATAAAGTGTTGCCTAGTTGGTTTACCGCACTGGGGACCATGAATCAGGTGGCCATTGAAGAGGGGAAACCCTGGATGGGCTGCGTGCAGGTAGGTGGCGGAAGCTGGGCTTACCTTACACCTGAGCAGCGTGTGACTACAGAGGGGGAACTGAAGTGGGATGTAAACACTATGCTGGCCTTTGGCGCCAAGGGTCTTATTTACTACCTAACTGTGTCTCCTCCTTTTTGGACAGATAAGGAAGGTGCAGAAGAACAGGTTAACTGGCACTCCCTAATCAATGTTTATGGCGAAAAAACCGAGTTTTATGACTATGTCAAGGAGATCAACGAACATGTGGCGGCAATGGATCATGTTTTGATGAACAGCGACTATAAGGGTGTCATTATAACCGGAGATACTCCTTGCGTACATTATGGCAAAGACCTTATTAAGACAAATTCTTTCCGCGAATTAACGGATGTAACCGGCAATGCACTGGTTGGCTGCTTTGATTATAATGGTAAGACGGCGCTGTTTGTTGTGAATAACAGCATTACAGAGGAAGGTCAGATTTCCCTGTCTTTTGACAATAATTATAATCTTGAAGTGATCCAGGATGCTGTCGCCAGAAAAGAAAACGGAGAAAATTTGACTTTGGATCTGGGCATCGGTGAGAGCGCTTTAATCGTTTTCGAAAGCCGAGATATGACAAGCATGATTATGATTTCTTGTGCAGTTGCATTCTTGACCGTTGCTGGGATGACAGTGATTGTTGTTATAAAAAAACGCAAGAATAGATAAGAGGATTGGGAATATGAGAAAATTTTTGAGTATCATTTTGTGTCTGTGTATGCTGGCATCTTTGTTTGCTTTTGCAGGTTGTGATACAGCGGAAACAGAAAATGCCGAGAAAACCTCTATGTTCCGCGGCCTGGAGCCTGATGAAATGTTCATCAGCGGTTACCTGGCTCCCTGGCCTGAATACAAAAGAGATGGCCAGGTGATCTGGAACGGTTTGGAGGATGCAACGGCATTCCATTACCTCAAGGAAGCGGGACTTAATTATCTTGAAGATAATAATATGAGTTTTGGCGGCGTCACCTATGAGCATGCTAAGCGGTCTCTTCAGTTGGCCGAGGAAGCAGGCATTATGTATTTTATGCCTGCCTACGATGTGATTAAGATGGATGGGGAGATCCTTGCAAGCGATGAGGAGATCAAGGCAAAACTGGAAGAAATGTACCAGTACGACAGTTTTGGCGGCCTTTACTTCCGGGATGAACCTTATAGCCATATGTTCCCCCATATTCAAAAGTGCCTGGAAGCATACAATAGGGTCAAGGAAGAACTGGGATATGACGACCTGAATGTATTTTTGAATTTGTTTCCCAATGTAACCGCAGAACAACTTTCCGGTGGCACCGATAAGAATATGACTTGGGAAAACTATATTCGTGGCCTGAGCAATACCGGTGTGGAATATCTTTCCTTTGATAAGTATCCTATTTACGGTCTGTTTACCAACAAGGTATCTGCTGACTGGTTTACCGCCTTGAGTACGATTAACCGTATTGCGATCGAGGAAGAAAAGCCCTGGATCGGTTGTGTGCAGGTCGGTGGCGGCGTTACTTCCTATGGTACGCCGGAGGCCCGTGTGACCACAGAAGGGGAAATGAAGTGGGATGTCAATACCATGCTGGCTTTTGGCGCAAAGGGTATTACATACTATATTGGCGTTGCCCCCACCTATTTTGCGGATAAGATTGAGGAAGAGATTAGCAGCTATTCTCTCATTAATATCTACGGTGAGAAGACTCCTCTTTGGCACTATGCCAAGGAAATCAATGAACACATCAAGGCAATGGATCACATTTTGATGAACTGCGATTATCAGGGCGTGATCATTACCGGTGAAACACCGGCCGTCCATTACGGTAAGGATCTCATTAAGTCAAATACCTTCCGGGATTTGAACGGTGTGACCGGCAATGCCATGGTTGGCTGCTTTGATTACAACGGGAAAACTGCACTGTACGTTGTAAATAACAGCATTACAAAAGAAGGGGAGATTTCCCTTTCTTTCGATAACAAGTATAACTTTGAAGTGATCCAGGATGCAGTGTCCAGAAAAGAAAACGGCGAAAGCCTGACCCTCAATTTGGGGATTGGCGAAGCCGCTCTGGTGGTGCTGGAAAGCCGGGATATGACCGTGACGATTGTTATCGTCTGCGTGGTTGCTGCGCTCTTGAGTGTTGCAATTGCTGTAACAGTTGTGGTTGTCAAGAAACGTAAAAACAAGAATTAAATAAGAGGGGAGTGTACACCTATGTGCCATAAACTTTTGCAATTCATTTCATTGCTCGTTTGTTTGTGCCTGATTGGGGGTATGCTCCCTTTCTTTGCGCTACCGACCTATGCACAAACTGACGGTGTAGCAGAAGAACCAGAGAAAACCTCTATATTCAGAGGACTTGAGCCGGATGAAATGTATATTGGCGGCTTTATTGGACCCCGCGCTACCTATATACGAGCCGGAGAAGTAATTTTCGAGGGACTGAAAGACGATTCTGTTTTCAAACTCATCAAAGAGGCGGGCATTGACTACATTTCTGACAATGACTTTTCCTATAGCGGTGATATGCTTGCAGATGCCAGAAAAGCTTTGCAATTTGCCCAGGACAACGACTTAATGTACTTCATGCCTGCATACGATGTGATGCAGATAGATGGGCAAATCATGGCAAGCGACAGTGCTATCATTGCAAAACTGCAGGAAATGTATCAGTATGACAGTTTTGGTGGTTTCCATCTGCGGGATGAACCTACCAGCGATATGTTTCCTTTCATCAGTAGGTGCCTGGACAAACTGGAGCAGCTGGAAGGCCAGTTAGGTTATACAGACTTGAATGTGTACTTAAATTTATTCGCCTATTTTTCTCCCGAATGGCTTTCCAACGGAACAGATTCCAGCATGACATGGCCTAAATATATCCGGGGCTTGAGTGATGCGGGTGCAGATTATTTGTCCTTTGACTTGTACCCCATTGCAGGCGATGCGCCCAATGTAACACCTACTTGGTTTAATTATCTGGCTATGATAAATGAAGTCGCGCTGGAGGTCAATAAACCTTGGATGGGATATGCTCAGGTTGGCGGTGATACGCCGGCCTACGGGATGGATATTCGTGTAGCCAATGAAAGCGAGATGCGATGGGATGTAAATACGATGCTTGCTTTTGGCGCAAAGGGCATCAATTACTACCTTTTAGTGTCTCCACCCTATTTTGCCAATGCGGCAAAGACAGAATTGAATACTCATAGCCTTATCAATGTCTACGGAGAGAAGACGGTATATTGGCATTATGCGAAAGCAATCAACACGCAGATCAAAGCGATGGATCATATTCTTATGAACAGCACCCATGAGGGCGTGATCATCGAAGGAAAGAGTCCTTGTGAGTATCAGGGCGATAGCCGGATCTATACATACCGCGGTTTAAAAACTGTTTCCGGTACAGCGTTGATAGGCTGCTTCGATTATCAGGGAGAAACAGCACTTTTGGTGGTGAATAATGACTTTACCGCTGATGGAGAGATTGTTTTGGGGCTGGATAAAGCCTATGACTGTCAAATCATTCAGGAAGGAAAAGAACGGACACAGAACGCAAAAGAAATTACCTTGCAAATTAAAGCCGGGGATTGCGCAATGGTGGTGCTGAAAGGCCATCACATCAGCTATGATCTGAATTATCAAACGGGCGTTGCAGCGCCTGCATCTACACTGATCAGCGGCAACACCTACGGTTTTTTGCCTGTGCCTGAGGATCGCCCGGGATTTCGGTTCGTTGGTTGGTATAAGGAGCGATCCGCCAGTGGAGCAGCTGTTGCTGCTGACGACATTGTAACGCAGCCCCATTCGCTCTATGCAAAATGGCTCTATATGCAGGAGCCTGTGATGCTTAGAACAAATACCGATACAGGTTATGTGTCGAAAATGCTGGCACAGGGATACCCCTTCTGGGAATATGCCACCGACAAAGATAATCTGCAAACCGATCCTGCAAATCGGGAGATAGAGGTGTACTGGCAATCCGATAAGGCGGAATCTTTCCAGTGTCGGGTCAAGATCGAATCGGCTCTGGATGAAGAGGGACAGCCTTTAGCCGGGTCGGTGCGGGTGCTTGGTAAAAATCAAGAGTATAGTGTCGTTGATGTGCTATATACAGTTACAGATGAGATGGGGGAGAACGCGGCCACTTTACAACCAGGGCAGTGGTATACAATAGAGGCGAAAGTAAAAGATCTTGCAGCGCTTCTTATACTCCCGGTGGATACGGACAGAAAAGCGGATATCATAATGCGCTTTGATAGTATTGCTGTTATGGATGAAGTGAATGTGCCGGAAGAAAGCAAACCGGATTTTGGGTGGCTGATTTGGGCAGTGCCCATTGTTGTTGTGGCAGGTGCCTTGACCGGTATTATCCTTCTGAAACGCAAAAAATGAGGCACAAATGTGCCTCATTTTTGTCTTATTTCGCATAAACTCTCCGTTTTCTGCCATAGCCGGGTGCTTCCGGCTCTCTGGAAAAGAGGGCATAGAGGTCATCGCACCGATGCTCCAGTTCCTCATAGGGGCAGTTTGTTGGCTCTCCGATATTAGGGAAGTCGCCGGTTTGACGGGCCAATTTCAAAATTTGCCGCCCCGTATCATTAAAAGCCAAAGCTCTGGTATAGGGAATGGGCGCCTCCAACGTCTGGCGTGCGATTCCAAGGAATGCACACAGAATCATTCTGTCCAGCCTTGTACGGGTGTACCGCTTGGATTTGGTAGCTTGTATGATTTCTTCCAATGTGGTATAGCTGTGGGCATTGTGCATCAGCTTCCGCCAAAGACCCTCCGATCCGTAGGGAAGTGCTTCGTATTCAGCTTCTGTCATTGTCCGTAGGCGATAAAGAATTGCTTGTTCTGCAAAAGCGGTAGTGTGGATTCTGGCTCCAGAAAGAATGTCTCTTGCGCAGGATGGAATATAGTCCAGCCAAGCGCCGCTTTCTGCCATCAGTATTCTGACTGCGGTGGCAGAGGGATTTTCTCCATCTGGCTTTGTGTCGTGATAGTTGCCCTCTCGCTTTATTGGTGCAGGCTTCATAGAACAACCGGAAGTAATTATGGCTTTGCAGTATTCTACGGCAAGAATATTGTTGGGACTTGCTAAAAAAGTGCTGTCAATGCCCATCTCGGTCAAGGCCTTCTGACGAGCAGCAGGGAAGGAGAGCCCTTCATCCAATGCTGCATGCAGGTGAGAAGAAAATGTATCACTTAATAGTGCATCTACAGTCTGGGCTAAAAGAGCGGGATCATCATTTTCCACTCCAAAGGAAAGCTCATCACAAAAGCCCGACAGAATAGATACACCCGCTGCGGCAAATCCTTCTGCGGAAGAAAGGGAGGCTGTTATGGGGAGCTCCAAAACCAAATCCGCGCCTGCCTGGATTGCGGCCTGGGCTCGCAGAGCCTTATCCACAATGGCCGGTTGGCCCCGTTGCACAAAGTTGCCGCTCATCAAACAGACAATGCCACAGTCTGGATTTTGGGCCCGAATCAAGTCGATTTGCTTTTTGTGACCCAAGTGCATTGGGTTATATTCACAAATAATACCGATGATTTTCAAAATAATCCCACCTTTCTTGAAAATTTTGCCATTAGGGGTTGAGAAATTGGGAAAGATATTATACAATAGCAATATCATAGCACACTATGGGCAAAAAGAAAATCATAATTTTTGGAGGAATAATCTATGAACGTTTTGGTTATCAATGCCGGTAGTTCTTCTCTGAAATATCAGCTGATGAATCCGGAGACCGGTGATGTAGCCGCTAAGGGCTTGTGCGAACGTATTTATATCGATGGCCGTCTGACCCACAAGGTTGGTGATAAGAAGGTGGTTAAGGACATTCCTATGCCCAGCCATTCCGAAGCCATTGCAGCTGTTCTGGAGATCCTGCAGGATGCTGAGCACGGCGTTATTAAGAATGTTAACGAGATTGATGCTGTTGGTCACCGCGTTCTGCACGGCGGTATGAAGTTCAGCGATTCTTGCATTATCGACGATGCTTGCATTAAGGCTATTGAAGACTGCATCCCCCTGGGCCCCCTGCATAACCCTGCTAACCTGATGGGTATCCGTGCATGCCAGGCTGTTATGCCTGCAACTCCCCAGGTCGCTGTTTTCGACACCGCATTCCACATGACCATGCCTCCCAAGGCTTACCGCTACGCTATCCCCACTGAGTACTACGAAAACGACGACATTCGTCGTTACGGCTTCCACGGCACTTCCCACAAGTATATCGCCCGCCGTACCGCAGAACTGATCGGCAAGACCGAGTTCCGCCTGATCAACTGCCACCTGGGCAACGGTTCTTCTCTGTCTGCTGTTCTCAATGGCAAGTGCCAGGATACTTCCATGGGTCTGTCTCCCTTGGCTGGCGTGCCTATGGGTACCCGCTCCGGCGATATCGATGCTTGTGTAGTACAGTTTATCTGCAACAAGTATGGCATGAGTGTTGACGAGTGCTTGAATATGCTGAACAAGAAGTCCGGTGTATTGGCTCTGTCCGGCGTTTCCTCCGACTTCCGTGATCTGGAAGCAGGCGAAGCCAATGGTGATGAGAACTGCGTGCTGGCTCTTAACAAGTTCTTCTACGAAGTTGCCAAGTATATCGGTGCTTATGCCGCTGCTATGAATGGCGTGGATGTGATCACTTTCACTGCCGGTGTAGGCGAGAACGGTCCTGAGACCCGTCAGGCTATCTGTGACTATCTGGGCTTCATGGGCGTAAAGCTGGATCCCGAGCGGAACAATGTTCGCGGCAAGGAAGCTCTGATCTCTGCTGACGATTCTAAGGTTCAGGTCTGGGTTGTTCCCACCAACGAAGAACTGATGATCGCAAAGGATACTGCAGAACTGGTTAACGCTGCTAAGTAAAAAATACGGGGCGAAGGTAACTTCGCCCCACTTTTTTAGGAGAATGAATTATGACAGTTTCTGAACGCTTTTTGAAATATGTTTCTTTCAACACAAGGTCCGATGAAAAAAGCGATACTTGTCCTTCTACTGAAGGACAGTTGACATTGGGCAAAGCGATCGTGGAAGAAATGCTGGCTATGGGTATTGAAGATGCCTATATGGACAAAGATGGCTATGTATACGGCACAGTTCCTGGTGATCCCCGCCTGCCTACGATCGGCCTGATCGCGCATATGGATACCTCTCCTGATGCGTCCGGTGAAAATATCCGGACGAAGGTTGTTGCCTATGACGGCGGTGACGTTTGCCTGAATGAGGAAAAGGGCATTTACCTTCGTCCCTGCGAATACGAAAGTCTGCACAATCATGTTGGTAAGCACCTGATTGTTACAGACGGCACCACACTTTTGGGCGCTGATGACAAAGCCGGTATTGCTGAGATCCTCACAGCCGCAGAGCATTTGTTGAAGGTGAAGAACATTCATGCCACATTGAAGATCGGTTTCACCCCAGACGAGGAAATCGGCAGGGGAGCGGATAGGTTTAATCTCAAGGATTTTGGTGCGGAGTATGCCTATACTGTTGACGGCGGCGCACTGGGAGAATTGGAGTATGAGAACTTCAACGCGGCTTCCGCTGTTGTAACATTTCATGGGTTAAATATTCACCCAGGTTCTGCAAAAAACAAGATGGTAAACGCCCAGTTGCTGGCTATGGAATTTCAGGGGATGCTTCCTGCAAACCAACGCCCGGAAACCACAGAAGGATATGAAGGTTTTATTCTGCTGACAGATATGGAAGGCGAAGTTGAGAAAGCAAAACTTTCCTATATTCTTCGCGATCACGATTTGGGAAAACTGCAGGAGAAGAAGGCGCTTATGGAATCTGCGGCGAAATTCCTGAATGACAAGTATGGGCAGGGCAGAGTAGAGATAATAATGAAAGATAGCTACTTCAATATGAAAAAGCACATTGAGCCCTGTATGTACATTGTGGAACGGGCCAAGAAGGCAATGGAGGCTGTTGGTATTGCTCCCAGGATTGTGCCTATTCGCGGCGGCACAGATGGTGCAAGACTTTCTTATGAAGGATTGCCTTGCCCCAACCTCTGCACCGGTGGCGAGAATTATCACGGCAGATTTGAATATATCCCGGTGGAAGATATGGAAGCCTGCACCCAAATGCTAATCCATCTTTTGACACATTTTCAGTGATGTGACATTTCACAAATAATTAGATAATAATGATTGTTCTTTGATTGTTTTGCTGAAAAACCGAAAATTTACCATATTTTATTGACAAAGTATATTCATACCGATATAATAATACCGAATTCCACAAAAGAATTTTATAGTATAAGGAGTTTGTTTATGAGCAAAATTAGCGTAATCGGTGCCGGCAGTGTCGGTGCAACTATTGCAAATGACCTGATGATTCAGGGTATTGCTTCTGAGATCGTGCTTGTTGATATCAATACCAAGAAGGCTCTTGGTGAGGCACTGGACGTTTACCAGGGCGCTCCCTTTAATGCGCCTGCCATTGTTCGGGCTGGTGATTATTCCGATACTGAAGGTTCTGATATTGTTGTTATTACTTGCGGTGTTGCAAGAAAGCCCGGCATGACCCGCCTGGATCTGGCACAGATCAATGTAAATATCCTGAAGGATGTTACAGCGAATGTTGTAAAGCATGCTCCTAATGCTGTTTATGTGATCGTATCTAACCCCGTTGACGTGCTGACCTATGTGTTCACCAAGATTTCCGGCATTCCCGAAAATCGTATCATCGGTTCCGGTACCATTCTGGATACCAGCCGTCTGCAGTCCGAACTGGCAAGACGGTTCTGCCTGAGCCCCAAGAATGTCCACGCACATGTTTACGGCGAACACGGCGACAGCTCTTTCGTGCCCTGGTCTTTGGCTCATATTGCCAATAACCACATTGATGTTTATCGTGAATGCTCTCCCGATAAGGACCGCATCCAGTGGAACAAGGACTATGAAGAAGTGGAAACCTTCGTTAAGAAGTCCGGCGGTCAGATCATCGAAAATAAGGGCGCTACCTTCTATGCAGTTGCAATGAGCGTTTGCTACATTTGTAAGTGCGTTCTGGGCGATTCCAATACCGCTCTGACTGTTTCTGCTATGATGCACGGTGAGTATGGCGTGGAAGACGTTTGCTTATCTACTTTGAATCTGGTGGACCGTAACGGCATCCGTGGCAAGATCCTGAATAAGCTGACCGATGAAGAAGTTGAAAAGTTGCAAATCAGTGCTAACAAACTGAAGTCTGTTATTGCTGAGATCAAGCTGTAATTATTAAAAATAAAGCGCGCTACCGTGATGGTAGCGCGCTTTTTATATTTCGAATAATTCTTTTCGATCCAATAAAATATTATTCTGTACTTTCCCGCACAGAGAAGTGAGGACGGCTTCTTTTCTGCAGGAACCTCCGACTATTGCTTCTTTCATAATTTGCGCCAGTTGCCAGTCTAAACTGTCGGTATAGACGCAGCAGAAGGATTCTGATTGCAACCGATTACTACGGTGTTGACATTTTGTCACAGAGGCAGTGCGCAGCTTGAGGGGCTGGTTGATCCAATAAATACCGCTCTAAGGCTTGGTTTTGGTGGGGGTCCATCTCGGATCAATCTAAGTACTGTAAATTCATCCTGCGCATCTCCTTTTGGGGATGTTACAGAGAGAAATGCGTTAACAGTCAATAGATTTGTAAAATATCATTGACAAAGCGGGGTTGCAAATGTTATATTGTTGTTATATAACTTTCGATATAACATTTGAGGTGATGGCTTTGTTTAATTACCGACAGGAGCAAATGAAATTATTTATCGAGAAACAGAACGTGGTTACCATTAAGCAGCTGCGGCAGCTGTTTCCCGATGTATCCCTTATGACCATCCACAGAGATTTAGACCTACTGGAGGAGTCGGGCGTAGCTGTGAAATTCCGTGGTGGTGCAAGATCTGTACTGCACAAAGGTGACCCGGAGTTCAATGAGCGCATTCATCGGAACAATGTGGAGAAATCCGTGATTGCCCAGAAAGCACTACAGCTGATCCAGCCCCATTCTGCTATTTTCCTGGATGCCAGCACTACAAATCTGGCTCTGGCTAAAATCTTGCCGGATATCAATCTGAACATTGTTACCACTGGCCCCAGTATTGCAATGGAGCTTTGCCGTCTGACAAATCCGATTGTTACGGTCTGCTGTGGTACGATTAACAGAAAGAATCTTGCCCTTTCCGGGCAAAATACACTGGAAATGCTTTCGAAAATCAACATTGATATTGCCTTTATTGGTGTATCCGGCTTTTCCCTTGAAGCGGGTTTTACCTGCGGTACGGAAAGCGATATGCTAGTGAAAAATCAAGTGATCAAAAAGGCAAGAAAGAGCGTTGCCATGTGTGGCAGTGATAAGTTTACCTGCCTTATGCCCTATACTTTTGCACAGCTATCCGATGTGGATTATCTGATTTCAGATAATGAATTGCCGGATTCTGTTGCCATAGCGGCCAAGGAAGCGAATGTAATTACCTTATGAAAAAGATCGGTGCGGCTGGAGTATCCGGCCACACCGATTTTTGCTGTTTTTAAGGGAAAAGTCTTGACTACATTGTTAAGTGGTGTTATAATTAACGGGCTTTAACAAAATATTAAGGAGGCGATTATCCATTGGCTAATGCAGTTATTATGCCCAAGGCGGGCATTACAGTGGAAAGCTGTATCATTGGTACATGGGAAAAGAAAATTGGCGACGCAGTTAAGGTCGGTGACGTTTTGTTCACCTATGAGACTGACAAAGCCAGCTTTGAATGTGAGTCTACAGCAGAGGGTACCTTGCTGGAGATTTTTTATGGGGAAGGGGACGAGGTTCCTTGCCTTATAAATGTGTGTGCTATCGGCAACCCCGGTGAGGATTGCTCCGCTCTTCGCGGTGGCAGTGCTGAAGCTGCTCCTGCTGCTGCCGCAGCTGCACCCGCAGCCGCTGCTCCTGCCGCAGCTGCTCCTGTGCTGAATACCAAGGCCAAGGCCGTTGTGATGCCCAAGGCTGGTATTACTGTGGAAAGCTGCATCATTGGTAGCTGGGAAAAGAAGGTTGGCGACCAGATCAAGATCGGCGACATTCTGTTTACTTACGAAACTGACAAGGCAAGCTTCGAGTGCGAATCCACCGCTGAAGGTGAGTTGCTGGAGATCTTCTTCGAAGACGGTGAAGAAGTCACCTGCTTGGAGAACGTTTGTGCAATCGGCCCCCACGGTGAAGATTGCAGCTGCCTGCGCCCCGGTGCTGAAGTGCCTGTTGCTGCTGTAGAGGCTGCTCCCGTAGCTGCCGCTCCTGCTGCAGAGCCTGAAGCAGCCCCCGTTGCCGGTGCTCCTGTATCTCCCAGAGCCGCCAAACTGGCAAAGGCTCACGGTGTGGATGCTACTCAAGCAGTTGGCACTGGCCCCAATGGCCGCATCATTGAGCGCGACGTGCAGAAGCTGATTGACGAGGGCGTCAAGGCTCCCGTTGCTGCTGCCGTAGCAGCTGTGGATGTCAATGAATATGAGGACGTGAAGTTCAGCGGTATCCGCCGTGCAATTACCAAGTCCATGACCACCAGCTTGTCTACCATGGCTCAGCTGACTGAAAATGTTTCCTTTGATGCTACCGCTGTGCTTGCTTACCGCAAGGCCCTGAAGGCTGCCGGCGATGAGTATGCAGGCATCACCATTGGCGACATTATTCTGTATGCCGTTTCCCGTACTGTGGTTAACCACCCTGACCTGAATGCCAACATGCTGGACGATGCCTCTATCCGTCGCTTCAAGCACTGCAATCTGGGCTTTGCTGTGGATACTCCCCGTGGCCTGATGGTTCCCACCATCTTTGGTGCTGACCAGATGAGCCTGCTGGAGATTTCTAAGGCAGTTAAGGAACTGGCTGCCCAGTGCCGTGAGGGCAATATCAGCCCTGATAAGCTGTCCGGTGCCAGCTTTACCGTGTCCAACCTGGGCAACTTTGGCATTGAATCCTTTACCCCCGTTATCAATCCTCCTCAGACCGGTATTCTGGGCGTTTGCGGCACTATCGATCGCGTTCGCAAGGGCGCTGACGGCAGCATTCAGATCTATCCTGCTATGGGCCTCAGCTTGACCTTCGACCACCGTGCTGTGGATGGCACGCCTGCTTCTCGCTTCCTGCAGGAACTGTGCAAGAACCTTGCTAACTTCACCACCCTGCTGGCCAAATAAGGAGGAAACAGTATGCCTAAGAATTTATATGTAGATCCTGCGGTTGTTCGCGCACCTGGCCAGGTGACTTTTGATTCCATTCCCGTTAACCAGTACAATAAGACTGTTGCTGAGGAATTGGCCACCGGCAAGTACACCAAGGAAGACTTGGTTCGTATTTTCCGGGACATGACTGTTCTGCGTGAGTTTGAAACCATGCTGAACCTGATCAAGACCCAGAGCTTGTACAACGGCATTGAGCACACCTATCCCGGTCCTGCTCACCTGTCCATCGGTCAGGAAGCCGCCTGTGTCGGTCAGGCTTACCTGCTGGACGAAAATGACTTTGCTTTCGGCTCTCACCGTAGCCACTCCGAAATTCTGGCTAAGGCTCTGTCCACCATCAACAAGATGTCCGACGAGCAGCTGATGAATGTTATGGAGACCTTCCTGGACGGCAAGTGCCTGCGTTCCACCCAGCAGCTGGGTGAGACAAAGGATGTGAAGGAACTGGCTATCCGGTTCATTCTGTACGGTACGCTGTCTGAGATTTTTGCCCGTGAGACTGGCTTCCATATGGGTATGGGCGGCTCTATGCACGCTTTCTTCCTGCCCTTTGGTATTTATCCCAACAACGCAATCGTTGGTGGTTCTGCTACTATCTCCACCGGTGCAGCTCTTTACAAGAAGGTCAACGAAAAGCCTGGTATCGTTGTATGTAACATCGGTGATGCTTCTATGGCCCGTGGCCCTGTTTGGGAAGCCCTGAACTTCGCTGCTATGGACCAGTATAAGACTCTGTGGGAGTCTCATACTGAAGGTATGCCCATTCTTTACAACATCTTCAATAACTCCTACGGCATGGGCGACCAGACCCGTGGCGAAACCATGGGCCAGGGCTGTATGTCCCGTATTGCTTCCGGCGTAAGCCCCACCCAGTTCCATGCTGAAACTGTTGACGGCTTCAACCCCCTGGCAGTGATCGATGCTATGGAACGGAAGCTGGACCTGTTGCGTAACGGCCAGGGTCCCGTGATGCTGGAAACCATTACTTACCGTTTCTCCGGTCACTCCGTCTCCGACCAGAATGCATACCGCACCAAGGAAGAGATCGACGATTGGAAGCTGGTTGACCCCCTGACTACTTACCCTGCTGCCTTGATTGAGGCCGGTGTTATGACGCAGGAAGAAGTGGATGCTATTCTGGCTGAAACTTCTCAGCGTATGACTATGATCTGCGCTGCAGCTGCTGATCCTAAGATCAGCCCCTACTGCGACTTTGATAAGGATCCCGCTGTTGTGGAACGGCTGATGTTCTCCAACCAGAAGGTTGCTAAGTTCGACGATCGCAAGCCCGAAGTTCTCATTGAGAATCTGGAGGATGTTCCTGCTTACAAGAAGCTGAAGGAAAAGTCCCGCAGCCCCATCGGCCCCGATGGTAAACCCGTTTCCAAGATGAAGTTGTTCAACCTCCGCGATGCAATGAGCGAGGTTATCTACGATCGCTTCTACGAAGATCCTACTATGATCGCTTACGGTGAAGATTGCCGTGACTGGGGTGGCGCATTTGCCGTTTACCGTGGCATGATGGACGCTCTGCCTCACTGCCGCCTGTTCAACTCTCCTCTGGCAGAAGCCTCCATCGTAGGTACTGCTGTTGGTTATGCACTGTCCGGTGGCCGTGCACTGGTTGAACTGATGTATGCTGACTTTATCGGCTGCGCCGGTGACGAAATCTGCAACCAGATGTCCAAGTGGCAGTCTATGTCCGCAGGCATCCTGAAGATGCCTCTGGTTCTGCGTGTTTCCGTTGCCTCCAAGTACGGCGCCCAGCACTCTCAGGACTGGACCGCTCTGTGCGCTCACATCGCCGGCCTGAAGGTTTCTTTCCCTGCAACTCCTTGGGAAGCTAAGGGTCTGATGGAGACCGCTCTGAAGGGCACTGACCCCGTTGTCTTCTTCGAGTCTCAGAGAATCTACGACGTGGGAGAGCAGTGCCTCGAGGGCGGCGTGCCTGCTGAGCGTTATGAGATCGAGATCGGCGACACCAACAAGGCCCGCGACGGTAAGGACGTTACCATCCTGACTCTGGGCGCTGTCCTGTAC
>JAZRUE010000005.1:0-5793 GCA_045652345.1 Faecousia sp. | reverse complement strand
TCAGCACCGTGACGGCGCTCGATGTTCATCATCTTGGTGATGGGCATACCGCCTGCAACCCACTCCTCAGCGGGCTTAGACAGGTTGGAGACCTTAGACAGGTAGCCATTGTAGTCGTACTGGATCAGCACAAAGGCGTTGTACCCCAGGGAGTAGCAGTATTCAGCACCAAAGTTGGAGGGGAAAGCGCAGCGGCCTCCGTAGCCCAGGAAGTGATGCAGGGGGGCGAACTTGCCCTTGTAGGTGCCGGCAACATAACGCATAGCCCGCTGCTCCGCCTGCCGCCGCATATTGCAAAAGGGGCACTCATCCCCTGCATCAAAGCCTTCATTGACCGGAATGGTAAAAATTTGTTCTTTCATAGGCCGTCCTCCTATTTGCGGAACGCACTGGGTGTCAGGTTCGTGTACTTCTTGAAAATTTTATTGAAATTTACCGTGTTATTAAAGCCGCATTCCAGAGCAATATCCAAAATGCTTTTATTGGTGGTTTTAATCAGTGCCAAGGCTTCCTCGATCCGCTTGATGCAGATGTAATCCCACACGGAAAGACCCATACATTTTTTGAAAACAGAAGAGAAATAGCATTTGCTGTAGGAAACCTCTTTTGCCAAGGTGTCCAGGGTGATCTCCTCTTTATAATGGGTATCAATATAGGCTATGGCGGTAAGCAATTTTTGGTAGTTCTGCTTGTCCTTTTGGGAGAAGTGGTGCTCTGCGTAGACTCTCGACAGCTGAATAAATAACGCAGAAAGATAGTTTTGCACAGCGGTTATATAGTCACTGCCTCTACTGTGCAGTTCCTCATGCACCGTCAGCAGAAGATTTCGGACCATTTCTGTCTGCTGAAGGGACAAGCAATCATTGATCTTATTGCTTTTCAGCGGAAAACCTGCGGACAAAATCTTGATATAGTTTGTATTCAGAGCATTTTGAAAATTGGTATACAGATAATAAGGAGCAATGTGCAGGTTTCTTAATTCCATTCCCCCTTCTTCAATGTCCGTTATGCAGTGGGCTTCGTTGGGCCGAAAAAAGAAGATATCCCCCTTTTGAATGGTATAAACGGCATTTTTCGTCTTATAAATGCCGCTGCCACGGATAACGATGGACAATTCGATGAGGGAATGGTAGTGGATCCGCAGGTTATTTCTCCGGGCCTCTGCCTGAGAAGAAAAGAGCCGCAGGGCATCCACATTGTTAAATTTCAGTTCGTGTATAATTTCCATAGAAAAATAGTAGCAATCTTTTCCCTCCCTGTCAAGGCATCAATCGAAATATAGTTTATAAATGCAAAAGTATTGTTTCTTCCCTCTCAGCCTGACCGTGTTATAATGGAAATATATTAAACACAAGGAGAACTGCAATGCTTGCCAAAGACTTAAAAATTACAGATATCCGCACTGCCGACATTGACGGCTTGCCCAAGCACATGATTCTAATTAAGGTCTATACCAACGACCCGGAGATCGTAGGCTACGGCGAAGTGCGTGACGCTTCCAGCGCCACCTATGCCAAAATGCTCAAAAGCCGTTTGGTGGGCGAAAACCCGCTGAATGTAGAAAAGCTTTTCAACCGCATTCGCCAGTTTGGCGGTCACTCCCGCCAGGGCGGCGGCGTTTCCGGCATCGAGATTGCCCTTTTTGACATCATCGGCAAATTCTATAAAGTGCCGGTCTATCAGCTTTTGGGCGGCAAGTACCGGGATAAGGTCCGGATTTACTGCGACACCGATGTGGACGGAAAGCATACCGGCAAAGATATGGGCAAAGCCCTGAAAAAGCGGATGGAGGACGGCTTCACCTTCCTGAAAATGGACTTAGGCATCGAGCTGCTTTATGATGAGCCTGGCACATTAAATGCCCCCACCGGTATGCTGGAGGAAATGCAGAAATACTCCATGAAGGCTATCAGCCATCAGTCCGGCTCTATTGACAAGTCCCTGATGTTCGGCAAGAATTACGAGATCTTCACCATCCCCCACTACGCCACCGGCATTCATGTCACCGAAAAGGGTCTTGACTACCTGGAAAATTATGTGAAGGAAGTCCGGGAAGAGATCGGCTATGAAGTGCCCCTTGCTATCGACCACTTCGGTCACGTTGCCATCGAGGATGCCATTCGCTTTGCCAAGCGACTGGAAAAGTACAACATCGCCTGGATGGAAGATCTGGCACCCTGGCATCAGACCAATCATCTTGAGAAGTTTGCCAAAAACAGTTGCGTGCCTCTTTGCACCGGTGAGGATATTTACCTTGCGGAGAACTTCGAATCCATTATGGCTGCCGGTGTGAATGTAGTTCACCCCGACATGCTGACCGTGGGTGGTCTGATGGAAATGAAAAAGGTGGGCGCCCTTTGCGAAAAGTACGGCGTTGCCCTTGCCATCCACATGGCAGAAAGCCCCATCGGCTTTATGGCTGCTGTTCACGCAGCCGCTGCGCTGAAGAATGTGCTGGCTGTGGAATTCCATTCTGTAGACCATCCGGAATGGTACGAGCTGGTAAACCCTGTGATCCGTCTGGAAAATGGGTATATGCAAGTGCCGGATGCCCCCGGTTTGGGCATTGAAAGTTTGAATGAAGACTTGATCGCACAGTTCCGTAAGGCAGACTGCGAAGAGCCTTGGGCAAGCACCGCTTGCTGGGACGGCGAATGGGCAAACGACCGGGAATGGTCTTAATAAGGAGGCTTGTATGTTCGCTTTAGATCACAATAAAGTTTTCCGTAGCTTTGATGAAAACAGCGAGCGAATTGAAAAACGCTACCAGGAAGGTGTGGAAAAATACCGCAAGGGTGATTTCACCCTGCGCTTTTCCACCCCCGGCAAAAAGACCGTAAAGGTAAAGCAAAAAACCCATAAATTCCTCTTTGGCTGTAACGCCTTTATGCTGGACAGCGTGGAGACTCCGGAAAAGGAACAGCTTTACAAGGAAAAGTTTGCCGCTCTTTTCAATCACGCCGTTGTGCCTTTCTACTGGAAGGATCTGGAGCCGGAGGAAGGCAAGCTGCGTTTCCGCAAGGACAGCGAGAACATCTACCGCCGACCCGCTCCCGATGTGGTACTGGAATTCTGCAAGGAATACGACCTTGTTCCCAAGGGTCACTGTCTTGCCTGGAATGCCTTTAATCCCGATTGGCTCATTCCCTACTCCACCGAAAAGCGGAAGGAGCTGATGGAAAAGCGTTTCCGTGAAATTTCCGAAGAATACGCAGATAAGATCCCCTACTTTGACATCGTCAACGAAAGCGCCACCAACTATAACTTCGGCAGAAAGACCCTCTTTGAAGGCTATGATGAATTTTGCTGGGAGCTGAGCCGCAAGTACTTCCCCAATAACAAAAAACTCATCAACGAATATAATTATGCCGTCTTTGAGACCTTTGCCTCCTGCGGCAAGTATATGCCCTACTATCAGCAGCTGCAGCGGTTTTTGGAAAAGGATCTGCCCATTGATGAAATCGGCTTGCAGTTCCATATGTTCAGCGCCGCGGAGGACTTCACTACAAGCAGATTTGACCATTTCCTGAATGCGGAAAACCATTTGGATATTCTGGATCTGTTTAACGGCTTTGGTCTTCCCATGCATATGTCGGAGATCACCATTCCCTGCTTCCCGGACTGTCTGCCGGAAAATGAGGAAATGCAGGCAAAGCTTACCGAGCTGTTCTACAAGATCTGGTTCTCCACCCCCAATATGGCGGGCATCGTTTGGTGGAATTTGGTGGACGGCTATGCGGCCTATGCACCCCGGAATACTTACGAAGGGGAAAACTATTACGGTGGCGGTCTTCTGCACTACGATATGACGGAAAAGAAAGCCTATCAGGTAGTGGATCGTTTGATCAATCAGGAATGGAAAACAAACTTCACCCAGGATTGTCAGGAAGAACTGACCTTCCGTGGCTTCTACGGCAAGTATGAGATCACGGTGGAAGACGAAACCGGTGTAAAAACTTTGGAAGTGGATCTGTCCGATCCTGCTGTTTTGGAGATTTGATATGAAAAAAGTATTGATAACCGGCTCCACCCAAGGCATTGGCTACGCCATTGCCAAAGCCTTTGTGGAAGACGGCTGGGATGTAACTATCCACTGCTCCAAGGATTTGGAGAAAGCACAGCGCATCCAAAAGGAATTGGGCGCACACCATGCACTGGTGTGCGATTTAGGAGATATGGAACAGGTTGCCGGACTTTATGGAAAGACCGGCCCGGTGGACTGCCTGATTCTCAATGCCAGCGTGCAGTTCAAGGAAACCTGGCTGGATATTTCCGACGAAACCTTTGACAAGCAGGTAACGGTGAACCTAAAAAGCACCCTGAAGCTGATGCAGGCTTACTACCCTGCTATGAAGGAAAAGGGCTTTGGGCGAATCGTCACCATTGGTAGTATCAATCAGCAGCGGCAGCACCCGGAGCTTTCCCTGTATGGGGCAACCAAGGCCGCGGTGATGCGGCTGGTGAAAAACATCGCCAAGGAGGCCGCTCCTTATGGGGTAACGGTGAACAACATCTCCCCCGGTGCTATCGCCACCCCCAGAAATGCAGCAGTTTTTGCCGACGAAGCCAAACGGAAAGCGGTAGAAAATCAAATTCCTATGGGTCGTTTCGGCACGCCGGAGGATTGCGTAGGCGCAGTGCAGCTGCTGTGCAGTGACGCAGGCAGCTATATCACCGGCATCGACTTAGTAATTGACGGTGGAATGACTTTATAAGGAGAAATAAATATGATTCGCTTTAACAACCCTGAAGATATTATTGCTCTGACACCCCAGTGGAAGGGTGAGCGGTTTCCCGATGGCAGGCCCAAAGTCCCCCAAAAGTATTTGGACGAAATGCAGAAAATGACCTTGGAGGAGCTGTGGAAGCCGATTTTTCTGAAAGGCTACGAAAGCCAGTTTGAGGGGGATCTGAAGACCCTCCACGACGATGGCAGAAAGCTGATCGGTCGTGCCGTTACCGCCACCTTCGTGCCTACCCGTCCCGACTTGCATGAGACTATGTTTGCCGTAGGCGCAGAGGAAGGCCGGAAGGGCAACTACAACCAGTGGGTCATCGACAGCTTGGTAGAAGGTGACGTGGTGGTCGTGGATATGTACGACAAGATCTACAAGGGCACTTTCTTGGGCGGCAACCTGACCACCGCCATCAAAACCAAAACAAAAACCGGCGGCGGTGTAATTTGGGGCGGCATCCGGGACACCCAGCAAATGAAGGAAGTTCCCGATGTGCAGGTGTACTACCGGGGTATCGCCCCCACCCCCATCCGGGAATTTGTGATGAAGGACTTTAATGGCATTACCCGCATCGGCAAGGCAACAGTGCTGCCCGGTGACATCGTCTACGGCGGCGGTGGCGGTGTGCTCTTCATCCCTGCCCATTTGGTGCAGGAAGTGGTGGAAGGGGCGGCAAAGACCCATGTAAAGGACGATTTCGGCTTTGAAATGATCGCCGCCAACAAGTTTACCACCGCCCAGATCGACAGAGCCACCTGGACAGAGGAAATGCTTGACATGCTGGTGGAGTGGATCAACACCGACCCCAGAGGTGAACAGTACCGGGATTTAGACTGGTCCTTGGAATACAAGCTTGCCCGGGAAGGCGACCCGGATGACACCCAGACCGCTCTGTAATGCCTATGAAGATCACGTATTTGGGACAGGCCGGCTACTTCTTTGAAGCCGAAAACTGCAAAATACTTATAGATCCCTATTTATCCAACTCTGTTGTGAAGGTCAATCCCAAGAACTACCGCCGCTACGAAGTGGAAGATTGGGTGTTTTCCCTGAAACC
>JAZRUE010000004.1:0-12287 GCA_045652345.1 Faecousia sp. | reverse complement strand
CGAACTGTTGGCAGGGGAGAAGGCAAATGCCTTTAACGATCTGCCCACTTGGAATGATAAGTATGCCTTTATTGAGGCTGGCCTGACTAAGGAATCCATGGCTGTATTTGCCATCCTGCCCCAGACCATCCAGCAGCAGCTGTTCCTGGAGCGTGATCCCCACGGCAACGTGCAGGTGTCCCTCATCGAGTCTGAAAAGCTGTTCTCCGAAATGGTTAAGGAAAACCTGGCTGCCCGTAAGGCTGCCGGCACTTACAGCGGCAAGTTCTCCCCCCTGCATCACTTCCTGGGCTACGAAGGCCGCTGCGCTTTCCCCTCCAACTTTGATGCTGACTACTGCTACTCCCTGGGTTACAACGCCTTTATGCTGATCCAGTACGGCTACAATGGCTACCTGTCTAAGGTCTCCAACCTGTCTAAGCCTGCTGAAGAGTGGGTTGCAGGCGGTATGCCCATCACCAAGATGATGAACATGGAGCGCCGCCACGGTGCAGATAAGCCCGTTATCCGTAAGGCTCTGGTAGAGCTGGATGGCGCACCCTTCCGCTACTTTGCTGCTCACAGAGATCAGTGGGCCGTGGAAACCTGCTATGTTTTCCCCGGTGCTATCCAGTACTTTGGACCTAGCGAAGTCTGCGACATCACCACCCGCACCCTGGCTCTGGAAAAGGCCTAATTGCATAAATCAAAAGGGTTGCACCGACCGGTGCATCCCTTTGATTTTGCTTAAAAGAGGGAAGTTTGGCCTATTTAGAAATGAAATAGGCATCTGATACAAAAGAGATTATTCTTGCTGTTTTCTTTTTAGTTCATTGAGTATCTGAGGATATAATTGACAACTCATACCACCGTCTACGATCAGTTCGGTACCTGTGATATTCTTGGACATATCTGTACCCAAAAACCAGCAAGCATTTGCGATATCCTCAAAGTCGGAAATATCGCCTATGGGTGTAAGTGTTCCATTAACAATTTGTTTCTTGCCCATTTCCACCCAGCGCTCCGTTTTGATGGTGCCGGGCAGAACGACATTACAGCGAATACCGTATTGCCCTAAATCTACAGCAAGCGCTTTTGCAAGTGCATTGATCCCGCCCTTTGAGGCGGAGTATGCCGCACGGTTTGGGATTGCACGGTAGGCGGTGTTGGAGCTTATAAACACAACAGATCCTTTGCCGTTTTTTCGCATACGAACTGCCGCCTGGCGAATGATCATAAAGTTCCAAACAAGATTGGTTTCAAAAACCGCTTGAAACTCGTCCACAGGAACTGTCCAAAAATCCTGACCTGCGGCGGGGTCTTTTGAATTAAAACCCATATTTGCCGCATTTAGTATAACTGTTTCAACAAATCTTCCTGTTTTGTCAATGTCGTTGAAAATGTCAATAATCTGTTGCTCGTTACGGATATCGCAAGCATATCCTTTGGCGAAAATGCCATAGGTATCAGATAAAACTTTTGCTGATTTTTCCGCATCTGCACCTGCACGGCTGGTAATAAAGACATCCCAACCTTGTTTGGCAAAATGCTCAGCGATACCATAGCCCGTACCTTTTTGTGCGCCGGTTATAAATACTGCACGCATTATGTATTCTCCCACTCACAAAAATCCCCAAGCGTAATCATTAAGGGACTGTCGGTTAACGGGATATTTTGGAGTGTTCCGTCCTTTCCGATCATATCTTCATTTATCTTATATACTGTGCCGGTTAACAGATCTGTGAGCAATACTTTTTGTGCCATATCCGGATCATCCAGCTTGATTGATGCTGTTCCATCATAGGTTTCCGTTACAATATTTTTGGGGACCCAGTACACAATGGCAGAAGATCCATTTGGCCGCTTGAAAGAAAGGCTTTTAATGTATTGCGGATCCAAATCATTTCCCATTACACGCTGGGACCATAGGACAGTCCACTGAGCAGGGAATGCGGACACGGCAAAATCTTCGGAAAATACGCTGCAAAGATTTTGCAAAGCGTAATAGGAAGGCTTGGGGGTGTATGTTCCTATAGATCTGCCTTCTGCATCAAAATTGGCACCGAGAATGCCAAAATAACCGTAATCCAGGTAAGATGCAACATTACCCACAGTGCCATTAAGCGCTTCGATCATATCTACACAAGTGAAATAGGAAGTGAACTCCACATTATTTCCCAAATCCGTAATAAGGTGACGAAGCAAGAATTTTGCTTGCTTCAACGGTGTCCAGGTGGCCCCTCTCAGGGCGCCCGCACCGTCGTGACGAGATTGGGTGCCGCTTTCACCCTGGAAAATCTTCAAATTAGGCTTGCCATATTCTTTGCGCATCCTATCCATGAAGTCATACAGGCTCTGCCACTCTTCTTCTTCCACACAGTACGCATGGTAAGCAATACCGTCCAAATAGTCTAAGACACCGGTTTTGGCAAATTCAGCAGCAAATGCCAGCTTATAGCAAAGGGAAAGCCCGATCACTTCACAGGTGGGATCTGTTTCTTTGCAGACAATGGCAGTAGCCTTGTTAAACTCTGCAACCTCAATAGGGTCAGGACCGTGCTTCCAGCACCATTCGCCATCCGGTTCATTCCATACTTCATAATAGTGAATTCTGCCCTTGAAATGTTGGACGGTTGCTTTTACATAATTTGCCCAGGCCGTTTTTTCTTCTTCGGTATGAATGGGAGGAATTCCCACCGCTCCGTAAACTGTTTTGGCAGCCGGACTATACAAATCATTTCCGTAACAAAGACACAACCAAGGCTCCACGCCCATAGCGATCATTTTGTCCACGATTTTATCCAGCCAATCAAAATTGTAAACGCCCTTTTCTCTTTCAGTGCGTTGCCAGCCTGATTGCAATCTTGCCCACTTTACACCACTTTGTGCAACATAGGGATATGCCTTTTCGGGATCAAAGATATCTCGGTCAAGTTTCTCAAAACCAAGTCCTATCCGGGATCTTTTGATGTCTGCTGATTTTTTAGGAGTAATTTTACCTACTTTAATTAGACGATCCATATTGCATTTCTCCTTAAAAGTAAAATTCTGTTTTTGCAGGTCGTATATCCGTTAAAGCACCGGTATAATGTCTTAGTGTATGGGGCTGGTAGGGGTGTTTCAGACATGCATCCTCATTGATTTCAATGCCGAGACCGGCTTTATCGGGAATTGTAATATAGCCGTCCTTGTATTCCAGGCTTTCATTTGTTACATCTTTTCGCCATTCCACGTCGCTGTACATAATCTCTAAAATCGAGAAATTAGGGCAGCAGGCTGCAAGTTGTAAGGTTGCAGCGTTAGCAACCGGCCCTGACGGATTATGTGGGGCAAAGGGGATGTAATAAGCCTCTGCAACAGCAGCGATTTTTTTCAGTTCCATAATGCCGCCTGCGTGGGAAATATCAGGTTGGATATAATCTGCCGCGCGCATCTCAAAAAGGTCCTTATAGGATTTTAACGTATAAAGTCTTTCGCCTGCAGAAATCGCCACAGGGGACTTATCTCTTACTGCCTTTAAAGCTTCCAAGTTATCTGGGGGTGTGGGCTCTTCGAAGAACATCGGCTTAAACTGTTCAAGTTCTTTTGCGATTTTAATACCCGTTGTCACATTAAATCTGCCATGTCCTTCTATGAGCAAATCCACATCTTTGCCTACCGCATCCCGTACCGCAGCAACACATTCGAGGGCCGTATCCAAATCTTTATTGGATATTTCCAGATATGACTTGCCAAAAGGATCCCATTTCATGGCAGTAACACCCCGTTGCACCGCAATTTTCGCTTTTTCGCCAAACTCCTGGGGTGTTTTTGCTCCCGCAAACCAACCGTTTACATATATTCTTACCTTGTCATTCACTTTACCGCCTAAAAGTTGATAAACGGGTACATGCAAATATTTGCCGAGTATGTCCCAAAGTGCCATTTCAACAGCGGATAGTGCAGACATTAATACTGCACCACCGCGCCAATAGGCATCCCGGTAAATATCGTGAAAATGCTTTTCAATATCCAAGGGATTTTTGCCCACAAGGTATTCCTTTATATGCTCCACTGCACCGATAAGGGCTTTTTCCTTATATTCCAGTGTAGCCTCGCCTACGCCGGTTATGCCCTCATCGGTGTACACTTTTACAAACACCCAATTGGTACGGAAACAATCCACTGTAAAGGTTTTCACATCGGTCACTTTCATAAAGTTATCTCCTTATATACTTCTGCAACAACTTTGTTTTCGCATGCAAAATTATCCGTAGTCAGTTCATCGAACATCCCAAAATGCACAGGCACTGTTTTTTTAGCATTTACCCGTTTGGCAAAGCGTGCGGCATCGGTCATGTTCATATTATTACCAACACCGTTTACAGGCAAAAACAATGCATAAATATCTTCGGGAATATCCGCGAATATATCCTCGTTATACAGTGTATCGCCTGTTATATAATACTTCCTGATGCCGTCATCTATAATAACACCGATTGCCATTGCATCGCTGTGGGCGGCTTTCACAGCGGTAAATGTAATGCCCTTTTCTGTCCAGACAGTATGACGGTTAAATAAGACAAAGTTATTGTTGCCGCCAAATTTTCGAACATCATCCCATACCGTTCCGGGGGATAGAACAAGGATGCCGGTATCCTCGGTAATAAATTTTGCAGCCGTTTCGGGGTCGTAATGGTCAAGATGATTGTGCGTAAAAATTATCACATCCGGTTTGATATCAAAAATACGAGGATCTACTGCCACTCTGCGATAATTCTTAGGATTGACCCTTTCCACACTGTTAGATAAATAGGGGTCTATCATAATTCTAAAATCGCCTTTTTCAAATAATAGTCCTGCTTGACCAAGCCAATAAATTTTCACCACGATCACCTCTGTTGACATAACTATAATTGTATTGTATTATATTACTTACTATAAAAATAGCATTATCTTACTGCATTTATTAGAAACCTTATTTTTAATTGGGGTGACGGTTATGATCTTGCCTGATATCGTTGCTGCAGGAATCTACGATTCGCGAATTGCTGCAAAGAATATCTCCATAAGTAAAAACAGGAAAACGACGATGTTTGAAATAGAACTGCCAATCGAAAGTGGTGGTATTTCCTATATTGACAAAAATGCATGTCCCATTCATCCCAATATGCTCATTTGTGCAAAACCAAATCAAAAAAGACATACAAAATTTCCGTTTAAGTGCTACTATATCCATATGATCGTGCAGAATGGTTCCTTGTATGATGACTTGCGCAATACGCCTGACTTTTTTGAAACGGACAGATATGACACCTATCTGAAAATTTTTCAGAAAATAGTAAAATACTATAGTTCCTTATCCACCGACGAGGAATTGATTTTACAAAGCCATATTCTGGAGCTGCTGTATACCATGCGCAAAGACGTCAAAAAGCAAGACAGGAACCTCAAATCCGGCAATAACCGCAAGGTGATTGAAAATGCGTTAAAGTACATCAAAGAGCATTTGACAGAAGAACTGAATCTGGAGAAAATAGCGAAGGAAATGTCTTTAAGTCCCATATATTTTCACAATATATTTAAATCTGCCACCGGTAAAACCTTGCGTGATTATATCGAGGAACAGCGCATAATAAAAGCGATCAATCTTCTGCAAACGACGGATTGTAAATTGACGGAAATCGCATACGAATGCGGTTTTTCCTCGCAAAGTTATTTTAGTTTCGTTTTTAAGCGCAGAATGCAACAGACCCCCAGGGAGTATGTGAAAGAGCTTTACAGCAAATACGAGATATAAAAAAGTATGTACTCCGGAGGCATCTTAATATTTTGCAATTTTGGCATTTGTGTTGTATGATAAAGAAAAAGGAAGATGGCCTATGAAAGAACAAATTTTTACCATTCCGGTCAATGAAGGCTTTGATGCAGGGGATGAGTGCCCCTTTTGCAATATGCGGCGGCAGGCGGAGCAGCGTGCCATGCGCTATGTTGCCGGCCCGGGCGCCAGCTATATGGAGCCGGATGTACGGGAAGCGGTGGCAAAGGTGGGTTTTTGCAGCCGCCATATGAAATCCCTTTACGATTACGGCAACCCCCTGGGGGCAGCGCTGGTGCTCCAGACCCATATGGAAAGCCTGCTTTCAGAACTAAAAAAGGAAGAAAAGCACCCGGATATCCCGGAGGGCGGCCTCTTTGGAAAAAGCAAGAAAGACCCCTATGAGAAAACGGTTGCGGCTCGTCTGGATAGCTGCTATCTGTGCGACAAAGTGAAATACAATATGGATCGGTATTTTGATACCTTCTTCTATCTTCTTGCAAAAGAGCCGGAATTTAAGGAAAAGTTCCTCTCCTGCAAGGGCTTTTGTATGGAACACTTCGCCCAGCTTTTGGAGGTGGCGGAAAAGAAACTGCCGAAAAAGGACCGATCCTGGTTTTACCCGGCGGTGTATGAGTTGATGCGAGAGAATTTCCAGCGGGTGAAAGAGGATTTGGATTGGATGATTGCCAAGTACGATTACCGCAACGCCTCCGCGCCTTGGAAAAATAGCAAGGATGCCCTCTCCCGGGCAATGCAAAAGCTGGAAGGCATCTATCCTGCCGATCCGCCCTATAAGAATGATTAAAACAAAATGCAGATACTCACGAGAGTATCTGCATTTTTGTTAAATAATTTCCGTGTAGGATACGCCTTCAATGTTTTGGATATCTTCCAAAATATCCATATGCAGACGGCGCTTCTTGGTACGCAGCGCCAAAAGATAGGCGCGGTTACCGGAATCGGCATCGGTGCTGGGCTCTTTTTGCACTTCTGCCACCTCAATGTCCATTTTCCGCATTTCCTGGAGGAAATGTCCGAAGGACAAAACTGGGGTCAGTTCTACAAAAACATCAAAGTCCTTTGCTTTTCTGTGAACCTTGCTATCCATTTTTTGCATCAGTGTCATAGCGCAGAAAATAGCAAAGGTGCCAACAATAGCGGCCTCATAGAAGCCAATGCCCAGGGCAAGACCCACACCGGCAGCAGTCCAAAGACCGGCAGCGGTTGTCAAGCCCTTCACCTGATGTCTGCGGGTGACCATAATGGTACCTGCACCCAGGAAACCGATACCGCTGACTACCTGGGCGCCCATACGAACAGGATCACCAGCCTCGGTGACCTGGTAAATAAACTGGTTCGTCACCATAATCAGGCAGCTGCCCACGCACACCAACATGTGGGTCCGCAGACCGGCAGCGCGATTTTTCAGGCCTCTTTCCAGACCGATCAGGCCGCCTAAAACAACGGCGGCTAAAATACGCAGCGCAACGGCTAAGTAGGTTACTTTTCTGATATCACCGATTGTTTCAAGAAAATCCATAAAACCCCTCCTTGATTATTTATATGCACCTGGGGGGTGCAATTATTTCCGGGCGATGGCTTCAATCTCGCAAAGCACACCCTTTGGGAGCGCCTTTACCGCAACGCAGCTGCGGGCAGGCTTGGAGATAAAGTATTTTTCGTAAATACTGTTAAACTGGGCGAAATCTTCCATATTTGCCAGGAAACAAGTCGTTTTTACAACGTTTTCGAAGGAAACGCCGGCGCTTTCTAAAATGGCGCCTACATTCTGGCAGCTTCTTTCTGCCTGAGCGATAATGCCTTCCGGAATGGAGCCGTCAGCGGGATCTACCGGAATTTGCCCGGATGTGAACACCCAGCCGTCCACACACATACCCTGGCTGTAAGGACCGATAGCGGCAGGGGCTTTCTCAGTTAGGATCTTTTCCATCTACATACTCCTTTTCTCTTTGCTGGCAGCTAAAGAGAATAATCTGTCGATTTTCACTTTCTTCTTCCAGCAGGTCCAGGGCTGCTTTCATACGGTTGTCGTCAAACCGAACCAGTGCGTCGTCTAACACCATGGGAGCATCCGGGATCAGCTCCTGGGAGACTGCCAGGCGCAAAGCCAAATACAGCTGGTCTATCGTACCGTCACTGCGCCAGCGGGAAGGCCGTGGCGCAATATCCTCTTCCGTGCCTGCATTGAGAATGAAATCTCCATCCAGGAAAAGCCGATTGTAGCGGCCATCTGTCAGGCGGCCGATATACGTTTGTGCCTTTTGAGAAATCCGGGGAGCAAATCGCTTTTGCAGTTCTGCCCGGGCCTTTTCCAGGGAACTGATTGCCACATCCAGGGCTCTATAGTAGGTTTCCAGCTGGGCAATTCTTGAGCGCACCTGACCCAATTCCCGGGTGAGGGTCTCTTCCTGGCCCAGGGATTCCATCTGTCCCTGAAGCTGACCTAACTGATGACGCAGGCTATCCTGCTGCAGCTTGTTGTCGGAGAGCAGACGATCCGTTTCTGCTTGGGTCCATGTCAGTTCGTCGGGGAATGCAGGGGGAGGGGATGCCTTATGGGAACCTTCCAGAGCCTGCAAGAACTCTGTTCTGCGGGTGTATTCCCGCTGCTTATCGCCAAGGGCATTCCATTTTTCCAAAGCAGCCTGTAGCTGCCATTCGCATTGTGCCAGGGATTCCCCCTTGGTAAGGGCAGAAACCTTGTTTTGCAGCGCCTCCAGAGCTTCCTTTACGCCGCCGCATTGCCGGTCATATGCCTGCTTTGCCTGCAGATAGGCTTCTTCTTCCTGCCGATAGCTGCTTGCCAGGGTCTCCCAACGGTCGGGGGCAATGCCGGGATAGGCAGCCAGCAAATCTTCCACAGCCTTTTGGTGGTTCTTTGCTTTTTTGCTGTAAAGAATATAAGTAAGGCCAATGCCCAAAAGGGGAAGAATTGCCAAATACAGACCTACCTTGGGGATGATGGCAATTCCAATGGCGGCGGCCAGCAGGGCGATGGCAATCGCAACGGAGAACTTAGGCTGCTTGGCACGAAGGGCATCGTAGGCTTGCTTGTCACCGGCAGCTTTTTCCACTGCCTGGGTGGCAGGCATACCCCGGAAAATCTCAGGGGCAACGGGAGCGGTGGGAGCAGGGGGGAGCATTTGGGTCTGCATTTGCAGGGCTTCCTTTTCCTCCCGGTATTTACGAAGAAGGGCCATAGATGCCCGAATTTCTTCTTCCGCGGGCAGACCTTTGCAGGCGGCCAGCAGGGATTCATAGTCTGCTTTGGCCATTTCTGCGGCAGTCTGGGCGGCAGTCAGCTTCTGAGAATAGGAGAAATTCTCCTGATAGGCAAGGTTATCCTGGTGATTCTGCAGTTTCTTGCCCTGGTCTTCCAGTTGCAGCAGACGCTCCTGAAGCCGACGGTACTGATCTGCAAAGGAAAGCCGTTTTTCCAGCTTTTCCAGCAGGCCATCCCGCACCCGTTCTGCATCCGGCAAAAGGCCGGTCTTATTGTGGCGGCATTTGTTTTTCAGATCCTTCAGCTTTTTGGCAAGCAATTCAGCAGTGCCGGATTCATCACCGGTAGAAACAAGGGCGTTCAGCCGGGAACGAAGGGCAGGAATATCGGAAATGGGAAGATCTGCCTGCTTCAGGAACGCAGACCGCTGAAACACTTCTTTTTCCACCCCTAAAAGGGTCTGCCCGCAGGTTTCAGCCTGCAGCTCCGGCACATCAAAGCCGGTGTCCGTTTCGTAGGCCCGGAACTGATTCAGGTAACCGTTTCTTTTGCTCGTGCGTTCAATGGTGATCTTCCGGCCGTTCCATAAAATTTCCATACTGCCGGCCATAGGTGCGCCGGACCAGGGGGAGTAATGCTCCTTGTCGGCCAAAGCACCGGTGGTGGTTTGCTTTCGGGTGTCGATGCCGTAGAGCATGGCGGTTATGAAGGCACACCAGGTGCTCTTGCCCCATTCGTTGGGGGCGTGGATCACATGCAGGCCATCCTGAAACTGGATTTTTTCCTGCTGCAGCTTGCCGAAGGTGGCGGTCATGGAGAGAATTTTCACGGGAAGACCACCTCCTGACCGTCCAATACTTTCCGGGAAAGTTCTGCCGCTAAATAGAACACGGGTTTCTCTTCCTCGGAAGCAGTATCCATTTCTTGTTTCAGAAGGCCAAAGAGCTGTCCTTCCAAAGAGTCTGCGCCCAAAGCCTTCCAAACATCCACGGGAGGCTGGGTTTGGTCAATGAGCTGCAGATGGGGAATGTGGGCAAAGGTACCCTGCAATTGTGTCATATCCAGGGGTTCACTGGTGCCGGTGAGGGTGATGCGATAGTAATCGGGAGAACCGGCAGGGGGCAGAATCTGCTCCAAAACCCGCTGAGCAGAGTCAGCTACATTTAGGACCAGGTCGTAGAACCGGGGGGTGTCCAATGCCACAAACTTGGCGGACACAGTTTCGTCCAATGTAATGATGTATGCACCCTTTTCTCCGGGTTCGCCATAGTCCTTTCCCATAGGGCAACCGGGCCACAGACAAAAGGTTCCCCCACATTGCAGGCTGCCTGCCTTGTGGATATGTCCCAATGCCAAATAATCCAAGCCGGACTGGCGGATTTGGGTCTGGGTGATGGGATTATAGGTAGAGCTGACCATAGTGGGATCTCCGTGGAAAATGCCGATGCCGTAGCGGGTGGGATGGCTTGCCCGGAAACCTTCCAAAAGGGGGGCGCAGTCCATAGAGGTAAAGGCCGCACCGTAAACAGTGCAATCCAGGCCCTCTAAAATATGGGAAACCACCTGGTTTTCCGTAATAACCGTCACATTTTCCGGCCAAAGTTCCGTCAGCCAAGCGCTGCCGGGAGCGGCATAGTCGTGGTTGCCGGGGGTGATAAATACGGGAACTTCCATTTGCGCCAGGGCTTTTTTGAGTGCCAAAACGGCATCTGCAGAAGGCGCTCCGTCAAAAAGGTCACCGGCAAGGAGCACCAGGTCGCAGGCCTCCTCTTTGCAAAGGGTAGCCAGTTTGGAAGGGATGGCAGCCAAAGGCTGTTTCAGTTCCTCTTTTCCCTGCAGAGGGGCGTCCAGGTGCCAGTCTGCGCTATGCAAAATCTTAATCACTGCAATCCACCCTTTCTGCCTTTGTGCAAAGACCCGATTCTGTATCCAGGGTAAAAAGAACGGCCTCCAGCTTGGTAGGACCTTCTTCCCATTGATAGCGGCCGATGAGATCGCCCCGGAATTTGGCAACGGACTGCCGGGACTGCACGCCCAAAATGCCGTTTTTCGGGCCGGTCATACCCAGGTCCGTCACATAGCCGGTGCCATGGGGGAGAACCCCTGCATCGGCAGTAGGCACATGGGTGTGGGTGCCCCATACTGCGCTGACTTTTCCATCCAGCATATGACCCATAGCCAGTTTTTCCGAGGTGGCTTCTGCGTGGAAATCCACGAAGATAAACTTAGCCTTTATTTCTTTCAGCAGTTTTTCTGCCAGCAGGAAGGGATTTTCTGCATTGAAATCCATATTGCAGCGGCCTACCAAATTGATAACTGCCACATCAGCATACTTGGTTTCATAAATGCCGTAGCCTCTGCCCGGGGTCTGGGGAGCATAGTTGGCAGGCCGTAAAATCCGGCCGTTGTCCTCCAGATAGTCCACGATCTCCCGACGGCCAAAGGTGTGATTGCCCAATGTGATCACATCTGCCCCTGCATCAAAGATGTCCTCTGCCTGCTGAGGGGTGATGCCAACCATGGAGGCATTTTCTCCGTTGACAACGACAAAGTCTGCCCCGGTGTCCTTTTTCAGTTTTCGCAGGCTCTTGAGGATCCGGTTCACACCGGGATTTCCCACCACATCGCCCACAGCCAATACCTTAAACTCCATGGTTTTCTCCTTTCTAAGCAGAAAGTCCCCAAAAGAGCCTTCTGCGCATACTATAATTAGTTATTATATATTAAAATGTGTTAAGATGCAAGCAAAAACTGAATAGAATTAACAAAAGAAATGGCACACTTTCAAAGAAGTGTGCCATTTCATTATCTTTGATATTCAAACTGGAAATCGTAGATATCCACAGTGTCGCCATCTTCGATGCCCATTTCTTCCAGCCGCTTGAATAAGCCGCACTTGTGAAGCAGGGTATCAAAATAGTTCCGGGATTCATAATCATCAAAATTGATGTTCTGAATGAGCCGTTCCAGCCAAGTGCCGGTGATAAGCCAGGTGCTGCCCAGATGCTCGATCTCCAGAGCCTTGGGATCGCCTGCTTCTACCACAGGCTCTACATATTCCGGCTCATAAATGGTCACCGGGGGCAGGGTGCGGAGCTTTTCAGCCACCACACGCATCAAATTCTTGGTGCCCTGGGTGGTGCCGGCGGAGATCTCGTAAAGCTCGCAGCCGGCGGCTTCTACATGAGCCCGCAGCCGCTCCAGATTGTCACTTTCGGGCATCAGCAGGTCGCACTTGTTGGCAGCCACGATCATGGGACGGTT
>JAZRUE010000003.1:0-22750 GCA_045652345.1 Faecousia sp. | reverse complement strand
TCATCAAAGGTCTTGCGGATGTGGCACATAGCCTCGGCGGAAGCATCGGATGCGCCGCCCTTGCCACGGGAGCCGGTGTACTTGCAGATGGAAACGCCGTAGTTGAGCTTGCTGTTGTTCCGGCGGTCGCTGACTTCGGGGAAGTTGGGGTCGAAGGCGTTGGAAACGTCGGCAGACAGGCAGAAGGAATTTTCAAAGCAGCGGTTCAGGTTTGCACCGGTGCCGTCGCACAGATCCTACATAAAGGTATCGAAGGCCTGGCTCAGCATACCGCTAACGCCCACAGAGCCGATCTCTTCCTTGTCTGCCAGGACGCACACAGCGGTGTGGGTGGGGATGCCCATGGTGAGCATAGGCTCGATTTCAGCAAAGGCGCAGACCCGGTCGTCGTGGCCGTAGGCAGCCAGCAGGCTCCGGTCCAGACCCACTTCCCGGCACTTGCCTGCAGGCACGATGCACAGTTCGGCAGACTGGAAGTCCGCTTCCACGATGCCATACTTTTCGTTCAGCAGCTTCATAATGTGCAGCTTGGTTAAATCGCTGCCTTCGCCCTGGAGGGGCTCAGAGCCCAAAATCACATTCAGCTGCTCGCCTTCAATGACCTTGGCGGCAGTTTTCTGCATCTGGTCAGCGGCCAGGTGGGGCAGCAGGTCAGACACATAGAATACAGGATCGGTATCCTCCTCGCCGATGGTGACGGTGATGGAAGTGCCATCCTTCTTGCAGATCACGCCGTGGATGGCCAGAGGAATGGCAGTCCACTGATACTTCTTGATGCCGCCGTAGTAGTGGGTCTTGAAGTAGGCGATCTCGCTGTCTTCATACAGAGGATTGGGCTTCAGGTCCATACGGGGGGAGTCCACGTGGGCGGCGCAGATGTTGGCGCCCTCGTTCAGGCTATGGCTACCGATGACGGCCAGGATGATGCTCTTGCCCCGGTTATCCAGGTAGACCTTATCGCCGGGATTCAGGGTCATACCGGGGGCAATGGCCTTGAAGCCGTGGTCCTGGGCAACCTTTACAGTCCAGGCGGTGGCTTCCCGCTCGGTCTTGCAGGCATCCATAAAAGCGGCATAGCGCTTGCAGTAGGCTTCCATTTCGGCTCTCTGCTCAGCAGTCAGGCTCACATAGCCGTTCTTGGGAGCGGACAGCAGGGTGCTTTTCAGTTCTTCGTTGGTCATGGGGATTCTCCTTTTCTTTTATGATAGGAATATTATACCAATTTCTTGGTAAAGAGCAATACATTTTTGCCGGAATTCTTCTTTTGTGCCGTCGTTATGCAGGTGATGTTGGCACTTTTCCGCAAACCAGTCCTGGCTTTTTTGGGCGTTGATCCGGGCAAGGGCCTGCTCCGGGGGAATACCGTCCCGGGCGGTGAGCCGGGCAATTCGCACTTCTTCCGGGGCGGTGATAGCCAGGGTGGTATCGCAAAGGCTATCAAGTTCCCCTTCAAAAAGGCCGATGGCATCGATGGCCGCCAGGGAAGGGGCAGTTTCCAAAAGACGGAGAACTTCCTCTTTCACCGCCTTGTGGGTGATGCTATTCAGATCCTGCAGGGCTTTTTCGTCGGAAAAGACGATGGCTGCCAGCTTAGGACGCTGCAAAGCGCCATGCTCCACCGTGCCGGGAAACCGGTTTTCAATAGCAGCAAGCAGGTCTTTGTCGGTTTTCAAAAGATCGTGATAGACCCGATCGCAGTCGATGACCAGGCCACCCAGCTGCGCAATCAGGGAAAGGGCGGTGGTTTTGCCGCAGCCGGTGCCGCCGGTAATGCCGATAATCATAGGCTGTCCTCCCCGTTTACCACCTGGAAGGCTGCCGCCTTTTTCAGTCGGTTCTGCACCGCGTAGGCAATGCCTCCACCCTCCGGGCAGCGGGCATAAACTGTGCCGATTTCCTGCTTATCCAGTTCCCGCAGGGCGGAAAACAGTCCTGCAGACAAGGTGGCGGGGTCGGATTCCCGGCCGTAGGCCAGGGGAGAAAAGCCTTCATAGAGGGGCAGTTCTTCTTTGAAGCACAGCACCCGGTCGCCGGGGGCAAAGTGCTTTTCAATGTAGCGGCGGGCAGAGTCCCGGCTGCCTGCCACGATCACCACCTGGCATTGGGGGGCATAGTGGCGGGACTTCATACCGGGGGCTTTTGCAACATCATCCTTGCTAAGCTGGGCGGTGACGGCCTTATCCACCACCAAGTCACCCAGCACTTCCAAAAGCTGCTCCGGGGTAATGCCGCCGGGGCGCAAAAGACGGGGGCGTTCTTCTGTCAGATCCACAATGGTGGATTCTACACCCACCTGGCAAGGGCCGCCATCCACCACGCAGGGGATTTTGCCCTGATGGTCGTCCAGCACGTGCTGGGCAGTGGTAGTGGAGGGTTTGCCGGAAAGGTTGGCAGAGGGAGCGGCAATAGGCACACCTGCCAAAGCGATGATTTTTCTTGTGATCTCGCAGTCCGGGCAGCGAACTGCCACGGTGGAAAGACCGCCGGTGGTTTTCCTGGGAACGATCTGCTTTGCCGGCAGCACCATAGTTAGTGGGCCGGGCCAAAAGGCTTCTGCCAGGCGGTAGGCGCTTTCCGGAATGGAGTGGCAAAGCCCTTCTATTTGGGAAACCGCAGCCACGTGGAGAATCAGGGGATTATCCTGGGGGCGCCCCTTGGCAACAAAGATTTTGGCAACCGCTTCTTCACTCAGACCGTTTGCACCTAAGCCGTACACCGTTTCCGTGGGCAGGGCAACCAGCTGACCGGCTTTGAGCAACTCTGCAGCTACCAAAGCCGTATCCGGCGCAGCGGCAGAAAGCAGCAATGTTTCCATAGGACACCTCCTTCTTTGTGTTTTTTCCCATTGTAGCACAGTTATGCCGGAAATGCTATAGGAAAACGATAGATAACAGATAAGAAAAATCCGTTCTCCCGGTTGGAAGAACGGATTTTGTATTAGATTGTTCTTGACCATTCGGTGATGAGCCAGCCCGGGACAAGCCACAGCAGCTGATAGAGGAACATATTCACCGGGGTGATCAGGTGCAAAGCGCCGATATACACCAGAATACCCATCATCGCAAGACCCAATGCACCGCCGATCATTTGAATCAGGGTGCCGACCATGGAGGCAGTGTGGGCGCTCCGGGCGCCGGTGACTGCATAGGCGGCAGGAGCCAGGCCGGACTTGGTGGTCAGCGCAAAGGGAACGCTGTCCTCTTCCGGCTGGGCATTCCGAATGGCCTGCCGGGTGGGATAATCGGGGAAGTGGAGCCGCCGCAGACGGGCGCTGAACTTCTTGCGCAGGAAGTTGCCGGTGAGCATGGGATCGGCAGCCACCACGCAGGCCCGCAGACCGCCGTAGGAAGTCAGGGTCTGCATACCCGCAGCGGAAGATTTACTCTTATCATAGGTGATGGCGAACATACCGGAAAGCTCTCCGTCAATGGCAATGCAAATGCTCTGGCTGATGTAGAGGCTTTCATCGGCTTCCACGCCCATCTGCCGCAGGAAGGAAAGGCTGCCTGCCAGCACGGCAGAGCCGTTGACCTGACCGCTCACACCGTGGTCATAGGCCTGCAGATCGTCGGCTTCGTAGACTTTGCCGTTGTGGTTTTCCAGCAGGGTCAGGAACAGAGGCGTCAGGCCGCTTTCGGTGGCCTGGATCAGAGCGGTGGCATAGGATACCACTTCCTCAGGAGGCAGGTTGCCGAAGAACTTAGTGCCGTTCATTTTCACATGGCCTGCGGGGAACAGATCCTCAAAGGTGATGGGGAAGTCTGCCTTGCCGGTGGCCTTTTTCAGGAATTTCCCACCGCAAAGCACAGTGCCGAACTTATGCAACCGCCGCTCCAGCAGAGCCAAAGGACGGGTGGCGGTGATGAAACTGCAGGCGGGAATCGCCAGCAGCAGGCTCACTGCCCAAACCTGCACAGCCCCGGGAATGTCTTTCCAAAATACAGTGCCAACGCCCAAAAGGAAACTGACGATCAGCACGACCAAAGCATAGCAGCTCTGGAATTTTTCCGGCAGGGAACGGGTGTGGATATTGTCCATAAAGTGGTCCACTTTGCCCTCCCCGGTCACAAAGAGCTTCCGGCCATCTTCCTGGGTGTTTGCGTAAACGCCCTGCAAAGAGGTGGCTTTGCGCATGGTGTCCAGCTGGGAAGAAAGCGTAGAGCGCTTGTGATAGGCAGATAGCTGGGAGAAGGTCATAGCCAGGCAGAAGGCGGCACAGCAGGGGATCCGCAGTTCCTGCAAAGCCAGCAAACCGTCGGCAATACAAACAAGGAAACTGATCACCAAAAGGGTGTTCAGACTGAACCGTTTCCGGAAAAGATCCACAACGCCTTCAATCAGCTGGAAGCTGCCCAGCAGGGCAGAGAGGAACATAGATAGCACCTGGCCGAAGATCACAGCCTTCAGGAAGGCCGGACCCACCACGCCAAAGGCTTGCAGCGCGGTGACGGTGGCGCACAGCAGCACGATCACAAAGTTGGCAAGGACGGCGGCCATCAGTTTGCCGGTGCCCTTTTCTGCCAGTTGATAGTAGAGCCGCTCCGGCCCGGCAGTCAGCTGCTTTTTCAGCTCCTTAATGGGATTGGACTGGGGATGCAGCACAAAACGCCGCTCCTCAGGCGGAGCTTTTTCCTGGTGGGTGGGGATTCTTTGGGTGTCGCCCAAATCCGCTACCTTTACGTCCTGGGTATCTTCCAGGCTGCCCAGGTCGATTTTCCGGATATCTTCCAGGCTGCCCAGGTCGATTTTCCGGGTATCGCCCAGGTCCTCCGGGGCTTCTTCGGATAATGCGTCCAAAGAGGGCAAAGCCTTGGTTTCGTCCATGGCTTCCTCCTGGGTTTCCTGGAGCTGGGATACATCGTCCAAACGGATGGTATCCACTTCGTCTTCAAAAATGGCAGGCTCCGGCTCTGCAAAGAGGTCCTGATCCAGGGCAAATTCCAGGTCATATTCCTCCTGGGGTTCTTCCTGGATAGGTTCTTCCGGCTGCTGCATTTCCGGGATCATTTCCTGGATTTCAGGAATGTCCTCCGCGGGGATTTCAGGAATCTCCTCTGCGGGGATTTCTTCTGCAACTTCTTCAGGCGTGGTTTCTTCCTGGATTTCTTCTTCCGGAATGACTTCTTCCTGGATTTCTTCTTCCGGCTCCTTGTCAGCACCGCTGCCAAATTCCCGGATAATGTCTTCAATATCAAATTCTTCAGGCTTGTGAGTCATAAAATCCACCTCGTTATGCGTAGCGTTGACGGACGGCCTCATACAGAAGAATGGATGCGGCAGAGGAGGCATTCAAAGAGGAAATGCGCCCCTTCATGGGAATGTGTACAGTCACATCGCAGTTTTTCTGCACCAGGCGGCTCATACCGTCTCCTTCATTGCCGATGACAATGGCTGCAGGCACAGTCAGGTTGGCCTGATACATGGGGATAGAGCCTTCGGCGGCAGTGCCGAAAATCCAAACGCCCTTTTCCTTCAGTTCCTCAATGGCGCTGTTGATATTGCCCACCCGGGCAACTTTCATATACTCAATGGCGCCGGCGGAAGCCTTGGCAACGGTGGCGGTCAGCCCCACGCTTCTGCGCTTGGGAATGATCACGCCGTGGGCGCCTGCGCACTCAGCAGACCGCATAATCGCTCCCAGGTTGTGAGGGTCGGACAGTTCATCGCAGATCACCAGCAGGGGTTCTTCTCCCCGTTCCCGTGCCACTTCCAAAAGTTCATCGATGGTGGCATATTCCCGGGCGGCAGCCAGGGCAATGATGCCCTGATGGGCGCGGGTGGTGCTCATAGCATCCAGCTTCCGTCTGTCCACGGGAACGACTACAGCCCCGGCTTCCTTAGCCTGGGCAGCCAGACGCTGGAGGGCCCGGTCTGTATCTCCGTTGGCAATAAATACTTTATCAATGGTGCGGCCGCTGCGAAGGGCTTCGGTCAGGGCATTGCGGCCCTCCAGCTGACCTTCGGTTTCTTCCGGCTGCTCTACGGGCTTTTGACGGTCCGTAGGCCTTTGACGGCGGTAGGTGTCTTTCACAGAAAATCCTCCTCCTTTACATACTTACCTACAGTATAGCAAAAAATTGTTTCCGTTACAAGAAAGATTTACAGAAAATTCACGGGAATTCTTCACATCTTCCTTGCCCCCGGGCGCAAACTATGATATGATATGGAAAATAACGCCTGAACCGCCCTTTTGGGCGTATTTGGGTAGCATAGCACAGGCTATAGGAGGGATGTTCCTTGGAACAGCGAAAGAACGATAACGAGAAAGAGCCGAATAGCAAAAAGCCCCGCAATATATGGATTGCCCTGATTATTACCATCGGTGTAATCCTGGCTATGAGCATGGGCTTTAATATGTTTAGCCGCAGCCGCTATCAGGAAGTGGACTACAATGTATTTGCCACTGCTATGGCAGAGGACAATCTGGCGGAAGTGGATATTTACTACGATCAGATCGTGTTTATGACCCGGGAGGAGGCTGCAAAGCCCGCCGTTCGGCAGAGAGCGTTTGCCACCGGCCTGCCCCAGGGCGGCGATATGCTGGAGATTGCCAATCAGCTGTCTGCCCAGGGCGTTGTGGTGAACCGGGTGGTGGAGGAAGACAATTCCACCATTATTATGATTCTTTTCTACGCAGGCATGTTCCTGGTGACCTTCCTGCTGATGCGCTCCGTTACCAAGCGGATTTCCGGCGGCGGTATGCTGGGCGGCTTCGGCAGCAGCAAGGCCAAGATGTATATGGAAAAGAAGACCGGTGTGACCTTCCAGGATGTGGCCGGCCAGGATGAAGCAAAGGAATCCCTGCAGGAAATCATTGACTTCCTGAATCACCCCCAGAAGTACAAGGAAATCGGCGCAAAGCTGCCTAAGGGTGCACTGCTGGTAGGCTCTCCCGGTACGGGTAAGACCCTTCTTGCCAAGGCTGTGGCAGGCGAAGCCAATGTGCCGTTCTTCTCCATTTCCGGCTCTGACTGTGTGGAAATGTTCGTGGGCGTTGGCGCCAGCCGTGTCCGTGATCTGTTCCAGCAGGCGGCCAAGGTGGCTCCCGCTATTATCTTCATTGACGAAATTGATGCTGTGGGTCGCTCCAGAGATGCCCGCTTCGGCAACTCCGAGCACGAGCAGACCCTGAATCAGCTTTTGGGCGAAATCGACGGCTTCGATTCCTCCAAGGGTCTTCTAATGCTGGCGGCAACCAACCGTCCGGAAATTTTGGATAAAGCCCTGCTCCGTCCCGGCCGTTTCGACCGCCGGATCGAAGTGGATAAGCCCAACCTCCAGGGCAGACTGGATACTTTGAAGGTTCACACCAAGAAGATCAAGCTTTCCGAGGATGTGGATCTGCAGAAGATCGCCCAGGCAACTGCCGGCGCGGTGGGCGCAGACCTGGCAAACCTGGTAAACGAAGCCGCTCTGCGGGCTGTCCGCAAGGGCAGAAAGGCAGTCAATCAGGAGGACCTGATGGTGTCTTTTGAAACTGTGATTGCAGGCTCTGAAAAGAAGAACACCGTGCTGACCGATACGGAAAAGCGGATCGTTGCCTACCACGAAGTCGGTCACGCTTTGGTGGCGGCTCTGGAAAAGCATTCCCAGCCCGTTTCCAAAATCACCATCGTGCCTCACACATCCGGTGCTTTGGGCTACACCATGCACCTGCCTGAGGAAGAAAGATATCTGCACACCAAGCAGGAACTGTTGACCCAGCTGCGCACCCTGGTAGGTGGCCGTGCCGCCGAGCAGGTGGTGTTCGGCGTGCAGACCTCCGGTGCAGCCAATGATATCCAGCGGGCAACGGCCCTGGCAAGGCATATGGTCACGCTCTATGGTATGTCCGATGAGCTGGGCCTGATGGCTCCCGCTTCCATCACCAATGCCTACCTGGATAACCAGTCCTACCTGGATTGCTCTCAGGAAACCTCTGCCCAGGTAGACCGGGAAGTGAAAGCGATCCTGCAGGCCTGCCTGGAGGACAGCAAGAAAATCCTGACCGAGAATCGGGATCTGCTGGATCAGGTGGCACAGCACCTGCTGATCAAGGAAACCATCACCGGCGAAGAACTGATGGCCTTTATCCAAGCACAATAAAAAAAGCGCCAAAGGCATAGCTCTCTTGCGGAGTTGCCTTTGGCACTTTTTATTTAAATGGACAATGCACAATTGACAATGGACAATTAAGGTGTGGGCTTTGCCCACAGATTTTCATTATGCATTATGCATTGTGCATTCTGTGATGCTCTTGCCGATGGTACATTCCTTAGCATAGGGGCAGAATGCGAAATTGCAGTCCACTTCCGTCAAAGCGCCATTTTCTGTTATAAGGCAGACGGTGCGGCTGCCGTCCAACACCCGGCAGTAGCCACTGAAAAACTGTTCTTTTTCCATCTTATTCCTCCACCACGCAGAAGCCCATAGGCTCTAATTCCAGCCAGTCCGGGGCGGCAGCGTGGATCTTTTTGCCGTAAAGGAGCTTGCCGGCAGGCACAGCCCAGCAATCCAAAGACCGGTTCACATAGACCCAAAGTTTCTGGTCGCCCGTTTCTCTTGTGAAGCAAAGATGGCCGTCCGCTGCCTGAAAGAAGGCAATATTGCCCTGCCCCAAAGCCGGGGCGTTCTTCCGCAGTTGCCCCAACTGGATGTAGTGGCGCTGCAGCAGGGTATCCTCCTGCCCCCAGGGATAGGTGCGGCGGTTGAAGGGGTCTTTGCCGCCTTCCATGCCGGCTTCATCCCCATAGTAAATGCTGGGACAGCCGGGGAGGGTATACTGCAAAAAGCTGGCCATTTCCAGCCGGGAAATAGCGGTGTCCCGCTGACTGCGGGAGAGTTTCCGCTTGGAAAGGGCTTCCCGGCTGCCTTCGAAATCGTCCACCAGGGCGGTGAGAATTCGGGGAGTATCGTGGGTGCCCAAAAGATTCATATTGGCGGCAAGCACCTGGGCAGGATAGTTTTCCACAATGGTCATGATGGTATTTTTGAAGGCTTGGCCGTCATCCCGGTCCTTCACAAACTGCAAAATGGCAGTGCGGAAGGGGTAGTTCATAATGCTATCCAGGCTGCCATCTGTGAAGTAGCGGCGGCGAATGCCGTAGGCTTCCTTGTTGGAGGCATCCTCCCAAACCTCGCCCATTAAAAGGGCGTCCGGCTTTAATTTCCGCAGGTGGGTTTTGAGAATCTTCAAAAATGCATCCGGCAGTTCATCGGCCACATCCAGCCGGAAACCGTCTGCCCCTAAGCTGAGCCAGTGGGCGATGACGCTATCCTCCCCGGTAATGATGTATTCGATGAAGGCCGGGTCCATTTTATTCACCGTAGGCAGGGTGTCAAAGCCCCACCAACTGCTGTAGCGATCAGGCCACTTTTGGAAATTGTACCAACTTGCAAAGGGGGAATCGGGGCTTTGGTAAGCGCCCTTGCTGTCAAACTGCCCTTCTTTGTTAAAATAAAGACTGTTGGAGCCGGTGTGGGAGAACACGCCGTCCAAAATTACCCGGATGCCAAGGCTGTGGGCGGCCTCGCAAAGGGCGCGGAAATCTTCCAATGTGCCCAGCATAGGGTCGGGGGTCTTATAGTCACCGGTGTCGTAGCGGTGGCTGGAGAAACTTTTGCTGATGGGATTCAGATACAGTAAAGTAACCCCCAAAGAGGCAATATAGGGCAGTTTTTCTGTAATGCCCCGGAAATTGCCCCCGTAAAAGTCGTTATTGAGCACCACGCCCTCCGCCGTAGGCTGCCAGAAAACTTCCTCGTTCCAGTTTTCATGAAGGACATAGGGTTCTAACTTTCCTGCCAGGTCGCATTCGCCGTACTTGCGGAAACGGTCCGGGAACACCTGATAGATGACGGCGCCTTTGGCCCAGTCCGGGGTGGTGAAATCTGCGGGAATGCAGCTTAGCTGCCACAGATCGCCAGCCTCCATATTGGTGTCGCTGCCGTACTTAAAAAGGCGGAAACTGCCATCCGGCTTGGTGATGTGGAAGCGGTAGAAGTAAAGACCGGTCTTTTCCAGGGTAAATGTACCCTCAAACCGCTGATATGCGCCCTTTTCGTCCAAATAGGGCAGCTCCACGGACTTTAAGAATGTGCCGTCCTCATTTAGAAGATAGCACTCCACCTTCACCGCCTCCACCGATGCAGGAATGTGGATATTCAGCCTGCAGGCCTGCCCCGGTGTCACACAGCCAAAGGGGAATTTGTGGGCTTCTTTCTTGGAATCGAATAAAATACGCATATGGTTTCTCCTAAAACATACTGCCTATAGAATACTCTATTTTCAGAGGAAAAGCAAGAAAAATCCCCGGGAAACCCCGGGGATTTGCTTTAATAAAGAGAGGAAGTATGCTTACCGGTTTTCAGCACTTCAAAGTAGTAGACAGGCAGAGCGCTCCAGCCGTGGCAGCGGCTGTATTCAGGCTTCTTGTCCGTATCCTCGGTTTCCCAGAAGGTGGTGGCGCCCATATCCAGCATCCGCTTGAATTTGGCCCGAAGTTCCTGATAGATGTAATCGCCGTAGGCGGCAGCATCCACCTTCAAAAGGGCATCGTACTTGAAGCAGAGCATACTCAAGGTGGCGGGGGTCAGATTTTCTTTGCCTTCCACAATGGTCTTGACGATCTGTGCGCTTTCTTCCTCGGTTGCCACTCCTGCCAAAATGCAGAAGGCGTTTACAAGTTCGGATGCGGCATCACTGTCGGCACGGTTTAAGAACACACCCCGGTTTGCATCATAGAAATGCTTGTGGGTGGCTGCCTGCAGAGGAGCGACCAAGGGCGTATAAACATCCTCTTCACCAATGGCATTGGCGATTCTTGCCATTTGCTGCAAGGCGATGATGGTAAGGCAGTTAAGAGCGGCTTCAAAGCGCTCGGGATCGCTGTTCCCCAGGTTGCCCTCTAAGTTTTCGCTCCATTCGTAGAAGTTCCAGTAAGTCTTGGAAGTGAAGCTCTTTACAAGGCCATTTTCGATCCGGTTCAGGAATACCTGCAGAACAGACCGCAGCTTGGGCCAAATTTCCTTGCCAAAGGCATAGTCGCCGGAGTGAGCCATGTATTCCCAAACCTGGGTGAACCAGTGGAGGCAGAAGGAGGGGATCACCAAGCCCTTGTCCGTCATAAACTTGCCGGCAGGGAAGCAGATGTTTAAGAGGTTATCCTCCCGGCGGTCTTCCGCCATCAGCTTCAGGTTGCTGCGGACAAATTCGTATTCACCGAAGGCGTAGTAGCCTAAAAGCATCTGATTCCGGCTGTCCATGCAGTAAAGGGATTGCTCTCTCCAGGGGCAGTCCTCGTAATGCTCGTGCATGCAAAGCTCCAGAGTGCGCAGGCTCACATCGTAGATCTGCTGATCCAGGGGGTCAGTGTAGGGGTTTTCCTTCTTGTTAAGGGGATAAACCGCAGGCTTCACGGTGATGTAATCCGGCTGGATGGCATCTTCGCAGAATACCTCCAAATAGCGAAGTCCCAGTCGGCGGAAGGGGTTAAAGTAGGCATTTTCGCCCTCTTTTACGGTTACTTCCAAGCTGAAATCACGGCTACCGATGATCCGGTTCACACCGCCATCCATCAGGTATTCACCCCAGGTAAACATCAGCTTCTGCTTCTTGGAAGACTGGAGCTTGAAAACAAGATGACCCACTTCTTCCTGACCCAGATCAAAGAGGAAATGCTTGCCGTCTTCATTTTTCAGCAGGGTGGCGAGGGCATTTTCTTCCCAAGTAAGCTTCTTGCAGGGACGCTTAAACATAGGAAGCGCCTGCTCAACCACTGTAGCAGGCTCAAAACCTGCCAAATTGCCCTTTTTCCAGCCATCGTCACCGGTGGCATCATAGTGGAAAGAGTAGCCCAGCTGGGCAGTGATGATTTTGCAAAGACCCTGCTGGTATTCCCGGCTCTCCCGGCAGAGGGTGGTTTCATTGGATGCGGTGAGGCAGCTGCCATCGCACAGCACTTCGTAGCGCAGGGCTGCTGTACCGGGCTGGTAGGTAAAGAAGCCCTCCCCATAATGCCAAACGGTGATGGCAATGTGGTTTTCGCCCTTTTGGCAATAAGCCGTAATATCCACTTCGTCATAGACCTTGTAGTGGGGGTAGTCGGCATACTGACCGCTTTCGGCAAACTTGCCGTTTATGTAGAGGGCGTAATTGGAGTCGGCGGAAATCTGCACCGTCACCTTGCCGCTTTCATATGTAAAGCAGTCATAAAAATCGCAGTAAAGGTCCTTGCCTGCGAAATCCTTTTTCCAAATCCATTTGGATCGTGCGTTCATGGGTTACCTCCTGAAAGGGTTTTCTTTATTTTACCATATATTCTGCTTCCGTCAATATAATTTCCCCCGGAAACCCGGGGGAAATCGATTATCATAAGGGAATGATCCTGAAAGCATACTGATACTGCATATCCAGCAAGGAATATTCCGATGCAAGAGCCGGTCCGCAGGAATTGGAGCCGATGCCGCATTGGCGGTAGTCGATGTTGATCACCGTTTGCTGCAGGGGCGTCAATTCGAAGTCGTGCTTGGTGTTTGCCAGCTGGGCGGGGGTGTAGTGGGCGCAGTTGAAGCTGAAAGTCTGGGTGTCATTTGCGCCAGTAATGCGAAGGATATTGCCCTTCTCATTTTTCAGTTCTGTCCAGCAGGTATCGGTGTGAGACATATTCTCCTGGGGTTTGAGATAGGGCTCAAAATGGTCGGTGACACTGGATGTAAACAGACCAATCCGGGAGGCCAATCGTTTGTCCCAGTAGGACTCCATAGGGCCTGCACCGAAATAGCGCAGATTTTCAAAGGAAGGATCCAGCGCAAACTGAATGCCCAGTCGGGGCAGGGTGAATTCTGCCGGTTTTCTGCGGTTGAACACATATTCCAGCTTGACGCCATTTCCACTTTGGAAGCAGTAGCGCACGGAAAGGTCTGCCAGCACCGGACGGGCTTCTGCCCCGATGCGATATTGGGCGCAGAGGATCACTTCCTCCTCACTTTGGCTTTCTACCTGCAAAGACCGCAGATCCGAGCCCATTCGGTCGTATCCCTGGGCTTCCCACTTCAGGCGAATGATCCGGTCATTGTCCGTGGGCGCACGCCAAAGATTAAAGGCGATAGGGGATTGGAGATATTCTTCTGTGTCACAAGTCAGGGAGGAAATCTCTCCCGTTTCTTTGCTGAGGGTATAGAGCAGCTTGCCGTCACGGATTACAAAAGCCCCCTCGGTTTCTTCCAGCTGCATAGTCCGGGCAGCAGAAGGGGTGAAGAAATCTTCTGCGCCGGCAGCCAAAGGAATTTGCGCGGTGCTGATTTCGTGACCGGCTGCCGCCCAAGGGTGATCTAAGTTGGTGTAAAAAGATAGATTCAGATACCGATGCTTCTTTTCCTTTTGGCTATCTAAAGGCAAAGTAAAGGCTTTTTCCTTTCCCGGCTCAATGGCAAGAGAAGAAATGCAGCCTCTGGCGGTTTCTATGCCGTTTTCTTCCACCCAATAGCAAAGGGAAACATCAGAAAGATCGGTAAAGTATCTGCGGTTTTGAATGGTCAGTGTGCCGGTCTCTTCACAGAAACCGGTTACCAAACAAGGGGATAGGATCTGCTTGTATTCCAGCAGTCCCGTATGCAGACGGCGGTCGGGATAAACCATACCGTCCATACAGAAATTGGCTTCGTGGAGGGCTTCTCCAAAGTCGCCGCCATAAAGATACCGGGGAGCGTCTTCTGTTCCGGCATTCACCGCATGGTCGCAGTACTCCCATACGCAGCCGCCAAAGAAGCTCTCATTTGCGTAGATGGCATCCCAATAGTGCTTCAGATCGCCGGGGCCGTTGCCCATGGCGTGGCAGTATTCGCAGAGGAAAAAGGGCTTTTGGGAATGCTCGCTGTTTATGTACTCCACGCATTCTTCTGCAGAGGCGTACATACGGCTGTCGATGTCAAAGTAATCGGAGCCGGTGAGGTACTTTTCCAGTCCCTCCATTTGGGGGTCTTTCTTGCGGACACCTGCTTCGATGAAGTTATAGCGTTCATTGTGTACGATGCAGCCGGGCATACGCTGGTGGAAATAATCCGCCATGGCTTTCAGATTTCTGCCGATGCCGCTTTCGTTGCCTACCGACCACATCAGAACGCAGGTGCTGTTTTTATCCCGCTCCATGAGCCTTTTGGCGCGGTCCACATAGGCATCTGTCCAGGCAGGATCATCGGTGATCGCTACTCTGCCAAAGCCTTCCACATAGTCTACACCGTGGGCTTCCAGATCCGCTTCGTTGCACACATAGAGTCCTAAACGATCACACCACTGCAAAAAACGGGGATCGTTGGGGTAGTGGCTGGTGCGGACCATATTGATATTGTTGGCTTTCAGAATGTAAAGATCCCGGAGCATATGTTCCGGAGGTGTGGCTGCACCCAGGACGGGGTGGCTGTCGTGGCGGTTGATGCCTTTGCCCTTTACACTTTTTCCGTTCACATAGAGAACGTTTCCCTTGATGCGGAAATCCCGAATGCCGATCTCCTGGCAGATTACTTCCTCCCCGGAGGTCAGTAAAAGTCCATAGAGGAAGGGCGTTTCATCGCTCCAAAGAGAGGGGCTTTCCACGGGGATCGACCATACTGCCCGGGCGTTTTCAGTCTGCTGTGCGCCTTCGGCAATACAACTGCCGTCGGGGGCAAGGAGCTGCCAGGTAAATGCCTTGTCTGCCGTAAAGGTAGCTTCTGCCATTATTTCAGCGTGGCAGAAAGTCTCGTCCAACCGGGTCTTTACATACAGATCCTGCAGGCAGACCTTATCCCTGCATAGCAGATATACTTCCCGGAAAATGCCGGAAAGACGGAACTTATCCTGATCCTCCAAATAGGTGCCGTCGCACCATTTCAGCACCAGCACCTTCAGCTCGTTTTCGCCCACTTTAAGATAGGGCATCAAATCAAACTCGCTGGTGCTATGGCTGACCTGGCTATAGCCGACAAACTGATCGTTTACATAGAGATAGAAGCAGGAGTCCACCCCTTCCAAGACCAGATGAACATTTCGTTTCTCCAGCGTTTCCTTGGAAACGGTGAAGACCTTTCTGTAAAGACCTGCAGGATTGGTGTTGGAAACATAGGGAGGATCTACGGGGAAGGGATAGTCCAGATCCCGGTAGGCGGGCAGATCGTAGCCCTTTCCCAAGGCCATCTGCCAACTCATAGGCACTGCAATAGTATCCCATTTTTCCTTTGCCAGGGTGGTGCTTTGGATTTCCTCAACCAGCGCCACAGAAGGATAGTAGCGAAAATCCCAAGTGCCACACAGACTAAGAAAGCGCTTGCTGTTTTCCCGTGTGCCTTCCCAGGCAGAGAGGGTATCCTCAAAGGGAATGAAGTAACTGTGATCAGGCAAACAACCTACATGTAGAACGTTCAGATCCTGATGATAGTTGCGCTGCCAGATTTTGTTGTGGTTCATAGTGATCACCCTTTTTTACCAAGCGGTCCAGCCGCCATCGACTGTAATATTTGTGCCGGTCATAAAGCTGGAGGCATCGGAGCAAAGCAGGATCAGCGCCCCTGCCAGCTCGTTGGGATCGCCGGTTCTATGCAGCATGGTCTTGCTTTCCAGGATTTTCAGAAAGTCCGGCTCTACGGAGGAAAGCTGGGGGAAAGGACCGGGGGTCAGACAGTTGACCCGGATATTGTCCTTTGCCAGGTAGGAAGCGGCATACTTTGTCAGCTGCAGGATGCCTGCCTTGCCTGCGCCATAGGTAACGGGGCTGTTTTTGCCGGTATCCCCATAAATGGAGTGATCGGGGGCAACCAACCCATACATAGAGCCGATGTTCACGATCTTGCCGCCGCCGGCTCTGCGCATATAGGGGATGACTTCCCGGATGCAGCGGAAGGTAACGCCCACCGTGCCGTCTAAGCCGTAGACCCAGGTTTCGTCGTCGAAATCCTCCATACGGGTCTTGGCCATTTTCTTGCCGCCTGCGCCGCCACCAAAGGCGGCGTTGTTGATCAGCACATCCACGCTGCCCCCAATGGCTTCCACTTGGGCATAAAGCTTCTGAATTTCCTCGGTTTTTTCCAAATCACACCGGATGTAGTGTACAGACCCCTCCAGCTCCGGAATGGGACTGGGGTTTCGGGCGGCAATAAAGAGGTTTGCTCCAAAATCCAAAAGGTGTTTGGCCATCACCCGACCCAAATTGCCGCAGCCGCCGGTGAGGATGACGTTCTTGTTTTTCAGAGAAAAAATCGTGTCCATAGGCATCTCCATCAGTCAAAGTAGGCGATGGTCTTACGGAGGATTTCTGCTTGCGCTTCGGCTTCGTCTGTGTCAAAATAGTTGGTCTTAAACTGCAAAAGCTGAGGCTGGAGCGTTTCCGCCACGGGGCAGAGCCCTCTGCCGTATTCGTAGCCGTCGAAGAGGGCCTCTCTGCCAAGGAACTGCTTGTTGCGGAAGGCAGGCTCCAGATAGGAAAGCTGCCAGGCAGAGTAGATGCCGTCCCCACCCAGCTCCATAAACTTCTTCCGGAAGTCATACCAGGTGATGTCTTCCTTCACCATCCGCATCACCACTGCCCAGTAAGCGTGCTCACACTCTTCAGGAGTATATTGAGGAATGAGCCAGTTGCAGCCCTCGGCAGCCTGCTCCAGGATCTTGCCGCAGCGCATACGCATATCGCAAAGCTCTTCCATCCGCTCCGTCTGGGCAAGGGCCACAGCGCCTACCACATCGCTCATACGGTAATTCCACCCCAAAGCCACATGGCGCTCATACTTGGGGTCTTGGATATCGTCCTTGGTGATGCGGGCCTTTTCCATGGTGATACTGCCGTAGCCAAGGCCGGAGATCCGGCGCAGCTGCAGCGCCAAACGGTCGTCATCGGTGGTGACCATACCGCCCTCGCCGCAGGTCAGATGCTTGCTGGCCTGGAAGGAAAAGCTGGACATATGGCCGATGGTGCCCGCATTTCTGCCCTTGTATTTGCCAAGGAAGCATTGGGCATCGTCCTCGATCACCACCAAGTTGTGCTTTCGGGCAATGTCCATAATGGCATCCATGTCCGGCATCAGGCCGTACAGGGAAACGATGATGATGGCCTTGGTCTTGGGGGTGATCTTCTTTTCGATCTCCGGGGCGGAGATCAGGAAGGTCCTTTCGTCCACATCCGCAAACACCGGAACGGCATTGGCCTGCAGCACCGCCAAAGAGGTGGAGGACATGGTCAGAGGGGGGACGATGACTTCATCCCCAATGCCCACGCCTGCGGCTTCCAATGCGGTATGTAAGGTGGCGGTGCCGTTGACGAAGCCAACGGCATGCCTGGTGCCGGTCTTTTCGGCGAAGGCCTTTTCCAGGCGGACGACAAACTTGTAGTTATTATGGGCTTCAAACTGCCCATTCAGGGACTGGAGGGCATACTGCCGCTCCAAGTCGGAAATTCTTTCGATTTTCATAAGTCAGTTCCTTTCAGTTAGTTAAAGTGGATGAAAAAGCCACTTTCTAACTGCGATAGGAACCAAAATAAATGCGTACGATCATAAGTTATCTCCTTATGAAATGGTAGCTATATTTTACTACGAAAAACCGGAAAAAGAAAGATCAGAAAGTAAGGATTTTACCGGTTCTGCCGCTTTCGTAGATGGCGCAGATGAGCTTTTGGATCTTCAGCGCTTCCTTGCCGCTGATGGTGGGGTCACGCTCCTCTTCCACGGCTTTGTAGAAGTCGGCGATCTGCCGAACATGCTGGAAGCCCCAGTAGTCCTTGCCGCCCTCGTATTCGATGCCGTCGGTGGAGGTTTGGGCGGTGAGCACCGTGCCGTCGTTGAATTCAATACGGGCATCGTCATAGCTCATGACCACTCTGCCCTTTTCACAGCAAAGACGGATCTCAATGGGATCGTCACAGCCGTAGTTGTTCATGGCCCAGAAGGCCAGCGTTGCGCCGTTTTTGTAGCGGATAAAGCCTTCACCGGTGTCATCCACCTCCATAATGGAGTGACCGCGGTTGGCAAGGTGGGCTTGTACTTCCACAATTTCATCGCTGATAAACCAGTTGGCAAGGTCCAGGGAGTGGATGGCCTGGTCGATGATGACACCACCGCCCTCTTTATCCCAAGTGCCCTTCCAGTCGGAGAGAGAATAGTAGGAGTCGGGCTTGCACCAGGTAAGGGTGCAGCGGGCGCTGATGATCTTGCCCAGCTTGCCGTTGTCCAAATTTTCCTTTACCAAACGGGAGGTCTCATTGTAGCGGCACTGGAAAATGATGCCGTAGCGCAAATTCTTTTCCTGCGCCAGCTTCACATTGGCCTCGCCGTCCTCGTAGCGGATGCTCATAGGCTTTTCGCAAAGCACATTCACACCCTGCTCCAAAGCATACCGGCTGATGATGGGGTGCAGATAGTGGGGTACGCAGATATGTACCACATCAATTTTATTGGGATCTATGAGTTCCTTGTAATCATAGTAGGCAGGCACATTGTACTTTGCGGCTGCTTTGTCTGCCCGGTCTTTTTTGATGTCACACACGCCAACAAGCTGGGCGTTGGGAAGATAGTCACAACTGGTGGCGTGCATCGTAAAGATATTGCCGCAGCCTACGATACCGACTTTAAGCATGGAAGACAAGCTCCTTTTCCAGCAGGAATTTCAGACTCTTTGCGCCGTCAGCTAAGGAAGCCTGCGCAATGGGCTCACCGGCAGCGGCCTTTTGGATAAAGTAGGAAAGCTCGTTGTAGTAGCCGCCCAAATCGGAGATGTTGCCCTGGGTACCGCCGCTGGCAACCATATCCTTTTTTTCGAGCCGGATCTCTTCGGCACCGGCATTGGTGTAGAGCATAAACTTGCCGCCGTCGTTTTCCACTACGGCCTTTTCAAAGACTACCCGGAAGGAAGCCTGGAAGGGGTGGGAGGCAGGCAGAGCCCAAGTGCCCTCCACGCCTACGCAGAAGCCGTCAAACTGCATCAGGGTGTTGATGTAGGAGTTGCCTTCGCCCTCGGTGTTCTTTACGGAGTACAGCGCCTTAGGCTCACCGAAGAGGGAAAGCACATAGTCCACATCGTGGATGTGCAGGTCCTGGGCAGCGCCGCCGGAAAGGGAAACATCGTGGAGCCAGTTGTTCCAGCCCCAATCGGGACTGGGACTGATGCGGCGGAAGTTGGCGTTTACCACCTTGCCGTAGCGGTCTTCCGCCACGATTTCCCGCAGAGCCACATACTCATCCCAGAAACGGATGACCTGACCCACCTGCACCTGGCAGCCGGTGGCGGCGCTCTTTGCAAGGAGCGCTTCACTCTCAGCTACAGTGAGGGTAACGGGCTTTTCCACAAACAGATACTTCACCTGCTCCATAGCCAGCAGGGCATATTCTGCGTGCAGATAGGTGGGCAGGCAGATGTCGATCACATCCACCTGGGCATTGGCAATCAGATCCTTGCCGTCACCGTAAATAACGGCATCGGTGCCATTTGCGATCTCCTGTGCCTTTTCAGGGCGGATATCTGCAACAGCCACCAGTTCTGCATCGGGGATCGCCTTATAACAGTTGGCGTGCATAGTGCCCATAAAGCCGCAGCCAATCAAACCTACTCGAATCATACTTACCTCCCTAAAATGGCATCCATGGACTTGGATGTGTTGTAGATAATGGTTTGGGTGTGATATTTGTAGTTGGGGATCATCTCGGCGGTGACCCAGCCGTCGTAGCCAACAGAAGCCAGAGCTTCCACCACCGCAGGATAGTTTACATCGCCTGCCAGCAGATCTACAAAGCCGTGGAGACCGCCTGCTTCTACCCGATAGTCTTTGAAGTGAACTTTCTTGATGCGGCTGCCCAGAATTTTTACCCACTGCTCGGGATAGCCGTTTGCCAGGGTGTTGCCGATATCTAAGTAGCTGCCTACATAGTCGCTGCCTATCTTGTCGATGAAGTCCCGCATTTCCATGGGGGAGAGAAGGAACTTATTCCAAACATTCTCCAGGCCGATCTCCACCTTCTTTTCCTCGGCATAGGCTTTCATTTCCTGGATGGCGGCCAGACTTCTTTCGTAGACCACATCGTAGTCCATTACTCTGCCGGGGGCGGCAAACTCTGCGTTCACACAGCCGGGGATCACCAAAATGGACTGGCAGCCCAGTTCAGCGGCAACATCGATCTGCTTTTTCAGAATGCCCTTTGCCTTCTGCTGTTCGGCAGCATCTTCGCTGCACAGCCAGTAGCTCCAGTACAGACCGCAGGCCACACTGTAAAGAGCAATGCCTGCATCTTCTGCCTGCTGCTTAATTGCCTGCAGTTCCTCGCTTCTGGTAGTCAGGCTCAGTTCGCCTGTTTCGTCCAAGGCCACTTCCACACCCTCAAAGCCTGCATCCTTTGCCAGGGCAAAAGCCTCTTTCAAAGACATAGGGGGGAAAGACCAAATACTAATACCTTTCTTCATAGAAAAACCTCCTTGCATTTTTATAGGATTCTGTTATTATTGTAGATGGGTAGTGTATTTTCGTACAGTCATTTTCGTGCTTGATATGTGTAATATCGTACACTCAGGAGGAATCCAATGAAAAAAGGCTATATCAAAACCAGACCGAAAACGGTGGTGGATGTGACGAAGATCGTGACGATCCATTATTACGAAGTAGGCAAGGACTTTACTTTTGACGGAGAGCGCCACGACTTCTGGGAAATGGTCTATGTGGATAAGGGATGCGTTTGTATCAGCCGGGACGGGGAGAAGATCGTTCTTAACCAGGGAGAGTTAATTTTTCACCGCCCCAATGAGTTTCACACGATCCGGGCCTTTCAGTCTGCCCCCAACTTTTTCGTGATTTCCTTTGTTTCCTCCTCGCTTTCCATGAAATATTTTGAGCGATTTTGCTCTACCCTTAACAAGTTCCATACATCCTTGCTGACTTCCATTATTAAAGAGGCGGAGAAGACCTATCATATCCCTAAAAATGACCCGGGATTAAGAAAACTACGGCGCAGAAAAAACGCCCCTCTGGGCAGTGAGCAACTGATTAAAAGTTATTTGGAGCAATTACTGATTTACCTTCTCCGTCAGGAAGAACGGAAAGAAAACACCCCGATATTGCCCCCGATAGCAGAGGAAAAGCCCTTGGTTTCCGCGATTAAAGATTACATTCATATTCGCCGGGAGGAGAATGTTAAAATCGACGAAGTTTGCCGTGCCTTTGGTTATAGCAGAGGGTTTTTGTGCCGTTTGTTCCGGGAGCATACGGGGCAGACCCTGGCAGGCTTTGCAATGGAAAAAAAGATGGAACGGGCCAAGGAACTATTGCGGGATGACCGCTATAACATCACCCAAATTGCAGCAAAACTCTCCTATGAAAATCCCCAGTACTTTGCCCGGGTTTTCAAACGGGAATGTGGAATGACCCCCACCGAATGGAAACAACTGGCAAATAAATAAAATAACCCCCGCAAGCAGTGGCTTGCGGGGGATTTTATTACTGTAACATCTTTTGGAAGATATCCATATACTTCCCGGCGGGCTTGTCCCAGCTGAAGTCCTGTTCCATATCCCGCTTTTGCAGGGCTTTCCAGGCAGCCGGGTCATCCCGGTACAGATGGATGGCACGCAAGATCGCGCCCATAAAGTCATCGGCATTGTAGCTTTGGAAGGTGAAGCCAAGACCGTTTTCACCGGTTTCATCTACGCCGGGAACGGTGTCCTTCAGGCCGCCGGTGGCGTGAACAACGGGCACAGTGCCGTAGCGCATGGCATTCATCTGGCTCAGACCGCAGGGCTCACTCTTGGAGGGCATCAGGTAGATGTCACCGCCTGCATAGATCCGGGAAGCCAGACCTAAGTTGAAGGTGATTTTGGCAGCCACCCGATCGGGGAACTCCCGGGCAAGACCCTGGAAGAACTGCTCAAAGTGGGGTTCACCGGTGCCTAAAATCAGCAGCTGGCAATCTTCCTCCCACATCAGCCGGCGGGCAATGTGGCACAGAAGATCCAGACCCTTGTGACCCGCCAGCCGGGTAACCATGACCATAAGGGGTACATCTGCCCGCTGGGGAAGACCCACTTCTTCCTGGAGGGCCTTTTTGCACTTTGCCTTGCCCCGGAGGAATGCCTTGGCACTGTAGTGGGCAGGCAGAGCCGGGTCGGTGGCAGGATTGAAAGTACCCACATCAATGCCGTTGGTGATGCCGGTCAGTTTCCAGGCGTTGCCGCTTAGCACACTGTCCAGGCCGTGGGCATAGTAGGGATACATCAGTTCTTTGGAGTAGGTCTCGGAAACGGTGGTCACCATATCTGCCGTTTCAATGGCGCCTTTCATCAGGTTCACCGCCCCATTCATATCCAGGCAGCTGCGGTATTCCCAGGGCAGTGCCAGCACATCGTCAAAGAAGTCCCCGTAGGCCCAGCCTTGATATTCCACATTGTGAATGGTGAACATACACCGGGTATTGGGGAACAGACTGGAGTAGCGAGCCTTCAGGAAGGTAGGCACAAGGGCAGTCTGCCAGTCGTTGCACTGGATCACATCGGGGATCCATTCCATGGTCACCAGAGCATCCAGACAGGCTTTGGAGAAGTAGGCGTACCGCTCGGCATCGTCGATCTGGCCGTAGATAGCTCCGTCCCGTCCGCCGAAGTAGTAGAGATTGTCCACCAGATATACCTGCACCTTGTCTTTCCGGTTGGTGACCCGGTAGATGCCCGCATACTGTTGACGCCAGCCAAGACCTACATGGAACTGGGTCACCAGTTCTGTCTGGATGGCAGGATTCTCCAGCATTTTCTTATAGTAGGGCAGGAACAGGA
>JAZRUE010000002.1:0-3475 GCA_045652345.1 Faecousia sp. | reverse complement strand
AAAAGAAAGTAAGAGCATAAAAGCTTTTGCCTATATAGTTCGTGTTGATTGCGATGAGGGTCCACCTGTTCCCATCCCGAACACAGAAGTTAAGCTCATCTGCGCCGACAATACTTGGCGGGCGACTGCCCGGGAAGATAGGTAACGCGAACACAAACCCCACCACATTTGTGGTGGGGTTTTCTTTGCGTTAATACTCCGTATGTAATAGAGACGGTTCCCTGCCGAGGACCTTTTTGCATTTTCTATAGTCGGTTTGAGTTAATTTCTAACTGCATAGGAGTATTGTACTTTCTTTCTCGCAAGAAAGTACCAAAGAGCGCCCGGGAACCTTCCGTATGGTTCCCGGACTCTCCAGACGGCTAAAGGGGCATATACTTACATTCCGTATTCTTGCATTACCGATATTGCCCCTTTAGAATCCCCGATGGTGCGGTCATTATCCATTCACTAAAATCGGGGTTGCAATATGAATGGTTTACCGCTATGATAATATTATATAATGTATAGGAGGGGATTCTGTGAAAAAGGACATCAATGTATGGGAATATGCCGGTCATATTTGTGAACAGACCGGAAAAGGTATTTTGGTAACAACAAAGGTTGGCGACAAAGTTAATTCTATGACCATTGGCTGGGGTACGATTGGTATTGAATGGGGCAAGCCCATTTACACCGTTTTTGTCCGGGAAAGCCGTTACACCAAGGAAATGCTGGATAAACATCCGGAATTTACCATCAATGTACCCATGGGCGCCATTGATAGGGACATTCTGAAAATCTGCGGCACCAAGTCTGGCCGGGATATGGACAAGATCGCGGAGCTTGATTTGCATCTGGAAGATGGCAAGGTGGTAGATGTGCCCGGTATCCGGGAATTGCCCCTCACCTTAGAGTGCAAAGTGATCTACAAGCAGGATCAGGATCCCAAGGCAGTGAACGAAGAAAATACTGCCCGGTATTATCCGGAAGGGGACTATCACACCGCTTATTACGGTCAGATTGTGGCGGCATATATTATTGAATAAAAAAGGAGGGCAGCCGGTAATGAGAAAGAAAACACCGATTGCCTGGATTTCCCGCCGGATTCATAAGCGCAAAGGCGCGCTGCTGCTGATGACGGCAACCCATATTATTACTGCGTTGCTGGTTGTGCTGTTTGCACTTGGTACCCGCTGGATTATTGACAGCGCCCAAGCCGGAGACGGTGCGCAGCTCACCTATGCCTGCGTTGCCCAGTGTCTCTTGATTTTGAGCATCATCGGTACCCATATGCTGGATCGGCATTTGCAAGAGAAATTAACGGCACAAATCGACAGAGATTTGAAAGTCCATTTTCTTCACCGCCTTTTAGGTGGCGATTATCGGATGGTTTCTGCCTATCACACCGGAGAATTGCTGAATCGGCTGAACAATGATGTGCGCATTGTCACCGGTAGCGTAGTGTCACTGCTTCCCGGTGTTGCAGGAATGATGACTCGTTTGATAGGTGCTCTGGTCTTTTTGGCCCTGCTCGAACCCTGGCTTGCCTTGATTGTGGTGTGTGCCGGCCTTATGGTGGTGCTGGCAACCGGCCTTTTACGGCGGCGACTGAAGCATCTGCATAAGGAAGTGGCAATAGCGGAAGGTAAGTCTTCCGGATTTATGCAGGAGACCCTGGAAAAACTGCTGTTTGTGCAGGCAATGGATATTTCCGAAGAAGTAGAGAGTCGGGCGGATGTGCTGCTGGAAAACCGATACACACTCCAGAGAAAGCGGAAGAACATTTCCGTTGTGAGCAGCACCTGCATGAATGTTCTTTCCTATGGAGCGGCGCTTGGCGCGTTGGTGTGGTGTGCGGTAGGCATCTATAACGGAAACGGCATGACTTTTGGCACTTTGACAGCAGTAAGCCAGTTGGTAGGCCAGTTGCGGGGGCCGTTTGTAAATCTATCCGGCATTATGCCTCAGTATGTGGCACTTTGCGCTGCAGCGGAACGGTTGATGGAACTGGAAGGCGTTGGAAAACGGCAGAAAGCCCGTACGGATGGCGCCATGGTTTATGAAAAGATGCAAGGCATCGAGGCAAAGGGACTATCCTTTAGCTATGATCGGGATCCGATTTTTGAAAATGCCTCCTTTTATCTGCCTAAAAACACTTTTGGTGTGGTTGCGGGTCAATCCGGTATTGGCAAGAGCACCCTTTTAAAACTTCTTTTGGGCGTTTTGCAGCCGGAGCAGGGGAGCCTGACAATCCAAAACGGAGGAGAGGGCATCACCGTGGATGCAACCACAAGGAGCCTCTTTGCCTATGTTCCCCAGGGAAATCTGCTGCTTAGCGGGACAATCCGGGAAAATCTGCTATTGACCCGGCCGGAAGCTACGGAAGAAGAACTCCGGCAGGCTGTATATGTCAGCGGTATGGATGCTTTCTTAAAGGAGTTGCCTTTGGGCTTGGATACAGTGCTGGGCGAAAGTGGCGCCGGTCTTTCTGAAGGTCAGGCACAACGGCTTTCCATTGCCCGTGCAGTTTTGTCCCAGGCACCCATTCTTCTTTTGGATGAGGCCACCTCCGCGCTGGATCCGGAAACAGAAAAAATGGTTCTGCAGCGGCTCAAGGAATTGCAAAATAAAACCTTTATTGCCGTCACCCACAAATCGGCACCTATGGAGAATAGCGATTGGGTGTTGGAAGTGGGGGAGAACAAGTGCGTTCTGCACCATAAAAAGTAAAAGAAGAGCGAGTGTTTTTTGTTGAAAACACTCGCTTTTTGCAGTAAAAAATTTTTATATTTTTTGAAAAAATTATGTTGACAAATAGGTTTTGTAGTGTTATTATATTCGAGCGTGTGTAGGGAAACTATGCGCGCACTGCGATGATGCAGGAGATTGCGCCTAAAAAGCGGTAACTTCTGCGGAGTATGTCCGGTCATCGGGCGGCTGAACTGTCCTGTTTGCGCTGCGTATATCGCTGCGACAGGAGAAAGGTCGGCCTTGCGTCGGCCATTTTTCTTGGCTCAGAGTGATACGCACGGTAGCGTGAACGAAAAACAGTTCGACCGTACCCAGCCAAAACCAAGCAAACTGAGTACGAAATTCAAGGAGGAAAACAAACCATGGCAAACCAAATGATTCGCATCCGCCTGAAGGCTTACGATCATCAGCTGATCGACTCCAGTGCGGCAAAGATCGTAGACACCGCTAAGCGCAACGGCGCTTCCGTCTCCGGTCCCATCCCCCTGCCCACCAAGAAGGAAGTTGTTACCATCCTTCGCGCTGTTCACAAGTACAAGGACAGCCGTGAGCAGTTCGAGCGCAGAACCCACAAGAGACTGATCGATATCCTCAACCCCAATCAGAAGACCGTCGAGGCCCTGATGAGCCTGGACCTGCCTGCTGGTGTTGAGATAGAGATAAAGCTGTAATCCCTATACATTATATATAGGAATTACCGCTGCCCGCACTGTCTGGCATCGGGCGGACGGGTCATGTTGGC
>JAZRUE010000001.1:0-7887 GCA_045652345.1 Faecousia sp. | reverse complement strand
GGGGTTGCCCACGAACAAAGAATTATCAAAAAAAAACCAAAAACCCCCGGGAATGCTATCGCTTTCCGGTGGTTTTTATCTTTTATTGAGGAAATGCGTGGTCTTTCAGCACGACGCTTTCGGTATAGAAGGACCAGCTGTCTCGGTCAAAGATGTCGCCGCTGACCGCTGCCCACTTGTCGGCAATAAAGGTATTGCCGTTGTTGATATCCGCGCTCCACTGGCGGGAAAGGATAATATACTGGGCGTGGGCGTACTTTTCATCGGAGTTGATGGGCTTGCCGGTAAAGGGATTCACGGGGTTCTCGATCACATCCTTGGTGGCCAGGGTGGGAACATCCGCATTGGTCATAAACTCCTGGGAGATCTGCCAGGGTTCATTGCTGCCGAAGTCCTTGACCATCAGCAAGGGATAGTAGAAGCCGCAGTCTTCCTGTTCGCCGTTGCCCATATTCAGGATCAGTTCTTCCACCTGACCCAGGTCGTAGCCGTGGTCAGCCGCCAGAATGATCTTGGTGTTATCATAGGCGCCGTTGGCCCGCAGGTAATCAAACCATTCTGCCAGCTCCAGGATCATGGCCATACCGGTGTGATACTGACCCATCTGGGTGATGTTCTCCACGGGCAGGACGTTGCCCTGGGCATCCTTAAACTCTTTGTTTGCGAACTTGTAGTTATCCACCAGCTGAGAGGGCTTATATTCAGGCAGCTGCAGCAGCACCGGAGAGTGGGCCGTTTCGTTTGCCAGGAACAGATAGGTGTTCACATCATCGGAGGTGATTTGGGTCATACCCTTTTCCCCGGTCAGGTTCTGCAGCACGGAGTAGCTATCCATAAAGCTGCCGTTCATACCGGTTGCCTGGTAGAGGCTGTTGGCGGTCTGATTAAAGAATGCGTATTCCGGATCGGCGGTGTACTCCTGATGGTAGCGACCGCTTTCATACATAAATCTCTGGGTGGCCGCCGGCAGACACCGCATCAGGCTGAAGCAGAAGAAATTCCGGTAGTTATTGGAAATTTCCGACTGCCGCTGGGCGTCTGTTTTGAAGTATTCCTTGGTGATATAGGTGTCGATCTGCGGATAGTCGTCAAAAATGCTCAGATCCGGCTTCCATTCGTAGCCGGCGTAGGGAGGATCGCAGACTGTTACCTCATAGCCGTTGTTGTGGAACAGAACGGGCAGCACTTTCAAGGCTTCATCGTTCTTCTTTTCCAGGGATTCTTCATCCCGCTTGTTCATTTCCACGGGGGTGTACTCATAGCCACCTACCAGGGGAGGCGCGCCGAAATTGGTGTGGCCACCGTAAGCAATCACATTTTCATAGTAGGTGAAGCCCGCCAGGCTTTCTGCCAGTTCCGGATTTTCCGCCACATAATAGGGCATAAACTGACCTGCTGCCCGGTCCAGCATAATCACCACCACGTTCTTGCCGGTCTTACTGATCCGGAAAGAGGGGGCTTCCTGGTTATCCAGCCGCTCCACACTGCTGACCTTGTCCACGATCTGATAGCCGTTCCAGCCAGTCATAACCACAGCACCCATAATGGCAACCGCCAGGACACCGGACATAATTTTCTTTTTTCTGGAAGCTAACAGCCAACCGCCCACCAGCAAGATGGCACAAACACCCAAGTTCAGGAGTTTTTCCATACCGCTGTAGTAGAGGCCATCGTCATAGGAAAGGCTATTGGAGATGGTGCCCAGGCCGTTGCCGAAGAACAGGCTGTTGACCAGGGCGATCACTGCCGCCACAGACACCAGGCGGGTCATAATGACCTTGCCCTTGTCGTTTGCCAGCCAGTAGAATACCGGCAGCCAAACCAGGAAGAAACCGCAGCCGTAAGCACCGGCGCTGATCACATAATTGATGGGATGGTGATCGCTAAAGCTATCCACAAAGTCCAAAGGAGAGCTGCCGATCACGGAAGCGGGAATCATAAAGCCGGTGAGAAGAGCCAGAGCCAGGCAAGCCAGGACAAACATCTTCTTATCCGGCTTGTATTCTGTGGGCTTGCCGAACTTTGCCCGGTAAGCATCCAGCATTCTCTTTGCCAGCAAGGAAAGGCCCAAAGTGCAAACTGCCAGGGCAACGCCCAGGACCTTTTTGGGGTTCTTGATCTTATAGAAAATGGTTTTGCCTAAGCTAAAGAGGTTATTCAGCGTCCAGTAGAATACCAGGCAGGAGGCCTCGTTATAGAGGAACACCAGGAAGAAGGCAGCCATACCGTACAGCTGGATCTTGGTCTTCAGGGGGAAACCCTTCAGATAGATGGCGCTGGAGATGACGTTAATCAGGGTCATCAAAACAGGCAGCACATTGATGGTGAAGCCGCCAATGGTCAGCAGGCCGTCCGGCTTTGCCAGGTCCGCAATGGGGCCAAAGGAAACGCCGTTCATGGAGTGCATACTGGAAAGGAACTGGTAGGCAGCCATAAAGAAGGGGATTTCCAGCAGCAGGGACACAGAACCCCGGAGGGCATCGGTGGGCCGATAGTTATTTTGCCGGTAGTAGGTCTGCAAAACCATCATCCGCTCGTCGCCGGAGAAGGTCTTTTTAATGTGGGTTACCACACGGCTCAGCTTATTTTCCGTATCCCGGGCCTTTTCCTGCATGGCATCTGCCCGGCGGTAAAGGGGCAGAACCAGGATATTCATAGCCAGGCTCAAGGCGATGATGGAAAGACCGGGGTCATCCAAGAAACGCAGAGCCAGAGAGTAGATGATTTCAAAGACCAGCTTCAGAGGGCCGATGAAAATCGTTTCCAAGATATACATAAACGACATATTAGCCCTCCTTTCTCTGGATTAAGGTCAGTAATTTTTGTTCCAGGTAATCCGCCACGGCCTTGGCACCGCCGTTGGGATTTGCCCAGGTTTCTTCCTTTACGGTGCGGCGACCCTCAGCATAGCGGGGATCTTCAATGCAGGTGTCAATCAGCTCTTTCAGGCTGTCCATCTTGTCTTCCGTCAGTTCTGCGCCAATCCGGGGCAGAACGGTGGCGGTCCACAGCGGATCTTCGATCCACCAGGCATCATAGGGAGCCACATCGAAGTTGGGGTTGGTGTAGATCACCGGCTTATCGTAGATCAGGGAGAAGTCGAAGGTGACACCGGAGAAGTCGGAGATCAGAATATCGCTGCGACGCAGCACATCGAAGTTATCGCTATCCTGGTTCCATTCCAGGTTCTCGGATTCGGGGAACTGGGTCATCAGCTTCTCCATCAACTCTTTCTCGGACTTGAAGGACTGGGGGTGGGGACGGACGATCACGTGGTAGCCGGTTTGCAGCAGTTTTTCAATGATCTTGCCGCCGTAAACGCCGAACAAGGCGCTGTCACCCCAGGAAGGTGCCAGCAAAACTGTCCGCGCATGCTCCGGCGCAGGGCCTTCTACCTCCAGGCGGTTTGCCATATCGTCCATATAGGGGATACCCACCTTCAAAAGTTCCTTGGCAGGCAGTTCCCGCTTTGCTTCCAGCTGACGGATCTGCTCCATCTGATAGTCACCGGAGAGCAAAATAGCATCGTAATAGTCGATACCGAACATACGGTACAAGGTGATATCATTGGGGGCGTGGGGGATATGGACATAGAAGTCAGCCCCCTTGGAGCGCTTCCACTGGTACACATCCAGGCCGGGGGTGGTGGAAAGGATGATATGGGCTTTCAGGAAGTTCATTTTGGTAAAAGCACGGTTATCCGCACCCACAAACTCTGCCTTCAGGCCGGGCAGGTCCACCTTCAGCACCGGATCATCCTCGGACATGGTGTAGTAGGCCACTTCCAGACCCCGTGCGCTCAGTTCCCGGCAGATGGGGTTAAAGATCTTCCAGTACTGCTTGCCATCGGAGAAAATCACAATGGGAATCTTCCGATCCAGTTCTTCTGCCTTGCCGCCACCGATCCGGTAGCGCAATTTGATGAAAAGCATCCGTAAAGAATAAAAGGCTGCGCCCAAAACGCCAATCAAAATAGTAAACAGCATACTACCCGTACCCGGGTCAATATACAATCTCATAACAGCACCTCGTTTCTATTTCTTAAAAGCAGCAGGCCCAGACCTGCATATAAAAGTATACAAAAAGCAGTTGCCCCCACCGACCAGGAAGATAGGATTTCGTGACCGGTCAGGTTGATGAGCAAATGGCCCAGAATGCAGAGCCAAAGTTTTTTTGTTCTCCAAAGGACACCGGCAAAGGCGAAGCCCACGCTAAAGGCAGCCCCCACCTGCAAAAGGGTATACCAAACAGGAGCGGAGAACAAATTGAGAAGATGCAAAAGGGCAAAAACGCCGGCGCTTACCAGGGCGGCCATATAGCGGCCTTTGGACCGGAGCTTTGTGAAAACAAGCCCACGGAAGAAACATTCTTCCGCCACTGCGGCAATGGCGGCATAGAGCAGCGGGATGCCCCATTCCGGCAGTCCCGTCAGCAAATTGCAGGCAGGAAAAACCAGCAGCACTGCCAAAATTGCTACGATCACCAAACCACCCGCACTTTCCCAATTTACAGTACCTACAGTATAGCACTTCTTTCCTTGTTTTTCAACCGGAAAAACCATTTTGGGAAGCCCCCGATTGGTTGACATATTTCCCGGAAAATGGTATGCTAATAGGTAGAACATATATAGGAGAAATTGCTATGGAACAGAATTTGAAACCAGGCATTTACCGCCACTTCAAAGGCGGGGAATATGAGCTGATCGGCATCGTTACCCACTCGGAAACTTTGGAAAAAATGGTGCTGTACCGGGCCCTTTACGGGGAAAAGGATGTTTGGGTTCGCCCGGTGTCCATGTGGACGGAAACCGTGGAAAAGGACGGCCTTCTGATGCGCAGATTTACCTATAAGGGTAGCGCGGCAAAGCCGAACACGCCTTAAAGCGGCTGATTTTGGTGTGCCTCGAAAGGCACAAAACGCAGCAAATAGTTTGTGTATTTGCAAGTATTTTAACGAAGATAGAGCAATAAACCGCCCTTTGTAAAACGCGTTTGGATTTATCGCTCTACCCTTTGAGAGAGGAAGAAACAACATGGCTGCTACCATTTGTAATTTATATACCGACCTGGGCGAGCGCCTGCAGGATACGCCCTGGCAAGCATATCCCCGTCCCCAGTTGCGGCGGGAATCCTATTTGAATTTGAACGGCAAGTGGGAATTTGCCGCCAAAAAGGGCAAACAGTTCCCCCGGACTTATCATCAGGAAATTTTGGTGCCTTTCTGCCCGGAAAGCCTTCTTTCCGGCATTGGGGAGCATTATGGGGAGGAGCTTTTCCTCTTTTACAGAAAGCAGGTCACCCTGCCGGATGGTTTCCTGAACGGCCGTCTGCTGCTCCACTTCGGTGCGGTGGATCAAACGGTAGAAGTGTTTGTCAACGGCCGGATCATGGGCAAACATTCCGGCGGTTACCACGCCTTTACCCTGGATATTACCGATGATGCCGCCCAGGAAATGACCCTGACTCTGCGGGTGAAAGACGATTTGCGGGATAAGACCCAGCCCTACGGCAAGCAGTGCCTGAAGCGGGGCGGCATGTGGTACACCCCCGTATCCGGCGTATGGCAAACCATTTGGATGGAATGTGTGCCGGAAAGCCATATTCAGGACCTGAAAATCGACGTGACCCTGGAAGAAGCCACCGTCACCTTGACGCCCGCCCTCAGCGGCACTGCCTACTTTGAAGGCAAGGAAATCCCGGTGGTGGACGGCAAATGCACCCTCCGTCCGGAATCCCCGGAGCCCTGGTCCCCGGAGCATCCCAAGCTCTACAGCTTTGTTTTGCAGTGCGGAGAGGATGCCATTGGCTCTTATTTTGCCCTGCGCACCCTGGAAACCAAGGTGATCGGGGGAATTCCCCGTCTGTGCCTGAACGGAAAGCCCTACTTCTTCCACGGCGTGCTGGATCAGGGCTACTGGCCCGACGGCCTTTACACCCCTGCCAGCGAGGTTTCCTACGAGCAGGATATTATGGAAATGAAGCGCCTGGGCTTTAACACCCTGCGCAAGCATATCAAAGTGGAGCCGGAGGCCTTCTATTTCGCCTGCGACCGGCTGGGTATGATCGTTTTCCAGGATATGGTAAACAACAGCAAGTATCGCTTCTTCCGGGATACGGTGCTGCCTACCATCGGTATTCAGCAGAAAAGCGATTTGCGCTCCCACAAGCATCTTCCCACCCGGAAGGCCTTTTACGAGGGCCTGGACCGGACCGTCGCCCAACTGAAAAACCACCCCTGCATCTGCTACTGGACCGTATTCAACGAAGGTTGGGGCCAGTTCTGCGCCGATGCAGCCTATGAGCGGCTCCGGAATCTGGATGATTCCCGGTTTATCGACACCACCTCCGGCTGGTTCCGGGGGGCAGATACGGATGTGGAAAGTCTGCACATCTACTTCGGCTCTTTCAAAAAATTGCAGGCAGGGGAGAAGCCTCTGGTGCTCAGCGAGTGCGGCGGCTACTGCTTCCCGGTGGCAGACCATCTGTTCTGCCCGGATAAGTCCTACGGCTACCGCAGCTGCAAGACTTTGGAAGCCTTCCGGACAGATCTGGAAGGACTGTACCGGGAAAAGATTCTGCCCGCCGTCCAAAAGGGCCTTTGTGCCTGCATTCTGACCCAGCTTTGCGACGTGGAAGAGGAGATCAATGGTCTGCTCACCTACGACCGGAAGGTTTGCAAGGCAGACCCGGAAGGTATGCGGCAACTGGCGGAAGAACTGAAAGGAAGTATCCAATGAGAAACCTTAGCTATGTGTTTAAGCGGCTTTTTCAGATGAACTACGGGGCTATGCTGAAAAAGATCAACGCCATCCATAAGAAAACCGGCAAATCCCGGCTGTCCATCTTCCGGGATATGAAGGACTGCGCCGTAAAATACGGGGCAGGCTACATGGACTATGATCTGTTTGAAATGTACAATATGACCCACGAACAGCGGGATACCTGCCTGACCCGTGGCCGGAACGATGCTCTGGTGAAAAAGTACAACGATCCCAACTATGCAGGGGTATTTATCAGCAAGCTGGACTTCAACACCCGGTTTTCCCAGTATGTTCGCCGGGATTTCGTGAAGGTGGCGGAAGAAACCAGGGAAGAAATCCTTGCCTTTTTGGAAAAGCATCCCGTTTTCGTCGCAAAGCCGGTGGATGGCGCTTGCGGCAAGGGCATTGAAAAACTGCATGTGGCCGATTTTTCCAGCCGGGAAGATTGCCTTGCCTATCTTTTGAATTTGGGCGGCAATTTTGAACTGGAAGAACTTTTGACCCAGCATCCGGCGGTTTCCGCCATCTATCCCCACGCCATCAACACCGTCCGGGCAGTTACCATTCTGCACGAGGGAGAGCCGCACCTGGTCTGCACCTATTTCCGTATCGGTAATGGCGGCCGCCATGTGGATAATTTCAACAGCGGCGGCATGGTGGTGCCGGTGGATGAAAAGACCGGCATCGTGCTGGACAAGGCCATTGACAAGAATAAGACCCTGTACGCAGAGCATCCCATGACCGGAACCCCCATCAAGGGCTTCCAGTTCCCGGATTGGGAAAAGGCCATTGCTTTGGTTCACGGGGCAGCAAAGGAAATCCCCCAAATGGCCTATGTGGGCTGGGATATTGCCTTTACCCCCGATGGCCCTTGTCTGGTGGAGGGCAACAACTTCCCCGGCCACGATATCTATCAGCTGCCGGAACACACCCCCGACAAGATTGGCGTGTATCCCAAGTTTAGACCTTATGCATAACAAAAAGCAGCTCTCAGTAGAGAGCTGCTTTTTGAATGGATAATTGTTGTGTCGGCAAAGCCGACAGATTGAAATACGTGTCAGTAAGCTTGCTTACTGACACTCCTTCATTGTGCATTGTGCATTTTGCATTATGCATTAAAAAAGACC